>JAWAXF010000006.1:0-85619 GCA_038897035.1 Bathyarchaeia archaeon
ATAACTATGCCAAAGAGCGTTGGTTTACCAGGCTTTATCTGGATCCCATGAAAAACTAGTCTCCCCTCTTCCTCTATAACCTTAGCCAGGATATCTCGCTCCCCCACAGAGCTTCCGCCGGAGAAGACTATCATGTCATGATCCAAATACCTATGTAATGCCAATTTTAGGGCGTCATAAGAGTCCGGGACTATTGGAGCCCTAGTAACTATAGCACCATTCTCTAGGAGGATTGATGCCAGTGTATAGGAATTCACATCATAAACGTGGCCGCTCTTAAGGTCAAAGCCGAACTCCTTAACCTCAACTCCAGTCGGTATGACTGCTACACGAGGCTTCTGGTAGACAAGAGCTTTCCTTAAGCCAAGGGCTGCGAAAACACCTATCTTCGCGGGCGTTAAAGTCTCGCCCTCCTTTAGGACTACATCGCCTCTCCTTATGTCCTCGCCTTTTAGCGAAATATTTTCAAGTGGATGGGAGGGCTTGTAAATTAGGACATTGTCTCCTTTCTCTTCAGCGAACTCCGCCATAACAACGGCATCTGCGCCAGGCGGGAGGGGGCATCCAGTAGCTATTCGGATGCATTCGCCCCGCTCTAAACGCCTCTCTGTCGACTCCCCGGCGTGCAGTACCTCGATAAGCTTCAGCACTTTGGGGTTGAATTCTGATGCACCGTATGTGTCCTCAGCCTTTACGGCATAGCCATCCATTGCAGCCCTATCAAATGGCGGGATGTCCATGTGGGCTACAAGATCTCTTGCTAAAACTCTGCCAACAGCCTTCTCAATTGGAACTAGCTCTGTATAATCGACGGGCTTAACAGAGCTTAAGAGAAGGCTTAAAGCCTCTTCACGCGAGACTAGTAGCTTGAAGGGCGTAATCTCGCTCATCTAGCTTCCTCCAAGCCTTGATAATCCAATGCAGCAATAAAATTTTTACGGAGCTGCAGGCTCTTTATTAAAAGTTAACAGTGGTGGCGCATGGATAGTGGAGAACTACTTAAAAATTTCTGAAGTAGAGAAGGCTAGACTCATCACTTTGGTCAGGAGGGCTATTGAGGGGGGGTCAAGCGCGATTAGAATGGCCTTTGGGGGAGAGCTTCTAGAGAGAGGCATCGGATTTAAGGCGACTGTTTTGGGCATAGAATATTTGGTTTCAGTAATAGATGAGGACGTGGAAGCCTCTTTTGCAGACCCTCTTAGGAGAGAGGTAGATGCACACAAGGTTATTACGTACATGGTTAATGCATTAGAGAGGGTTTTAGCCGACAGGATTATTCGCTATAGAGGGTGTCTCGTGGGAATTGGACAGTTAAGAGGAGGCTCCTCAGCCCATCTTTACGAGAGGAGGATGACCAATTATCTAGCGGTTGAACTAGATAGTTCAAGTCTCCAAGAAGTTGAGAGAGCCGTGAAGGCTCTAGGAGGGTGCATGATAGATCATCCAACGGCAACATGGAGCTTTGAGATAAGCCCATTAAATGGATTAAGGGTGGCAGTAATGTTTTGGCAGGGTGAGGAGGGAATTCCCTCTGGAGCATCAATACTCTTTGGCGAGGAGGCGATAGACGCGGGTATACCGATAGAGGAGATAACGGTCATAACGGAGATGATAGTAGACAGGTTCGTTGCATTTTATAGGAGAGAGAGTGGAAGAAAACCGAGACTCTTTAAATCGCTATACCTCTAAGTAAGGAGCATCCATCCTAAGTAATATTAGAGGCCAGCTAAGATTTTATACACGATTTTCATTCTATTTTTAGCGGATACTCGAATACTGGAGATTGATTTTAATGGGAGTTGATCTAGGGGATCTCGTTCCAAGAACTATTGTTGATTTAAGCAGTCTTCGCGGCAAGTCTGTTGCCATAGACGCTTATAATGCGCTTTACCAGTTTTTGGCGATTATAAGGCAGCCCGATGGAACCCCTCTCATGGACCATGCTGGAAGAGTAACAAGCCACTTGAGTGGGCTGTTTTATAGGACATGTAATCTGCTTGGGCTGGGAATAAAACCTATATATGTCTTTGACGGTAAGCCACCAGCCCTTAAGGAAGCCGAGATAAAGAGTAGGATGAGGGTGAAAGAAGAAGCCATAAAAAAGTATGAGATTGCTTTGAGGGAGGGTAGGATTGAGGAGGCCCGCAAGTACGCTCAGATGACGGCCCACTTAAAGGATTATATGGTTGAGGATGCAAAACGCCTGCTAACTTTAATGGGTGTGCCATGGGTTCAGGCACCCTCGGAGGGCGAGGCCCAAGCGGCGCACTTAGTAAGAAGGAGTGATGCGGACTTCTGCGCGAGCCAGGACTATGATAGCCTGCTCTTTGGAGCACCATGTCTATTAAGAAATCTAACAATAAGTGGCAGAAGGAAGCTTCCTAGAAAGGATGTTTATGTCGAGGTTAACCCCGAAATAATTGAGTTAAAAAGAGTTCTTAAGGAGTTAGGAATAACCCATGAGCAGCTAATTGATATAGGAATACTCGTTGGCACAGACTATAACCCCGAGGGCGTTAAGAGGATAGGGCCTAAAACCGCGCTTAAACTAATAAAGATTTATGGAAGCCTAGAACGGACTTTACCAACGCTTAAGGACGCAGAGTTCCCCGTTGAGCCGACGAAGATAAAAGAAATTTTCCTCCATCCAAATATAACAGACAGCTATACAATAAGTTGGAGGGCGCCTGACGTGGAAAGCGTCGTAGAGTTTCTATGCGGCGAAAGGGATTTCTCGGAAGACCGCGTGCGTAAAGCTTTAGAAGAGGCCATGAAGGGAATGAAGGAAGCCAGAGCAAAAAGAAGCCTTGAGGAATGGTTTAAGAGAGCCTAAATTTAGTGAAGATTAAATTAGTCTATATTAAATATTCACTAAGCTAGCCAATTTCCTGGCGGAGAAGTGGAGTAATGAGCCTACGGGAGAATGAGAGAAGATTCCTCACGGCGTTAAGGGATTCTGGTGGGAAAGCGACTCTTAAGAAGATTGCCGAGGTTAGCAGCTTATCTTCGGCAGCCGTAATGCGGGCGGCTCTTACGCTTGAGGCAAAAAACCTTGTTATAATGCATGAGAAAAAGTTGATGAAGATATCGCTTAATGAAGAAGGTAAGCAATACGCTAAGGAGGGACTTCCTGAGAGGAGGGTTGTTGAAGTCGTAATGAGGATGGGAGGCGAGGCGTCGATAAGCGACGCCCTAGAAGCTGCTGGCATAAGGAGCTATATGGTCCCTATAGTATTTGGCTGGCTCACGCGTAAGGGATGGGCTGCAATAGATTCAAAAAGCCAAAGGATTAAGATTCTGAAGGAGCCAGAAGAGGGGAGCGATGAGAGGCTATTGAGGATTCTTAGAGATTACGGCGAAATATCTTTGGAGGATCTAGATGATGAATTAAGGAGCGCCTTTAAGTTGCTTAAGGGCAGGAAGATAATTAGTTTGCGTGAGGAGACTCTTCGAGAGGTCGAGTTAACAGAGGATGGGTGGAACCTGCTTAGGAGGGGCTTAGAGCTTGCTGAGGAGGTTACGCAGCTAACACCGGAGCTTATAGTTACTGGTAAGTGGCGTGAAAAGAGAATATTGAAGTACGATGTTAACGCTCCCGCTCCAAGAGTATGGCCGGGGAAGAGGCATCCTTACCTGAGATTTTTAGATGAAATATGTGAGAAGCTCATCGCCCTCGGCTTTAAGGAGATGAGGGGGCCTATTGTTGAGATAAGCCTATTCAATTGTGATGGGCTATACATGCCGCAGGATCACCCTGCCAGGGAGATACATGACATGTACCTTGTTAAAAACCCCGAGTGCGCCGACCTAACTCCCTATATGAATATAGTGGAGCGGGTTAAGGAGACTCATGAGAGCGGCTGGAAGACGGGTTCTAGAGGTTGGGGATACAAGTTCTCAACGATGATAGCCGCTAGACTTGTCTTAAGAAGCCATACAACAGCCGTAAGCGCGAGGATGCTGATAAGTGACGATCTAGAGATACCGGGGAAGTATTTTGCAATAGGCCGCTGTTATAGGCCGGAGCTAATTGACAAGGCGCACTTAAGCGAGTTTAATCAGGTTGAGGGGATAGTTGTCGGCGAGGGGCTAACACTACGTGATCTGCTCGGCATACTCGAGCGCTTCGCCATAGATATTGCTGGTGCCGACAGAGTTAAGTTTAGGCCAGACTACTTCCCATTTACTGAGCCAAGTGTTGAGCTCTCAGCCTACAAGGAGGGCTGCGGCTGGATGGAGTTCGGTGGCGCAGGGATATTTAGACCGGAAGTAACCATGCCGCTTGGGGTAAACGTTCCAGTCCTAGCTTGGGGGCTCGGCGTGGACCGTCTCTTTATGATGTGGGCTAGAATAGATGACATACGATATATTTTCACCCATGATCTAGATTGGCTAAGGCTTAAGGAGATGGTATAATATGCCGACGGTAGAAATCGAGAGGGAAGATCTAGAGGAACTCATCGGTCTAAGGTTGCCGAGCAGCCAGGAGGAGTTAGATGAGCTACTATCATTTGTGAAGGGCGAGGTTAAACGCCTAGGTGAAGGTGAGATCCAGGTAGATATTAAGGATAGCAACCGGGCAGACCTCTGGAGCGCTGAAGGGATAGCGCGGGCCCTTAGGGGGATACTAGGCATTGAGAAGGGGCTTAAGCGATATAAAGTTATTGGGGAGTCTGGCGTAATAGTTCATGTTGACAGCAGACTCAGAAATATAAGACCATATATTGCATGCGCGGTAGTCAGGGGGGTTAGGCTAAGCGACGCCGCAATACGCAACCTAGTGCGTTTCCAAGATAAACTGGATCAAACCTACGGCCGCGGTAGGCGTAGAACGTCAATAGGTCTATATAACTTTGATCTAATCGCGCCGCCACTACATTATACTGTCTCAAAGCCAGATGAGGTGAAGTTCGTTCCGCTTGGCTTTAGTGAGGAGCTATCTTTAGCTGACATATTAGAGAAACACCCGAAGGGAGTGGAGTATGGGCACATAGTTAAGCCATTTGATCAATGGCCGATTTTTATAGATTCTAGGGGGAGGGTGTTATCCTTCCCGCCAATAATTAATTCAAATGACCTTGGGAGGGTAACCGTTGATACAAGGAATGTTCTGGTTGAAGTTACTGGCACGTCCTTTGAGGCAGTTCTACATGCATTAACGAATGTTGCCTTAGCGCTTGCGGATAGAGGAGGGGCGATCTGCTCCGCCGAGATACGCTACCCATACGAGGATCTAGGAACCGTTGTCACCCCAGAGCTGGAGACCGAAAGGGTGGCGTTAGACGTTATGTATGCTAGTGGCATCATAGGTATACCGCTGAGCGTACAAGAGATTATAAATCTTCTCGAGAGGTCTAGATACGGCGTGCTAGAAGCAGATGAGAAGACGATTATCGTTGAGGTTCCATGCTACCGCACGGATATAATGCATCCAATAGATATCGTTGAGGATATCGCGATAGCCTATGACTTAAATAAGATTGAACCTAGATGGCCCCAAGTAACAACCGTCGGCGGATTAACAAAGGAGACCGAGCTAAGAAAGCTTGTTAGGGAGATAATGATCGGCTTAGGCTACCAAGAGGTCCTAACCTTCTCAATGAGTAATCTAATAACGCTCTTCGATAAGATGAATATCCCTCGTGAAAATATCATTGAGGTCGTTAATCCAAAAATCTCCTCGATGACATGCCTAAGAAACTGGCTCATACCGGGTCTAATGGAATTCTTAAGCCATAACACGCATGTAGAGTATCCGCAGAAAATTTTCGAGGTAGGCTACTGTGTTATACATGACGAAGGGCTACCTAACAAGGCTAGGGATGAAGAGAAGCTAGCATGCGTAACTATCCACTCAAGCGCCAGCTTCTCAGAGATAAAGTCAGTTTTAGATGCATTATTCATGAACCTCGGCCTAAAATATACGCTCAAGGAAGCTGAGCATGGAAGCTTCATTGAGGGGAGAACTGGAAAAATAACTGTAGAGGGGGAGGAGGTCGGAATATTGGGGGAAATACACCCACAGGTGCTAGAGAACTGGGGCTTGGAGAACCCCACAGCAGCGCTGGAAGTAGACCTCAGCAAAGTATGGCAAATCCTTAGAAGAAGACGCTGGAGAAAAATTTATTATCCCTAGCGAGATTTATGGAGAATTGGCAATGAAATGAGCCGAATCCCGCCGGAACCTACTCTGGGGCCCGCATAGACGGACCTGACTGAGGGGGCGTTTAGGCGCCTTTCTATGAGGGAGGGGTTACCCAGGTGCGGGACACGGCGGGCGTGGGGCGCCAAAATTCCACGTGAGAGAGAGCTCAGCTGAGGGGAGCGCGGCCCGCTCCGACTGTGAGACTGGGTGTTAGTCGCGTGGAACACAGAGGCGCCCCACGATAATCCCATTTACTCCCTGACATTCTATTAATATTATAAGAGTTTAGTAGCTATTCCGAGAAGCTGGCGGTGTTTGAAGTTCGTAGGATTTTAAAAAGTTTGGCATAGGGATAATAATGGTGGAACAAAGGGCTCGGTTAGGGAAAACTAGGCCAAATATATTTAGTTCTAAAGCCCAGGAAATGCCCAGCTGAAATGCTCACACCAAATGGCGGATTAGACACAGATTAGTTGTTTAGGGCAACCAAAGACTATTTAGCTGGACTCATTAATAGTTTAGGAGGGCATCTTTCAATTAAGTATAAAGAAACTAAGCGTTATATTATCTGTGTTAGTTTTGGCATAAAATATCCTTTTGATACATCCATTTCAAGCGCGTAGAGGGGCGTCCTGGGCTTCACGCCATAAATGATGACGCAACCATATTTGCGTGTAATCTTTATGTGGGATTCCGCCAGCGCGCCCAGAACCTCAGAGATCCTTGGGTGGCCTGGCTTAAGCAGTATCATATATAGGTCTCCTCGCTCCCTCACTCTTGCAGCATGATTCCTGATCGCCGAGAGGGCTTCCCTCAGCCCATATGTGTCTATTAGCATATCCGCACCGACAAAATGTAATATCGGCCGACCTGTCCTCTCACGGAGCTCGCGCTCAATCTCTACATATTTTGCATAATCCTCCAAGAAACTATCGCCCCTACACGCTACAATATATGGGGCAGACCTAATCCCGGCATAATCCTTAATGAATATTCTCAGCAAATTGTTTATTTCATTCTCTTCTAAGCAGACTTCCTTAACGCGCCTCAGGATTAGGCTGTAGTCTATTCCGGCCGATGGGAATATCAATGCGCCCCTACCCTGCGCCAAGAAGTTCCATATTGTTGGATATATAAGTACATGGTACTGTAATATTGAAATGTACGGGTCGACGATCTCAATTAGGGCTGTAGATCCTTTCTGGTAGCCTCCGCCGAGCATCCTGTCCAAGTCTTGGGAGCCCGTGGAAAAGCACTCATCTGCATCTGGTCTCGGTCCGAACCTGCTTGGTTTCGCAGCTATTTTGGCCTCGAAGGGTGGTAGAGCCTTAAAGCCGTCCTTAAGCGTGAAGACGCTATGATTTTCTTGGATCGGAGTGCCCCTCATTTTTAGTATTTCTACTTCCCTAAAGATTCTACCGCCTTCAAGCTCACTTTTACTTAGGCGGATTATTCCGTCTGCAACGAATTCCTCTATGCCAAGCCCCATTTTATTCTCGCCGTATGGAACCTCCACCACCAGGATTATTGTGCAGCCCAGGAGCCTTGTAACCCTGCTTATGATCGTATGTAGAGTTACCCTGGCTTCATGGGTATCTTTAAATGCTTGGGCCATGGCTGAGAAGGAATCTATTACTAGGCGCTTAGCTCCAAACTCGCTTATCTCCCTAAGTATCGTCTCTATTATTGCTGGTGTAGCCTCCTCCCTCGCCGTCACTAGATCTAGGAAGCGGAACTCGCCTCTCTTCTCAAGTCCCTCGAAGTCTAGGCCTAGGCTAAGCATATTCTTGAGAAAGGTTTCTCGGCTCTCAGCAAAGCTGACATAGACCCCCTTCTCGCCGTAATTTACCGCGCCATAGTAGAGGAAGCATGCGGAGAATATTGTCTTGCCGGTTCCGGGGTTCCCGGCTAAAATCACTATACCGCCCTTTGGGAGACCCCCACTAATAATTTCGTCTAGGCCATTTATTCCCGTGGGAACTTTGTCAACGCTTACTGATCTCACAATCTTATCGCCCTCCTCGGGCTTTGGCAACACTTTCTATGAAGGAGCGTATCTCATTTATGGCGCTCTGGCCTCCATTATACATAAGCTCTAAAAAATACTCTGGGTCCATGCTCAGCCCGTATTCCCTATTAATATTTAAGATTAATATGCTAATTAAAATTTTTGTGCCCTCGCCAAAAAGCCTAACCATCTCATCATAAACTGCTCTTGGATTCTCCCATAGGACCTCGATTGGGTCGCGCCTCAGGGTCTCCTTAATGAAGAATATTACTGCTTCTCCAGCGGACTCTCCAAGCGAGGAGCAGACGATCCTCCTGAATGCCCAACGGAAAACTTCGAGAAGAATATCAGTAGAATCATTTATGCTGTGTGTGCTATTAGGTACGAATATTGACACCATAATCTCCGCCACTAGCAATCAATCCCTCTGGGAAGAAGTTTATTTAAGCCTACGTAACATTTATCTATATACACGATACTTATCTAACATCTACCAGAGTTCAATTCTTGATAATCCTTCACCGCATATTATGTGGAGAGTACCTCCACTGTCATTATCAAGACGTGTGAGAATTAAGACAATTATGCTGTTTTGGGGTATCGTACTAACGCCTGGACTAAAAGATAGATTATACTCTAATGGTGTCGAGGACTTACTAATTGTTATATTCTTGAAGCCGATCACGCAAAGAGCGCCTTCGTGAACGTAGGCTAAAGTGACATTAACATCTATAGAACCTTGTTTCCCTTGCTTGGAGTAAAATGCATGTAATGTAATATTTATTGAATTACCAAGAGTCAGATTATTCGGCGTTGTTTCAACTGTGCGTCCAGTACGATTATCAAAGGGATTATTTAGTGGCGGTCTAACTTGCCCCTCCTCAGGTTCCAGCAGGAGCATAAAATCTTTACTCTTATTTTTAAACCTTTCAGGCGATATATAAAGAACCCTCCAGTCTTGCTCTTCGCTTCCTCCACCTTCTCCACCTCCTCCACCACCTTGGCTTCCAGGAATTCTTGCCCCAACTATTACACCATCACCTGTAGTAACCATTAGCATCGAGCCTCCCATATTTAAGTTGTCGGGCAGACTAAACTGTACAACATATTCTCCCCGACCCATATACTCAGAAGAACACGCATTATAACTAGTTCCATTAATATATAGCTCTGCCTTCGCAATATCAGATATTGGCATATAATGTTCTCTAGCACCGCTCAAGCAAACTTTAAATCTAATAGTTCCTGTATCGGTCCAATTCCGTATATTAAGACGTACTGCTTTTCGCATTGCTACGGCTAAATTTCTGAGACCATACGTCTCAACATTCATGCAAAATGTCGTGTAAACTGCGCTTATACCTGAATTATCTCCCCAGTTTATATACCAGCCTATGTTTTCTCCCGAGCTACCCTCAGTCTTCAATGAAATGTTCATGCCGAAACCATTATAGAGGGCTGGGAGGGCTCTATACCAATTTTCTGTTAATGCCCTTCCACATATTTTAGCCGATTCTTCGTTCCAAGTCTTACTATAATTCTGCGTTGCCATTGCTAATGCTCTTGTCAGGCATCTTTCGAAGTCGCTTGTTATTGCCAGGACTAGTTCGTCTATTGGCTCGTAGGCTACCCCCTGCCTACTCGTGCTTATCTGGCTTATTGTGTGAATTAGAGAGAACATGAATGCCGCCATTATAACTGCGGCCAGAATAACGAACTGCCCTCTCCTATCTCTCCTAAACCTATTCACAGGCAACCAACTCAAATATTATTCATGTTATATTATGCATTATTATATTGTGCATAATATAACCTTTATGGTCTAATGATCTAAGCTAGCCTAAAAAGAATTCATGTCAGCCCAGCTCGCGTGAGACTGAGGCATAAATAATATATTTTCCCATCCCTTGAAGTATATGTTATGCTGGCCGAGGCAACCTCGCTGGAAGTCTCAAAAACCTCTTCAGGGGCATTTGAGATAGTCCACTGGCCAGAATTATCCCTTATTATTAGATTGAAGTATATGTTTGGGGGTAGTAGGCTCTGGAGGGCACTAAATAATGTAGTACTGGAACTAGATTCAATCGTCTCATCGATTACGCCCGACTCTGCCAGGCGGTGTAGGACATTATATGCCAGCCTATTTAAGTCAACAGCCTCCTGCCTAAAGAATTTCTCTGACGAGAAGAGCATGAAGAACGCTGCCGTGAAGGCTATGAAAATCAGTATTGATGCTACAACAGCCTCTATTATCCTCGCCTGCCCAAGCCTCAGAGCACGCATCACCATGACATCCTCCACACCCTTAACCTAACAGTGTACGTGGATAATCCTATCCTAACACTCCGCTCAAGCATATAAGATGATGGCGGATAAACTTCCCCAGCTATAAAACCATAGCTCCTTGGAATATCCTTCCATGATACTACAAGGTTGTTATTATTTGTTAGCGCCACTACAGCAATAGCATATGGCTCCACACCACTCATATTATACACACTATAGTTATTAATTCCGCCACCAGAAGCTAATTCCAATCCATATTTCGCTATTCCTACGCTGAATGAACTATTCGGGAACTTTGCGAGGAATATCTGGTAGGCTCCATTATCAGCATCTATTTGATAGGATGAGTTCATAATGAGAAAGTTACCAATAAAATGAGCATTAATAACGCTGCCAACATTTTCTACCACTACCCTTTGCACTCCATAATGGTCCACAGCGGCAACTAAGAGCGCTAGACTGGAACTGGAGAAAGTTAAATTTAAAGCACAGTTCCCACCTCCATCAGTTTTCCCAGAAGACTGGCTCAGCCTAAGACCCCCATTTCCATCAAAGGAGATTGCGCCAACAGTTACCTTCGCGTTTGCGGCCGGCATACTTTGCTCAGAGACGACACTAACATTAACGTTATTTAAGCCTGAACGTAACGTTACATTTAATGCTGGAATGAATTCTATTTTTATGCCATAATCAAATCCAGTTTCACTAGAACCTAAATTCAACAACTCTAAAACTCTCTCTGGCGGTATATAGAGCTGAGCTGGAAGATTTTGACTTAATCTCTGAACTTTATTTGGATCTAAGACGAATGCTTCTCGAGTGAAGAATGTGCTAACTGCCAGGCCGAAAGATGATAAATTCTCAGACCTTATGGTAATATTTTCTCCCCAGTCCTCCGGCTCCCCCGGACTTAAGAGCATCTGCGTCATTATCTTCTGCGCAACCATCTTCAGCTGCTCAACCTCAGCCATGCTCCTATAAAGTGGCGGCGATATACCAGTCAAGAAAATGGCCGCTAACAATATCGCGATCATCACTATTGCCGCAAAAATATACTCATACGTTTCCATTTATATTAGCCCCTTTGGATGCCTAAGCCAGCATATATAGTTTCAACCTCTGCAGATTCGTTATTCTTCATTATAGTTTCGATAACCTTCCGGCACCAGACGACAGTATTCGGGTTACCGCCGTAAACCCACGCTCTAGGCTCGATATCAGGGCCCGCTATGGATGAAGAGCCACCAGTAAATATCACCATTATTCTTCTCTGCGTTGAACCCAACGCTATGGGGGACTCAGCATATAAGTCATTTCTCCCAATAATACTCACGCGGACATGGTATCCACCATCCATCTCTAATATGCTGAGGTTGTAGGGTTTCCCGTTAATTGCTGCTGGAAGGTTTAGGTGCTTTGAGACTGCTTCGGTTTCTGAAAGCATGCCGTAGACGAAGTCCGTTAGGCTGATTATGTTAGTTATGCTCATTGAAGTATACTCTGCTATCTGGCTCAGCTGAGTTTTAATAACGTTCCCCTCAACATAGCCAACAACAATCTGGTAAGCTAGGGCAAGGGACACGGCCAAACCTATTAGGGCAACCGTCCCAATAATATGTTGTAGTGACACGTGCACCATCCCTGCCACCTCACATTATAGAAACATTTATAAGGACCTCCACAATCCTAACAATAGATACCCCCGATATCCCCGGATAGTCTGCATGATGTTCATCGACATTAACGTGAACCATCAAGTCGCTGGATCCGCTAAGCTGTATTGACGCCATGTTTATATCTCTATTTTGAACCCTGACGGAAACTGTTCCCGAGCCACCAAATACCCCTGGCTCAAGGCGAATTAAGTAGATGTCTAATGTTCCAAGGTTCTCGTTTTTTATGATCCGCACCCTATTATAGTCCAGCACTATCCACGCTTCGTTCCCAATCTCTATTCGAACATACCCCAGGGGCTTAGATAGGTCCGTAATTATTAGTCCGCCTGGATTTGTTAGGTTCATTTGCGCCACTGAGACCATGCTCCCCCCACGATACTTAATGATATAGGTGGAATTGACATAAGTGTATAGGGTGCGGCTTGGGCTAGAAATTGTTACATTAATTAGCCCGCCCTTATATACGCCTATTCCCCCGCTCCTTTGGTTGAATTGGACTGAGCTTGCGGCTCCAGGTCTCAGTGATACGTCCATTATTGTTTTGTCCAGTAGTAACATGGCTGTCTTAGCCTGCTCGAACTCAGAGTTCTGCATCTGGATCTCCAGCAGGTTTGTTGCGAAGAAGGAGGCTATAACGAGAATTACGAGTAGCGTTGCGGTTATAATTACCATAGATATAACTGGTGAGACACCCCGCTTCACTAGGGTTCTACCATCATAAATTACTCTTAGCCTCCGCAATGCTCTGTTTAACACCTCCTATCTCTTTTCCCCCATTATGCCTATACTAGAACTTTAGGAACATGCCGAAGAAACGCATGAATATTATCGAGAACATGGCAATGAGCGTGAGTATTACAGCATGCCTAAAGCCTGCCGAAACATTTCCAGTGCTGACCTTCCCGGTCACTATACCCATTATATATGACTGGAAGACCAGTGCTGGAACAATTGTCACCAGTATTTGCGTGAATGGGATCATTGCGCGTGCTATCGACATAACTGCGGAGCGCATGAAGTTTATCATCACAATTGTCGAGAAGACCATTAATGCCGCGCCTATGTATGGCATTATTATTAGTGGGCGGAGGGCAGCCATCTTCTCCTTCTCGAGGGAAGCCTGCATCTCACCGAACCTAGCCATAGTCTCAAGGGTTTCTGAGCTGCCCCCGCCAATTTCTATCGCATCGACAAGAAGATATAGATTGATTAAGGCGAACCAGGAGCTTATTCTCCTCTTCAGGGTCTCATATATAACTCTTATCGGTTGGCCCCACCGCAACTGTCGGGCAACTATTCTCAAATGTCTACTGAAAGCCCCATAGGGTCTCGATGATAACTGTGTTATGCACGCCTCTGGTGAAGCGCCAGTTTTCCTAGCCTCCGTCATATCCCTAAGGAAGTTTGTTACTTCATTAACCACCTTCCTACCCCTGCGGCGCTCATAGTAGCTATGGGCTACCGCCGCTGGAACTGTTCCGGCTATTAAAGCTATCCCCATACCCAGTGAGGGTTCCAATCCCTGCTCTATATCCAGTAGCACTCTGAGGGAAGTCAAGAGGTCTTTGAATTGTTTTATTAAGGGTATCAGTGCGAGTTCTGGTGTGAGGTATGGGAGGACCATCGTGAAGATTAGGATGCTCATTATTGGTAATGATGCCATGAAAATCCTGTACGGCATGGTCTCATATGTTGGCTCATTAAAGCTAGATAGATCCGATAGATAGATGAAGATTATTGAGAGGACCGGCACAAGGATGTATGAGTACAATAGGAAGTTCTCGGCCGTGAAGCCCCCCTGCCAGTATCCACGGAAAGCTATTGAGGTTAAGTATACTATGCTTATGCCAAGGGTCCCCAGAATTATTATTGCGACGTATGATTCCAGGAGCATTGCGGCGCGCTCCCCAAATATCCTTATCTTCGCCGCCAGGTCCCTAAACATCATCTCCGTGCGCGTCAGAAGGTAATGCACAACGTCGCCGCCAGCCCTCAGCGTGTAAACGTAGCCCAAAAGGAACTCCTTATACTCCTTTGAGGGTGCCCTCTCAGATGACTTCTCTATTGCCGCTATTGGATCCATGCCCTTTAAATGCACATCTATATCAATCTGCTTGGCTGTCTTAGATGTATGTGGAAGGAGCTCGCAGCCCTTCAGTCTCTTTAGGCTTGAGTATGGCGATAGGCCGCCCGTAGCCATGACGCTCACGTAAGCGGCCATGAATGGCGCCTCCATGTCTAGCTTTGATGCTCTATCCTGGGCCTTTACGCTTGGCAGGGCGTATCCGATTAGGAGGATTATTATAGGGACAATAGCTATTGGATAGAGGCCGGTAAGCCATATGAGGGCCGCTGAGGCTGCTACGGATATTACTAGGAAGAGGCCAATTAATGAGAGGTACGCTTCTGGGTATATTCTTATTCCAGCAGCCTCCAGTGAGTCCCTTAACCTGGATGAATTTCCACCATAAAATATTTTTATTAGGATGTTTGATAACCACCAGAAGCTCTGGTACGTTAGGCCTGTGAAAGAAACCATGCTTTAGCTAACCCCCCTTCTTATAGCTACTGCTGGGAATGGGTTTAATAGGCGGTACCTTGTTATTTCGGTTCTAACATCTGTGTTGCTTCTGACGCCGCGACTCAGTAGGTCGCGGAAGAGTAGAGCTCTTCTGGTGAGCTCCTCTAAGACTTTTTCTACGCTTATGCCATATTTTATAGCTATTCTATTGAGCATCTCGCTCTTCCTAAAGCTGTGTGTATACGTGTCGGTTATTGGGTTCCAGGAGGCTATTGTCTCATATCTATCATAGTCGATTATCTCGTGGACCTCGCGTATTCTCCTGCCAAAGGTTAGCCCCATTCTAGGTCTCGGCAGCTGGGCTCTTTCCTGAACTATGGCGACGTTTACGAGCGGTATATAGCTCTCCGCCACGTTCATAGGCGGACTCGTCAGCCTCTTCACGGCGTGTTCTAGGCTCTCTGCGTGGATTGTTGTTAGACCTCCGTGGCCTGTAGCCATGGCCTGGAATAGTACGAATGCCTCTTCTCCTCTTATCTCGCCTACTATGATGTAGTCTGGTCTGTATCTTAAGGAGACCTTGACTAGATCGAATAGGCTTATCTCGCCTGTCTTTGATGCACCGAGTCCGTAGCTGGTTCTGCCGACCAGCTGAACCCAGTTCTCATGGGGAAACATTAGCTCTGGTATCTCTTCGACCGTCACTATTTTCATTGATGGCTTAACTAGGCTTGCGATTACGTTGAGGGTTGTTGTCTTGCCAGCGCCTGTTCCGCCTATCACCATCATCGTCATCCTGTTCTCGACTAATAGCCAGAAGTATGCCGCAAGCATCTCGTCAATTGTTCCCAGATTTATTAGGTCTATTATTGAGAATGGCTCCTCCCTAAACCTTCTTATACAGAATGTGCTCCCCCTCGGCGAGACCTCGTATCTGAATGTTGCAGCGAGCCTGTCCTTTGTTGGGAGCATTGCATCTAATATTGGGAAAGCTGTTGAGATGTGCTTCTGGGCTATGTGCGTGAGCTTTATTAGAATGTTATCTAGCGTCTTTTCATCGATTATTTTCAGGTTTGTTGGCATGCTCTCATACTTTCTATGCCAAACGTATATGGGTATGTTGAGGCCGTTGACGGATATGTCCTCGATCATCCTGTCGCTCATTATGACGTGTAGTGGGCCGAAGCCTATTAGGTTTCTATGCAAGTAGTATAGGATTTTACGCCAAGATTCCTCGCCAAGGCGCTTGATGTGTCTAGTTAAGCCATATTTTTTGGCGAGTCTCTCCGCCTCGCTCTCAACATATTTGTATGGGTCGACCGCCTCTTCGGGCGGGGGCTCGATCTCGACACTAACAATGTCGATAAGCTTATTGAAGATTATGTGTTCCTCGGGGGATAACTCAACCTCCTCAATAAAGTAGGCCCTTTCGCCGCCGAGGTCTGGGAGGGATGCTATTGTAACCTTAGAAAAGGGGTTATGGATCGGATAGGATTCTATTATCTTGGCATTTTCCGGGATCTTGGAAAAGACAGCTACTGGCGGTGGAGGGACAATCTTCTTCGCAAACAACTTCTTGAAGAGGGAGGAGAAAGCCCCTCGCCCACTACCCTCAACAACACCCACAAAATCCACCTCAACATCCATTCAAACCATAATCAAAAAATTAAATAAATATATTATGGAGAGCTACTAAAAGCTGTTTGATCTCAATAGTTCCTAAGGCAAGACTATAGTCTTAGGATACTGGTTGCCAGCAGCCGTTGCAATAGTTATTTCTAAGGCGATTCCAGGAGCTGGACTGTAAGTACCAATTTTTATAGATGAAGGAAGATTAATTAGGAACTTCATTGATTTGCCAGGATCTAATGAAACTCCAACAGTCGAATCAAAATCAGTATTATTGTATGTTATGGTCACGCTCCCATCACTTATCTCCTCAAAGGGGATTCCGTTGAAGAAGAAGTTTGATATTGTTGCTACCGCTGACCCTGTGTTCTTCACAATAATTGTTATATTCCAGCCACCACCTCCGGAAACTGCATATGCTGCTGTGTATTCTAGTTTTTCGTATCTTGTGAATGTTGTTGCCAGCCCCATCATCCAGTATGCAACCGCTATTGACATGACAATTGCCACTGCAACGATGATTATTGTCGCTATAACGGGGCTTATAGCCCTCCTATCGCTCCTAATATTCCTAACCAAACTATTAATTCACCCTTTTAAACTAACTCCAAAAAAAGGTATAATGTTCATTTATTTAAGCTTTGCTATTATGCTAAAATCATATTGACAATCCAGTCTAATAATATAGACCACATACAATCATTACGCAGACATATTTAATGCCATGATTAGATGAGGAAACTATGAGCTGGGTTGCTTCTCCCGCGCGCTCTCCTCAATCATCCTCATTACACAGTCTTTAACTTTAGCCGCAATCTCCTGAAGATCCTTACCCTCAACAACCTTCATATTATATGCCTCCGCCAAGTCTCTGCTGCCCTCATCAATGCCGCTCGGCGTCACCATAATCTTATGCAGGATGCCAACGTCGGTAGCTTTAGCCCAGAGGGCCATGACGTCCGCCGCCGAGGCAGCCTTATCGGAGAGATAAAGTGAGCCAACAATGATTGGTGGGGCATCATCACTATGCCACACGGCGAAGGAGAAATCGTGCTTAATACCAGACCTACCATAGAGGGTTACAGGAGCCTTAACAGTGAGACCTACGTCCCTAATAGGCTTAAGAATAACCTCAATATCAAAGGTGAGGCGCTCAATCAAAACCCTCTTCTCAGGATTAACCTTAAATGCCATAACACTATAAACCACAAGATCGTTCTCGCCGAAAACATGCCCACTGCTACACAGGTACTCAACCTTTGGATCCGAGAAGGCACTTTTACAGCTCAAGCACCTATAGAGGGAACTGAAGACTCTATAGTCTACACCAAGCTGCCCAAGAGGCTTCCTGCAATTCAGGCAGAGTAAGCCCTCTCCACTCCTAAACTTATCCTCAAAATCTATGTGCCCACAAGCTAGGTGCTCAATCATCCTACCCCTAACGAGCCTAGAGGAGCCGCATGAGGGGCATTGATACCTAATCATAAGCCTATGAGACTGGCAGTGGGGGCAAATAGCAATATTATCCACAACCTCAGAGCTTAGTACGCCAGCCTCGCATAGAAGGTGAAGAGATTCCCTAATATCCTTCGCGGAGCCAACCGTATTATTAAAAGCAGGGTATCTAACAGCATCTCTGAACTCAACTTTAGGTTCTATAACATCAATATCCATACCTTTTAAAGCCCTAAGTACCCTCTGAACCTTCTCACTTCCCAGCAAACTCAACATATCAGACAAGGGAAGGACACCAACAAAAAACGTTAGAACACAAAATACTATATAAGCATTACTAATTGAAGTAAAAACATCCTCGCCCAGCAGCAACATGGGTCCCCACCCATAGGCACAACCTTATTCCTGCAACCAAAAGTTACACTAAAGGTTATAGGCAAGGATTTAGTGACCATATAAGGAGATAGCTGAACTGGTGGCTTATATGAGAGCCGTTGCCATCATCATGCTTTTATTGGCCATTAGCCTCGCCCAGCAAGGACCTTACAACGTGGAGAAGTGCCTTCTAACCGTCTATAGGGACGGTGTAGTCCACATATACCTCAAGACAACAGTTGACGAGCTTGAGCCGTACACGGTGCTCCCGTTACTATCAAGCCCCGACAAAATAGACAATGTACTTGTCCTAGACGAAAATAATGAGACGCTAGTCTATGATTACGGCGAGAATAATACCATTATCATATATACTCTCGGTGCAAAGCAGGTTAAAATAGAATACGATACTAGCAGCTTAACATCAATGGAGTACGGCCTATGGAAACTTAAAATCACAGCACCCTTCAGCCTAATCATTAGGCTCCCAGAAGACGCAACAATAATTTACATCAACGCACCCCCAACAGAGATAAGACCCATAGATAAACGGATCGAGTTAACCCTTAATCCAGGAGACTGGGAAATAAGCTATGAGATACCGATAACCCTGCCAACACCAAGCCAGCCACCAGCGATACCAGATTACTTGAAATATTACATTATCACCGGGGTATGTGTTGCGTGCATATCCATCATATCAGTAATATACATTAAGAAGAGAAGGATTCTAGGGAGCCTCAGCAACGAGGAGATGGAGGTCTTAAAGTTCATCAGGGAGAGAGGTGGGAGAGCCCTAGAGGCTGAGCTTAGGGAAAGGTTCCCGCATATACCTAGGACGAGCATGTGGCGACTAATAAGGCGCTTAGAGAAGAGGAGTATAGTCCAGGTTAGGAAGGTCGGGCTACAAAATGTCGTAGAACTAAAATAAGCTGGCCTACCAACGGTAGGAGAAAGTGGACTACCAGTACTTGAACAGGAGGCTATCCATGTACTCGTTCAAAGACCTAACAATAATGTCATTGTTACTTCTTATATACTTCAGAACCTTAACTATGGCCGAGGTCAGCTCAAGGGTTGTAACCACCGGAATATTATACTCAACGGCCAGCCTTCGGATCACATACTCATCTTTAGCAACCTCCGACGGAACACCATTTGGATTTCCAGCAGGAATATTAATGACAAGATCTATCTTGCGCTGAACAATATGGTCAACTATGTTCGGCTTCTTAGAGGGTTCACTAACCTTATAGAGGACAGTTACATTCTTTAACCCGGCTTCATGGAGGGCATCCGCGGTATGCTCAGTTGCATATATCTTGAAGCCGATCTCACTTAGGCTTCTGGCCAAAGGAACCATCTTGTGTTTCATCTCCCGCCCACCGACGGTTATTAAGACCGAACCATCTTCCTCTGGGAACACGAACTCAACGGACTCAAGGGCCTTCATCAGCGCATCCGCAAAGTTCTCGCCTATACACGCAGCCTCGCCAGTGCTAACCATCTCGACACCGAGTACTGGGTCAGCGCCCGTCAAGCGCATGAAGCTAAACTGCGGAACCTTAACTGCCACGTACGGTATAGGCGGCAGCTCAAGTATGCCAATCTCTTTAAGGCTCTTGCCGAGAAAGACCTCCGTAGCGATGTCTATGAGGTGCACGCCCCTACTCTTACTAACATATGGGAGGGATCTGGATGCCCTAAGATTGCACTCGATCACCATAACCTCGTTGCCCTTAACTAGGAACTGTATGTTAAATGGCCCCCTTATACACAACGCCCTAGCTATCTCGTAGGCGTAGTCCTCAATCTTCTTGATCACGCCGCTACTCAGAGACAATGGAGGTATACACATAACCGCGTCTCCACTATGGACCCCAGCCTGCTCAACATGCTCTATAACCGCGCCTATCAAAACATCTTCCCCATCAGATACGCCGTCGACCTCAACTTCCTTGGCACCCTCAATGAACTTCGATATTACAACCGGGTGCTCCTTAGAGACCCTCGCCGCCAGCTCAAGGTAATCTCTAAGCTCCTCCCTGCTATATGCAACCCTCATAGCTTCCCCAGAGAGGACGTAGCTCGGTCTAACCAGGACTGGATAGCCTATCTCCTCAGCAAACTTCTCCGCCCCCTCGATGGTTGTAAGCCTACTCCACTTGGGCTGTGAGATGCCGAGCTTGTCTAACAATGCGCTAAATTTGGATCTATCCTCAGCGGCATCTATACTCTCACTTGAGGTTCCAAGGATCCTAACCCCTGCCCTAGAGAGATTTAAAGCCAAGTTATTGGGTATCTGCCCACCCACGCTCACTATGACGCCGAGCGGATTCTCCTTCTCATATATGTCCAGAACCCTCTCGAGGGTTATCTCCTCAAAATATAGCTTATCTGATATATCGTAGTCAGTTGAGACCGTTTCTGGGTTATAATTTATTACTATCGCCTCATCTATGCCATACTTCTTGAGGGCCCAGACGGTGTTAACGCAGCTCCAGTCGAATTCAACGCTCGAACCTATCCTAAAGACGCCAGCGCCCAAAACTATAACCTTCTTCTTCCCAGTATCAAAGGGTATATCGTCTTCATCACCATTGTAGGTCACATAAAGGTAATTTGTCTTAGCGGGCCACTCGGCTGCAAGAGTGTCTATCTGCTTAACAACCGGTATTATTCCATGGAGTTTTCTGAAGCGCCTAACCTCATCTTCACTTATGCCAAGGTACTTAGCGAGCTGCGCATCTGAAAAGCCTAGGCGCTTAGCCTCCCTAATAACCTCAACGGCAGAACCATCGCCAAGCTTAAGCCTTCTAAGTTTCTTCTCCATCTCAATGATATTCCTTATTTTGTAAAGGAACCATGGGTCTATGCCGCTTAGACGGTAAATCTCTCTTACTGGCACGCCCATTTTTATAGCCTTAACTATCTTGAAAAGGCGCTCATCGGTTGGATTTCTCAAACAATCTTTTATATCTTCTATTGGCTCAGGCTCATCCTCATCGTCATTGCCGACTAAGCCTATCTTGCCTATATCAAGCATCCTAACAGCCTTCTGAAGAGCCTCCTCAAACGTCCTCCCAATCGCCATAATTTCACCAACAGACTTCATCTGCGTGCCTATATGGCGATCAGCATTCCTAAACTTCTTTAAGTCCCAACGCGGAATCTTCACCACAACATAATCTAGGGCTGGCTCAAAGCATGCTGTAGTTATCCCAGTAACTTTGTTAATAAGCTCTGGAAGTGTATAGCCTATTGCCAGCTTAGCCGCTATATAAGCTAACGGGTAGCCAGTGGCCTTACTGGCCAAGGCTGAGCTCCTCGACATCCTCGGGTTAACTTCTATAGCCCTATACTCCTCAGATCTCGGGTGGAGGGCCCATTGGATATTACACTCTCCGACAACACTGAGAGCCCGCACAGCCCTTATAGAGGCTGAGCGCAGGAGGTGGTACTCACGGTTAGTCAGCGTTTGAGAGGGTGCAATGACTATTGAGTCTCCAGTGTGAACACCCATCGGGTCAAAGTTCTCCATGTTACAAACAGTTATACAGTTATCCTTATAATCCCTCATAACCTCGTATTCAACTTCCTTCCAATGCCCAATCCACTCCTCAATCAAAACCTGCCTTATGAGACTATGCACCAGGGCCCTACTTACAATCTCCCTCAGCTCACGCTTGTTATACGCCACGCCGGAGCCCTTGCCACCTAAAGTATAGGCGACCCTAATCATCACAGGGTAACCTATCTCCTCGGCTACCTCCAGCGCCCCCTCAACGGATGTAGCGGACCCACTTTTGGGCACAGGCACGCCCGCATCCATCATCGTCCGTCTAAACAGTTCCCTATTCGATGCTCTCTCGATAGTCTCTACTGATGTGCCAAGAACCTTAACGCCATACTTGTCCAGAACACCCATCTTGGACAGCTGAACGCCACAGTTGAGAGCCGTTTGGCCACCGAATCCTAGCAATATGCCATCCGGTCTCTCCCTCTCAATAACCCTCGCAACGTACCTTGGCGTAACCGGAAGCAAGTAAACCCTGCCAGCTAGCCTAGGATCTGTCTGTATCGTTGCTATATTCGGGTTGACTAAGATCGTCTTTATGCCCTCCTCCCTAAGCGCCTTAAGACACTGGCTTCCCGAGTAGTCAAACTCCGCAGCCTCGCCTATCTTTATTGCGCCGCTCCCAAGCACAAGAACCTTTCTAACCCACTCAAACCTAGACAAGTCTTAGCTGGCCCTCCAGACGCTCTTAATGAATTCATCGAAGAGGAATTCTGTATCGTATGGCCCGGGCGAAGCCTCAGGGTGCCATTGCACGGCAAATGAGGGGCCATCTCTAAACTTTATGCCTTCAACAGTCCTGTCGTTGGCATTTATGAACCAGCACTCTAGGCCTGTCCCCTCAAGGGACTCTGCCCTAACCGCGTACCCGTGGTTCTGGATCGTTATGTAGCATAGACCTGTCTTTAGGTCTAGCGCTGGCTGGTTCTGGGACCTATGCCCATACCTGAGCTTATATGTATCCCCGCCCATGGCCAGCGCCATAATTTGGTTCCCAAGGCATATGCCCATCATGGGCAGCCCTTCCCCGATCAGGGCTCTAACTGTCTCAATAGTTCCCCCGCACATTTTCGGGTCCCCAGGACCATTACTTATTAGGACCCCGCCTGGCTTGAGCTCAAGGATTTCCTTCGCTTGGAAATTATATGGGACTCTTACCACGTCCACGCTACGCTTGAGTAAGCACCTTAATATCCCAGCCTTAATGCCGCAGTCTATCACGACCACCCTAACCCTTCCACCACACTCATAGTATCCCGGTTCCTTAACCGAGACCTCTCCAACCAAGTTAGTTTTGTTTGGGTCTGGGACCCTCTTGACCTCCTCAAGAAGCCTATCTATATTTGGCTCCTCGCCCTCCCTGCAGACCTCAAGTATCCCGAGCATAACGCCCCTCTCTCTAAGCTTCTTTGTCAGACACCTAGTGTCAATTCCATATATTCCAGGGACACCCTCCTCCCTAAGCCACTCATCCAGAGTCTTCCTCGAAGCCCAGTGATGCGGTCTTAAGCATAGCTCTTGGATAACTAGGCCCCTAACCTTAATTCCGGTTGACTCAAAACTGATCGGTATGCCAAACTTGTCATAATCATATTCTGGGACACCGTAATTTCCAACTAGCGGATATGTTAGAACGAGGATCTGGCCGAGGTAAGATGGATCTGTAAGGGACTCCGGGTAACCAACCATGCCAGTTGAGAATACAACCTCGCCGGAAACCTTCTTTACGGCCCCAAAACCTCTGCCGATGAAGAAGGACCCGTCCTCGAGAACTAGGGCCGCCTTACCTGCCCTCACATGGCGCGAGCCCATTATCTTGGAAAAACCCTCCTTAAAACTTGAGGAAGCAATATTTAAACGTTACTATCATGTTTGTACACCCCGGTTGATGCGGAAGCATATAGCCTCACTATTGAGCTAAGCTTACTCTTCGAGCTGGTAATCCGCTTCCTTAGGCTGGCCACCTCCTCCTTAAAACTGTCCAGTGAGTGTATCCTTTCAGAGAGCATCCTCTTAACCTCACTGCTAGAGGGGCCGCCTTTAACCCCGTGGGATTCGAGGAAGCCCTCTAAGCTTATAATCCGGCGTAAATCTTCCTCCCTGACATTGATTGGTTTCTTAAAAAGGTGAGACGAAACCTCCGCGAAGAGGGACGGTGTAACATCGCTTAACGTTTTCCCAGAATTTATCAACACCTTCACTAGGTAGCCTACAATCTTATGCGCAACCCTGAAGGGAAGATTATATTCTCTTACGAGCATGTTAGCAATTTCCGTGGCGGCCATAAAGCCCAGAAAGGGTCTGTTAAAAACTTCAACCTTAACCCTTACACCTCTGATTAGATCTGAGAGAAGCTTAAGGGACTCGCGGGCGATATCACAGGCGTCCCAGAGCTTTGGGGTTGCCTCTTGAAAGTCCAGGTTGTAGGTTGATGGGAGCCCCTTTAATATCATTGACGCTGCCATGAAATCGCTTATAATGAGACTCATCCTAGCCCTCATAACTTCTAGGACATCTGGGTTCTTCTTTTGCGGCATTATGCTGCTCGTTGATGTGAACTCTTCTGGGAGGTCTATTAGGTTGAACTCCATAGAGGACCATAATATTAGATCCTCAATGAAGTGGCTTAGATTAACCGCCATAATGGATAGTGCCGCTAAAACCTCTAGAAGGAAATCCCTTGATCTAACTGCATCAATGGAATTCTCAACCAGCCCATTGAAGCCGAGCAGCTCTGCAACCCTCTCGCGGCTTATTGGGAAGCTTGTTGTCGCAAGGGCCCCGGCGCCCATTGGGCATAGGTTAGCACGTCTATAGGCGTCCAGAAGCCTCTCTATGTCTCTCTGTAAGGCATCAAACTGCGCCAGCAGGTAATGGGCGAATGTTGTTGGCTGGGCTGGCTGGAGGTGAGTGTAACCTGGGATTATTACGTCAATATTTTTCTCAGCAACCTCAAGTAATGACTCTTGGAGAGCTAGCGCCGCATCTAGTATGCCGAGGATTTCATCTCGCAACGCCATTCTTATGGCCGTTGCCACCTGATCATTTCTACTTTTGGCAATGTTAATGTTTCCGCCGACATCCATTCCAGCCCTCCTTATAACCTCCTCCTCGACAATGACGTGAACATCCTCGACGTCAGACCTTAAGGGGAAGCTCTCGTCCAACTCCAGAAGCACATTCAGAATTCTTAAGCCATCATCCTTAGGGATTATCCCCCCTTCAATGAGCATTATTATATGAGCCTTGTTCACATCCAAGACATATTTAAGTATCTTCACATCAGACTTCACTGACGAGACAAATTTTAGGGCATCTTCCTTTAGACCCGCTACTCTACCGCCCTTAAGAACCCCAGACAATACTTAAGTCCTCCGAGCCCTCCTAAGAGCTCTCGCAACCCTAGTTGCCAACCCCCATAGCTCTATGAAGCCGCTCGCGGCGCTCTGGTCAAACGTTGAATCAATGCTGTATGTGGCTAAGCTCATATCATAGAGCGAGTAGGGTGACAATCTGCCAACAACTTGGGCGTAGCCCTTATACAGTTTGACCCTAACCTCACCGACAACCCTCTCTTGGGTCTTATCAATAAAAACGTCTAAGTCCTCCCTCAGCGGATCCATCCATAACCCAGCATATACAAGGTAAGCCCATTCTAAATCAACATGCTGCTTAAAGAGGACTTCGTGCCTAGTAAAAACGAGTTTCTCAAGATCCCTGTGAGCCTCTATTATCACGGTTGCAGCCGGGCACTCATAGACCTCGCGGGACTTTATCCCAACAAGGCGATCCTCCATGTGATCTATTCTCCCAATACCATGCTTCCCAGCAATTTTGTTAAGTGTTTCGATCAGCTCAACTGGGTTCATGAGTACGCCGTTAAGGGACTTTGGGACGCCTTCCTCGAAGCCAATTGTCACATATTCAGGCTCTTCAGGAGCCTTCTCCGGGGGAACTGTCCATTCGAATGCGTCTTCCGGGGGCTCTCTCTCCGGGTAATCAAGCACACCGCATTCTATTGAGCGGCCCCAGAGGTTCTGGTCTATGCTATAGGGTTTATCCTTATCCACCGGGATTGGTATGCCGTGTTTTTTGGCATATTCTATCTCAGCGTCACGTGTCATCCCCCACTCCCTAATGGGCGCTATAATCTTGAGCTTCGGGTTTAACGCCTTAACCGAAATTTCTATTCTGACCTGGTCATTGCCTTTTCCGGTACACCCGTGTGCAACAGCATCAGCGCCTTCCAGCTCGGCGACCTCAACAAGCTTGGAAGCTATGAGTGGTCTGGAGAGAGCAGTACTGACGGGATACTTCCCCTCATAAAGCGCGTTCGCCCTAATCGCCGGAAAAACATAGTTTTTAACGAACTCTTCCTTAGTGTCTATAGAATGATGCCTTAACACGCCAAGCTTATAGGCCTTCTCTTCAATAGCTTTCAAATTCTCCTTTTGTCCAACGTCAAGCGTAACGGTTATGACATCAGCGTCATATTTCTCCTGAAGCCATTTTATCATCACAGATGTATCGAGCCCGCCGGAATAGGCCAAGACTATTTTCTTTCTCATTTATCCAGCACCTGCTTAGGTAGTTTGCTGAGGAATAAGAATATATTTACTTTTCGACTAAAGTTATGACTGAGGTTATTTAAAGTGACCAAAATTGGTCAAGCAATCATTAACGAAGATAGTTCAGGAAATTGTTGAGGATGACGTCTTAATCAAAGATGCTTTGGAGAGAGACTATGCTAACGTCAGCGCGCTAGCGCGTCTTCTAAAACTTAAAGTGGAGGGTATTACCGGGGAAAGGGTAAATCTAAGTGGAATAATAACGGCCTTAAGGAGGGCTAAGGCGAAGCTAAAACCACTAATGGGAAAACATGTAGACGTCATAGCCAACAGCGTTATAACTATCAGAACCAGCCTGGCTAAAATATCTCTCGAAAAAACCAGAAAGAACCTCGAAAGGGCAAGGGCCCTATCCATAAAGTTTCCAGAGGCTTTCTTTCAGGTACTTGAGGGAATAGAAACTCTAACCCTAATAGTGGACCAAAGGATCCATGGTGGAGTTAGGCCAAAATTTAGGGGGGACGAAATTATTGATGAGAAGTTAGACTTGGCAGCTATAATAATTCAGAGCCCAAAGGAGATAGTTGAGACGCCGGGCTGCATAGCAGAGTTCTACGGAGCATTAGCGAGAAAAGGAATAAATATAGAAGAAACCATAAGCTGCTCCACAGAGACTATAATAGTGTTAGAAACGAGGGACTCGTTAAGAGCCTACGACACACTAATGAGTTTAATAGAAGAGTTCAGAGGGAAAATAGGTGCACCAAAAATATCAAAGTTAACTTAGTTAATATCTCATTTTTAAGTTAACTCCATTATGCGAATTAGTTGATGACTTATATATTGCATTGAGAGATATTCGCGCTATACAGACACTCGCTACAGCTCGGCTTATTCATAAAGCAGTCCATACTGTTGGTCTCTGTGAAGAAGCATTTAAACATGGAATATAGACAATCGCCACACCATGGTACATTTTCAGGCATTTTCTCTCTAACTTCTCTAAAGGCTGCATACTCCTTTTTATTCCATATATTTATGATGCCCTCACGCTTTGAGTCTCCGAATATAACGGGATTTACGATTTTAGTGTGCATGTTGACATAAACTGGATGTTTATAGGCAAACTCTTGGCAAGGCGCAATTGCACCATCCGACCTAATAAACGCTGCTTTTTTATCAACGTAGGGACATCTTCTATCTTTGGCATCCGGATACAAGTTTGGAAGGCTTAAAAATACGCCATTTTCGCGGGCTATTTTCCGGCTTAACTCAAATATCTTTTCAATTTCCTCGATTATAGAGACCCTTTCTATAGATTCAAACAGAAGCGGAAGGTTAATCCAGTATCCGGCCTCCTCAGCCTCCCTCCAAAACTTATCGATAATTCTGGAGAGACTAGACTCGATTTCGGCACTATAGATGACACTAAACATTTCATAAATTGCATCTAATATGGCTCTACGCCCATACTTTAGAATCGGTTTAACTATTTCCAGTGGTTTTTTGCTTATTGTGACGTATAAGGCTTCATGAGACATTTTCTCCGTATATGGTATAATGTTGGAGACCATGATATAATCAACATCTTCTTTGGCCATCCTCTCAACTAAAGATGGAAGATCTTTAAAGTTATCTTTCATTAAAACGACCTCAATGCCCAATTTAGAATGAATTTTATAGAGTTTTTTCATCTTCGCAATAAAGTGGATATTCTCAAGAAGCATTTTTGGTTCAGATCCCTTCCTAACACGCTTAAGCTTATGGATATCAATTGTGTCTATTGAGAAGGAAATATTATCAACACCAATCTTTAGCACTCTCTCAGATAAGTTCGCGTTTAACATAGATCCATTTGTGCTTACGACGATTTCAGAGTCCTTCGGCAGGATTTCTCTTGCAATTTTGAGCATCTTGATGAAATTTGGGTTAATGAATGGCTCACCGAACCCATAAAGTATAATCTTTCTTAGATATTGAGAAATGGACCTGAGAACCCTTCTATATAGATCCAAGCTCAAGTCCACGAGGTTAGCACCCCAAAAATGTCTTATGCACATATAACAGTTAAAGTTACATCTATTCGTAACTTCTATCTGTAGGGCTTCTGGGTAATCCTTATCCATAAGCGCGCCCTTTAGGTGATGTTTAGCCGCCAGCTAATGGCGGGAAAATGGCTACTACATCCTGGTCTTTTAGCACGATGTTTCCTTTTAGATCCTTAATGTTTCTGCCGTTAATCATGAGGGTGATATCCTCTCTAATTTTCCCAAGTTCCTCGTCATAAATGTCCCTAAGGAACTCTTTGCCAAGAACCTCTGACGCGCTCTCAATTAAACTCTTTATAGAACCATTACAATTAACCACAAGTTCCTTAGTATGATACTTATCCCTAAGGGTAGCAAAAAGCAATATTTTGACTGATACGCTAGGCATTTCCACATCACTAGGTTATTACTAGTTGAAAACAAAAATAAAAGAATATAGAGGGAAAATGCCTGTTCTAAAATTCGATTTCGAGTTCTTTTAGTTTCTCAGCCGTCGGCGCCCCGTTAACCCAGCCTCTAAGCCTATAATATTCTTCCTTAATATCTTCTAGTTTAATCACATGCCCCTTAGCCGGTCCTTCAGGCATTGGTTCCTCAAGCAAGCGCTTAGGTAGGGTATCATCTTTGCCATCAAAACCGAGCTTATTTATTATAATCCTCTCCAAATTATATATTCTCTCACCGATCCTTAGGATATCATCCTCAGATAAAGACCAGCCTGTAACGGCTGAAAGTAGCTCAGCATAGTCTTTTACCCCTAGGGCGAAAGTTGCGAATAAGCAATTAACTGTTGAGTTGACGACGCATGTAAAGTCCTGGAAGAGTTTAACCCATTTAGCCTTACCTTCCAGCTTCAGGGGATCCGTTTTCTCCGGGATCCCTAAAATCTCCGATGAAATAGTATATCCAGATACATGGCACCCTCCCCTATTCGCCGTAGCATAATCCAAGCCTATACCTTTTATAGCTCTAGGATCGTAGGCTGGCATCTCAAGCCCTTTAACACTCATCGAAAGCTCCGGGTGGCCATAGATTTCACATAACTTTTTTGAGCCAAGGGCCAAATACTTGCCGAACCCAGCCTTATACGCTGTCCGCCAAGTAGCCTCAACAAGGGCGGTAGAGTTTCCAAATCTTAAATCTAGGCCCTGAAGATCCTCCTTAGGTATATAGCCCCTTTCATTCAATTCCATTGCGGCCGCTATTGTTGAGCCTAAGCTAATGGGATCCATTCCAAACTCATCACAGTAATGGTTAGCCTTAACTATCGCATCCAGGTCACTAACACCCGTTGCGCTTCCCAGCGCCCATATTGACTCATATTCTGGGCCCTCCGTTTCAAGAATTTGGAAGGGGCCGGAGGGGACTCTCGTAACTCTTCCGCATCCTATAATGCATCCCCAGCAAGCTCTTCTATGAATTAAGTAAGTCGCGGCTAGTGTCTCACCACTTATTTTGTCAGCATCCGGGTTCACGCCACTCTGCCAATTTTTGTAGGGCAAAGCTCCGGCAGCATTTATGATGTTTATTAAGATTGATGTACCATAGGTTGGCAGCCCCTCGCCAGTAACTCGGTTCTTCCTCATAGTTTCTAGGCATCTTCTAGAAACCTCCTTAAATTTATCCGGATTCGCTATCGGAACCTCTTTCTCGCCGGAGACGACTATAGCCTTTAGCTTCTTCGAGCCCATGACTGCGCCCAACCCGGTTCTTCCAGCGGCCCTATGCTCATCGTTCATTATACATGCCATGCTGACAAGGTTCTCGCCGGCCGGCCCGATGCATGCAACACTAACATTTTTGCCACCTACCCTTCTAGCCAATATTCTACACGTATCAAAGACATTTTTACCCCAAAGATCCCTCGCGCTCCTCAACTCAACGGAGCCATCAATAATTGAGAGGTAAACCGGGCTCTCCGCCGCACCTTCAATAACAATCATATCATAACCTGAGAATTTTAAGAAGGGACCCCACTCACCGCCCGAATTAGCGCTTCCAATAGAGCCAGTCAAGGGAGACCTTAAAGCCATAACATGATATCTGCCAGAGCACGGAAAACCCTGTATGCCCGTTCCCGGACCAGTCGCAAAGATTAGTATATTTTCTGGCCCCAGAGGGTTTATGTCCGCTGGCAAAATACCTTTTGATTCATACTCCTTTAAATATCTATGGAGTAGGTAGACCGTATAGCCCTTCCCGCCAAGATACTTCTTGGCAATGTCCTCTAAAACCAGCTCAGACTTTAATGACCCGGCAGATAAATCAACCTTTAAAATTTTCCCCATATATCCGCCTGGCATTCTAGAAACACCCAAAAATAATTTTTCTTCAACAACGGCATATATAGTTTAGGGTTAAATTCTTTAAAGGATAAAACTGGGAATGTATTTTGACGATCCATAAAATTAGAACTCGCTGAAAAAGCAATATCAGGGTAGATGGGGGATGATGGTTATGCCCTTTCATTTAGCATATTTACTGCAAGAGAAAGTGCCCTTTCAATATTGTTCTTAAGCTTCATGTTATATAGCGCTGCCGCGGGATGGTAAGAGGGAACTAAATAAGTTTTCTCCCCCCAAAACCTGGTTTCAAGCGTTTTCCCTTGAACTTCGCTTAAAGTCATGAATTTTATGCCAGCCTTTGAAAAAATGTATGCTGTTGAGTGCCTACCAAACGAGACTATTATTTTAGGTCTTATTAAATCCAGCTGCCTATTAAGGTAAGGGTCGCAAGCTTTAACTTCTTCTGAACGTGGATCTCTGTTTCCTGGCGGTCTGCACTTAACCACATTAGGTATATAAACGCTTTCTCTTATGAGACCGACCTTCCTAAGAAGCTCGTTAAGTAGCCTTCCAGCGGAGCCTACAAAGGGCTTGCCCTTAATATCCTCCCAGTAGCCTGGGGCCTCACCGACGAAAATGATGTTGGCGTTTATATCGCCGTCGCCTACAACGGGCATTTCTTACATTTGCTTACTTCCTCAGATAATTGCCTAAAAGCCTCTAGTTTTAATTGATAATCTGAGACCATTTTTAGTAAGCCCTCCCGCTTTCATACATGTGGTCCAGATATTATAGCTTAGAGCGCCTAAATTAATAGCCATGCTGGCTATACTTCTATAAATTGAACATTATTTTCGGTCAATTTTAGGAAAACCTTCATAGCGATTAAGGAGTAGATGAGTGCGCCCGAGGGGGCTACTATATTTGAGATTACATTTAAATTGGGAGGAGACAATGCGGCCAGAACATATATTGGTGCTAAGAGAAGAAATAGGAGTGACATTGATAACCAGCCTACGAGGAATGATGGAGCGCCTTTTCGCCTTTTCCTGAGAAATTTAACAGCCACGTAGAGGTTTACTGAGCAGCCTATTAGTGAAGTTGGAATTAAAATTGCTAATGCCGGGATGGGATTAACGCCATAGAAAACCGACATTGGTAATATTATTGCTGTGGGGATGCCGAGGGATACTGTTATGAAACTATACAATGTTGCCTTAATAATTGATCGAACATCGGCTCCAGAAGATAACGGCAACCAAAGATTCCTCGATTCCAAAATTCTCCAGTTGCCAGTAAGCATTACTGGTATTATCGCTGAATAAATGCTAAGTATAAAGAGGAGGGGGGAGGACCCAGACGCAAATGGAAAACCAACGGCGGCAAAGACAACGGAGAGAATCGCATATATCAGAATTATTGTAAAGAGACTTCCCTCACGCGCTATCCTAATAATCTCCTTTTTTATCAAAAAGGCGAGTAAGGATTTTGATTCAAGGCTCAGGGAGAGAGGTATATTCACTCTGGAGAAAAACCGAATATTACTCTCCATCTTAAATGCCTGCGTTCTTGCTGAAACGTCAAAAGGCGATATTAGCGGAATTTGGGTCGTGAATGGAAAGAAATTTCTTCTGGATGCAAAAGTAAAGAGGGTGAGTGAAATTATGAAGAAGAGTGCAAAGCCCAAGAGATCTGGGAGATAAAAGCTCCCATGTAGGATCGTATTAATTAGGATCCTCGCAAAGAGGGATGAAGGGTAGGGTAACATATTATACCTAGGCAGTGACTGCATAAAGATGCCGACGGTGGGGAACATGAGAATAAAGGCGGTAATTAGCATTAGAGCGCTAACCCACATCTTGCCATAGAACGCTTTCACCATAGAAAAGAACATTTTTAGGAAAATGATGGATATGGCAAGAAGGACTGAGGACAAGAAAATAATGGCTGCTTGAGCCAGTGAGAGACTAAGCGAGAGAATGATAAGCACGTATAGAACGGATAATGGGGATGCGAAGATGATCAGATAGGTTAAATTGGTGAGGAAGTTTGCGATTAGGAACTCACCCGGGCGTAATGGCGATGTGAAAATAATATTCTGCTCATACTCGAAAGCGGTAACCCCCCTCAGAGATAACAGAATAGAAAACGCCATTAAAGCGCTAACTACGGCAGCTAAAATATCTATGTATAGCTCCGCATTAACGCCGCCCTGTCTTATAGCATCAGTGACGGTCAATGAAATACCAATCATGCTCGGGAGAAAAACAAAAACATAAACGAGTAACAGAGCTATGCTGGCCTTAGAAGCCCTAAGGGCCCCGAAGAAGACCTTAGTTTTAAGGGCATACAAATTCAAAATCATGCTTAGCCTCATGATCTTGCCTCTTCAGTTAATTTGAGGAAAACCTCCTCGAGTGTAGCATTTTCTTCTGATCTCGACATTTTTCGAAGGCTTTCTAGACTACCAGACGCTATATTCTGCCCTTTATAAATTATTGCGACTCTGTCGCATAGTCTCTCAGCCGTATCAAGAAGATGCGTGGATATGAAGATAGCCCCACCCCTCCTAACCCTTTCAACGAATACATTTTTAATTATACGCTGCCCAGCTGGATCAATACCAACAAAAGGCTCATCTAAGATCAATATCTCTGGATCATGAATAAGAGCCGATATAATTGCTGCTTTTTGTCGCATACCCCGAGAGAGTGAGAGCAGCAAGGACCTCCGTTTCTCTTCCAATTCAAACAGCTCAATATAGTGATCTAGTCTCTCCCTAAGTTGACCCTTTGGAACATTGCGGATTCTCCCAGAGTATATAAGAAACTCCTCAATTGTCAAGTATTCTGGCAGAGAAAGATTCTCTGGGACATAGCCAATAAACTTCTTATATTCGTAGGGCTCACTGTTTATGTTGATACCCTTAACCCTAACTATACCTCTGTCCATCCTAAGAAGACCAACGATAATTTTAAGCGTTGTCGTCTTTCCGGCGCCATTTGGCCCTAGAAGCCCAAAAATCTCTCCGCCTCTAACCTCCAGATTTAAACCCCTAAGCGCTTGAAATCCATCATAGGACTTCCATACATTGATCAATTCAATAACGGGCGTCATGACTCTTCTCTAGATTCACCTCTTATAGCCAATCCTTCTTAGAAAATCTTTGCGCCACTTAACATCTTTTTCACTCTCAATCCCTTGCGGCTTAAACCCATCTATCACGCCCAGTATGCCCCTGCCCTGCTCCGTCTCCGCAACAATAACCTGCAGTGGATTAGCCGTAGCCGCATGTATCGCACATACTTCTGGAACAAGTTTTATAGCATTAAGTACATTTATTGGATAGGCGCCCCGCATAATTATTAGGAAAGAGTGGCCGCAGCCAAGCTTAAGCATGTTTTCGGCGGCGATCTTTTTAAGCTCCTCATCGGTACCTTCAACCCTAACCAGCCTCTCACCACTAGCCTCACAGAAAGCCAGGCCAAACTTTATTCCAGGAACAGAGTTAACCATAGCCTCATAGATATCTTCAACGGACTTTATGAAGTGTGATGCCCCAAGAATAATATTGCAATCCTTTGGAAACTCTATGCCCACAACCTTAATCTCCATATTAAACCGCCCCCTAAAAATACTTAGCTTATGTCAGAGCTAATCAATGTTTTGGTGTTACAGATCAGCGCACTGGCTCCCAGGACCTTGATATTGTCCTGTTAAATAGAAGTAGAGAAATATAGTCGCGAGCCCACATCTTAAGAACATTTAGGAAGCCCGTCCTTCTAAATCTTCTCATGGACTCATAGACCACTAAATCCCGAAGGAGGATTATTCTGCCAACTTTTGAGAGGCGGAAAGCTAACTCATGGTCCTCACAGCATGGAAGATCCTCGTTAAAACCGCCGATCTTCATGAAGGCATCCCGCCTAACCGCAAGAAACTCTCCTCGTAGATGCGGCTTAAGGAGAAGAAGAATGGAGAAGATAAAATTGTAGAGCTTGAAGAACACTTGCTCATGCGGAAGCGGGTCTTTAGGCATAATGTTACATGTTGTACCAACAACGTTCTCATTTCTTTTAAATGCGGAGAGAACTTTTTCAAGGAAGCTTGGTGGTAGGTCTATGTCCGCATCCACAAAAATTATTATGTCCCCGCTAGCCCTGCTGGCACCATAATTCCTCGCCCTACCTATACCCCGCTCCCTCAATACAAATACTTTCTCGGTAAACCTCCTAGCAATCTCCACAGTTCTATCAGCGCTACCACCATCAACGATAATTATCTCTAAGCTAGAGTCAATATTAACAAGTTTAGAGAGAATACTGCCAATATATTTCTCCTCTTGAAGCGTTGGAATAACTACTGAGACCGATAGCCCACTCTTTCCCCGCATCTACCATCGATTAAAAACGAATTTTAATAGACTAAAACATTTCCTATCATAAAATCTCATTATTTCTTTAATAAATTTGATGCCCTTTTAAGATATTTTATAAAATCCCAGCTATAGCATCCAGTTTTGACCCGGCTTCCTTCTTAATACTATGCGCTTTTCATAATTCCTCTTAACTCTCCCTCTTGGAAGAGGACTGGTCTTAGGCCTAGGAGGAATTTTCGGGGTTTGTGACCGCACTTTCCCAGCCTTTGAAAGGCTACCATGAGTTGGCATCTAACTTTCACCACCTAGCTATCATTTCTACTTCCCTCTTATTTATATTTTTAGAGGAAGTACCCTTAGAGCAGATGGCAATATAGCATTTAATATCTTCTTCATCATCCAGCAGAAAGAAATTAAGATGAGCCCTTCTTAAAGCATCTGAGAGGGACTTCCTCGAAAAGGTCTTTTTAAGCCCAGTTATAACAATCACCGAATCATCTTTTGCGACCCTAGCTATTTCATTGAAAGTTAATAGATAGATTGACATGTTTTGTAGCAGTGTTATTGCGAAGACTTTATCAAAGACCCCGTCCCTGAATGGCAGAAAGTCCGCATCTGCTCTAACCAGAAATACTTCATTAAGCCTAGAATTTTTAATCAACTTTTTTGCAATGTTAAGTAGCTCCCTAGCGATATCAACGCCCACGATTACGCCAATGGGATCAACTATATGCTTAAAGAGAAGCCCAGCCCCACATCCCACATCTAAAATAGTCTCAAAGGGCTTAAAGCCCAAGCAGTATAGAGCCTTTCTTAATCTTTTGGTTCTGCTCGTATCCATACAACTCATTATAGAGGGGGTGCGATCCTATCATAGTGCTGGATTACCTTACGCTTGATCCTCCACAGCCTACTGCTTGACATAATTAGATTTCAGAAGATATTTATGGAGAAGGACCTCTAAAAATTTACTGGAGAAATCCCTTGCATAGCGATCGTAGAATTGTTGTATGCGAGAACCCGGACATTGATGAGGCTGTAAATAGGCTTAATGAGGCTTTTAGCGAGAAGAGGGTGGTCATAGTTGTTGGTAGCTGTTGGGTTGACTATCGTGGTAGGGCCAGCTCTAAGCTCGAGCCCGGCGAGAGAATAGTTATAGTGAAGGAGGATGGAGCCGTCCTGGTTCATAGGTCTAAGGGGTATGAGCCAATTAATTGGCAGCCCTCCGGCTGCATTTTACAGGTCTTTAAGGAGGAAGACAACCTTGTTATTAAGGCTGTCAAGAGAACCCCGCACGAAGTCGTGACAATGTTCTTCGATAGGATACATTTCCTCTCAACCTTTAAGCTCGTTGATGAGGGTGAATTCTCACTATATGCTAGCGAGGAGGATATGCAGAGGGCAATACTAGCGGAGCCATCGCTGATCGAAGATGGCTTCAAACCAATCGATTATGAGAGGAAGGTTAAGCCGGGCTTCGTGGACGTATATGGTATTGATAGGGATGGGCGTATAGTTGTTGTGGAGATAAAGCGGAGAACCGCTGGAAAAGAAGCCGTCTTACAGCTGGCAAAATACGTTGAAACCCTGAGGAGGAGCCTAGGCAGGGAGGTAAGGGGTATACTTGCAGCCCCAGAAATCTCAAGGGATGCGCGGCAACTTCTGCTGTCTCTGGGCCTAGATTTCAGGAGAGTTGACCCAAAAAAGTGCTCTGAGCTGCTTAGGAGGAAAGAAGAGAGAAGAATTGTAGACTTCTTTTATCATCCCTAAGCATTTGAAGATGGGTTAATCTTCTGTGCAAAGGGAAGTCATTAGGTCGACTATTTTTGATGCTGCTGAAAGTATATTATCCAGCTCTCTAAAGGATACGCTGCTTAAGTGATCTTGCAAGATACTTTCTAGCCTCTTTACGGTCTTCTTTATCTCCACTAAGCATTTAAGGATGGGATCTTTTGGCGTAAGGCCCCTCTCAACGAACTCCTCAACAATATCTTCTATAAGTGAGGGCTCCCCTAAGCAACAGCATACCGCCATCTCAACTTTCCTTAGAGCATCAAATATAAGGCTGAACGCTCTACTGTCCTTCTGTGCAATCTTTATTTCATCGGTAGCCTCCCTTAAATATCTTAAAGCCCAACCCTTTCGGCATACATCCATCAACAATCACTTAGCACGTCTCCTCATCCCTATTTTAGCGATTGGGAAGATAACCCCTTACTCTGCGCCTGAGATATAACCATCAGGTGGGTTATGTAGCCAGCAATGCTATTTCTAAGCTTAATAGATGGAAAGCGTGCTAAGCTTGATAATATCTTTTTGTTTTCCTCAAAGCTTGTCGTGAATTTATCGGGATACCTTTCGATTAGCTCACGCGCTATTCTTTTGATCATCTCCGGACGCACATTTCCCAAGCATCATCATCCTTTCCAACCCGGTTCAAACCTCGTGTAAATATCACGAAGGGTTTCATAACTTTTACTTTAAAAGTCATATATAAAGATTAATAAAGACCTAAAAAGCTTAGAGAAAGACTTTTAACCGAATAAGACAATAAAATATTTGTATTTGATGAGCAAAATTTGAAAAGAGGGAAAAATTATGGGAGAGTTGGCAATAGCAGCAATGCATAGGATCTGTAAGAAAGCTGGGGCGGAGAGAGTTAGTGAGACTGCGGCGATACAGCTGGCAAAGATTCTTGAAGAGATAGGTATAAAGATCTGTAAAGAGGCAATAGACTTCGCAATGCATGCTGGTAGAAAGACTGTGAAGGCTGAAGATATAGAGATAGCCGCAAAGAAAGTTTTGAGTAGATAAGGAGAACAAGAAGCGATACTCCTTAATTCCTTTTTATACCTTTGTTAGTTTATAAAGGATGCAAGTAAGCTTATGGATATAGCGAGGAGCGAGGTTTATTTCCAGGCTCTTAATAAAGAGGATTATACGGCATAAGAAGATTTTAAAGGAAGTAGAACTATAGACGAGTGGTAGGGAGACACGGTAACCTTAAATCCCGGTCTTTAACATCAAAAACATGATATTGGATGATTGATGCAAGCAGGAGCGGAAAAAGTAGCGCTATCAAGTACTCAATGTTAGCTATTCTAAGTGTTTTCCTCGTTGAATCTTCCCTAGGTTTAGCTATTGGCAGCTTGGCGATCTTGAGCGATGGATTCCATGCGCTGTTCGACTTTATCTCGATGCTTATACTCTTCATCTCGATCCAAGCATCCTCTAAACCCCCAGACGAAGATCATATGTATGGTCATGAAAAGTTTGAATATCTAGGCGGCATGGTTGGCGGAATCACGCTGATCATCCTGGCAGCCGCCATAACCCTAGAGGCAACCTTGAGGATAATAGCTGGGGAGCCCTATATAAGAGGGGATCTAAGTTTAATAGGGTATATTGCCCTAGCCTATACTTTCTCTATAGACATAGTTAGGGTATTCATTTTAGGACCAAGAGTAAGTGAGGACACACCGGTGGTCAAAGCCGCATTCTATCACGCCTTCTCAGATTTATGCTCGACATTAATTGCGCTCCTTGGGCTCTGGTCCTCATCTTATGGGGTATTCTATGGGGACCCGCTGACATCCCTTATACTAAGCGCAGTGCTGATTTTTCTGAGCGTTAGGCTCGTTTGGAGCAACATTATGGAGCTAAGCGACATGGCACCAAAGGAAGCTGTTGAAAAGATAAGAGAACAAATTATAGAAACGTCTGGCATGTTACTTGCATACGAGAACTTAAAAATTAGAAAGGTTGGAAAAAGGTTCTTTATTAGGGCAACACTAAAATTTCCAGATTACATTGGGCTTGAGGAAGCCCATAATATTGCAACGGAGATAGAAAAGAATATTTCAAGAGTTCTTGGGGAGGCCGACGTATCCTTTCATATCGAGCCAAGTGGTACTGAAGGTGTGTCTACGAGGGAATTCATCAGGAGGATAGCGAGCGGAGTTGAGGGTGTCGTTGATGCCCACGATGTGGACATTGCGCGCCACGACGGGAGGACTTATGTTTCATTACATATTCGGGTGGACCCGAACAAACCATTGAGCAAAGCCCATGAAGTTGCCGAGAAGGTGGAGGAGGCAATCTACGTGAGCATGAAGGACGTTGAAGGCGTGTTCGTTCATATAGAGCCCTCCAACATCGAACTAAGCAGAGGAAGCATGATAAGCGACCAAGAAATGAATAGAATTATCCAGTCAATCATTGAAGAGTATGGGGGTAAAATAAAGGCGAAATACGTGGTAACTTACTTGACAGAGGGGAAACGCCAGGTGAATATTAAGTGTACCTTCGATGAGGATGTTCCAATTGAGGAGGCCCATAAAGTGGCTCTTGAGATAGAAGACGGAATTGAGAGGAAGCTTTCAGAGACGAAGGTTACAGTGCATATGGAGCCAGGAGGAGATTAGGATCCAGTGCCGCCCGCAGGGCTAGCTGAGGGGCAAAGATTGTTTAAGATGCATTCGCTACACTTTGGGTTTCTAGCCTTACATATTTTCCTCCCATGAAATATGAGAAGATTCGCAAATCTGAGCCACTTCTCCCTCGGGACAAGCTCCATTAAGTCCTTTTCAATCTCATCCGGGTCAGTCTTATCTGTTAAGCCAAGCCTCTTGGAAACCCTACTCACGTGCGTCTCAACAATTATCCCCTCAATTATGCCGAAAGCATTTGAGAGCACAACGTTTGCAGTTTTCCTTCCAACGCCAGGCAGACTCAGCAGCTCCTCCATGGTTTTTGGGACCTCACCATTATATTTCTTAAGGAGTATTCTGCATGCCTCTTTTATGTTCTTAGCCTTGGCGCGGTGGAACCTAACAGATTTTATGTCGTTTTCGAACTCCTCTAGGTTAGCGTAGGCATAATTCGCCGCGGTTCTATACTTTTTAAATAGGTTTTCGGTAACCCTGTTAACGATATCGTCATTAAATTGAGCTGCAAGCATAGCTGCCACAAGCAGCTCTAAAGGATTACTCCACTTTAAGATCAATTTTGCATCTGGGTGGACGCTCTCTAAAAGACTAATTATTTGGACAATTTTCTCTTTCAGCTCTTCTTTCCCAGGCAAGCCTCATACCCCCTCTAACCAAATATAACTCGCATCTAAGGTAACTTAAGGCTTATCAGCCAGAATTTACAGAAAATTATAACTGTAGAAAGATGAGAATGTGCGTGAATTATATTGCCATTAGACCGCATGATCGAGAAGGCTTATGAGCTTATACGCGACAGGAGGATCGAGCAGATAAGCGAGGATACATTTAATGTTGTTGGGATACATGGAACCTATACTGTTGTTAGGGGCGTTAATGGAACCGTAACGTGTAGTTGCCCCGGCTTCCTCACTAAGAGGAGATGCTCCCACTCGCTCGCAGTAATTATATTGATGCAGCCAGCATTACTGAAGAGCGTAGGGAAGGAGATAGAGAGGGAGAGAAGGAGACGGAAAAGTAAACGCTAATTAAGAGCCAGTTAATTTAAGGCTAACTATAGGAGGATAGGCAGCTATAATGAACTCAAAGAGAACATCGCTTGAAATGTATAGACTCAAGAAGATGCTGGAGACTCTAGCCTCTAAGGAGGGCAGGGGAACAGAGCTTATATCCCTTTATATCCCTCCGGGGAGGCAGATAAGTGAAGTAATATCTATGCTTAGGGAGGAGTGGGGCACGGCTGCGAACATAAAGTCAACAACGACAAGGAAGAATGTTCAGGATGCTCTTGTAAGGGTTATGCAGAGATTGAAACTCTTTAAGGAGGTTCCTGAGACCGGGCTTGTAATATTTTGCGGTGCGATACCGCAGAGCGGGCCGGGAAGCGAGAAGATGGAGACCTATGTTATCATACCACCGGAGCCAATAAACATATACCTGTACAGATGTGACTCAAGGTTCCATATAGAGCACTTGAAGGATCTAATCAAGGAGAAGGAGACCTATGGTGTCATACTTGTCGACACGAGTGAGGCGACATTCGCGACCATAAAGGGGAGGAGGATGGACATAGTTGAGGAGATAACCTCTGGGATACCTGGAAAGCACCGAGCCGGTGGGCAGTCAGCCAGGAGGTTTGAGCGTATACGTGAGATGCAAGTTAACGAATTCTTTAAGAGAGTTGGCTCCCATGCCAACGAGATCTTTCTACCGATAGAGGATTTAAAGGGCATAATTATTGGTGGGCCGGGGCCAACAAAGTATGATTTTGAGGGAGGCGATTACCTAGATTATAGGCTTAAGGCTAAGGTAATAGCCGTTGTGGACACGGCTTACACTGGGGAGCAAGGTGTGAAGGAGGTTCTTGAGAGAGCTCCGGACATAATGAGGAACGTGAGGTATGTTGAGGAGAGGCAGTTGGTTCAGAAATTCCTATATGAGGTTGGGCATGACACCGGCTTAGCGACATATGGCGAAATGGAGGTTAGAAGAACTCTTGAGTTAGGCATAGTTGATATACTTCTGTTATCTGAGGCCCTAGACACTGTTCGCGTAACCGTGAGCTGCTCCTCATGTGGTTATACATATAAAGAGACTCTGAAGAGCTCTGAGGTTTTAGGCTTAACACAATCGCTTATCGGTAAACCTTGCCCCAAATGTAACAATCAAACTCTAGAAGTAGCCGATGAGAAGGAGCTCATTGAGGAGCTTGCGGAGTTGGCTGAGAAGTCTGGTTCAAGGGTCGAGATAATTTCTCCCGAAACTGAGGAGGGCCAGATGCTGGTGAAGTCATTTGGCGGGGTAGCCGCTATCTTAAAATATAAAGCTGAGAGTTATTAGTCAGGCGTCTAGACCCAAAACGACACACTTATAATATGGCTGATAAAGAAATACTCTTTAAGATATGGGTAAGTGGTTCTAGGATGTCTGACCGCGAGCTGGAGATGATTAGGTATAAGAAGATGATGGAGCTTAGGAGACAGATTGAAAAGAAAAGGGTAGAGGGCGAGGGGCCGAAGGAGGTTAATCCACGGGAGATCCTAGACAGGTTCTTTGCTGACAGGGCGTGGGAGGTTTTTAATGCTGCAAAGCATCAATATCCCGAGGTTGCGAACTACGTTGAGAGAGTCCTTGTTAAGCTAATTCTGGAGGGGAAGATAAGGGAGAAGATAAGTGGTGAGGAGCTTTATGGAACCTTCTTACGCCTAGGCTACAGAGTTAGGCTGCCAACACGCATCAGTATTATAGAGGATGGAAAAGTTAAAAGCCTAGAACAGAAGATTAGGGAAGCTACAAATGAATAAACGCTCAGGCCCCCTTCAAGATAATTCTATGTTCCCAGAGACAAAGGGAAAACTTTTTACACAGCAACGCAGATAGCTTATTCTCTTACATAGTTTTGTAAAAGCCCTCGTTTTAGATTATTGGCGTAAGCTTCGGCATAGAATAGCCCATTGAGGTGTCCATTTCCAGTGCATATAAGTTTGTTCTAAGCTTTATGCCATGGACAAGTACAATTTCATACTTCCGCGTGATCTTCAAGTGCACATCTGCTGTTGCCCCGAGGATCTTTGTCAGCTCTGGGTATCCTGGCTTAAGCAATAGTATGCTTAAATCCCCAGTCTCCCTCATCTTTGCAACATAGCCTTTTACGGCCGAGACCGTCTCCTTCACGCCATACATGTCCGCGACCACGTCTACACCAGTAATATGGAGTATCGGCTGTCCTGTTCTCTCCCTAAGCTCCCTCTCAACCTCCAGGTACTTGGCATAGTCCTCTGAGAAGCTCTCGCCCCTAAATATTACGAGAGAGGGCTCCAGCTTGAGCTTGGGGAAGGCTTTAACGCATACTCTTAAAAGATTATTTACCTCGTCCCCAGTGAAGCCAGCCTCCTCAGCCCTAATCCTCAAAATATTATGGTCCACACCGGCCGAGGGAAGTATCATAACGCCTCTCCCCTGAGCCGTAAAATTCCATGCCGTTGGAGCCGTAACCAAATGGTATTGTAGTATTGAAACATTCTCATCTATCTCAAAGAGAACTAGTGAACCTCTTGGATAGCCTCCGCCAAGCGCCTCGTCTAAACACGATGAGCCTGTTGAGAAAAGTTCTTTAGTGTCTGGCTGGGGCTGGAACCTGCGTGGTTTCTCGACTGGCTTGGGCTTAAATGGCGGGAAGGCTTTGAAGCCATCCTTAAGCGTGAAGATCAGCCGCGCCTTCAGGGGTTGAGGTACCCCTCATCTTGAGTATCTCCATCTCCCTAAGGAGCCTCCCGCCCTCAAACTCGCTTCTCCAGCAGACTCGCCAAATGAGTAGCAAATAGTCTTTCTACAGATCCCGCGAAAGGTCTCAATGACAGAATAATTATTCTCAAACATTAACTTAAGTATTGCTCAATAAATATATTAAAACTTTGCTTATAATCGATATATATTAAGACACCGTATATTGACTTAAAATTCACCTTTTAAAAGTCTCTTATTCAAAATGATTGGAATAGGACCCTTTATCATAAATTTATATTTTAGGACTTTTCCGCATTTTATTCGCGTGAAAAGATTTTAAATATTTTGCCTAGAAAGCTATCATATTTATATTTATCATCCTTTAGGAATTATATGCGGAGCCGATGTTTGGATGGAAGGGGGTTTGAGCAGGCGCCAAGTACATTAGCCCTTCCCCGTAAAGAGGAAGCGCTGAAACCGAGCTCTAATTTTGATGGCTGGTGGTGCTCATGGGAGAGACTCTAACTTTTAAGCCTAGAATAAAGGATAAGACATGGGACCCATCAAAGGAGATAATCCTGTTCAAGAAGTGGCGGGAGGAAGGCATCTACAAGTTTGACGAGAAATCCCAAAAAGAAATTTTTAGTATTGATACGCCGCCACCATACGTTAATACACCAATCCATATAGGACAGGCCTACACTTACGTCTGGATGGATATATTCGCCCGGTATAAGCGCATGATGGGCTACAACGTACTCTTCCCAATAGGTTTAGATAAGAATGGGCTGCCAATAGAAGTCCAGGCCGAAAAAACATTTGGCATAGCCATGCATGAGACCCCAAGAGAAATATTCATAGAGAAGTGTAAGCAGCTGCTTAAGGAGAGCGGTGATGTATCCCTTGAAATATTTAAGCGGCTCGGTCTGAGCTGTAACTCATGGGATCTCGAGTACAAGGTTGGCGGGAGATACGAGACAGACGACCCCGAATACAGGCGCCTAACCCAAGAGACCTTCATAGAGCTCTGGAGGAGGGGTCTAATCTATGAGGATGAAAAGGTAACAAATTATTGTCCAGTATGCCGCACAACAATATCCGATGCTGAAGTCGAATACGAGGAAGAGGAGACCCTCCTAAACTACATAAAATTTAAGGTTCAGGAGAACAGCGAGGAAATAATTATAGCCACGACTAGGCCGGAGCTCCTATGCTCATGTCGAATAATCCTATTTAATCCAGAAGATGAGCGCTATCAAAAACTTAACGGTAAGCATGCAACCGTCCCGATATATGGGCATATAGCCCCAATAATACCGCACCCATATGCTAAGCCAGAGTTTGGAACAGGTCTAGTTATGATCTGCAGCTTTGGGGATCACAGCGATATAAGGATACTGAGGGAGCTCGACGTAAAGCCCATCTTCGCCATAAACGAGAGGGGTGAGATGAACGAGAACGCTGGTAAATATGCTGGCTTAAAGGTTGAGGAGGCTAGGAGGCAAATAATAGAGGATTTAAGGGCTCAAGGTCTCCTCGTTAAGCAAGAAAGGATAGTTCAGCGCAGGCCGATCTGCTGGAGATCGAAGAACCCAATAGAGTTTATCCCGATGAAGGAGCTTTACTTGAAGCAAGTTGAGTTTAAAGAGATGATGCTTAAGCTGGCTGACAAGATGGTATTCTTCGCCCCGGAGAGCAAGCAGATACTCGTGGACTGGATTAACTCGCTTGACATCGATTGGGTTATATCAAGGCGAAGGTACTATGGAACCGAGATACCGCTCTGGTACTGTAAAACATGCGGTTACATTTACGTGCCTGAGCCCATAAGATACTATCAGCCCTGGAGGGAGAAGCCGCCAATAGAAACGTGCCCGAGTTGCGGTGGGACAGAGTTTAAGGGTGAGGAGAGGACATTTGATACGTGGTTTGACTCCGCCACATCAGAGGTTTATATACTTGGCTACCTATGGAACAAGAAGTTCTTTCATAGAAACTTCCCATGCTCCCTAAGACCCCAGGGCAAGGAGATCGTCAGGAACTGGTTGTACTTCACGATCCTAAAGTCTTTCTTGCTTTTCGGCAGGGAACCCTTCAGAAACGTCTGGATACACATGCATGTGGTCGATGAGCATGGCAGGAAGATGAGTAAGAGCGCTGGAAACGTTATCGATCCACAGGATGTAATAAAGATGTTTGGAAGCGAAGCTTTTAGAATATGGTCAGCCTTGGAGGGAAACATCACCAAGGGTGACATAAGATGCTCTTTTGAGAGGATAAGGGGGACATCAAGGTTTCTGACGAAGCTGTGGAATATAGCCCGCTTTATATCCTCCTTCCCAGAGGTAAGCGACAACTTTGAGCTGGCCCCATTGGACAGAATGATACTCGCCAAGCTAAATGAGATTATAGTTGAATGCCGCAGAGGCTACGAGGACTTCAATGCAAATCAAGCGGCCACGGCAATAAGGCTATTCACGTGGAATATCTTTGCAGACCACTACATTGAGGCAGTGAAGTCGAGGGCATACAATAAAGACAAGGTATTCAGCGAGAAGCTACAGCGCGGCGCATGGTACACGCTACACGAGTGCCTTAGGACAATACTTAAGCTGCTGGCACCCATATGCCCATTTATAACAGAGGCAATATGGCTTGAACTCTACTCAAAGGAGAGCATACACATTCAGCGCTTCCCAGAGGAGAGGGAGGAGAGGAGAGACCCTATAGTTAACCTATTGCCAAAATTTATGGAATTTAATAATGTAATATGGCAATATAAGAAGGAGCGTAAGATCGCGTTAAACCAGGAGCTCAATGCTGTGGTTTATGCGCCAATGGATTTGAAGCCCTTTGACGATGATTTAAGGGCTATGCATGGGATTAAGGCGCTCGTTTTCGGCGAGCCCAAGGGGGTAAGCGCGGAGAAGGTCTCTGAGGGCATTTATATATTAGCCGAAGAAGCTGGTTAAGTCCCTACCCTTACCGGCCCTCCCGCCTATAGTTATTTCTTTGCCCAAGAGGACCCGCATTCCATCAAATGCAGCCCTAGTCGGCACGCCAGTCCTCTTCTCTATTAGCTCCGCCTCCTTCTCCGGCCCCTATAAATCATTTGCATGCCGAAATGCGTTATTATAACCATCTTCGGGCGCACATCCTCTACTATCTTTATGGCATCATCAATGGTCATATGCCCCTCCCACGGCTGACCGGAGGGTCTTAAAACAGAGAGTATTATTAGCCTCAGCCCACTATAGAATTTTGATACGTCGCTGAAGTATTCTGAGTCGGGCATGTACGCGAAGCTCCCGAAGTTTTTAATGTTGAAGCGGAAGCCAACAGTGTCCGGGTCTGAGTGAACTGCCTTGCAAACGGAGACCTCTAATCCATCAACCTCAAATGATGAACCAACGGTCGCCTCTACAACTCTCTCCGGCATAGCTTGATGATATCTTGAGATGGAGCTCTCGCAGATCTCGTTGCCCCTTAAAACGCTCTTGGAGGCTACGAGGACGCCCCGTTTCCTTACCGTCCCCTCACTCATGGCTTCTATCAGGGGCTCAGCGTCGTTCGCATGATCCATGTGGGAGTGTGAAACAAATATCGCCCTAATCTTCTGCGGATCTAAGCCCATCTCAAGCGAGTATATTAGGGCTCCAGGCCCGGGATCGATATGAGCATTAACCCTATCATGCTCAGAAATTAATCTAATGCCCCCAGTCCTTCTCTTCTGCGTTATCGCTGCAAAGCGTCCACCACCAGTCCCAAGAAAAATTAGCTCTATCATTGCATCCACAAACCTGCAACACTATACTTATGGGAAAGAGGGAAATAAAGGTTAATCTCTACTAAATATTGAGAAATTTATGAGGGAAAATTGAGGCGTATACTAGATGAGACTTGTTATAAGGATTGGGGGGTCAATTATAGCCTCCCCACCAAACCCGGATCTAATGCGTAGGTACGTAGATCTAATTAAGTGTTTGAGGGATAAAGGACACGAGGTTGCGGTTGTTGTGGGCGGGGGCAGACTTGCTAGGGAGTTTATTGAGCTGGCGCGCTCACTAGGATTGCCCGAGCGGGAACAGGATGAGCTAGCAATATCGGTCTCAAGGCTCTTTGCCCAAGCCCTCTCAATGATGATCGGCGGATACCAGTGGAGGGGTATCCCAGCCACTGTTGAAGAGGCTGTTAGAACTCTAAGGGATAGAGGGATCGTCATTATGGGCGGCATTAGGCCCGGCATGACAACGGATGCCGTAGCAGCATTAATAGCCTCGGAAGTTGGGGCCGATTTAATTATAAAAGCAACCGACCAAGACGGGATCTACACGAAGGATCCTAGAAAGTATCCGGATGCAAAGAAGCTGGATAAGGTAAGCTTCGAAGATCTAGAAAAAATATTAGCTGAAGGAAAGCATAGGGCTGGAATACACCAAATAATTGACCCAGAGGCGGCTCACATACTAAAGGGGAAGCGAATAAAAACCATCGTGGTTAACGGCTTTGACCCAGAAAATATTCTTCTCGCAGTAAGCGGGATAAAAGTTGGGACATTAATCCAATAAAATGTGGGGAGAAGCTCTTAACACGAATTGCCTAATTGGGTGCCTCACTTCACTTGTTAACAACCTCGGCTTCGGCAAACTTTCTACCTATCCTCGTTATTCGAACTCTGACGTGATCACCGGGCTTAGCGTTGGGTATAAATGTTACGAGGCCTTGTATTCGGGCCACGCCATCTCCCCTCTTACTGACCTCGCGAACCTCAACATCATACTCTTTTCCCAACTCAACTGGCTTAGGGGGGAAACGCCTACCACGGACCCCTTGAAATCTCCTTCCCGCACCCCTTTCGCTTCTCTTCTCATTCTCCATAATTTTTCTCACCTCCGTATATTATTTCCCACGATACAGGACAGTCAATTTGCCAAACCTACCAACATTAAGCTGCTTCTCTCCCCTAAAAGACCTCACATAACCATTCTCAATCTTTATCGTATCGTTGATGCTTACGCGCTCAATCTGCTCATTCCACAAGGAAAGCTTTATTGTTCCTGTTTCGTCGCCTATAATCGCATCAGCAACTTTATAAGCGCGGCCGTCAAACCTTGAGACGACCTCACGCGGCTCAGAAATCTCTAGAACCTTCGCGACCAAATTCACGCCCCGCATACCATCCTTTAGATCACTAATCCTCACCCTCAAACCACCCCCCTTCACATACTTTTCCGCGATTCCAGGAACAGGAGTTACATGGTAGCAAAGAAATTTTGGATGCTGGCAGAGAATAGCGTGGCGACCTACGTATTCTTACGAGGAAGAACTTAACAGCTAGGGCAATTAACTTTCTTAGCAGGTTTAATATTACTAACATCTGTTCCTTCGTCCTGTATCGCGGAGCTAACACCAAAGCAGAAAGCCGAGAAGGGGCCCTCCCCGACTTAACTGCTTCGATGCTAGCGGTTAAATAAAGATGAGTATGACGGATATAAACTTTTCCTTGCTGGTTAAAGCCCCTCTTTAAACGCTCTGTACGTTGCATAGTCCACGTAGTTGATGAATTTGCTCTCCGCCTGATACTTAACGGTGAACTTCTGCCTGTCCCTCTTATCCTTAATCTGGCTTGTGGTTACGAGGAGGTAGGCATCGCTCCCCGCTCCTGAGCCATAGCTGACGATCATTATCCTCTTGTGGGGCTCAGCTTGATCTAATACTGCGGCTAAGCCTATAAGCGAGGAAGCTGAGTAGGTGTTGCCAAACTTTGTCACCTGTATCCCCGGCAAATACTGCTCTGGCTTAAAGCCTAGTGCAGCAGCCGCCCTCGCTGGGAAGGTTGGGTTTGGCTGGTGGCAAACGAAGTAGTCTATGTCGCTTGGCTTAAGGTTCATCTTCTCCATGAGCTTCTTGCCAGCCTTAAGGACATGCTTAAAGTATGCCGGTTCCCCGGTGAAGCGGCCTCCATGTCGCGGGTATGGCTCCATGTCCCTCCTCCAGAAGTCCGGCGTATCAGATGTGCAGGAGCACCAGCCCTCAACCTCTGCAATAACATCTTTTTTACTGAATATGAAGGCCGCTCCCCCGTATCCAACAAAATAGTCCAGCTCCCCGCCCGGCTCACATCTGGGCGCTGCTTGGGAATTATCGGCGCCAATAACCATTACATATTCCATTGGATTCTTGGGATAAAATGTTAAGGCCACCGCATCCTTAAACATGCTAGAAGCGGCCTTACAGGCAAATTCTGTGTCAACCGCGTCCACCACCTGCACTCCATCAGGATCATCCTCGCCGAGCTTTAGAACCTGCGCTACTTTAGAGGCTATTGGATTAACGGCATATGGATTAGATTCCGTGCCAACGTAAACCTTGCCTATAAGCCCGCTATCCACGCCTGAGTGTATTAGCGCTAGCTTCCCAGCCTCAACTGCGGCTGTTATCGCATCCTCGTCTATAAACGGGACTGAGCGCTCCAAATTCGCTTCTTTGATTCTAAACTTTGAGACATATACGCCGTAGCTCACTATCCCCGGGGCGTCGTACTCCTTCTTTGGTTTGAGTACTTCATATCGCTGGTACGGGTAATATTCATCAGCAAAAGTGAAGGCTAGCGAGATTGTTGGTATGATATCGCTTTTGCCAACCGAGCACCTACGCCTAAACCTCGGCACAACTTCCCTACCCTCAAGTTCATCCAGGTCTATTTCCTTATCAACGGTGTAGACCACGTCAGTTAATCGGCCGGGAACTCTCACTTTCCCATTATGGAAGGATATTATTCCGTATATAAAGGGAGCGAGCTTCATAAACCTGTTCGTTGGCTCTCTGATGATAGTGCACGCCTCAAGCACGCCCTTCTCATAGAAGAGATCTATCTCCTCCATCTTTCCCAGACTCTTTCTACCACAGTTCCCACAGTATCTTTTTGGCTTAAAGTACTCTCTACCGCAGATTGGGCACCTACTGCCCTTAAGCCTATCGCCTACATAGGTAACCCTTCTCTCCATCGGTTCGCTACTCATTTCTCTCTCTCCCCAGTATATGAACGTAGATCTTCGTCCCAAAACCCTCCATCTCTTGGACGCAGCCATAAAGTAGGTCGCCATCCGTCTTTACCTGCCTCTGACCAGCCTCGCCCCTAAGCTGCTTAACAACCTCAAAGATTTGGGCTCCGCCAGTTGCGCCAAGCGGATTTCCATCAGCCTTTAATCCGCCATCGCTGTTCACAAAAATCTCTCTACCACAAAAATCATAGTAGCCATTGAAGTCATTAAAGTTCTCATAGAGCTTTATCCACGCAGTCCCCCTCTCAACGAACCCGAGATCCTCAAGTGAGACCATTTCAAGTATTGTTGATTGGTCGTAGACCTCCAGCAAATTTATGTCATCAAGGCTTATTTTCGCCATTTTCAGCGCCTTCTCCATGGCTATTCTGCTCGCTATGAAACCGGATCTGTATGGTCTGGAGGGGTAGGAGATGTAATCGGTCGCTGATGCCGATGCGAGCACGTAAATTGGTTCACTAGCATATTCTTTAGCTCTCCTCGAGCTCGTTAATACGAGGGCTGTTGCGCCGTCAGATATCGGAGCAAAGTCATATATGCCAAGAAGTTTGCGCTCCTCCCTCCTGGCCGCTAAAACCCTTTCAACATCGATCTCCCTTCTGAGGTGGGCATACTCGTTCCATAGGGCATTGCGGTGATTTTTAACTGAGATTTGCGCTAATGTCAGCATGAGCTTCTCGCGGTCATCTCGGCTAATCTTATATTCCTTAATGTATTCTCTGAGGAGGAGCTCGTGGTCGGATTCGGGCGTTCCGCCGGAATAATAGCTCCAGCGGTCCGTGAAGAGCATGAGGTCATCCCTTATTTTACTCAATCTATCAGTCATCTTCTCGATCCCGCCAACAAGGACAACGTCGTATTTGCCAGCCTCTATAGCATGACAGGCATTCATGAGCGCCGAGCTAAAGGAGCGCATCCTCTCAATCGGTATATTCATTTCTAGTAGCTGAGAGATGAAACCCTCTTCCAGACCCATTTTGCTGGTGATTTGGAGCAGGTAGTCTGAAATGTAACATGCTTCTAAATCCTTCCGCTCAATCCCAGCGGACTCAAGGGCCATCAACCCCGCCTCATCAATAAGATCCTCGGGGTCTACCTCAAAATGCTCACCAAACCTAGTCCTACCAACACCAACTATCGCGGGTGGACCACCGCTCATAACTTCTCCCAGCACTTCTTTTAGGCGCAATCACCTTAAAAAATTTCTTCTATTTTGGGAAATTTCCTAATATAACAAAGAGTATAATTATTTTTTGGTGGGTGCTCAATGGAGCGCGTCGGGATTCTTGTGGTCTCCTATGGTTCTAGGGAGGCTGCTATGGTCGATGCCTTCGTGAGGAGCCGTGAATATAAGGTTGACCTCTACATAGCCGATAGGCAGAGAAACCCATTTAATCTCCGTAGAGCAAAGGAGCATGCCGTCATACCCGACCTCAACATTAACGCCATATATAAGTTCGCCGAGAGGCACAGAGGTGAAATAGACTTCGGCATAGTTGGCCCAGAGAAGCCAATAATTGAGGGGATAAGGGACCTAATCGAGGGCCGCCTTGGCATACCAATGATATGCCCGACAAAAGAGTATTCCCTCGAGAGAAGCAAGGTTCTACAGAGGATTCTGTTTCAAGAGGTTGTTCCTGAGGCGAATCCGAGGTTTAAAGTGTTTGATCCAAAAGATTATAGCAGTACAGAGGAGGTTAAAAGGGACCTATATAGATGGCTTGACGAGCTCGGCGATAGGGTGGCTGTTAAGCCGGATGCCCCAGCGGCTGGTAAGGGAGTTGGGGTTTGGGGAGATCACTTCAACACCCGAGAAGAACTCCTGGAGCATTTCCTAGCGAACTTTAAGGTTGGGCCAGTAATAGTTGAAGAGAAGATTGAGGGCGAGGAATCTAGCTTCCAAGCCTTTTGTGATGGGAAGCATATCGTACCCCTGCCGGAGACAAGGGACTATAAGAGGGCCTTCGACGGAGATAGGGGACCGAACACCGGCGGGATGGGGACGTATAAGGATAGGGGGTATATCCTACCCTTCATGAGAACCAAAGATTGGGAGGAGGAAAAGAGGTTAATTGAGAGAATCTTTGAGAGGCTCAAGGGCGGCGGATCAAACCCAAACCTGAGGGGGATGCCCTTCTATGAAGCTTTTATCCACACTGGTAGGGGGCCGATGATACTTGAGAACAATAGTAGGCCAGGCGACCCGGAGATAATACCAATACTGGCCCTATTAAAGGACGACTTCGTCAACATATGCTTCAGGATTATTGAGGGCACCTTAACACGCATCGACATTGAGGATAAAGCGGCGGTTGTCGTCTATAAGGTTCCGCCAGCCTACGGCGGATACATAAACACCTTCCCGCACCTAGTTAACAAGGATGAGGTTGGAACCCCAGTTATCTTAGAAGAGGCTGAGAGGCTTTCGGAGAAGTATGGTGACAAAATTAGGATTTATCCCGGCTCAATGGAGCTACGCGATGATGGAAGAACTTACGCGCTTTCCTCCAGGGCAGTCGCGGTTCTGGGAGTGGCAGACAGTATCCAAGGTGCCCGCGAGATAGCCATGGATGGCATAAGGACCATTAGGGGCGGGTCTCTGTGGTATAGGGGCGACATAGCCTCGAGGGAGCACATTGAGCGGAGCATAAGGCACATGGAGGACTTGAGGAGGAGGGCTCGGTGGCAATCTACATAACTGACTGCGAGGGACCGATCTCAAAGAACGATAACGCATTTGAATTCACGAGTTGGCTTATACCAAACGGCGATAAACTATTCACCATAGTGAGTAGGTACGATGATATCCTAGCCGATATTGTTAAGAGACCGGGGTATAAGGCTGGCGACACGCTTAAGCTAATAATTCCGTTCCTAAAGGCTTATGGGGCGACAAATGATCTTATGAGACGCTTCTCCTCGGAGACACTATTGCTCATGCCGGGATCCGCCGAGGCGCTGCACTACATTAAGTCGATTATGCCATCCTTTATAGTCAGCACAAGCTATGAGCCCTATATAGATGCTCTCTGCAGGGCCATAGACTTCCCGAAGGAAAATGTTTACTGCACGGGGGTAAACATGGACGGATTTGAGGTTACAGACAAGGAGATAGAGAGACTGAGGGTGTTGAAGGAAGAGATCGTGGGGATGCCGATGATAGAGGTTCCAGCGGAGGCTAGGTCGCTGGAGGATCTACCTCCTAGAACACGGGATGTAATTAGACGCCTCGATGAAATCTTCTGGAGTGAGATAATGGGTATGAGGGTTGGCAGGGCGCTGAGGGAAGTGAATCCGATTGGTGGATATGAGAAGGCTAGGGCTGTTGAGGAGATAGTCACATTAACTTATGGGAGATTATCGTCAGTCATCTATATTGGAGACAGTATAACCGATGTGGAGCCCTTCAGGCTGGTTAGGGCCGGGGGCGGCCTAACAATATCATTTAATGGAAACCAATATGCTATCAGGGAGGCTGAGGTGGCTGTCCTATCACATGACGCAATCATCCTGGCGGTGATAGCTGAGCAATTCAAGAGGTACGGTAAGGAGCATGTGCTAAGCTTAGCGGAGGAGTGGGACATATCTTCCCTAGAGGATCACTGTAATCCCTCTCTACTGGAGCGCCTTAGATGTCTTTATCCGGAAAGGGCGCCATGGGTTGAGAAGATAACGCCGGAAAACATGGAGCGCCTAGCGCATGAGAGCACCGCCTTCAGGAAGACTGTTAGGGGAGAAGCGATAGGATCCTTAGGCTAAAGGTTAATAGCCTCTCTCCCTCCTGAGGAGGTTCTCAGGCGGATAAATTTGTCAAGGTGCTGTGTCTCAAGGCGAAAGAAGACTGGGAGGAGAAAAAGAGGCAGCCTCAGGCGCCGATCAATACAACATAGTCATGGTTATTTTTTATAATTTCTTGTTTCTATTTTGGGGATCAAATTTGGGCGTGTTCATCGAGGATACATATGCTGAGGCCTTTGAGGGCCTATACTTCAGGATAATTGTCACGGCGGATGACCTCTGGACCCTTAGGAGGGCCGCTGAGGACTCGACTGCCACACCCTCAACTGTAATAGGCAGGATAGAGGGTGGGATAGAGCGCTGGATCCCCGGGAGTGAGACGCCCGATGGAAGACCCGGAGTCATACTACAGTTCTGGAGTGGAATAGATGAAAATAAGCCCCTAAATGATACCGTGATGAGATTCTACAGGGAATTTTCTTATAGGGTTAGGCAGGACGTCCTCGTTAAGCCTTTCACAGCGGTCTTTGACGCGTGCCCAAACCCGATAGGTAGGGTTGACACGATGGAGTTTATAGGGCACTGCGGCGACGGTTACGAGTGGATCGAGAGCCTATATGGCCGGGAAATGATAGTTGTCCCAATAATGGTTCCGGACTTCAAGATTGAGCGCTACCTAGGCTATGGGCGCGGGGTCATGGGCGGAAACTTCTGGTACATGTGCCGAACAAAAAGGGCTGTCCTAAGAGCGGGAAAGAAGATCCTAAAGGCTATAAGTGAGGTTGGGGGCGCGGTTACGCCATTCGACATATGCTCAGCGGGCTCCAAGCCAGAGACGAAGTTCCCGCACATAGGCCCAACGACAAACCACCCCTACTGCCCATCACTAAAGAAGAGGCTGGGCCCGGAGTCAAGGGTTCCAGAGGGTGTGCGTTATATCCCGGAGATAGTGATAAATGGGTTGACCTTGGACTCCGTTAAAGAGGTTATGAAGGTTGGGATAAAGGCAGCCTCCTCAGTTGAGGGTGTTGTGAGGATCTCCGCCGGAAACTATGGAGGTAAACTGGGTAAGTATAAGATTTACTTGAGGGATCTTTTGCCATGACTCTAGATGTCATCTGTTTCGGCGCCCTGAACATGGATAAGCTCTATAGGGTTGATAGGCTGGCTGGGGCTGATGAGGAGAGCATAATACTCGACTTTAAGGAGGCTCCGGGCGGCTCCGCCGCTAACACGGCTGTGGGTTTGGCGAGGCTTGGCGTGAGTGTTGGCTATATTGGAAAGGTAGCTGACGACAGGGAGGGGAGGTTACTACTCAAATCCTTTATAGATGAGGGTGTGAACATCGGCGGAATAATTGTCTCAAAGACCAGCAGGAGTGGAACCGTTATAGGCTTTGTGGATCAGCGGGGTAACAGGGCGCTGTATCTAGACCCAGGGGCAAACGATACATTAGAGTTTAATGAAATCAACATAGAATACGCTAGGAACGCCAAAGTACTACATCTGACCTCATTCGCCGGCAAATCCCCCTTCGAGGCGCAGAAAAATCTTCTAGAAAGCTTACCTGAGAGCGTTAAGGTGACAATTGATCCAGGAAGAATATATGCTCGAAAGGGGTTTGATGCGCTTAAGCCGATGATTAGAAGGAGCTACGCATTCCTACCGAGCGAGGAGGAGCTATGTCTCCTGACTGGCGAGGACGATTATAGGAGGGGGGCAAAAATCCTCTTGGAGGAGGGCGTGAAGGTCGTTGCCGTAAAGCTTGGTGAGAAGGGCTGCTATGTTACAGACGGATCGGAGAGCCATATCCTCAGGCCCTTCAAAGTTGAGGTAGTTGATACGACCGGTGCAGGGGACGCCTTCTGCGCAGGCTTCATATATGGGCTCCTCAGGGGAAAAAGCCTCAGGGACTGTGGAATCCTGGGGAACTTTGTTGCCTCAAGATGCCTAACAAGAATGGGAGCCAGAGAGGGCCTCCCAAGGCTAGAGGATCTACCAAGCGATCTACGCTAATCTAGAAACCTAATAAACCTCCTTCAAGCAACTTTTAAATTCATGTTCAGATAAATAAAATACTAAGGTGCTGTGTGAGTGCATCTAATGAGTACGGTGAATCCCCGAAGCAGGCTATTCTCGCTTCTAGCTAAGGAGTTTGAGACTTTTATTCCACAATTTAAGCCATATACTACAGACTATCAAATGGTCGCTTACGCCTCAAAGGATCTGGAGACATGGTTGAAAGTTAAGATGGGAATTGACGATGCCGAGGCCCTCTACAAGATGGTTGAGGAGACATATAGAGGGGGACCTAGGGACCCCAGGACCCCAGTGGGCTTCTGGGCTGACATGTGGCTTAAAAAGTGGCGGGAGCGCGTTAAAATCCTCTCAACAAAATTTGAGGAGCCGAGGGATCATGTCGAGAGAGTCAAGAGGGCCAGGAAAATATTCCAGGAAATGGATTGGAGAAATGAGCTAAGAAAGATGATCATTAAGAAGCTTATAGAGCACGGCGAGATCTGCATGACGGAGTTCATAGCCGATAACCTGATAATTGAGGAGATAGCAAGGCGCCTACAGAGGGCTGACAATAATAGCATAATAGCCTTAGATCCACTAAGCATATACAATGCTGTTAGCTCAAGAATTGTAAGATTATCAAAGGAGAAGGGGCCACTGGTATATTTAAGTATAAAGCCCGGCTTATTTCAGCATAATAATTACTAATTTATTAGTCTCTCCCAAGATATTGATTATTGGGGACTGAAAAATACCATGCGTGTTGAACGGTTATCAACCGGCATCCCAGAACTAGATGCCATGCTTGAGGGCGGCATACCGAAGGGCTTTATGGTAGCGATCACCGGCGAGCCTGGCACAGGAAAAACAATACTTTGTATACACTTTATTGCACAAGGCGTTAATGAGGGGGATAAATGCATCTACGTCACAACCGAGGAGAGCAGAGAGTCTATTATTACACAGGCAGCCCAGTTCGGCTTCAGCTTTTCAAGCGGCATCTCCGAAAAGAAGATGATAATAATTGATGCTCTAATGGGGCGCCAGGATGAGTGGTCGCTGCAAAGCCTGGATGTCGAGGAGCTCATGAATAAAGTTATTGAGGCTAAGAGGGCCTTGGGTTACGGCAGGGCGCGCCTAGTAATAGATTCGTTATCGGCGTTCTGGCTTGATAAGCCGGCGATGGCGAGGAGATATTCATACTTCGTGAAGAAGGTCCTCTCAAAGTGGGACTTCACAGTCATGGCAACCTCACAGTACGCTATAACAACCTCCGAGGCCTTCGGATGGGGTGTAGAGCACATAGCAGACGGCATAATAAGGTTCAGAAGATTCGTTAGGAACGGCATTTTAAGGCGCTATTTACTCATTGAGAAGATGAGGCAGACAAACCACAGCCTACAGATGCACGAGATACTGATCTTACCCGGCAGGGGCCTAACAATAATCGGCCCGGTCGAGATGAGGAAAGAGGACATAGCTCTACCAAGACACATCATGGAACGGATCCAAAAGGCGGCGGAGAGGAGAGAGGCTGAGGCGCCATAAAAGAGAAATTACCTAAAAACAAGCAAACCTGCATACCAAAAAAGTAAGCATCACATTATGTATTTCATCCACCATCTTATCATACAGTCAGCAAACTTCCATAGCGATTGAGTATTATTTTGGGCTGATATGGTCTCTAGGACGAGGGACTGGCTTAGACAGGCAATAAAGGATTATAAGCATGCCAAGACCTCACTCGAGGTTGGCGATTATGAATGGGCTTGCTTCGTCTCACACCAAGCTGCCGAGAAGGCCGTTAAAGCGCTATACCCAATCAATTGGGGTTGAGGGCTGGGGTCACTCAGTTAGCAGGATGCTCGAGAACCTCCCAGAAAACTTTAAGCCGCTGGCGGAGATAATTAATATGGCTAAGGAGATGGATAGGCATTACATCCCATCAAGCTACCTAAACTTCCATTCAGAGGGCGCCCCACTAGACTATTACACTAGGGGGAGCCGAAAGAGCTATAAAGTTTGCCGGTGAGATGATTGAATTCGTCAGAGGTAAAACTATTCAATCTTAACTATGAGACAATGATCGGCGAGCTTAGAGAGTATGCCAAAAGATCTGTAGATAAAGGAGCACTATCAGTTATATTGGTTGGATCGCTGGTCAGAGGAGACCACACAGCGTTCTCCGACGCAGACGTGATAATCATAATTAAAGAATCCAAGGAAAGGCCGATAGACAGAGTTGCTAAGTTCATGGAGACAAAAGCATCAGTAGATGTCAACGTGAGAGTATTACTGTGAGTGAAATTAGGGATATGATGAAGCGCAAAAGTAGGATCCTACATGAGATAGCCGAGCAGGGGATACTGTTCGGAGGGAACCCAAAAATCATAGAAGAATAAAGCAGATGATTGAGCAGAACCCAAAAGCCAGGAAGATCTAAAAAATAAGCCTTATAATTATATAAAAACTTAATTCTGAAATCGGGGTTCTCATTGGAGCGTTATCCTGTCGAGTTTTACGTGGGCGGTCATAGGATCCGCGGGAACCTACATCTACTATATACCGGGGCGCCATGCATAATTACCCTGCATGGCTTAGAGGGCAATAAAGATTCTGGTAAGTGGCCAATCGTCGCCTCAAAGCTCGTCAGCGAGGGCTACGCGTGCCTAAGATTCAACTTCAGGGGGTGCGGTGAAGGGCCCGAGAGAAGCGACGGCTCCTTTGAGGATACAACTCTAACAAGTAGAATTGAGGACTATAGGGCTGCCCTCCAATTTCTGCAAAAAACTGGAAGGATTGATGCTAGAAGAATAGGCGCCATAGGCTCGAGCTTCGGCGGGATGGTAGCCATAGCGGCCCAGGAAAAGGAGATAAAAACCCTAGTTGCAATCTCAACACCCTACGTGATCCCAAGTCTAGGCGAGACAAGATTTACATGCGGTGGAGAAACATATTATGTGCTCCCCTCGGGGAGGAGACTAAAAGCGAAGTTTTATGAGGATTTGAGGAAATATGATCTGCTGGAGGCCATAAAGAGGGTGCCCCCCATTTTAATCATACAGGGCAGCGCGGATGAACTCGTCCCATTGGACCACGCGCTAAAGCTCTACGAGACCGCACCTGAGCCAAAGGGGATCGAGATAATAGATAGCGCAGACCACTCCTTCACGAGACCGGAGCACTTAGATAAGGCGATAAACTTGGCAGTAGAATGGTTTAAAAAGTATCTGTAGCTCCCGGTCCATGGCCAGAATATTTGCTGAAGAGTCCAAGGATGTTATGAAATCCTTTAAGAGTGTAAGTAGTTAGAATTTGATGCGTTGGCAATGGATGAGATGGCTAGAGTAGATCCCCTAAGCATTGCACGGAAGCATTACTTAAGTAGCGATGTTCAAAAGGAGATTATAGACTTCTGCAGGGGCAGATGGGTTGCAGCGCACCACCTAACCCCTTCGGGTAAACTCGTCTTGAGGAGGTATATCTCTGGAAAGCCGATGAAGATTGAAAGGAGAGAAGACATAGAAGAGTTGACCAATTATATGGGGAGGTCCGTCTACGCCACAGCTAACGTTTATGGGAAAATTGAAGATCCTTTTGACCCCTACGATCGAGACAACATAATTTACTCCACGCCCACATGGGACATCGACTGCGACCTACCAAGATGGAAGGCTACTCTTAAAGCCGCAAAGGAGATTATAGAGTTTTTGGGCGATTGGGGGATAAGAGAGTCCGTTTACGTTAAATGGTCCGGAAATGGATGTCACTTACATATAAACGAGAGAAGCATTTCAGAGGGACTCCTCGAAAAATATGGCCCCCTAGACATAGCCTACGCAATAGTCGAGTACGTGAACATAAAGCTAGCCAAACTATTCATAATGGACGAAGTAAAAGTAGAGAACAAGATGGACCCCGCAAGAGTCTTCACATGCCCACTAAGCCTGCACCGAGAATTAAATGTGGCATGCGTCTGTATAAAGCCAGAAGACTTAAGCAAATTCACTCCTGAATGGATCAATCCCCAGAGCTTTAGGCATGATCCAAGGTGGCGCGAATTCAGGGAGGGAGAGACTGACAGGCTTGCGGAGGCGGCCTATAAGACGGTGGGAGGATATCCACTTAAACCCGGGCGGAGGCGGCGGAAGACGAAACCATTAGATGAACAGATAGTAGAGTGGCTACAAAGAGATTAAAAGAGGATCATTTTACGCTGTTTTCCGATTTTCTAAGCCCATAAAAGCCCATAGAAACTCATTAAAGCCTTTATTCCCTAGTAACGTGACCATGAAGAAGCTTATTATAACTATCTCTGCCAGAGCCTTCGGCAATATGTAATAGAGGAAGATCAGAGCCCCACCACTTCCAATGAAGAAGGGCAATAGCCACTCGAAGACGGCATATGTAAATACCCCTTCTGGAACGTAGGCCATAAGTGAAACTGGAATCGCAAAGAGGGAGGATCTCTTATTCTGTCTCAGACCTACGCTTTCTGATATGGCTCCAACCGTCAAACCCGTTAAACTTTTTCCAATGGGTAAGACGATTAGACCAAGCCAGCCACACATGCCCATCGGCCCAAACATTATTCCCGGAAGAACTCCTACCAATAAACCCGATATAAAGCCAATTAGCGGCCCCCCATAGAACCCTGCTATATAGGCTGGCAATAGAGAAAAGTCTAAGGCAACTCCAGGAGCTATCTGCCCCACATAATATGTAATAACAAATAGCGCATTCCCAAGAGCCCCCATCATTAATGTGAACCCAACTGTTTTTGCTCTCATAGTTAATCCTCAATCCACAATTTTTATCTCAACTAGAATTTAAGAGTAGCTACTTAAAAATGAGTAATATAGATTTATCTATCTTATCAGTTTGTCTTAAAAATGGCGAAAGACATGTTCTCCTTCCTGAAACGTATCATAGAAGGTAGAAGGAGCATTAGACTCTATTTATCAAGGGATGTGCCGCAAGAGACTATTCTTAGAATTACTGATGCTAGCAGATGGGCTCCATCTGCGCATAATGCTCAGCCATGGCGCTTTGTAATAATATTTGATCCAAGTGTTAAGAGGAGGTTGGCTGAGGCGATGGCTTCGGATTGGCTAAAGGATCTTGAAGGAGATGGTGTCCCCGCAGAAGAGGCTAAGAGACTAGCCGAGGAGTCTATTAAGCGCTTTTCGGAGGCGCCAGTCCTAATAGTTGCTGCAATAACTATGAGGGAGATGCATAAATATCCTGATAGGCGGAGACAGAAATCTGAGCATTTGATGGCGACTCAGAGCTTAGCCGCAGCAATACAGAATATTCTTTTGGCCGCTCACGCTGAGGGGCTAGGTGCATGTTGGTTCTGCGCACCCCTCTTCTGCCAAGAAACCGTTAGAAGAATCTTAAAAATGCCCCGCGATATTGAGCCCCAAGCTTTAATAACAATCGGTTACCCAGCCGAGAGCCCCAGGCCTCCGCCTAGAAAGCCACTTAAGGAAATAGCCTTTAAAGATTATTGGGGTAAAAGCCTATGATAACTGCCTTAGCTGGCGGCGTAGGCGCCGCAAAGTTTCTCTCAGGACTCGTCAAAGTGATCCCGGAAGAAGAGCTGACGATTATCGTTAATACTGGAGATGACATAGAACTCTATGGATTGCATATTTCACCGGACTTAGACATAGTTACTTATACCTTGGCCGGCATAGTCGATGAGGAGAGAGGCTGGGGTATAAGGAATGATACATTCAACTGTCTAGAGATGCTGCGGAGGTACGGTTATGAGACATGGTTTAATTTGGGCGATAGGGACCTTGCAACACATATCCATAGAACACTCCTTTTAAAGAGGGGCTTAAAGCTATCCCAAGTAACAAGGGAAATATGTAAAAGCTTAGGCGTGAAAACTAACATAATCCCGATGACAGACGATAAATTTGAAACATGGATTGAAACCGACGCTGGACTAATGCATTTTCAAGAGTATCTGGTCAAAAAGGGCGCTAGAGATAGGGTTTTGGGAGTAAAATATTTAGGCGCTGAGGAGGCTAAGCCCGCCGAGGGCGTTATTGAGGCAATCCTTAACAGCAGGCTAGTGATCATTTGCCCAAGCAACCCCATCGTGAGCATAGGCACGATATTATCTATTAGGGGTGTAAGAGAAGCTCTAAGAGACAGCAGAGCCCCTAAAATAGCCATAAGCCCAATAGTTGGGGGAATGCCGATAAAGGGTCCTGCGGATAAATTGATGAGAGGTCTTGGGTTAGAAGTTTCAGCATACTCAGTGGCATACTTATATAGGGACTTTTTAGATAACTTTGTTCTAGACAACATAGATAAAGAAGAAAAGGATAAAATAGAGAGCCTCGGGATAAAGGTTATCTTAACTAATACCATAATGAAAACACCAGAAGATAGGGTGAAGCTCGCTAAATTAGTCCTTGAAGAAGGCCTTAGAAAATAACTTGATAATCCTCTTATTCGCCCATCACCTTTTAACCGCTTCGGCATAATTCAGAAAAGTTTATTAGTTAATTAATATAACCAAAATTAAAGAGACATGCGGTGTCATCAAGCTTTTCCCCAGCCAGGTTGTGTTGATATTGTCCGGGGTAAGAAAGTGCTCTTCTAAGTGCAGTAAGTTTAAGTGTGGAAAGGGCTTTTTGGCGTTTCATGGAAAGACCCCGTGGTGCCGATTAACTGAGGAGCCCTGCAATCCCATAAACTGCAACTATGCCATATGTATAGCAAGACGCTTACTTTCACAAGGTATTTGCGGGGAGACCATGAAAAGGAGAACCATAGAGAGAAGTCCGGAGGAGGAAGAAATTCCAGCAATAAGGGTCAGGGGAAAGGTTCTTAGAAAGATCGGTGAGAAAGAGATCTTCTAAAGACTTAGCTAGCATCAATAGCTAAAGTTCTCTAGAGCTCGTTAGATCAGATATATCAACGCTACAATCATATATACGATTAAGTAGAGATAAAACCATAATTAGATCCCGCGTCTTCTCAAAAAGTAATGTAGTTGCTACTGACTCAATTTTACTAATTAATTCCCTAATGCCAGATTCCTTTTCTTTCACAGAGACCGCAAGAGAGACGTTACGGGACATGAATGATATGACCGCGTCATCATAAATCTCGAAAATTATTTTGCGAAGGTCGCTTAGGGCTCCCGAGATTTCATCAGCAAACTTTATATCTTTAAATTTGATCGCATACATAGCTATTTGGGACGATTGATCGGCAACTAGTTCAACAAGACTTGCCACTAACCTATAATCTAAGCAGTCTATTGGGTGCATGTTGAATTTCTCGCTGAGACCTGGGTTCTGTACAATTGTTCTCAAAACCCTGACCAATAGGAAATAGAGCCTATCAACTTCGTTATCTCGGGCTATAACATTTCTAGCTAAATGAGTGTCTCTCTCAAGTAACGCTGTAACGGAGTCCTTACACATACTCAAGGTAATCAAATGCTCCCGACGCAGAATCTTCTCAGGAGAAAGTGCCGAGGGTTCTAAGAGACACTGCATAACAACTCTACTCTGATCCTCCTCAATTATCTCTAAGCCTACGAGCTGACTTGATGTCTGCTTAATTATATCTCTTTGCTCAGGCATAATTCTGTCCTTCGCCTCAATCGTAATGATGTCGTAGCCGAGAAGGTAGCTGCTGACTATATCACGGCTGAGATACGGCCCAACCCTGATAACTGTTGCTCGTGGTGTAGGTTCAGCCGTATACTTTGGATCAATTATTATCTTATTATCCGGAGTTACTAAGCTCGCAACAACCGAACCACGGTGTAGGTGATTGCGAAGAGCCCAATCTTTAGGTAATGTGATGAAGAATGTCCCACTTCTAGTTATCTGTATCTTCCGAAACTCTAACATTTTACATCGCTTCAAACAGACAAAATTTTGTCCCAAAATTTATGTGCTAATCAGTATAATATAAACATTATTTATTTAAAATACTACCACAGTAACTATAATTTTCGTCGTGTATTTAAACATGACATAAATTGCTTTGTACTATGAAAGAAATCTATAGGTACTGAAGGATAATGTCTGTAAGTGAAGATGGTCTCAAGAGAGCCGTATCCTTAATTATTGGGGCTGGCTATCAAATCGATAGGGAAGCCTTTGAACTCCTAAAGGTTCTATCTAATCAAATAGATCTAGATTCCCTTATTAGGGACCTGCTTGAAGAAGTTAAAACCCTCTCAGAGAAGCCGCTACTCATAACCCGCATAATCATAGAGGAAGGGATCGCAAAGAGAAGTTTACTAAAAGAGCCCGAGATGGCTCCTAAGGTTAGTGGAAAAACTACCTTCAGGCCCTATGCGAAGGATATTGAACCCGACCTCAAAGTTATAAGTGACCCAACTGACAAGATAAGCGCAACTGGATCCCTCAATGACTGCATAGAGTATTTTAGGAGCCGATTTAGGAAGATCAGTAGGATATTAAGGAGCCGGATGGATACAAAAGATGCTAGCACTATAACGGATGCCCTGAAAGCCCCCGAAAATTCTGAGGTTAAGGTTATTTGCATCATTATGGACAAGCGCGAGACGAAACGGGGAATCTTTTTTAGGATTGAAGATTTAGAGAATCAGGCAATAGCCTTTATTCCAGCAGAGAACCGCGAAATATACATAAAAGCTCAGAGAACCCTTCTAGACCAGGTTATCTGTATAGCTGCTACAAGGGGAAAAGAGGACCTTCTCATAGTAAAGGACATAATATTACCAGACGTGCCCCTGAAGAAGCCGAATAAATCACCCATATCAGTCTACGCGGCGCTCCTTTCAGATCTGCACATCGGAAGCAAAATGTTCATGGAGAGGGTTTTTAAGCGGTTCGTGACATGGTTAAAGGGCGGAATTGGCGACAACCACCTTAGAGAAATAGCTGGTTACATTAAGTATCTGGTGATAGCAGGCGACATTGTTGACGGGGTGGGAATATACCCGCAGCAATATAATGAGCTTGAAATAAAGGATCTTTATAAACAATATGAGGCTGCGGCGGATTTCCTCAAAGAAATACCAGAATATACTGAAATTATTATTATACCTGGAAACCATGATGCTACTAGGAGGGCTTTACCGCAACCAGCTATTCCCAGAGACTACGCCGAGCCCCTCTATGACCTTGGGAGGGTTCATATGCTGGGTGATCCATCAGTTATAAGCCTACATGGTGTAACCTTTCTTTTAACCCATGGGAGAAGCCTGGATGATATTATAGCATCCGTCCCAAACATGAGCTTCCAATCACCAGATGAAGCCATGAAGGTCCTTTTACAGTGTAGGCACCTAGCACCAACCTACGGCATGAGGACTATGATAGCCCCTGAAAAAGTCGATTACTTAGTTATAGAGCATATTCCAGACGTATTTCATGCGGGACATGTACACTTAATGAAGTACAGCATATATAGGGGGGTGCTTGTAGTCAACTCAGGAGCATTCCAAGAGCAAACTGAGTATCAGAGGGAGATGGGACACATACCCAACCCAGGCATAATTCCAATAATAAACCTGAACACATTAGAGGTCACCTCAATAAACTTCACTTCCACTTAAAAGTCATTGAGGAGGAGACAAAAACTTAGGCTTATAATTTAGCATACTTTTAAGTATCTCATCTTCAGAGAAAACTTCCGCAATAATCTTTCGCGGAACCCCCAAGATTATCTTTTTTGTTCGGCCATACCTCCCAAGGCTAATAACACGCGAGTTTAGGAGACCCATAACATCCAATTCATTTATTAGCTCGCTCACCCTCCTCTGGGTTAACGGGCCTATGCCCAACTGATCACAGATCTCCGAGTAAAGGTTATAGATCTCCCCGGTCATCGAGCGGTCTGGATCAAATTTACTGAGCAGAAAAGCGCTTAGAAGAACTACCTTCGAATGTGTTGGCAGACTCTTTATGCTCTCATAGACTCTATCATGTTCTATTCTCTTCTGAGCCTCCCGAACGTGCTCCTCCGAAATTTCTATGTCGCCCTTTCGCTCGGCTATCTCACCAGCAACCCTTAAAAGATCAAGGGCCCTCCTAGCGTCGCCGTGTTCAGCAGCCGCCAATGCAGCACATAATTTAAGGGCGCCCTCACTCAAGACTCTATCATAAAAGGCGATTTTAGCTCTCTCCATCAGAATGTCTTGAAGCTCCTCAGCAGTATATGGTTTAAAGACCATCTCCTCCTCACTCAACGTACTCAGAACTCTTGGATCAAGAAATTCCTTAAACTTTAAGTCATTAGATATACCTATGATTGAGACCTTGCTCCTGCCGAGATTCTCATTTATTCTGGTAAGCTCATATAAGAGCGTATCGCCGCGCATCTTAACCAGCGCATCGATTTCGTCCAATGCGACAAGGAGAATTATTCCTTGGCTTTCAAGGCTTTTCCTAAACCTATCAAAAAGCTCCCCGACAGCTAGCCCAGTAAAGGGAACCTTCTCATTAATGCTTAAGCAGAGAGAAGCTAAAATTCTATACTCGGTTCCAGCTAGCCGGCAATTTATTACACAAACCCGAACTGAAGATTTAATCTCTTTGGCTTTTTGAGCAATTCTATTTAGGACAAATTTAGCAACCGCAGTCTTACCCGTGCCAGTCTTTCCATAAATGAAAATGTTAGAGCATGGTGAGCCCCTAAGTACAGGAGCAGTGATTTCACCTAAGCGGAGGATCTCTTCCTCCCTATGTGGAAGATAGTCTGGTACATAATCATGTCTTAAGACTTTCCTATTCCTAAATATTCTAGAGCCTCTGAGGAACTGCGCAAACACATTATCTAAGATATCAGCCTGCTTCCTCATGCCCTCCGCCAGCTCCCACTCGCAACATTATAGAGAAATTCCTAAATTAAGGGCTCCCATACAAAAAAGTAGATTAAAGAGTGAAAAGTCCTAAAGAAAAGGGACTCCCACCCCTCTATTTCTATTGGAAACAGCCTAAAAATATTACAATAATTTCTTTATAATGAAAAACAGCCTCCCATTTAATTTAGGTCTAAGTAATATTTAATGTCATTTATACAAAAATTTGTACATATCTTTAAAGGTTAATTTAGAATGAAGTGATCAGAATCCCTCATTTTAACTTAAAACAAATGAGTACAAGACATAAGAATTTGCTTCCAGTGGAAATCGCGGGGTCCCCCTCTGATATTCTCATACGCAAATATTTTTTCAAGAATAATTGCAGTTAACTTTTATGTGAAGTATCTGTTAAACCTATATCTATAGACAATTATTTCTTTGAGTAATTTTTAATTAAAGCATTTTTCGCGCTTAATTTTTCGTTAAAAGCCACCCCTTCATTTCCATTGGAAATAAGAAAAGAAATCATTTTATTTTATTATCTTAAATGCTCTCTCAAATGTTAACCTTGTTAACCAAAATCTTTGAAATTTTTTCTCATTTTTGGAAAATAACTGAAAATTTTCTTTTTTATCAGATAATGGTTAACCGAATAATTTATAACTTGTGAAGTAGTAAATTGTTAATTGTTGGGATTGTGGTGAATGTTTAGTTGCCTGTTAGGAAGATGAAAGTTGAAGTTTATGATGAGTCTGGGAATAGATACACGATAAGTTTTGAGGGTAGAGTTACTAGGGAGAAGGTTCAGAAAATATTTGACATGGTTGAATTACTTGGTGGAATACCTCTTATAGAATCGGCAAGTGATTTTTCAAAGGAGACCTCGAAGATGGATAAAGTTCTCCTTATAGTTAAGAAGAGTTTCCCTATAACATGGTTTTCAGCAAGGGATGTTCAGGAATTGTATGAGAGGGAAATTAAAGAGCCGATTAGTTTAAGTGCCGTTTCAACATACCTTTCCAGGCTAGCTGAAAGAGGAGCGTTGATTAAGACAAAAAGCAGAGGCAAGGTTCTCTTTAGGCTAGTATCGCATGAATTAAAAAAAGAAGTTATAAAGTCTCTATAGGGGAAAGCTACTCCTTCTTTTTGATGATTTCTTCCATTTCTTTAGCCAGACGGTATACAAATGGTATTCTATCGTCTCTCCTCTCCACATACCCCCTCTCATAGAGACTTTTCATCAGCCGTGCCGTGTGCTCTCTTGTGAGACTGATCCTCTCCCTTATCTCTGGAACAGTTTTTTCTCCCTCCTTTGCCAGAATCTCTAAAACCCTCAGCTCAGTGGCCGTCAGGGAGGAGAAGGCTTTACTTTTCTCAAACTTGGGCAGAAGGGACTCTATAGATTTACCCTCATAGAAACCTGACCCTCTTTCACCCTCGACCGCCTTTAAACTTCCCATTTTAGCTTCAATCTCATTACACCTGATGGATAACTTCTCAACTTCACTTTTTAGCTTCTCAACCTCCGGGGAAACCCCCTCCTTAAAGCTAATCAGATCCTCTAGTCTACTCTTGAGATCACTTAATAAAGCGCTCATCTCATCCTCTCCCTTGCCCGTATCCATCTTTCTTGAAATCTCCTGGATCTGTTCTCTAATCTTCTGGAGATCCTTATTAAAGCTGAAAATTACATCCTCAAACGTCCTTTTTATCCTCATATACTCGATGTTAACACTCCTGAGCCGCTTGAAGTAGACCAGCAAAAAGATAGAGGTTATAGAGAAAAGGACTGTGTAAATGGACATTAATATGATATCCATTACATCACCTCATCACACATCACGTGACTTATACGCATCACATGCAAATCACATCATAATCACAATAATATTAATTGATTTGAGCCTTAAATCTCTTGTGCTTTTTGATTAAATTCTTCCATAGATTAATCTTTCTGTCATTTTATGTAGCGTGATGTTACGTGATGTGATATGTGAGGTCACGATTCACCTGAAAGCTTTCTTGGCTTTGATAAATGTGATAGGCTCTTCTCTATTTCACTTTGAAGTGATTGTAATAATCTTATCTGATCTTCTCCTATTTTCCTGGTTTCCCATATTTCCCTATATTTTTCAGCATAAGCCCTGATTTTATTAGCCATCTCGATATAGGGTTCTAGGCGAGGGTCATCGAATATCCCCAGATAGCCTAGAAGTATTACTGTATAGATGGATCTAATTATATTTCTTCTTGCTTGGGCTAGAGTTCTATTAAATGATCCGCGGCTCACACCGGATTTTATTAACCTTAGTTTCGCCTTTTCCTCATAAATTAATTTCTTATTAGTTATTTTTTCGGCTAAAATGTCTATTAGAAATGTTTCTGCCTGTACTTTGGTTAAATTGCTATTTTTTAGTAGCGTTTTGAAAATGGGGTCTTTATTGAGGCTTGTTAACCACGCCTGTACCTCCCCCTTTAATGATGGCTCTATCATCATAAGTTTCCCCCTTTTTGGAGATATTTCTGTATACGAAAAATAAAGTTATTTGTTTTTCTAGACTTCCCAAATCTTTAAGAATGGAGATGGCTCATATATTGTTTTGTGGTGTGGTACTGGGATGGGGAGAAGGCGGAGAAAGGTAGTAAAAGTACCGAAGAAGAAGTTGCCTAAGGTTTTCTTATGTCCTAAATGTAGTCAGCAGTCTATTAGGATTGAGATTATTGATGAGGGTGGAGAGAGGAGGGCAAGGATCCGTTGTGGTAACTTAAATTGTGGTTATGTTAAAGAGATGCTAGTAAAACCATATTTTAGGGAAGTGGATGTGTATTGCCAGTTTATAGATGAATTTTACGGGACTTAGAAATTAGGAGAGCGAAACCATGATTGGTAGAGTGGAAAAGTATCTATTGGATAGAATTAATGATGAGGGGGCAATTCATATAACGCTTATTGACCCAGAGAAAACTACCCCAGAAATGGCGGCCCTAATATCGAGCGATAGTGAAGCTCTGGGCTCGTCGGCAATAATGATCGGCGGCACAACCCTAATATCTCAAAGTATACTTAACGATACTGTTAAACATGTTAAAGAGACCATAAGCATCCCCGTTATATTATTCCCAAATAATGTATCTGCCATTAGTGAGTATGCTGATGCAATATGGTTTATGTCACTTCTTAATTCAGCCGATCCATATTTTATATCTGGTGCACAGGTTCTAGCAGCGCCCTTAGTTAAGAAGCTGGGTTTGGAGGCCATCCCCCTCGGATACATAATTGTTGGTGAGGGCGGCTCGGCTGGAGTTATCGGTAGAGCGTGCCCAATTCCATATAATAAGCCTGAGCTGGCAGTCGCTCACGCGCTCGCCGCCGAGTTCTTGGGAATGAGGTTCGTTTATCTTGAGGCTGGGTCGGGGGCCAGCCGCCCAGTTCCCCCGCGCATGATTAGGATGGTTAGGGAGGCGATAGGCGTAAGGCTTATTGTTGGCGGGGGCATAAGGAATGGTCTTCAGGCTAGGGAAGCCGCTAAATCCGGCGCTGACATAGTGGTTACCGGGACAGTAATTGAGAGTGGGGAGAGGGAGAATATTAAAAATAAACTTAATGAAGTAATTGTAGGAGTGAAAGAGGGGGCGAAGGCTAGGCCTGGAGGGGTGAATAATTTTGACTTCTTTTGAGCAGTATTTTGGGGCTCTGAAGAAGGCTCTAGGTAAAGAGGATATATATGATATTTGGCCGGACTTCGAGCCGGAGTATGATGAGCGGGAGTATGCTTGGACTACGCTAAGGGGGATTGGCGAATCCCTTCTCTTGAATTGCGGCCAGTGTGATGGCCCCTCTGACATGAGACACAGTAGATGTAAGGAATGTGTTGAGAAGAGAAAAGAGATCGCTAATAAAACCTATGAGAGGATCATGGGCCGCAGGATGGAGAAATGGGGTGCAATCATTCTCTGCAGAATTCATACCGAATGAAATGCTGATCCAATATGGCAGTTCCAAACAATCTAGCTCAGAAGTACCAGGAGTATTTTGCAGGGCTGTTTAGAGCCTTAAATGAGCTTTATGAGGTTGCTAAGAAGGCTAGGGCTAAGGGAATTGATCCGAAACCATGCCCTGAAATAGAGGTCGTAGGCGACCTAGCCAGTCTTGTTGAGAGCCTTATTGGGCTGCCCGGCCTAGCGGACAGGATAAGGGAGTTAACAAGGATTATGTCTAAGGAGAGGGCTGCCTTCAAAATAGCTGAGGACATCGTTCTTGGGTGGTTTGGCGATTTGGGCGGGGAGAGAGCTGCAGACCTAGCGATCAGAGCGGCTCTGGCGATACTGACTGAGGGTGTGACTGCGGCAGTATATACTGAGGGGATTGCTAAAGTCTCCATAAAGACCAATATAGATGGATCAAAATACTTGGCTGTATACTTCGCTGGGCCCATACGATCAGCTGGCGGAACAGAAGCCGCTCTTACACCGGTCATCGCAGATTTTGTCCGCAAGCTATTGCATCTGGACAGGTACAAGCCAACTGAAGAAGAGATAGAGCGCTTTATTGAGGAGTTGCGCCTTTATGAGCGTGAGGTCGGCAGCTTCCAGTATAGCGTCTCAGACGAGCAGATAAGATTCGCCTTGAGGAATATTCCAGTTGAGGTTACTGGAACACCCTCAGACCCTGTTGAGGTTACCTCCTATCGAAATTTGCCGCGCATAGAGACGAACCGCGTTAGGGGAGGGGCACTTAGGGTCATAAATGATGGGATCGTCGGAAGGGCCGCCAAGGTTCTAGCGGTGGTGAAGGATCTTGGAATTGAAGGCTGGGACTGGCTCGAAGAGGTTAAGGCCAGCACGGCAAATAGATCATCAGCCAGCTTCATGGAAGAGGTTCCCGCCGGAAGGCCTATATTATGCTTCCCCTCGGCTAGAGGCGGGTTCAGGCTTCGCTATGGCAGATCAAGAAACACCGGGCTCTCTGCGGTCGGCGTTCACCCTCTAACGATGATAACCCTCCAGAAGTTCCTCGCTGGTGGAACCCAGCTTAAAATCGAGACTCCTGGGAAAGCTGGCATCGTCATGCCAGTAGATTACATTGAGCCGCCAATTGTCAAATTAAGAGATGGCTCAGTAGTTAGAGTATCCTACGAGAATATTGAGATTGTGAAGAGAGAAACCGAGAAAATCCTTTTTCTTGGAGACATCTTAATAAGTTTTGGGGATTTCCTCTATAACAATAGGGAGCTTCTTCCAGCAGGCTATACCGAGGAGTTCTGGTCCGAGGAGCTTAGGGACGCTATTCAGAGGGAGTTTGGTGGAAATATTGATGAGACTTCTTTAAGGACTGGGCTCCCATCCTCCCTTTTAAAGGCCTTTATAGAAGATCCCTTTAACAATAAGCCCAGCGTCGAAGAGGCTATAAAATTAAGCAGGACACTTAGCATACCACTGCACCCCTCATACACCTTCTTCTGGCCCAATATCACCACTAAGCAGCTTAGGAAGCTTAGAGAGTGGCTGCTGGCATCGGACATAAGCTATAAAGGAAATCTCATAACCAAGATAACTGGAATGCTCGATCCAGAAGTAAAGGAGACTCTTGAGGGGATATGTATTCCTCATAAAATTATCACTGATAAAATACTTATTGAGGGTGATGACGCTCACGCCCTCTCCTTATCCCTCGGGTTGCATGATCCAAACAGTGTCGTATCCGAGGATTTACCTCTTCTAGATAACTTGGCGAAACTGAGCGGGGTTCCTATTAGGGATAAGGCGCCAACGTTTATAGGCGCCAGGGTCGGCCGGCCTGAGAAGGCCAAGGAGCGCGAGATGAAGCCGCCAGTGCATGTTCTATTTCCAGTTGGTTTAAGTGGAGGAGCTCAAAGGGATCTGATGAAGGCTTATAGCAGGGGGGCCATTAGGGTTGAGCTGGTCAGCAGAATCTGTCCAAAATGCCAAAAATTAACATTTAGGAGAATTTGCCCGGAATGCGGCTTAGAGACTAATCTCAGACTTATTTGCCCAAGGTGTGGTAGGAAGCTCTCCGTAGATATTTGTCCCGTATGTAATGTTGAGGCGAGGAGCTTCTGCCCGCAGATAATATCCATTAAAGACCTGATCGATGCCGTTTGCCAAAAAGTTGGCTTTAGACCTGAGCAGATTAAGGGAGTTAAGGGCTTAACAAATAGGCTTCGCATCCCAGAGCTCCTTGAGAAGGGCGTTTTAAGGGCTAAGTATAACCTCTATGTTTATAAGGATGGTACGATAAGGTTTGACGCAACCAACGCACCTTTAACTCACTTCAAGCCCTCTGAAATAGGCGTCTCGGTTGAAAAGCTTCGGGGGCTAGGATACACCCATGACTATCTGGGCGAACCGCTAGGCGATCCGGAGCAAATCTGCGAGCTTAAGGTCCAGGACATCATAATTCCATGGAAGTGCGCTGAGTACCTTGTGGCAGTTGCAGGCTTCATAGATGAGCTGCTTCAAAAGGTTTATGAGCTCCCACCATATTATAGGGTTAGCAGACCCCCAGATTTAGTCGGTAAGCTGGTTATAGGGATAGCACCGCACACGTGCGCCGGTGTCTTAGGTAGGATAATAGGCTTCACCAGATTAAACGTATGTTTTGCGCACCCCTTCTGGCACTCAGCTAAACGCAGGGACTGCGACGGCGATGAAGATAGCATAATATTAGCCTTAGACGCCCTTTTAAACTTCTCCAGAGAATACCTCCCGGATCAGATAGGGGGAATAATGGACTCGCCACTTTTCATTATCCGCGCGGTTGTTCCAGAGGAGGTTCAGAGACAGGCACACGAGTTTGAGGTCGCCGAGAGATATCCCCTTGAGTTCTACATGGAAACCTTTAAGGGAACGCTGGCCAGGGAAGTGATTAACATCATCGACACGGTCAAGCGTAGACTTAATTCCGAGCTGCGTCTTCAGGGCTTACGGTTTACAGTGCCGACATCGAGCATTGAGAATTGTAACCGGGAGAGCGTATACAAGACTTTGAAGCGCATGACCGATAAGTTGAATGCCCAATTGAGCTTAGCGGAGAAGATTAAGGCTGTTGACGCCCGCGTCGTTGCTGAGATAGTCCTGAATACTCATTTCCTCCGCGATATATCTGGAAACTTGAGGGCTTTTGCAACGCAGAGCTTTAGGTGTAAGAGGTGCAATAGGCGCTTTAGGCGCGTTCCACTTAGGGGTGTCTGCACAGAATGTAGTGGCGAGTTGACTCTAACGGTTCATAGGGGGACGATCGAGAAATACCTGGAGGATGCCTGGCGCTTGGTTAAAAAGTATGGTATGCTGGAATACTATGCTCAGCGCCTAATATTGATTAAAGAAGAAATAAATTCGTTGTTTGAGAGCGGCAGGGGGACTAAGCAATATAGTCTCTCAGACTTCCTCGGGTGAGTTAAGTAATAATTATACTTGCTCTAGCTCCCCCTTTAGAGCTCTCACAAAGATTGGTGCGACTGAAACCTTTACATACCTGTTTGTAACGCTGTCCGTCCCAGCTATCTCCTCAACCCCGCTCTCCATAATGATCTTCTCGGCCTCTCCCATAAGCAGAAGATGTGACACACCAACGAAGACCCTCTTAGCACCCTGATCTTTAAGTATTTTTGCAGCGTTTGCCGCGGTTCTACCCGTGCTCACTATGTCATCTATTATGATGATATCTCTGTTACGGACATTCAATTCTTTCGAGAAGGTAATTATTTCCCCCGTGTATCGATCTCTCTTCTTTTCTAGGACATCCCAATCTGCGTTAAGCACCTTGGCGGCGTACTGGACTCTTCTTCTGGCCATATCCTCATCATCAGGCGCTATAATTACCGGATCCTTTAGCCCCTTCCCAGCGAAGTACCTTGCCAGCTCACCAGATGCTGTCAAATTGTATACTGGGATCTTATACATTCTTAGGACTCTCTCATTGTGCACATCGATTGTATATAGAGCGTCCGCGCCCATTTCCTCAATTATCTCCGCCATAGCTGCCGAGCTTAGGCACTCGCCCTCAAGATACCGTCTATCCTGCCTGCTGTAGGCTAGGTATGGTATGAAGACCCTTACAGTCTCCGCGCCCAAATCCCTAGCTGTATGGAGCACCAGGAACAGCTCCATGGCACGTATATCTTGCGGGGGCTCCAAGGTCTGCACAATTATGAGGTGCTCCCCAGCTATATTCTCCTCAAACTTGAAGTAGAACTCTCCATCAGGGAAACGCTTTACTTTAACGTTAACTAATGGGGCACTTAGAAGCTCACTTATCCTTCTGGCTAAATCTAGAGAACTTGGTCCACTAACAACCCTCAAGTAATCTCACCCGAAGCCTAGGTATATTAATCATCAAAAAGTTAGATAAAACTCTGCTTTAACTCTTTTCCATGGGCGCGCTGCTATGATCGTTTATACTATAGGCTATTGGGGTAGAACTATCTCCGAACTCATCTCTATCCTCAGGGAAAATAACATAAATGTTGTGGTTGATGTTAGGCGCTTTCCGAAGAGCAGCAACGCGGATTTTAACAGGGAGAACCTGGAGAAGATTTTGGAGAGAAATGGGATAAAACATGTTTTTCTAGGCGAGAGCCTAGGCGGTTTTGTTAAAGGAGACTATGAAAGATACATGGAGTCTCAGAGATTTAAGGAGGGGTTCAATATGCTCATCGAGATGGCCAAAAGGGAAGTGGTTGCCCTCATGTGCGTGGAAAGAAACATTAGATACTGCCACAGGCGCTTCATAGTCCAGCAACTGGAGAACCTAGGCATAGAAGTAAAAAACCTCTAAAGTTATGAGATACTCAATAACCCTGCCTTTATTAACCTTAGAAAAATTAATAAGTTTGGAAATATGAAAGGATATATAAGCCAAAGGGTGATAGTATGGTCATACGCGTTGCGATAAACGGTTTTGGTAGGATTGGCAGGTTGTTCTTTAGGGCTATTGTTGAAATGGGTGCAATGAAGGACATAGAGGTTGTTGCCGTAAACGACATAACTGACGCGAAGACGCTGGCACATTTACTCAAATATGACTCAATCCATGGAAAATTCCCCGGCACCGTTGAGGCTAAGAGCGATAGCTTAGTCGTTAACGGCAAGGAGATTAAGGTTTTATCCCAGAAGGATCCGGGCCTCCTTCCGTGGAACGACTTAAATGTTTATCTGGCGGTCGAGTCTACTGGCTTATTCACCGATAAGGCAAGCGCCTCAAAGCACCTTCAGGCAGGGGCCAAGAAGGTTCTAATCACCGCACCAGCAACAGAGCCCGACATAACAATAGTCTACGGAGTTAATCACGACCAATACGACCATAATAAACATATTGTAATTTCTAATGCCTCATGTACGACAAACTGCGTCATACCAATGGTTAAGGTGCTCCATGAAAACTTCGGCATTAAGTCAGCGCTAATGACAACTGCTCATGCCTACACAAACGACCAGAGAGTTCTAGACCTAGTTCACAGAGATCTAAGAAGGGCTAGGGCTGCCGCACTAAACATTATACCGACGACAACCGGCGCTGCTAGGGCATCAACTATGGTTTGGCCCGAGCTCAAGGGCAGGATCGACGGCATAGCCCTCCGGGTTCCGGTTCCAAACGTCTCAATATGTGATCTAACGGCCGCCCTAGAGAAGAATGTCACAAAGGAGCAGGTAAACGAAGCCTTTAAGAAGGCCGCTGAGGGCCCGCTTAAGGGCATATTGGAGTATACTGAAGATCCTATAGTTTCAGTTGATGTGAACCATACGTCATACTCCTGCATAGTTGATGGGCAGTGCACTATGGTTGCCGGTGGGAATCTCGTTAAGGTCTTTGGATGGTACGATAACGAGTGGGGCTTTTCCTGCAGGCTAGTAGACGTAGTGAGACTGATTGGTCGAAAAGCCGGGCTCCTTTAAACTGTTAAATACAAAAATATAAAATTAAAAAACCTTAATTATTTTTTTATAATTTGAGTTTGAATTAGGTTGGGATGTGGTATGCCAAAGTTTCTAACCTTAGATGATTTTGACGTTAGGAATAAAGTTGTCCTTGTGAGGGTTGATTTCAATTCGCCAGTTGATCCAAATACGAAGAAGATAATTGATGATACGAGGATTAGAGCCCACGGCGAGACAACTATAAAGGAATTGTCGGAGAAGGGTGCTAAGGTCGTCGTATTGGCCCATCAGGGAAGGCCCGGTGACCCAGACTTCGTACCCCTTGAGCAGCATGCCCAAATATTAGGTAGGGTTCTAGGCAAACCAGTCAAGTACGTGAATGATGTTTTCGGCGAGAGGGCTAAAGAGGCCATAAAGGGGCTTAAGGGCGGCGAGATACTCGTCCTAGATAACGTTAGAAATTATCCAAAGGAGGCCAAGGATCTGTCCCCAGAGGAGCACGCTAAGTCTGATTTGGTGGCGAATCTTGCGCCACTAGCTGACCTATTCGTGAATGATGCTTTTGCCGCGGCCCATAGGAGCCATGCCTCGATAGTCGGTTTCACAGTAGTTCTTCCAAGCGCCGCTGGTAGGATCATGGAGAAGGAGCTGAAGGCGCTGGGCAGGGTTATGGAGAGCCCTGAGAAGCCGTGCACCTATATACTTGGCGGGGCTAAGGCGGATGATTCACTTAAAATATCAAAGTATGTATTGGAGAATAATATTGCGGATTACGTTCTAACAGCCGGGATAACCGGCCACCTATTCCTTGTGGCTAAGGGCTACGACCTTGGCAAGCCGAACATGGAACTACTTGAGAAGAATAAGCTGCTTGATCTTGTTCCAGGCATAAAGGAGTTGATGAATAAGTATCCAAGAAAGATTGAGACCCCAATAGACCTGGCCATTGAGGTTAATGGTAAGAGAAGAGAAATAACATTAAAGGATCTGCCGACAAACTACCCAGTATACGACATTGGAACTAAAACTATTGAGAGATATAAGGAGCTTATCATGAGGGCTAAGTCGATAGTCTTCAGCGGGCCGCCTGGAGTATTCGAGAAGGAAGAGTTTAAGAAGGGGACGAAGGAGCTCTTCGAGACCATGGCATCCTCAAGGGCCTTCACTCTGGTGGGTGGTGGACACAGCATAGCGGCTGTCCAGAGCCTAGGGCTGGCGGATAAGATGAGCTACATAAGCACGGCTGGCGGGGCACTAATAGAATTCCTAATGGGTAAGAAATTACCGGGCGTAGTAGCTCTCGAGGAAGCCGCAAAGAGGTTTGCAAAAACCTAAATTTTTCCCATTATTTTTCTTTCGTGGATCAGTCTTCTCTCTTTGTATCACCTTTTTTCAGCTTAAATAGAGATTCATATTTTAATCGCTTTTCAAGGCGATTATGAATGGTAATGTTAAGAGGAAGAATATTGTGGATATTGCGAATGGTGGGAGATAATTCGGCTGGAATATCGTCCATAAGAAGCTTCCCATGATCGGCCCCACTATTAGCCCGACGCTGAAGGAGGCTGATGTCAACCCAAATCCCCTACTTAGGCTTCTCTCCCCCATCAAAGCGGCTATATATGCGGAAAATGCCGGTAAGGCTAGGTTTCCAGAGAGGCATAAAAGAGCGTTTATAACTATAAAGTACTCAAGTCCTCTGAATAATGGTATTAAGAGGATCGGGGGTGATCCCACTAACGTGGATATCACCATAACTGGCTTATATCCAAGCTTATCTGAGAGTCTACCGCCTGGGATTTGAGCAAGAGCCGTAGCCAGCCCCCACCCAATGGAGTATGCGAGCCCCATCTCGAGGGGGGATGCACCAATAACATAGATGAGGAATGCCGCAGTTATAGGCGAAAGAACACCGTTCCCCAGACCGGAGAAAAATTGTGCAAGGCACAAGAGAAGCAATTTTCTGGTGGGCGGATTTGAAGTCTTTCTTGTTTTGTGGGCTAGGGCTGGCTGGTTTGGTGGGGATAGACCCCTTAAGGTTTTCCTTGATGTTATGTATAGGGTGAGCATAACTAATGATAATACAAGTGATAGCCTCAGTGGGAAGCGTAAAGATATCGTTTTTGAGAGTAAGCCCCCCACGATTGGGGCAGGTATTTGGCTTAGTATCCAAGAGAGATTAAATACTCCAAATAATGTTCCCTTTAATTCTTCTGGGATTAGGCCGGCCACCATCGCGTTTATTGGCGGCATGAAAATTCCATAAAATATCCCGAAGAGAATATAGGATACTAGGATCCATACATGATCCGCTGCGAAGAGAAGGAGCGTAAAGGATATGGGGAGAAGAATAAGTGAGAGAAGGGCTATAAGGCTCCTATTAGCTCTGTCTCCAAGGAAGGCCCCAAGAATATTCGCGGCAATTTTAGTTAGATTGAAAGCTGATGTTAACAGTCCGAGCGCAGCAACCACAGCTGTCTCCTCAAGAAGGAATTCCTTAATAAGATACGGGACCACAGGCCAGGAGAGAGAATCCGCAAAAACTACGATGAACATAGTTATCCATAGAAAGATGAAAGCGTTTCCGAGGTGGTAGAAGTAACGCCGTAACATACGGTTTCTTCCTTAAGAATGGGATATCTCCCTTATACATATGTTTTCGGGCTGATAATTAATGCTATTATTGCGATTTCCTCCGTCGCGTTAGTGGTGGGGTTCTTCGGGCAATTTAGGCGGCCTACTAGGATTATTTTTGCTCCTGCTCTTGTGTCTCTGCCCTTTCGGATTCGCTCTCTATCTTCTTTTCAATCTCCTCTATTGGTTTTGGAGGCGGCGTTGTTGCTAGCGTATAGCCCACCCAACCGATTATGGCGAATACTCCTGCAACGACTACAGCGCCAGTGAGTTTGAGGAGAAATAGATCCACACCAGCTAGTGGTGGGAAGAAGACGAGCCAAATATAGGCAACTATAATTATTGCTGAAACTATTAGGAGGGCGGTGCCTATAACCTGATCCTTATGCATACCTACGCCTCTCCATAAGAGTCCTATAGATTAAGGATAAATTCATAGCATTTAAATTTTCACTAAATAAGGAGTCTCATTCCTAATGTTCTTGGTAATGGGGTTATATGCTTTCTGGCGCGGATACTACCCTTTTGTTTTGTGGATCTTGAGCATGAATTCTATTGGCTCACGGGCTCTTAACCTGATCTTCTCAGGTAGCTTAACCTCGTACTTCTCGTCCCTTAGGCAGAGGTAGACCCTCTTGAGGGTATGGAGTCTCATGTTTACACAGATGGCCTCCTCGTAGGCTGGTATGAATATTGCGTCCTTTCTGCCCTTCCTTAATCTGTGTAGCAACCCGATCTCTGTTGCGACAATGAACTTATCCGCCCTAGAGCTCAGTGTCTCGCTATACATCTTAGATGTGCTGCCGACAAAATCGGCCATGCTCCAAACCTCTGGATCACACTCTGGGTGGGCCATAACCTCGGCATCGGGATAAATTTGCTTTAAGCGTAGAATCTCATCCTTAGCGAATAGCTTATGTACTGGGCAGAAGCCATGCTGTGGTATTGGCACTATCTTTTTGTCGGTTTTTGTCTGAGCGTACTTCGCTAGGTTCACGTCAGGTCCGAATAGAATTACCTCGGAGTCCACTTGATTTATGACTTCGGGCGCGTTGGCGGACGTGCATACCACATCACAGTAGGCTTTGGCCTCGGCCAGCGTATTCACGTATAGGACGAGCTTCGCCTTGGGATACTTACGCCTATAGAGTCTCACTAAACCCGCTGGCAACATTGAGGCCATTGGGCACAGCGCATTAGCATCCGGTATAAGGACCCTCTTATCCGGGTTTAAGATGGCGGCGGCCTCGGCCATAAAATTTACGCCGCAGAAAACTATGATCTTCGAATCCGTCCGGGTGGCGTGGAGGGATAGTTCTAAGCTATCCCCGACAAAGTCCGCGATATCCTGGATTTCTGGACGCTGATAATTATGCGCTAATATAACGGCGCCTTTCTCCCTCTTCAGTTTGAGAATCCTTTCTATCAGATCCTGTTGATCGATATTTCTCCCCTCTATGATCGAATTTTAGCAGGATTCAATATGGATTAATCGTCTTAAATTCTTTATGCGCGGTTATTGCCGTATCCATGCCGACCCTTTGGCTGTTAAGGCCAAGGCTGCCGTCGACTGCGCGGTTAAAGCGCCATAATAGGAAAAGATGTTTTGAGATTTTTAGGCTTTAAGACCTAACGTTTGGCTCAGTCCAATTTTTCCCCCAATACTCACCTCAATTAAAAGATTTAAGTGGGGCTATCAGGCGAAATTACTTTAGGCTAGCTTCTCACCACAGTTTTGGCAGAATTTTGCCCCTAGTTGAACATCACTTCCACACTTCGGGCACTTATTGGACGCTTGAAGTGGGCTCCCACAATTTATGCAGAACTTTGCTCCGGCAGGGTTTGCTGCACCACATTTTGGGCATGTTACCCCGACAGCCTGTAGTGGCGTCCCACAATTACTACAGAATTTCGCTGTCTGTGGGTTCTGAAAGCCGCATTTTGGGCAGAGGACCATTGGTTGGGCTGGGGCGGTTGGGGCTACTGGCTGCTGGAATAATGGTGGGATCACAGCTATGCCAGCTCCAACGGCAGCTCCTGGGCTCTTCGATAGGCTTTCAGCAGCCTTTTGAACGGTCTCCATTCTTAATACGTCTGGGGCCGCAACACCTGTCCTCAGATAGAAAATTCTATCTCTCCACTCGGGGGTTGTATCTATTCCCTCAAACTTTAAATCGATGAGCTCCAGCCCTATCCTCTTAAAGGAGTCGTATAGGGCGTTCTTGGCTAGGAAGCTGGTTTCATCTAGCTTGCCATACACTTCGATAAGCGAGTATTGACTTAGTGTGTCAATTAGTCTCTCATTGATGTATCCTCTTAGGAATTCTTGTAGCGCGTTGGTTGTGTAGGCTCCTTGGCCGCCTACAACCTCGTTTACGAATAGGTTTGGATCCTCGATCCTGAACCAAAAGCCACCGTAGAATTTTAGTGGCGCAAGCTCCTTTGTCTGACTCTGAGCCCCAAACTTTCCCTGAAATTGCTTTAGAGAGACGAATATAACTGTCGCTCTGAATGGAACCTTATCGAAGCCGGATATTATGGATAGTACTTTTGTGAGTAATGGCAGATTTGCCGTTGTTAGGACATGTCTTCCGGCTCTGAAGACATCGTATGCTTTACCATCCCTGAAGAAGATTGCCGCCTCATACTCATGAACTATTAGGTTGTCCCCCCAGGCAATCTCCTCATTAGGATACCTCCAAACTATGTCGCCCTCTCTAGCACCAACCCACTCGATAACCTTAGGCATCTAACTCATCAACCCCCTGAGAATTTCAACCCTCCTATCAACTAACGTATCTAATTCCTCAATTTTAGATATAAGGTCATCCATGGATCTTCTCCACTCCTCTTTCCCGGGCTCCATTTTAGCCAGGGATTCGGCGCCCGCCCTAACAGCCTCTGCCCTCTCTATTAGGCTTAAATCGTGCTGAATAACCATGTCAAGCTTATCCTCCCTAACTTTAACGGCATCAAACATCCCTGCGTATCCGGCAACAGCCCTATCTATGCGCTGCACCACTCTATCAAGGCGGGACAACAACGTATCAAACCTCCATGCATCTTCGCCCGAAATTTTCTGCGCTATAGCAGGGTTAGCTAGGCTCCTCCTTACGGCGTCCTTAGCCATCTTAAGTTTATTGACGATCTCCATTCTAACGAGCCTATCGCTCTCCCTACGCAACTCCTTTTCCTTGTATCCGCGATATCCAGGAACGTACCTCATGATCCTCTCAAGTAACCCCATCTCCCCGCGTATCTTCTCCAATCTCTCCTTCTCCCCCATCACCTTCTCCTCCAATACGCAATTAAACCTATAATGGCGAGAACTATTAATAGTAAGCCAAGTATTGTAAGTGGGTTCACCACTTCATAAAGGGCTGAAGCTAACCCGATGGCGAGCATTATTAGCCCCCAGGATGCATAGTATAATGTATCTGCCCGCCTCATGAAAGCATAAATAATTGTGTAGACTCCAAGGGGGCCGAGAATCCAAGATATTAAATTTAATGGATTAAAGGTCAGAACGCCACCGCCGTAAACCGCGGCTGCGGTACCGAGGGAGATGGCGAAAATTGCAAGTGCACCCGCGCCATAACCAAACTTATTTAAATTTATCTCATTACTCGTGAAAATTCCTCCCTAAAATTTTTATGGGTGCTAAGAAATATAAGTCTTTATTAATAATCGCGCTATCTATCGTTTTTCGCCTTTTTGACCCTCTAACATACCCATGAAAGTACTATTTTCCACCAGACCGTCCTCTTAATCTAATTTAGGAGAACATAAAACTATTTTAGGAGATTAAGATTAAAATAAGAAGTTAGGTGGCTAATCTTGTCGTTTCTGAAAAAGATTGCTGAGAAGGTTACGCCGCCAAAAGTTAGTTTGTCACTAAACTTTAATAAGAATGTGTATTCTTTAGGCGAGAACCTTGAGGGCGAGTTAACCGTATGCTCTGATGAGGACTTTGATGCTGATGAGATAAGATGTGAATTTCAATGTGTTGAATCGGCAAAGGTTCAAAAGCGCTTCTACGACCCCTCTCTGAAACGCGAGGTCATTAGAGATGTTTGGGAAACAGCAACACTATATTCTACTAAGCCACGTTTAAGCGGGCCAACCCATCTCTCTAAAGGGTTCGTGGGGAAATTCCCATTTAGCATAAATATTCCGCCCACAATGAAGCCCACATACAAGGGGGTTGATAGGAGGGTTACATGGTCAATTAAGGGCGTTGTTGCCGTTAAAGGTAGGCCAGATGCAACGAGCAGCGTAGTTGAAATCCAGGTTATCCCGCCAGCAGCGGCCCCAGTAGTCAAGGAGAAGGAGGTGATAGTCCGCGAGGTCGTTATGATCCCATGTAAATACTGCGGGACACTTATGCCCCAAACGGAAACTGTTTGCCCACACTGCGGTGCCAAAAGAACTGCCTGAGCGGAAACAAGCGTCCTAAATAGGTTGCTGGCTCCGCCACCCTATGCGGCGGCTATTATGCCCCTGGGATTCTTAATGGGCGTCATAGACACTATTATTTATTCAAGTAGCTTTTTCTTTGCCCTCTCAAATTCTTCCTTTGTTATTACGCCCTCATCCAATAGCCTCTTTAGTCTCTCGAGCTCGCTGGCTATGGATGCTGTTTGAGGTTTTCCCTCGGTTATCTTTTCAAGCGATGTGGCTATCCTCTGCTGCTGGGCGGCTTCACGCCACTCAGGTATTTTGCTCATCAATATTTCACGAACCTTCTGGGGCTCCTTTATATCCCAGAATCTGCCGCCCCTCCAGACCATGAGCCTCGGTCTCGCCCCTCCAACCACAACGCCCTTCCCAGCCGCGGTGCCGACGTAGCCAACCTCAAGACCGGTTGTTGTCACAAATGTTAGGGAGCCGCAGTTCATGGCCCTCGCAAGTATCCCCTGCATCACATGAACGTCTCTTATCTGGTCGAAGGTTAGCTCCCTAACGTAGTTTCCGAAAACCCAAGACTTATCAATTCTAATGGTTTTCTCAGTGATGTGGTATGTATATGCCATTTTATTATAGTAATATATTGTGAAGGCGACCGCCGAGAAGACCACCCACGCCAGCGCTAAGAGTGGATGCACCAGCAATAATAAGACTAGGAGCACAACGAAGACTATAAGGAACTTCACAACTGTTTTCTTAATGTATGGTTTTCCAGACCAAAGGGGTAACATAAATGAGACCGCCTAAAACTTTCACTTAATATAAAAGCCAATCCTAGCTAATAAAAATTTACCATGTAAGCTTTATTGCCCACTCCTCCAACCCCTTGAAAATAGACAAAGCCTGCATACCTAACCTCATCACTAACATAAGAGTCAGGAAAGACGTAAAAATTTTTACTTTCAATAACCATAATAGTCTTACTGGGATCACCAGGTTAATTATTTCTCGAGGGATTATCAAGAGGGTTAAGTCTGAGACGCAAACCTCTAGAAGGCTTTTATAGATAACTGTTCGATGTTTAGTTGTGCCGTGAAGGCTCTTTGAAAATATTGCGAAGCAGTTTATTGGTTATGCTTCGGCTGAGATTGACTTTTCATTAGCTTCTCTAGGCAGGGCAAGATTTCTTTCTCGATAAGCTCCATTAACCTGAACCTGTATATTTTTAGCCGGCCAAGCCTTTCGCACATAACGAGACCGCAATCCTTAAGCAAATACGCATACTTAGCCTTAAACATCAAATAAACTAGCGAATTTCTATAAAAGGATTCGATTAAAAAATTTGGTGGACCGGGCGTCCATTATCATTTTGGGTTCGAATTACTTCCACACCAGATTTCTTATTCTCTTTGTCCCTTTTTGTGGAGGAATCTTGCTCCGTCATGTTAATCACGTACTATTTTTCGGTGCCAATACTTATAGATTGCTATTTCCTGCTAGGGGAAATACTAGTAAATATTCTTGTTCCTTTTAGCGCTCAACGCCTTTTAGACGAAGATATGAGTGGTGGTTTTACTAAACCATGTTCCGCTAACGGTTAAAGTGATGATTATGAGGATGAAAATGAAAAATTTAGTAGCGCTGTCCATCATTAAATAAATTTTATAAATTCTAGCAAAATAAAATAATAATTAATTATTTGAGTAATAAACGCCATCCTCAAGTCATGAGTTTTGGGGGTTATGTTAAGTTTAGATTCACGTTATTTGGCTCGCATAAGGCTTGAGGCATTGCGGAGGCATGTTTGGTTTAAGGCTCTTTCCAGCATTGAGAGGGGCTTAGTGGACTTCGTGATTAGGGTTGTTGATAGGCCTAGAAGCCTAAAGCTGATAGAAGCCCTC
>JAWAXF010000007.1:0-66179 GCA_038897035.1 Bathyarchaeia archaeon
GCCTTACCCTCACGCTCCAAACGCCTAACAAAATCCGCGAAGCGATCCCTAAGGGCCTTGGAGCCAGCATCCCTAAGAATGCCCTTAGGATCAGTACCATTCAGCTCGCAGTAAAGGCCGAGATTCCTAAGGTAAACTGTAGCGGTTAATAGAGACTTAGCAGCCAAATTATCAAACCAGCGCCTAACATCCTCATCCTCAAGCAAATACCCATACTTAGCCCTAAACATCAAGAAAACTAAGAAATCGCTATTATATAAAGGATTCGATTAAAAAATTTGGTGGGCCGGGCCGGATTTGAACCGGCGATCTTCGCCGCTCTCAATGTCTGGTTATATTTGTGAGGGCGACGTCCTAGCCAACTAGACTACCGGCCCAAAATTAAATTATAATCTATTATGGAATAAAAGTATATTTCTTTATCTGGTTTCCCCTAAGGGATGCTGCTTTTAGGCGCCTTTTCTTAGCATTTAATTTGAATTGAATGGAAATAATTGAGATTGGCATTCTTTGTAGGGTGGGCTGAAACTTTATTCCTTTGGATTAATTCTAGATCAGCTTTACCGATGAGGCCTTAAACGCTATGAAGACGCGCGCGCCTAGATTTAACTTCATTTCTTCGAGGGATCTCCTTGTTATCTGGACGGTGAATTCCTCTCCGCCCTCAACTTTAACTCTAACCTTAACCATGTTTCCTTGGTCAGATATCTCGGATATTCTCCCCTCAAATACGTTCCTGGCGCTTGTCGATATCTTTTCAGCGAGGAGGGTTATGCTCTCAGGTGGCACATAGACCCGCACGGGCCCGGACCTCGCAAAGGCTGCTTCAATCTTTAATCTCTCACTAACCTCTATAACTGAAGTGCCGTACTCGGTTACGCTTGAGAGGCCTGAGAAGATATTTTCCAGCCTCATATATTCTGAAAGATGATCGGTTGAACCGGATAATATTTCTCCTGGAGGGCCAACCTTAATTATCTTACCTCCGCTCAGTATCACTATGCGCTTGGCTAGACTCCTCACTTGTTGGAGATCATGCGAGGCCATTATGATCGTCGTTTTCTTATGCTTATTAATGTCGGCGAGAATCTCCTCGATCATCGATATGCTTCTTGGATCCAGGTTTAATGTTGGTTCGTCCAGAAGTAGGAGGCGGGGTTCAGTTACGAGGGCTTGCGCTATGGAGACCCTTTGCATCTCACCGCCAGAAAGCTTAAGTGCATTCCTCCTCTCGAATCCATTTAATTGGACGAGATCAAGAGCGCCTTTAACTCTTTCCCTAACTTTGTGGTGGTTTAAGCCCCTGACCTTTAGGCCATAGGCGATGTTATCAAAGACGCTTGCATTAAATAGTATTGGCCTCTGTGGTACAAATCCAATTCTCCTGCGGAGTACGTGTAGGTCCTGCCTAGAATAATCGACCATCTCACCCTCTAGCCAGACCTCTCCTCTACTCGGCTCCTCCAATAAGTCAATTATTCTTAATAGCGTTGTCTTTCCAGCGCCATTTGGGCCCACTAAAGCGAGGAAATCGCCATGCTGAACGCTGAGATTAATGCGGTCCAGAGCTACCTTTCCATAAAATTCCTTTGAGACCCCACGCACATCAACGTGAGCGAGCATGCCAGACCCCCTAAACAGTATTTCTGCCCTTGATCTGCATTACGGTTAGTGCCAAATTTATTGCAAATGCTATACCTAAAAGTATTATTCCAAGGGTTAATGCCATCTCAAAGTTTCCGAGCTCAACCTCGGTTATTATGGCTGTTGTTAGTGTTCTTGTATACCATCTTATGTTGCCCCCAGCAATCATTATTCCACCAACCTCAGATATAGCCGCTCCGAAGGCAACTATTACGGCCGTTAAGACCCCACCTCTAGCCTCCCTAATAACCATCCAAGTGGCCTGTCGCTCAGTCGCTCCAAGAGAGAGTGCTCTTTCCCTAACTTCCTTCTCAACTTCAGATATAGCCGACATTGCGACCCCCACAACTATTGGCGTGACAAGTATCACTTGGGTTATGATCATCGCTGCAGGCGTATAAAGTAGGCCTAAAAAGCCGAGGGGGCCCGACCTGTTAAATATTAGGAAGATGATTAACCCGGCTACAACTGGTGGTAAGCCCATAAGCGTATTTACGGAGGTTCTTATAGTGGTCTCTATTAGCCATAAGAGAGCCCTCTTCTTATTGAAGCGTTTGAGGCCGAGCAGGGCGCCTACTGGTATGCCTATGGCTGAGCCTATGGCGACGGAGACCAGTGAGACTTGGAGGGATAATACGGTTATATTTAGAACCTCCCAGAGAAACGTTTCTTGGGAGGGCCTTTTATAAGCAACCTCTTTATATGTCTCTTGACTTAGATACCAGTTAATCTCTTCAATCTGACTTAAGTAGCCCATCTTCTCGGCCAGCTCGATTTCCCACGCAAGTGGTTTGAATAATACTTCGCCATTCCTCCTGAAGCTTTCAATGAATTTCTGACCGCCTCTAGAGATTAGGAATACCGCCAATGTTAAGGCTCCCTTATAATTTACGTTGGAGTTTTTCTTTGGGTTAACTAGTATTAGGCTGTAGGGGTTATAGAGTGGGGGGTCACACTCAACTAATATGGTTAATCTACTCATCTGATCTTTGTGTGAAAGCCAAGTTGCCCTATCGACAATTGTGTATGCGCCCATTTCATCGGCCACTCTTAGGAGTGAGCCCATTCCTCGGTTAACCTCGATATACCATGGATCAACGCCTGGGCTAGGCGCTATGCCGGCGCTCCACCATATATTCAGCTCCATGACATGTGTTCCGGACATGTCGGCCCTCGAAATGAACTTTGAGCCGCCCTCTGCTATTCTACGAAAAGCCTCTGAGGCGTTCCTCAAACCGCGTATTCCCGCTGGGTCATCGTTTGGCCCAACAATAATAAAGTCGTTATATAGTAGACCTACCCTATGGATCCCGAATCCGCTCTCAATGAAATCGAGTTCCTGATCCCTTGAGTGTACGAGAACTATGTCCGCTTCGCCCCTCTTAGCCATCTCTAAAGCTTGTCCTGAGCCGACCGGTATAACCATAACCCTGAAATTATATCTATCCTCAAATATTGGTATAATCACGTCTAGTAACCCAGAATCATACACGCTCGTCGTTGTAGCCAGCTTTATAACGGGCTTCTTGATGGTAGCTGGCCAAAAATAAATCAGCAAAGCTGAGAGTAAAAGTATTGCTGCAATTACCAGGATTTTTAGTTTTCTAGCCAAATGTGCGACCCCCATAAATCTTATTATGGGAGACTTTACACTTGGCTCTTCTTCGAGACCTCCTCAAGTTCCCTCTCGTTCTCTCTCACTTTCTCGATCGCGTGCACTATGTCATCCATGTCCTCTCTGGAGCCTAGGAGGGCATAGTGTGGGATCCAAAGCCCCTCATAATAGCACGCTCTCTCAGTAGCGGGCAACATAACCCCTGAGTAGTCCACCTGCTTGGCGTAGTATTGGCAGGAGAGGGGGCACCTCCTAAAGTACTCCAAATAAGCCTCCCTATAGAGCGGTTTAGAGTACCCAGCACTTACGGGTATACCCTCAGCTTGGAGGGCCTTAGCAATAATGGATTTTGACACGCCGCTGAAAGCCTCTGGGTCGACCCTAAATATATAGAGATGATACGGGTTCCTAGTAACCCGCTCATCCTCCTTAAGAGGTTTAATGCCATCAATCCTTGATAATTTATTAGTTAGGTAAGTGGCGTTCTCGATTCGCCTCTCAGTTTGCTCATCAAATCTTTCCATCTGGGCAAGGAGTATAGCTGCCTGAAACTCGGTCATACGATAGTTTGAGCCGGGAAGATAATGCTCATACCAAGCTTTATCCGGTAATCTGCCGCAGTTGTGGAGCGACCATGCCTTAAGATATAGGTCCCCGTCATTCGTCACTATTATGCCGCCTTCACCGCAGGTTATGTTTTTGCTTGATTGGAAGCTAAATGCGCCTATATCGCCTATTGCGCCAACTCTACGCCTCTTCCACTCGGCGCCCCAGGCCTGGCATGCGTCCTCAATTATATGTATGCCCTCCCTCTTGGCGATGGATACGAGAGAATCCATGTCAGCCGGCCTTCCTCCAATGTGGACTGGCATAATGGCTCTAGTCTTATCGGATATAAGCAATTCAATACTTTTTGGATCTATTGTATATGTTTCTGGGTCAATGTCGGCGAATATTGGGATTGCATTCACATATAGGACCGCTATTGCGGTTGCCATAAAGGTGTATGCTGGGATTATAACTTCGTCTCCACAGCTGATTCCCAGAGCTCTAAGCGATATCTCAAGGGCTGCTGTCCCGTTTGCAACCGCAACGCCGTATTTGGCGTGCTGGTAAGCGGCGAAGCGTTCCTCAAACTCCCTCTTCCTCTGGCCCCCAACACCCCAGAATCCACTTTCAAGAACATTCAGTAGGGCCTTAGCCTCCCTATCGTCGAAGATGGGCCATTTCGGGAAGGGCTTCTTCCTGACTGGTTCACCACCGAGCAGGGCAAGCCTAGTCAATCACAACACCATCTTAATACAAATATTAGCCTTGGAAAAATAATGTTAGAGCTAGTAATAACAATTGCTGTGAGGGCATTTAAGCGGTCGGCGTATTACTTTCTTATATCTCTCTATTGGGGGTAAAGGTGTTTGATTAGTCCTAAAGGCGCTGTTATGAATTCTCGGCTGGGCGCTGACTAATCATATTTAAATACCACTAGGTGAAGTTCTCATGATGATCCGCTGATGGGCATGGGTGAGCTGGTTAGATCCCGCTGCGTCAGGGTTCAAAAGAGACTGGGTGAGAAAACAATAAAGATGCTTAGTGAGCTCAATCTCCTTAACAAGAACCTGAAGATATTAAGCTTGGGCGATTACTTGCTTATACCGCTTAGCGAGGAACCCTCCGGCGCTATCTTAGGTGAGCTTAGTAGGCGTATAGAGGGGCTAGAAATCTCTTTTCACGATTTCCCGGTACGCATAAAGGAGCCTAAGACAATAGCCGATGCCATTGGGGATAAGCTTCCCCCATACCTCCTAGCAAGCCTTCCAAGGTCCATAGACTTCATAGGAGACATAGCGATCATAGAAATGCCTGAGGAGCTTGAGCCATATAAGCATCTTATAGGCGAGGCCGTGCTTAGAGTGTACAAGCGTGTTAGATCAGTTCTCGCTAAGTCCAGCGCCATCAAGGGCGTTTACAGGGTTAGAGAGTATGAGGTTATAGCTGGCTCAGAGGACATGGAGACTCTTCATAAGGAGCATGGATGCAAATATTATCTTGATCCCAGAAAGGTTTACTTCTCGCCAAGACTATCCTATGAACGTTATAGGGTTGCATCCCATGTTCATGATGGCGAAACGGTTGTGGATATGTTTGCTGGAGTTGGGCCATTCTCTATCCTAATAGCAAAGATCCACGGAAACGTGCTGATTTATTCTATCGACATAAATCCCGATGCGATGGAATATCTAAAGAGAAATATACGTGCCAACGGCGTTTATGGTAAGGTTATCCCAATACTTGGTGATGCTAGGGAGGTTATACGTGATAGGCTTAGGGGAGTTGCGGATAGGGTTATTATGAACCTCCCGGAAAGGGCTATGGAATTCATTGATGTAGCGTGTATGGCGCTTAAGCTTTCAGGTGGCATAGTACATTATTATCAGTTTGCAGAGACCCCCTATGCTATTGAAAAGGTTAGAGAGAAATTAACTAGCGGTGTAGCCGAAGCGGGTAGAACCGTGGAGGCGATACTTACCGAGAGGGTTGTTAGGGAGGTTGCGCCGTACAAATGGCAAATAGCGATAGATGCAAGGGTTAAATAGAGGAGGAGCCCAGCAATAACAATATCCTAAACCGATTACAAGTTATTTTAGGGAGAAATGTTCACCAAGATTGTAAGGGATAATTCCCTCTGTAGGGGCTGTGGCTTCTGTAGCACCATCAATAAATGCCTTAATAACAAATGCGTCGGTTGCTTGGCATGTTATCTTGCATGCCCCTATAAGGCTAGGAAGATCATCAGAGATGAGGCTCCAAGAAGGGAGATTAGCATAGTTATTGATGGCGTCCAATATAAAGTTCCGGAGGGTATTACCATCAAGGATACATTAAAGCTATGTGGCTACCCAATCGGCATTTATCCCGGCGAGGGAAAAGTATGCGTTCCATGTGGCTCAGGTGGATGCTGGACATGCACCGTCATAGCTGATGATGAGACTACAAGAGCATGCATAACCGGAGTTAAGGATGGAATGAAAATAAGCACGGATACCAGTAAAGTAACGCCCTTAAGGGTAATTCATGGACCTGAGCCGCATAGTGTTGGCGGTAAGGCTACACCATGGTACGAGGGGAAGGGCACAAAATATGTTGAAGTAGCCATATGGGCCGCCGGATGCAACCTCCGCTGTAGGAGCTGCCAAAATTACAGCGTCACATATGATAATTCCTCAAAGCCGATGAGCCCTAGCGAGGTTGCTAGGGAGGTAACCTACTATAGGAGGATTTACGGGGTTAATGGCATGGCAATAAGCGGCGGCGAGCCAACCATCAATAAGCGCTGGCTCATAGAATACTTTAGGGAACTCAGGAGACTTAATCCGGATAATGAGGCCAGGCTACACTTAGACAGCAATGGCACTTTACTTACACCCTCATACATAGACGAGCTCGTTGATGCGGGCGTTAATAACATTGGGGTTGAGCCGAAGGGCGTCCGTTTAGAAACATTCATGAATATAACTGGGATATCTGATAGGAGCCTAGCCGAGCGGTACCTGAGAACTAGCTGGGAGGCTGCAAAACACCTAATAGATAATTATAGGGATAGAGTATATGTTGGAATAGGTATACCTTACAACCCGGCTTTCATGAGCTTTGAGGAGCTAGCCGAGATAGGTGATAGGATAGCTTCGATGGATCCCGATATCCAAGTATGCGTCCTAGATTATTTTCCAGCCTTCAGGAGGAAGGAGATTGGGAGGCCGGGCTATAGGGAGATGCTTAAGGTTAAGGATTTACTTAATGGCAGAGGTTTGAGGTGCGTAATAGTCCAGACGGTCTATGGGCATATCGGCCCATAATTAACATTCCTTGGATCGTGGAGATATGGCAGAACCGGTCGAGGTTGCCGAGAAAATTATGCTTAAATTTGCGTATGAGACTGGTCTGACATCGAACCTAAAGCCAAGGCGATACCTCTGGACGGACGCTTTCGCCGTGTGTAATTTCCTAGAACTCCACCGTAGGAGACCCGACATGAACTATCTCCAGTTGGCGCTTAAGCTGGTTGATCAGGTGCACTATATTCTGGGCAGACACCGCGAAGACGATTCGAGGAGGGGCTGGATAAGCGGTCTCGGCGAGGAGGAGGGCTTCAAACATCCCACAAGGGGCGGCTTAAGGATAGGGAAGCCACTACCTGAGCGGAAGCCCGATGAACCCTATGATGAGGTCTTAGAGTGGGAGAGAGATGGGCAATATTACCACTACTTAACGAAGTGGATGCGTGCGCTAAATAATGTAAGTAAAGCTACTGGTAACACCACGTATAGGGTTTGGGCGATAGAACTGGCTAAAACAGCACATAGGGCCTTCGTCTACACCGCCCCAAATGGCCGTAAACGCGTGTACTGGAAGATGAGTATAGATTTATCACGGCCGCTCGTGCCCTCAATGGGGCTTCACGATCCACTAGACGGGTTAATTACTTATATGGAGCTATCAACCAATGCCTTAGAGGGCCGAGAGCTAAGCCTGCACTCGGAGATAAGAGATCTAGAAGAGATTTGTTTAGGGATGGACTGGACAACTAATGACCCTCTTGGCGTTGGCGAACTATTATGTTGCGCCTACATCCTCGCCAAACTAATCTCCCGCGGCGGGTACGAGGGTATGGATTTACTCATAAGGGTTTTGAATGAGGTTCTCTTGAGCCTGGAGCTCTCATTGGCAACCGGCTTTCTTGAGCTCCCAGCGGGCATGAGGCTGCCCTTTAGGGAGGTTGGTCTCTCAATCGGACTTAAGGCTTCCCAGAGGCTCCTTAGCATAATTGAGGCTAGTGAGATGCTTAAAAGATATGGGGAGGCTTACTCTCTCGCTAAGAGCTTGGCGAACTATAGGTGGGTTGCCGATAGAATTGAGAGTTTTTGGCTGAACCCATCAAACATGAGGAGCAGTTCCTGGAGTAAGCATAAAGACATTAACATGGTTATGCTGGTAACAAGCTTAATACCCGAGGGTTTCTTGGGGTTCACTAGAGTTTAACGTGACTCTTGAGCTCCTCTAAAATTTCTTCCGGGTTTTTATACGTTTTTTCAGGTATTGCGTTTAGAACCTCGCTTAATCTGGCCTGCTTACTTGGATCTATCTCGATAAGTCTCCAACCGACCCTCTCAATCAGAGACCTCTTTGTTGTGGGATACTTAGCTGAGCATATGAGGGCTTTAACAGCCTCTAGACCATAATTTCCAGTTAACGGCGGGAAGCTGCCGCTTCTAATATAGAATTTAAAGCGTCTCGCATCATCAAACATTGTGAGGTTATTGAAGAAGACGTATGCGCCCATCTCCAAATCCTCATACTTCTCAACGATATCGTAGAGCCTCCTCAACTCGTCATTGGTGTATTGGTAGTAGTAGAGACGCTTGCCCAGCCCATGGAGCCGAAAGTAGGCTACATCCGTAACGTGTGCTGGGATGAGTCTTAGGGGGTCTGTTACATGGGTTACATTAACCCTACTTAAGGTATCTTTTAGAACCTTGACCCCTTCAGCGTCTTCCCAAGAGAGGCCACGGGTCTCCCAGACAAGAGTAAGGTTCTCCCGCTCAATACTTCTAAAGAACTCTTCAGCATCACCAATATTCCCTATAGTGAATGACGTTGGAGTCTGTATGAGTATTATCTTAGCCCTCAATATGCGGCATATTTGCTTAACCCTCTCAAATGGCTCCCTCGTCTGCTCAACTTTAAGCTTATATTTGTGGCTTATGTCTTGGTGGGCCTTAACGGTGAACTCAAAACCTTCCGGAGCCCTCTTCCTCCACCCCTCAGTAACCCTCTGGCTTGGGTACCTATAGAACGTAGTGTTAAGCTCGACGAGACCGAACGTCTCGTAATACTTTGTTTGAGAGACTGGGAAACCGCAGCAGCCAACCTTAATCATATCTGGATCCCAATTGCATTTTTGATGTAAAACATTAAAAAGGTAATTAAGCGAGAATTATATATCAAGAAGATGCTACTTGATACCTATAAGCATATTCTTGAATAAATTGGTTATTCTTTTCTCTCTGGCTTCTTCGGAGGTTTTAGGCTGGTTGCCGCAATTATGCCTACTATTGATAGTATAGCAACCATCGGGAAGACCATTATGTAGAAGCCGAGCAAATCTTTTACCCTTCCAGCTATTAAGTTTCCCACGAGGGCCCCGGCCCCATACGCCGTGAATATGAGCCCGTAGTTTCGCGCATAATCTCTCGTTCCAAAAAAGGAGGCTGTGGCAGCCGGGGCTATCGCAAGCCATCCCCCAAGGTTCAGCCATAGAACCGCAAATGCGAATATATAGGCTTGAATAGAACTCTGCAACATAAACATCGTTAAGGATGCCGCGAGAATCAGGGCGAATGAGATTGTTGCTGTCTTCTTTGGGGCGAGTTTATCGGTTAGCCAGCCGAAGAGAGGTCGGCCAAAGCCATTACATAGGGCGAATGGCACTATGAGGGCTGTGAGCGTCGGTGATATTTCCTCCTCGCCGAGACCAGCCTTTTCAGCTACCTCCAAACCAACCTGTTTTGATATGCCGATAGCCATTAAGCCGGCTAGAGTCCCAATCATATAGCATACCCAAAGGGCATAAAACGCGCTTGTTTTCACGACCTCTGCCCTACTTAAATCCGCGCTAACAGCCGTCTTTTGTCTTGGGGGCTCCATCCGGACGGAGACCAGCCGCTCGGCGGGAAACGCAGAGAGATGGCTGAGATAATCATGATGACGAGGAACAGTAGGCCAATGACCCTCAGCATTGCCTGCACCCCTAGGTTTGCAGCGAGGTAATCTGCCAGCGGCCCAACAATGGCTGCGGAAAGGCCGAAGCCAAAAACTGTTAGGCCCATGGCTAAACCCCGCCTCTCCGGGAACCACCTTGCCGAGACTACAATTGGGCAGTTATAGGCGATGCCAACCCCAGGCCACCAATTACGCCGTACATGAAGACTAGGGTGAGCGGTGACTCCGCAAATGATGCTAAAACCCACGCCAGACCCATCAGGAGTGCGCCGAGAAGCGCCATCCTCCTTGGACCATGCTTCTTAACGTACTTACCCATAAGCGGCATAGTAAGCGCAAACAAGAGCAGGAAGACTATGAAGGGGAGCTGCATCTCCGTTGATGAGACTTTAAGGCCGTAGCCCTCGAAAACCCTTTCGAAGTGAACTCTGACGACGCTATAAGCGTAGACCGCGCCGAGACATAACATCATAACCAACCCAGCTGTAACAAAAATCCATCTGCCGGATTCAGCCTTAAACCCAATACCCTCAATCTCCCCTCAGACATATTTCACCGCCAGTTTAATGTGAAATTAAACAGTCTGTTTGTCGGCGCCTATTAAGTTTATCGGAAGAATAGACTTTTAGGGTTATACAAGGTTCTTCTGAGCCAGTCAATTGACCTAATGAGCCTCGGCCTGGTGCCTGCTGGGATTCATGTTTCAGCTCGAACCTTGCCCAATATTTCTATAAATCTTACTCTGGCCTCCTTCGTGAAGAAGCAACTTTTACGAGGATGTGTGGCTTCATTTAAGTCTTCTCTCTGAGTTTTGGCCCTCTATGCTTAACGATGTATGGTAGATTGGCTGTTCTAAATACAACGATTTTATCCTCAAATCTGTTGAGATACGATAGAAGAAGCTTTTTGCCTAACCTTGTTAGTGCGAATACGGGTATTGCTATGCCAAGTTGCATTAATGCCCTCGGACCAACGGTCTTACGTATGATCTGGGATGCGCTTGCGCATACAACGTCTGCCTCAGAAGCTATTACTTTTGCATCCTCCTCAGAGACGCAGGTGTTACATACTGAGAAGATGGCGACCTCCAGCCCTCTCTCTTTCTCTATCTGGCGTATCTTTCTCATGGAGATCGCGTTAAAGCCGGCGACGGTTACGGCTATGCGTCTGTAGCCCATCTCAACAGCCCTAAAAACGCCCTCCTCTTGGCTTATCCTAGCGCCCCCCTCATCCAGGATTATGCCTCCCCTACTCTTGATGTACTCCATTATCCCCCCTACTGGGCTAGTTCTAATTATACCAGTTAATCTAGCCCCGATCTCCTGAACAAGCTTTGGATTCGCTGTTATAACAGTTCCAGCACCCTCACAGACCATTACGCCGCACTCTATAAGGTTGTCCTCCATACAGGTTGATATGATTTCCGAGCTTCCATATGGAACCACAGCGGATGGGTCGAAGATCCTTCGCTCACAGCAGAAACCAAAGTTCTTAATCTTCATTTCTATAACCCGCTTAATAGCTTCAAAGTCAACTTCACGGATCCCGTAGAGGGACTCTAGGAGTGGACAATATGCCACCCTAGGCTCCGACAATATTTTTATCTCCCCCCTCCTAAGTAGGACCCTAGCGCCACAACAATAGAACTTATGCTCTCCTGAGACCTCGTTTAACACTATCCTCCCTCCTTAATCCGATGTCTCCTCTATTACCATGCTTCGATTCTCCCTCTTATCAACTCTTATTACGTGATCTGCCTTATCCGCGAAGGCCTCGCTATGCGTTACCGCTATGATCTGCTCAACACTCTTTAGACGTGATAGCATATCAGCCAGCCTATCTATGGAGCCATCCTCCCTACCGAGGCTCTCAGTCGGCTCATCAAGTAGAAGGATGCCGAGACTTCTTCCAGATCTGAGGTGCATTATAATCTGACCTATCCCAAGCCTATAAGCAATAGCTAGAAAAGTCCTCTCGCCCCCGGAGAGATTGTGTACACCCCTCTCGAACCCCTCCTCGCCCTCTATTATCGGCGTATAGCTCTCGTCTATACTGACAAAAAAGGGGGTCTTCTCGGGGCCCATAAGATCATCAAGTATCTGCTGTATAATCCTCTCAAGATACTTCACAAAGTCCCTGCGTATCTTAGGCTGTATGCTCCTATATGCCTGCCTAGCCTCCTCAATGAAGATGAGAATCCTCTTAACTTTCTCCAGGCGCTCCATCTTCTTTTGGGCCATATCTAGCCGTGACTTAAGATTATTCAGCCTGCTCATTATCTCGTCCCTCTGCGCCTCAAGGGCCTGAATCCTATACTTTAGGCTTGAGTAACGTTCAAAAGCTTCATTATATCGTTTCTGGGCCTCCTCAAGTACAGAGTAATCAAAACCCGAGATTGCAGATGATAGCTCTTCCAGCTGCCCTCTCGCCTCCTTAAGATCGATCTCTTTGATCCTCATCTCTTCCATAATTTTGTTAAGGGCTCTTTCTTCATCTTCAGCCTGCCTAGCGATCTCCTCCTTCTTTGGGATTATGCTCTGAAGAGTAGAGAAGATCGTGAAGAGGTTGCTCCTTAGTTGCTCAAGGTCCCTGGCGTTTCTCCCCAGCTCACTTAGCCGCCTCTGATAATTGGATATTTCTTCATAGAGGCGTCTCATTAGGGCATCCTTATACTCCGGGGGAAGGGGTTGGAGGCAAAGAGGACATTTATTCTCCGTCGCTAAACTTGATAGGCGCTGGCTAATTCTCTTAATCTCGCTTCTAATACCTTCCTCCTCGCCGCGTATGCCTGATATTTGCCCAATAATGCTGTTAATGTATGCTTGAAGACTCTGAAACGGTATATCTTCCTGAAGGCCCAGCTCTGCGAGTCTTCTCCTAAGTATTTCCTCTTGGCTAGATAGCGTCTCTAGGCGGCCCTCGAGTTCGCTTATCTTCCGCTTTCTCTCTTTAACTTCGTTTACAAGTCTTGCATAAATGCTTTCAAGACTGCCGATCTTAGATTTGAGCTCGACCTCTTTAGCCTTTAGCTCCTCGCTCCTCCTGCGCAGTTCAATAAGCTCCTCTAATCTGGCAGACTCATCCTTAAGCCGGGCTTCTGCCTCAATAAGCTGCTTTTTAGCCCGCTCTATCTCCGTCTCCCTCTCCGCGAGTTCCTTAACTGCTTCGTCATGCCTTTCTCTAATCTCCTTAGCGCTTATAATATCCGGGTCTCGATGGAGGCTCTCCAGCTCACTCTCGTACCACCTTTGGACTGACCTAAAACTTGCCCAAGAGGCCTCATAGTCAGATATCCCAAACAATTGATCAAGAACTCTCTGCCTATCTCCCGGCGCTATATCCAGCATTTCCTTCAATCTCTCTTGTCTGATCCAAATAATATTCCGGAAGATCTCCTTATCTATTCCGGTAATTGACCTCAGCTGCTCTACCACAGCCTCATTCTTTACTTCCGCAATAAGCCTATTTCCCTCGAAGAGCTTTAGCTGCTCCGGCTCATGAGCTATGCGGTCCCCGCGTCTCCTGAGAGCCCTCCAGATAGTATATTCCTTCCCACCTTCAACAAACTTCAATATAACTCTTCCATAATCGGCTCCTTCTCGAAGAAGATATTCGTAGCTTCTGCCTAGAGGGTCTCCAAATAACGCGAAGTCTATTGCATATAATATGCTTGTCTTCCCAACCCCAAGCCCGCCAACAAGGCAGTTAAAGCCCTCAGAGAACCTCACGCTTGTCTTAACATGTGACCTAATGTTCTCCATTACAATGCTTTCTATTCTCATCCAAACAGCTCCTCCAAAATCTTCCTAACTTTGCCCTCATCCTCTTTAACGAGATGCTGAATGAGATCCAAGGCTGTGCGGGCTCTTTTCTCCGCCTCCTCGCGGCTGTAATTGCGCTGCATAAAAAACTGTAGGAAATACTCATAGGACTTTGTTCTTAGATCCTTTATTTCGGCATCAAAGATGTCTCGCATGATCTCCTCAGAGAACCTGGCCTCCCTCAGGAGCACAACTGGGTGCACTATGAGAGCCTTCTCAGCAGCATTCCTAATTCTGGCTAGGTCGATCTCCCTCTTAGATACGCCCGCCGGCAGGGTGCCCCTCAGAACCGGAACTATGACCGCCCCGACCTCATCAGCTTCCCTGACAACCTTCACCACAGCCTCAGCTATATCCTTAGGGTGTAGACCGCTGCAATCTCTTTCCAAAACCTTAAACTTACGCGTCCTCTCAAGCCTTATGTAGTTCATCTGGGCCTCCATGTCCCGGCTAACCTCAACGTGGTAGAAGCCCTTCATGAAAGATGCATCCTCATAACTTACATTCTCTGTTGAGCCACTGTAGGCTACAATGCTGCCCCTCAGCCTGAAATGAAGGGGCGCATGGATGTGCCCGCCAGCATAGTAATTGAAGCCCTCAGGAATAAGTTTCGGGCTGGCTTCCGCGGCAACCCTTGGGAAGATGCTGCTTATCTCAGGTACATCTAAAGTCATATGAAAGACGAATATGTTAAACTTGCCCTTACGCGGCGCGGGTCTCCTGAGACTATAGAACCCCGATATCCTTTCTTCAAATTTTTCCCTAGTTCTAAAGTTCGGTATGCCGTAAACGTAACAGTAATCATTCTCCCAGCGCGCGCCCTCGTGCCTTGGAAGATAATATATCAAGTTGGCACTGTCGAGGGGGTTAAGTATAGTTCCAGTTATTATATTCGGCGCGTGGTCATGAGATCCATCGACGACAAGAACCGGAATATTTGCCTCCCTTAGTTTCCTAAAGTTCCTAATGGCCCTCTCCAGAGTTATATTTGAGGGTCTAGCATGATGAAATAAGTCTCCAGCAATTATCATGAAGCTGGGCTTAAGTTCTAAAGTCTTCTCTACAACTTCAGAGAACGCATTATCAAAGTCATCTCGCCTTTCACTGAGGTTATACTGCTCGTATCCAAGATGAGTGTCAGCCACGTGGACGAAGCTGAAGCTGCCCAAACCATCAGCACCATTATTTCATAAGGGCACTGAACTAATTAAGTTTAGAACACAAGTTGATGAAAATAGACAGACAAAAAGCGTAGCCTCTGGAAGGCCTCTTTCCTAAAGAGAAGTTATTGGCTTGAAATAGATAATTTGAGACTGTGTGCCAATGGCGCTTCTAAAAAGCACGTCTATAAAGGTTAAGGCACAGAAATAATGGGGGGATGGTTGAGGGGCTCGATCCCTCGATTTATTTAGAAGCCCACTCTTTTTCCCTCATATATATAAATAAAGAGTTTTCTCGCCTCCTCTATGCTCAGTGGTCTCGGACTTCCTCGAAGGACTGCGGACTTCGCAGCTTTGTTAGCTAGATCCTCCAGCTTTTTCTCAAATTCCTCTCTCGATATTCCAGCCTCCTTAAATGAAGAAGGAATATTAAGATTGCGCCTAAGCTGCATAATGCTCTCTACAAGTATCTTCCAAGCATCATCATCTGTTTTAGCCTCTATGCCTACTGCCCTAGCTATCTCAGCATACCTTTGCATTGCTACCTTCGCGTTATACTCGATTGAGTAGGGTAATATGATGGCCATGGCTCTTCCGTGAGGTATATGAAGAACCCCGCCAGCAGCGTGGCCTAAAGCGTGAGTTACACCCACCCCAGCATTGGCAAAGGCCATTCCAGCCATTGTCGCAGCTATATGCATCTTCTCTCTCGCTTCCATGTCCTTGGGGTTCATGTAAGATCTTTGAAGATACTTAAAGATTAATTGTATGGCTTTAATTGCCAGTATCTCTGAAAAATCGTTTTTAAATGGGGAGACGTATGCCTCCATGGCGTGGCTAAGAGCGTCAAATCCCGTTTCCGCCACAAGTTTCTGCGGCATTGTCATCGGGAAATCTGAGTCAACTATGGCAATATCGGGCACAAGCTCCCTGCTATAAAGCTCCATTTTCTTTTCTTCAGCTGGGTTTGTTATGACACTAGCCCCGCTTGCCTCAGAACCCGCGCCGCTTGTTGTAGGTATGCATATTAATTTTGCCCTCTTTCTTAATCCAAGTTTTACGAACGGCCTTATTGAAGCGAGCTCCACATCTGGTCGCTCATAGAGCGCCCATATAGCCTTGGCAGCATCTATATTGCTTCCGCCTCCAAGCCCTATAATCAAGTCCGGCGCATAAGCTCTGGCAAGCTCTGCTCCCCTCATGATTGTTTCCACTGAGGGCTCAGGTTCAACCTCAAAGAATATCGGCTCTATTCCAGCTTCCCTTAGATATCCCGCCACCTTATCTGCAAAACCAAGCTCTCTAACGTTTTTGCCAATTATTACTAGGGCTTTTTTCCCCTCGATATTCCTCAGGTACTCTGAGGCGCCTTTCCCCACAATTATTGTCCTTGGGAAAGTTATTTCTATCATTGGCCTCCTCCTCTAAGAAGATATTCCTCTATAAAGGATGTAATGGGTTATAAAATAAAAGTCTTGCATGTCTTTAGAGTTCTGGGTTCGAAATGACAAAGATCTCGTATTGGAGAGTATTTCAATAACAGCACCAAAAATTAATGCCATGAGAAGCGACTCTAATGTTTATGGAAATCGCTGGGTTCGGATAAAAATTTAAACTTTGAATACCCAACTAACAATAAGGCACCCACCGCCTTTTAGGGGGTCTAGATGTCTATGAGTGAAAAATATGGCTACATGGGTCAAATTCTAAGATTAGACCTGACAAATCATAAACATTCCATAGAGCCCTTAAAGAAGAAATTTATTGAAGATTTCGTTGGCGGCCGCGGCTTTGGAATTAAAATACTTTTTGACGAAGTGCCGAGAGGCGCGGATCCACTAAGTCCAAATAATAAGCTGATTTTTACGGTCGGACCGTTAACTGGGACTAAAGCGCAGTCGGCGAGTAGGTGGATTGCCCAGTTTAAGTCCCCGCTTACAAACGCTTATTGTAGGAGTGTTGCCGGAGGATATTTTGGCGCTGAGCTTAAGTTCGCTGGTTATGATGCAGTGGTCGTGGAAGGCAGATCCGAGAAACCTATTTATGTGTGGGTAAATGAGGATAAGGTTAAGTTTAAGGATGCCTCTAAGGTTTGGGGCATGACAACGCTGGCTACAAGGGATTTCCTTCTTGAGGAGACTGATGAGGGGGCTAGGATAGCTATGATAGGCCCCGCTGGAGAGAGACTTGTTAGGATTTCCGCCATAGTGACGGATGATATGCGGACGGCTTCAAGGGGTGGTGGAGGCGCGGTGATGGGCTCAAAAAACCTAAAAGCCATTGTGGTAAAAGGCTCTAAGAGACCGGCGATATATGATGAAGAAGCCTTTGACGAGGCTGTAAGGGAGCAGATAGAGATTTACCGTAAAAACCCATCCTTAGAGCGCTTTAGGACCCTTGGAACAAACTCTATCGTATACCTCTTTTATATAATGGGCAACTTCCCAACCTATAACTTCAAACAGCTACCACTAGAGGGTGTTCATAGGTTTGCTCCCGAGGTTTTAGCCAGATACGTGGTTAAGCATGGTGGATGCTATGGTTGTATGATGAGGTGCTGGAAAACCTTCAAGCTTACAGAGGGACCTTACGCAGGGGCTGTTTGGGACTTCCCAGAATATGAGACCCACTGGTCCTATGGCGGGGTCCTAGGTAACTGTAATATAGAATCCATTGTATACGCTAATATGCTCTCAGATCTCTATGGCTTAGACACAATATCAACGGGTGTGGCAATAGCATTCGCCACTGAACTATATGAGAAGGGGATAATAGGTAAGAGTGAGACGGATGGGCTTAAGCTCAGATGGGGAGACCCGGATATTTTAGTGGAGCTCGTAAGGAGGATAGCCCTTAGAATAGGTGGTCTGGGCTATCTATTGGGTGAGGGGGTTAAGCGGGCTGCAGAGGTCATAGGGAGGGGCGCCGAGAAATACGCGATTCACATAAAAGGGCTTGAGCTCCCAGCCTACGATCCCCGCTCACTTAAGGCTCATGGACTAAACTTCGTAACATCCCCGGTGGGGGCAAATCACAATATTGGCTGGAACAAAATTGAAATTCGGGGGATTCCATGGAAGGCGGATCCGCTAGCTACTGAGGGAAAGGCTGAAATAACAAAGTACGTACAGGATGAGACAGCCGCCATTGAGACGGCAATCTTCTGTACCTTTCCATCCAACAGCGGCATGATAACAATTGATCTTTACGGTAAGCTCCTCTATTCAGCAACTGGTATTGAAAGGTTTAAGGATCCAACGTATCTGTGGCTAGTCGGCGAGAGGATCTTCAACCTTGAAAAGGCTTTTATAGTCAGAGAAGGATTTAATGTTAGCCAAGATACCGCGCCTGAAAGGATATTAAAGGAGCCAGTGCCTAGGGGCCCCTCAAAAGGACACGTTTTTGAGTTGGATGTCATGCTTAAGGATTACTATAGGGTTAGAGGATGGGATGAAAAGGGAGTACCCACAAAAGAGAAGCTGGAAGAATTGGGTTTATTTGAAGCCACTAAGGATCTAGAAACTGCTTAAAAACTACATACCTTACCTTTTTATCTCAGCAAGTGCTCGTCCAGTTAGAATGACACTATCATATAGTTTATATCTTTTCAAGTCTCACCTGATCAAAAAGCAAAAATGCAGCCGCTCTCTCAGCGCTCCCTTATAGAACAGCGCATAAAAGGGTTTCCAGCATTCATTCAATTCAAAAGAAAAGATACTTAAGATACTTTTGACAAAATTTCAATTATGCCAGTGGTTCACGTATATGTTTGGAAAGGATTCTCTACTGATGCGAAGAAGAAGGTTATCGCCGGGATAACTAAAGTTTTTGTTGATCTAGGCGTGCCCGCGGAGGCCGTAGAGGTTCTAATACATGATGTTCCAAAGGAAGATTGGGGAGTAGGCGGTGAGCCAGCTAGCGAGAAACTTAGGCATATTCAGCCACCATAGGATTAAGCTGAGATCGTGGTGATATCCAATTGTCTAGTGTTAAGAGGGGCTGGTGTGGCCCCTGTCATATTAGATGTGGCCTCCTAGTTTACTTTGAGGGAGATAGAGCCGTTAAGGTTACAGGAGATCCTAACCATCCAATAAATAAGGGATCTGTTTGCAGTAAAGGCTTATTGATTTTAGAGCACCTCTATCACCCAGATAGGATCAATTTCCCTCTGAAAAGGATTGGCGAAAGGGGTAAGGGAAGATGGGAGAGAGTCAGTTGGGGTCAGGCGCTTGATGGAATAGCCTCAAAGATTAGGGATATTAGGGCTAAGTATGGACCTGAGGCAATAGCCTTCTGCGGCGGCACTTACAGAACTTATTCATGGGCCGCTAGAAGATTCTTTAATCTTCTTAGTTCGCCCAATCTAACCGGGCCAGGTGTAATATGCCATTGCCCAAGTGACGCACTAGAGTCCGCTACATACGGGTCTATGGCGCACAGCGACCTTCGAAATGCTAGCTGTATTGTGTTATGGGGGCATGCCCCCTCCGAGTCTTATCCCATACCGGAGTGGACTGAGATTGTGACTGCTAAGAAGAGGGGTGCAAAGATAATTGTTGTCGATCCAAGACTTACTAAGGAGACACAGATAGCCGATCTATGGCTTCAAGTTAGGCCCGGTACAGATGCCGCGTTAATGATCGGCTGGATCAAAACAATTATTGAAGAAGAATTATATGACAGGGAGTTTGTCGAGAAGTGGACCGTAGGCTTTGATAAACTCAAAGAGCACGTTAAAAGCTTCTCACTTGACGAAATCTCAAAGATAACGTGGATCTCAAAGGACAAGATTGTTGAGGGTGCAAGAATTTATGCGACTACAAAGCCCGCTGCCTTGACATGGGGTTTAGGTTGCGATAGGCAGGGGGTTAACCTCGCGCATACTGCGAGGGCCAGAGCTATATTGAGGGCAATAACTGGTAATCTTGATGTTAAGGGAGGGGACTTGATTGGAATCCCAAACCCGCTCTTCGGAGAATTCATAGCAGATGTCGAGATGGAGCTTAATGAGAGACTGCCCTCTGAGCAGAGGAGAAAACAGATTGGTGGGGACAAGTATAGAATGTTTAGCTATATGGGTTGGGAGCTTATAAGCGAATCCATTAAAAAGGTGCCGAAAACATATATGAAGTCTCCAACAGCGCATAGGACTGCCCAAGCGAACCCAAGGGCTTTATGGGAGGCAATAATATGTGGGCGGCCATACCCGGTTAAGGCAATGATAGTTCAGGCTGGAAATCCGCTCCTTTCATTAGCAAATACCAAACTTGTTTATGGGGCCTTAAAGAGACTTGAGCTGCTGGTTGTGATGGACTATTATATGACCCCGACAGCCGAGCTAGCAGACTATGTGCTTCCGGCAGCCTCAACATTGGAGAGGAGCGATATTGCCATGAGGGGGCCAAGAATTTATGCATGCCCAAAAGCCATGGACCCATTATATGAGCGAAAGGACGACTATTATCTCTGGAGAGAACTCGGCTTAAGGTTAGATCAAGAGGAATATTGGCCGTGGAAGACCATTGAAGAAGTCTGCGATTATAGGCTTAAACCACTCGGCATAACATTCAAGGAACTCGTAGAAAAATATGAGATATTTGCGCCACCCGAATACAAGAAATATGAAAAATATGGTTTCGGAACACCCTCCGGTAAGGTAGAAATATACTCTTCGATCTTGGAGAAGCTCGGCTATGACCCGCTGCCAAGCTACATTGAGCCACCTGAGAGACCAGAAATATCAATGGAATACCCATTAACCCTGATTACTGGGGGAAGGTTCATGCCCATGTACCATTCTGAGCTTAGGCAAATAAGCCCGGCAAGGGAGAAGAACCCAGACCCAATAGTGGACATAAATTCTGAGACTGCTAAAAGATTAGGTATATCTGATGGGGATTGGGTTTGGGTTGAGACGCGCTTCGGAAGGATCAAGCAGAGAGCCCGGCTCACGAATGAAGTACATCCAGGCGTGGTTCACGTTCAGCATGGATGGTGGTTTCCGGAGATAAGCGGTGAAGACCCCATTCTTCACGGCGTCTTTATATCTAATGCTAACGTTCTATGCCCAGATGACCCGGAATATTGCAGTAGAGAGATTGGAGGGTGGCCGCTCACAGCGATCAAATGCAAAGTATATAAATACTAATTGAGGTCCTAATACACGAGGTTACAAGGGAAGATTTTGGAATTGGGGCGAGTCAGCCAGCGAGAAACTCAAAAGTTTACGGCTGCTATAAGGCTAAAACTTTAGAAACTTCTTCTTACCTAAGCTATTAGATGCTTAAAGACCATCCTAGGCAAGGTATTAGAAATTCTATTTAATGAACATTTATGTTTAAATGCCCTATTAAATACGCTGTTATTTTGGTGAATGATCCTGTAGAATAGCCTTAAAAGGGGATTAATCCATTATATTGTTCTGAGAAAGGATGCTGATCTCGGAAATAATCCTAGAGAACTTTATGTCATATGAGTATGCTAGGATATCCCTTAAACCTGGCGTTAACGTAGTTTGCGGTCCAAATGGCTCTGGCAAATCTTCAATTCTGCTGGGGGTATCCGTTGCCTTAGGCCAGTCTTATACCGAGCGTTCTAAGAAGCTCTGCGACCTAATAAGGTGGGGAAAGGATGCTGGACGCGTAACGCTTGTCTTAAACAACTCTAAAGTTAAGGGTAGGCGCCCAGTTCCCAAGATTAATAAGGATCAAATTTATTTAACGAGGGTTTTGAGACGCGATGGCAAATACTGGTTTGATATCGACAATGCTGTGGCGAGTAAGGCTGAGGTTCTAAGACTCCTCTCGCGCTTCAACGTTGACCCGGAGAACATGCTAATAATAATGCATCAGGACATGATCGAGCAGTTCATTCTACTCTCGCCCCAAGATAAGCTTAAGCTCGTTGAATCGGCTGTTGGTTTAGAGGCATATAGAAGGAACGTTCTTGAGGCTCAAGGTAAGCTGAGTCGTATAGTAAGTGAGGAGGAGTCTCTTAATAAGATGCTTGAGTCCATTGAGCAGACTCTTAGTTACTGGCGCGAGCAGTATGACCGGTACCAAGAGAAGAAGCAGCTGGGCTTAAAAAGGCGCTTCTTAGAGCGCGAGCTAGCGTGGGCTGAGGTAATTAGAAGAGAAGATGAGGTTGAAAAGCTGAGGGGAGAGATTGAGGTCAAAAAAGCGGAGATGAACTCCGTTGAGCTCTCCATGGAGGAGCTAAAGGGAAGGGTGGAGCTGCTCAAGGAGGAAATTGCGGGTCTAAAGGAGAAAAGACACAGCCTCCTAGAAGAGATAATTTCCCTTGAGAGGGAGAAAGCTAAATACAGAATTGATTTCTCAAGAAATGATGAAGTGCTAAGCGGCCTAGAAAATCTTCTCGTATATGTAGAGAGGAATCTTATAGGCCCCGTGAAAGGCATCTCAAGAGCTAATGTGGGCATGAATCCCCATTTATTAGGCGTTACGAAAATAGACCTCATAAAAGCCGCAGATGACCTTGAAAAGTGGCTTGCCTCTCTCAGGTCTAAAATCGGCGAGATTAAAGATTTAACGGAGATCGGCAGCATGAAGCTCGCAGACATCGAGGTTAGGCTCTTAGACCTCAAGGACGAGGTGCTTAGAATTGAAGAGAAAATTGATAAGTTAACAGAATCGCTTATTGAGAATAAGGTTAACTTGGCCATACTTAACTACAGAAGGGAGAGACTATTAAGCGAGATAGAGTCATTAAATAGGAGCATGGGCTCTCTGCTCTCTAGCCTTAATGAGATTATTAAAAGGGCTGAGGAGAAGGGTGCGCGCATAGCGACCACGCGAAGCCCAGGCGAGATCCTAGAAGAGATCAGGCTTATAGACGGTCGGTTAATGGCCATGGCAGATGTTTCAGAGGAAGTTGAGAGAATGTATGAATCCTATTCAAAACTCTACTTCGAGTTGAAGGAGAAGGCTAGAATAGCCGCCGAGAATAGAAAGAAGACTTTAGAAGAGATTAGAGCTCGCATGGAGAATTGGAGAAGAGTTATTAAAGATTTATTGGAGAGCGTTAACGTCAGGTACCAAGACGTCCTCTCTAAGGTTGCTGGCGTAGGCCATATCCGCCTAATTAATGAGGATAGTATTGAGGAAGCCGGCGTGGAGATTCATGTTGGGTTTAAAGGTTCTCAGCCAGTGCCGCTAAACATTTATTCGCAGAGCGGTGGGGAGAGGAGTGCGGCTACAATGGCTTTCCTACTTGCCCTTCAAAAGTATATAAGATCCCCATTCAGGGCAATAGATGAATATGACGTGCACATGGATCCGAGGAACCGCGAAATATTCGCCAGCCTCATAGTATCGGCTGTTGAAGATGAGGGCTCACAATACATTATAATAACACCAAACCAGATGTTCTTTCAGGATAAAGGCGTACATGTCATCGTCGTCCAGAACATTAGTGGTAGATCCTTAGTGAGGGAGGTCGCTCAGTGACGTCAGAGGCTAGCGGGGCGCCCAAGGGGAACCTTAGGGCCGCTCGTGAGGAGCTTCTCCGGATAATCAATCTTTGCAAATCTGTGGAGCTTAAGGGTTTAGATCCCTATTTAGTTGATATTGAAGACCTAATCAAAGTGATCAGGAATCATTTCCCTATGTGGAGGAACTCTGAGGATTTGTGTTTAGATGCGGAGGCTCTAAACCAAATATCTTCCGTAGTTAGGATGCAGGGAGAGTGGGTTAAGAAGAGAGCCACGAGACTCTATCGAGACCCCCTCCTAATAGAGGAAAGGATCCGTAGCCTACCATCGAATAAATTGGCCGAGATATTCCTTGAGGTATGGCGCCCAATAATTGAGCTTGAGCAGTTAACGATTAAGTGCTTTCGTGAGGCGCTTAAATACTGGGGGGATCTATTGCCACTAAGTGAGAGATGGAAGAAAACTGGCTATATTAAGACTGAATCACAAAAAATAGCTATAGAGGAGGCCATTAAGGAGGGAGCCCTGTCAGACGAATCCTTCATGGTTAATTTAGAGAAAATGTGGCTTGAATTAAGAAATGCTTCCCCAAAGGGCGGGAAGATTCGATATTGGGGCTTTATCTTCTCAGACACTTACAAAGAGACCACTAGGAGGGCTTATTTAGCTAGTTTTCTCGTAACCCATGGTTATGCGAGGCTTGAAATAGACCTTCTTGAGGGTGAGATATTTATAGTGCCAAATGATAAGCCCGTGCCGCCCCTGGAGGGCGAAGCTATATCCTTCCCAATAACCATAAGCCTTGAAGAGTGGAGGAGATGGAAGGAAAGGCGAGAGGCGGAGAGAGAAAAGCATATTACGCCGCAAAGATGAGGAAGGCCGTGCAACTACTGCTCTATAAGAGACACGCCATGCCAGGCGCTAAAGGATGGGAACTCAGGAAGAAGATAGGCTCAGACTACATAAAGGTCATAAACTTACTAAACGAATATCTGGCAAGGATGGGGCTCACAGTTAAAACGGTCTTCGAGGAGGAAGCTAACCCCCCAGAGAACCCATCAATCGAGCAGTACGATAAAGCCAGATTTTATATTACACTGAAGGACGAAATATCCGCCGAAGATTCTAAAATGATGGGATGGCGCATCGACGACCTAGCGGCACTCTGCGCATCAATAGCATTCATAATCTCTAGAGGCGGAAAGGCTCCAAGAAAAGACCTGGAGGATCTCTTGAAGGTCAAGATACCAAAGTGGCGTGCCGAGGTCATTATCAATAGGTTCACGAGGACGGGTTATCTAATCGAGGACGAGAATGGGTTAGTATACCTAGGCTGGAGAACAAGAGCCGAAATCGACCTAAAGAGACTAATAGACTTATTACTCGAAGTCGAAAATAAATAAGGAAAATAAAATCTAGATCCACTCAATATAACCCAAGAAAAATACTGAAGAAAAATTAAAATACATAAAATTAATTAAAAAAGATCTGGGTTGCCCTAGGGATAGGGAGTTTCTAATGGGTCGCATACCGTCGGCTCCCAGACCCATACCATGACTATACTAAGTTCGAGGACCTGCCATATGCCAGCACTCACTAAAACTTATAAATTTTAATAGGGAATGGGGTTTAAGGGAAATTACTTATTTTTGTTGTTACTGGCGGCTGTGGCTTTATTGGGAGTAATCTTGTCGAGCGGCTTGTTAGGGATGGTAAATAAGAAAATACAGAATGCTAATCAACAAACTAATAGAACTATTCGGGCAAATACAAAGGGAAAGAAGAATTGTAGAAGCCATATAACAAATTCTGAGCATCACAAACCCATAAAAATCAACAATCCACGTAACATTTAATAGTACTTAATAATATGTTTAAATAATAATGATAGTTGCAAGGAACAACCGTATAAAAGTGAGTTAGGGTATAATTGCCGGGTTACCCTAGCCTGGTAGGGGGCAGGCCTGCTAAGCCTGTGGCGCTTCTGCGCCTCGCGGGTTCAAATCCCGCACCCGGCGCCAACCAAAAATTTAACCCTATTTCTGAAACATGGATTAAAATGGGCTTTTCCAGGGTTATATAAAGGTTTTGTCCTCTGCGGAGTAAGAATTGTTCCCTTAGGACTGCTTCGAGGAGCTGGTTGGGTGTCCTGAAACCATCTCAGTAGAGATTTCTCTAGCAATTCCTTGATCTTCTTCTAAAATTTAAGGAGAGAGCCTGATAAGGGGTGGTTTTAACGGGTAAGAAAACATTTGATTCTATTGTGAAAAATTTATTTACGTTTCTACCTATTATTATAGGGTAAGGTGGCTAGTATGATAATAGATTTTTCAGCACATATAATACCCAGACATGTCGGCAAAATTTTAATAAAAAAGTCTTACTACGGACCAATTGAAGAAGGGAAAGAATATACGTTCACCTATCCGCTTGAAAATGATGATCCTCAGTATCGATTAGTGATTATGGAGAAATTTGGGGTAGATATGCAGCTGTTAAGTCCAACAGCACCCATGCTGTTAGGCTTTGATGATGAGGTCTCAGAAATAGCTAGGATGACAAACGACTATATCGGTGATATTTGTAACAAATATCCCGAGAGGTTTATGGGTTGCGCATTAATATCGTTATTGGATGTGGAAAGCGCCCTTGAGGAATTGGATAGATGCGCTGGGGAGCTCGGATTTAGATGCGTGACTATAAGTACGAACCAGAATGGAAAGGGACTAGATTCTGAGGAGTACCACCCCTTCTACGAGAGGGTTATTAAATACGATGTACCAATATTTCTGCATCCAACCAATTGGGAGAGTTACCCACTAGTCGATCTATATAAGGGCTGGATGGCCCTTCCGATTTTTGGGTGGCCATTCGATACAACCCAGGCCGTCTGGAGACTAATATTTGGGGCCGTCCTAGACAAGTTCCCGGCGTTGAAGATAGTTACACACCATTTGGGCGGAATGCTTCCTTACTATAGCCGAAGAGCTATTACCGTTGCTGAGAGCTGCTCGCCCTTAAAAAGAAAATTGAGTAGACCACTTGAATCTTACTTTAAACAAATATATGGCGACACAGCATTAAACGGCGGGCCTCTCCAAAGTTTAATTTGCGGCTACGCTTTCTTCGGCCCAGAAAGAATGCTATTTGGCTCAGATTACCCATTCGGGCCGCCTGAGATATTTATTGCAGAGAATATTGCGGGAATAAAAGCTATGCCGATACCAAATGAGGAAAAAGGAAAGATTTTAGGAAAGAACGCGGCGAAACTACTGAAACTAAAGCATTAATGAAATAGCTTAAAATATTCCCTTCTCCCTTCCCTTTTATGGCGGGGATCTCTGTAATGAAGGTTAGAGTGAAAGTTATCGGTGGACCCCAAGGGAAATTTAGAATGGAGGATTTATTTGTTAGTTTTCAGAACGAGCCCACTTTGAAGGATGTTTTAGCGGAGATCGAGAAAGAAAGGGGGATAAAAGTAGATCCAAGGGATCCGGGCATTGTAATTCTGGTTAACGGTAGGCGTATAGAATTCATTGGGGGACTTAACATCAGTCTCAAGCATATGGATGAGGTTACAATAATGCCAATAATATCCGGGGGATAAAATAATTTTCCATCAGGGCAATGCCCGTTAGCATAAAACCACTTAATGGTCAGCCAGGGACTATTCTGCCATATGACCATGCTTGAGGAATGGCATGCCAGCATGTCACCATTTTCATCCATCCCCCATCTAAGCACTCTTTCCCAAAAACTGGAATAATAAGACTAGAGAGGAGGGTAGACTCAGAAAATAAGAGAAAAAAATAAAGTAAGAAGCAATGAAGATTCATTAAAAATTATTCGAAAATAGCTTAATCATTAATTTTATCCTCAAATATCTTTTTAGACACATTAATCCTGGTCACTCATTACAGCGCTGCTTAAAGGTCCATTTCCCGGAAAACATTTAATTAATCGTATCTAAAAAGATATCTTGTGGTTTACGCCCCCGCGCAGAGAGCCGGAGGTCGCGGGTTCAAATCCCGCCGGGTCCGCCACGGCATAATGGACCCGTGGTCTAGCCAGGATTATGACGTCGGCCTGCGGAGCTGGGGCGTAAATGTAAAGTCTTCTCCCCAGTTTATTCCGTATGTTAAAGCAGTAAGCCCTTAACAAAAGCAAAGTTTATTAGTTTCATCCTTCGTTGTTTATTTCTTGCTTAGCTAGTTGAGACATGAGGGAAGTCTCTTACTCTTTAAGAATGTTTGTAGTCTTGCTGGAGGTCTTAGGGATTGATTAGTAATGAAGATGCCTTTATCATATTTAAGTCATTTATTGAGGAGAGGGGGTTAGTTAGGCAGCACCTCGACTCCTATAATGAGTTTATAGAGCATGGGCTTCAAGAGATAGTTAATGAGGTTGGCGAGATAGAGATAGAGGTCTCTGATAGACCGTATAATATAAGGTTTGGCAAGGTCTTTATTGCACGTGATACAGAGAGTGGGGTTATATGCGGACCATATATCACTGAGGTTGATGGAACGCGCCATGAAATCTACCCAATGGAGGCTAGATTGAGGAACCTAACGTACGCCATGCCTATCTCAGTCGAAATGATCAGGGTTATTAACGGCAGAGAGGTGGATAAAGAGATCGTATATATAGGCGATATGCCAACAATGCTTAAGTCCAAGTACTGCCACCTCTATGGCTTATCTGAGGAAGAGCTTATTAGGCATGGCGAGGACCCACTTGACCCAGGGGGCTACTTTATAATTAACGGGTCTGAAAGGGTTATCGTTGCGCTTGAAGATCTCGCCCCTAACCGTATACTTGTGGACGTTGAGACCAAGGGGGCCACGCCAGTTTATAGAGCCAAAATATTCTTGACCACAGTCGGCTTCAGGGCTAGAATAGAGATGCGTATGAAGCCAAGTGGTGCGCTGGTTGTCTCTATACCTGGGGTTCCAGCAGAAATACCATTTGTTGTTTTAATGAGAGCTCTTGGGCTTGAATCAGATAGGGAGATAGCTGAGGCAGTCTCTCTAGATAAGGATGTTCAGAGCGAGCTGGAGCCCTCCTTTGAGGAGGCTGCTGAGGTAACAACAGTGGAGGATGCTCTGCTATACATTGGGAATAGGGTCGCGCCTGGTCAAGTCAAGAGTTATCGGCTCCAAAGAGCTGAGCTGATCTTAGACAGGGTCTTCATGCCGCATATCAGGAGAACACCTGATAAGAGGATCGAGAAGGCTTATCTCCTCGGCGAAATGGCCGCTAGGGTGATTGAATTAAAGCTGGGGAGGCGCAAGCCGGATGATAAGGACCACGTAAAGAATAAGAGACTGAAGCTGGCGGGCTCCCTTCTCGCCGACCTATTCCGAGTTGCCTTTAGAAACCTTTGCCGTGACATAAAATATCAGCTTGAGAGGATGGGCTCAAAGAAACGCATAATGAGCATTTCAATTGCTGTTAGGCCCGGCATAATAACTGAGAAGCTGCAGCACGCGCTTGCTACGGGGAACTGGGGGCGCGGTAGAGTTGGTATAACGCAGATCCTTGATAGAACTAACTTAATATCGACCTACAGTCACCTTAGGAGGGTTCAGTCACCCCTAAGTCGTAGTCAGCCCAATTTTGAGGCGAGGGATCTCCACGCCACCCACTGGGGTAGATTCTGCCCAAATGAGACCCCTGAGGGTGCAAATTGCGGCCTTGTTAAAAACCTTGCCCTCTCGGCTTCCCTCTCGATCAATATTGACCCAGATAAAGTGAAGCGGGAGCTATATAAGCAGGGCGTCATTCCACTTCTTGAAGCTGACGAGAATTTAAAGAGGACTGGGGCAAAGGTCTTCGTGAATGGCGCCCCAATAGGCTACTGCAGTGACCCAGAATCTTTGGTCGAAAACTTGAGGAGAGCTAGGCGGAAAGGTGAGATATCACCTGAGATTAACGTTGCATACTTCGATGAGAGATATGGCATTCCAAGGCGTGAGGTTCATGTTAACTGCGATGAGGGTAGGATACGTAGGCCCTTAATAATCCTTGAGAATGGTGCGCCCAAACTAAAGAAGGAGCATATTGAGAAAATATCTTCTTGGGAGTGGACCTGGAGTGACTTAATAAAGAACGGCATAATAGAGTACTTGGATGCGGAGGAGGAAGAAAATGCCTACATAGCGCTTTGCCCAGAGGATATAACCCCAAAGCACACTCACCTTGAGATAACACCATACGCTATCCTTGGAATATGCGCTTCGCTAATACCCTATGCTGAGCATAACCAGTCCCCACGCAATTCATATGAGTCAGCCATGGCAAAACAGGCTCTAGGAGTATATATATCAAACTTCCCGTTAAGAGTTGACTCAAGAGCCCACATACTTCATTACCCACAGAAGCCGCTTGTCAAGACTAAGCCTATGGAGATAATTGGTTATGATTTACGCCCCTCCGGACAAAATTGCATCGTCGCCATTCTCTCCTACGAAGGATATAACATGGAGGATGCAATAATTATCAATAAAGCCTCGATAGAGCGCGGCTTATTCCGCTCAACCTTTTATAGGCTTTATGAGGCTGAGTGCCGCCAGTACCTCGGAGGATTAAGAGATAAGCTAGCCGTACCAGAGCCCGGTACAAGGGGCTACCGTGGCGAGCAGTATTACCGGCTCCTTGAGCCAGATGGTATAGTTGGCCTTGAAGCTGAAGTCTCCAGTGGAGACGTATTAATTGGCAGAATAAGCCCGCCAAGGTTCCTAGAGGAGTATAAGGAGTTTGAAGTACGCGGCCCAACTATGAGGGACTCGTCCATCGAGATGAGACCATCAGGAAGGGGTATCGTTGATGCGGTCTTCATAACCGAGAATAATGAGGAGAACAAACTTGTTAAAGTTAGGGTCAGGGATGAGCGGGTGCCGGAGATAGGCGACAAATTCGCCTCAAGACATGGGCAGAAGGGCGTTATAGGAATAATTGTTCCCCAAGAGGATATGCCCTTCTCGGCGGATGGAATCATCCCAGACATGATAATTAACCCCCACGCCATCCCCTCAAGGATGACGATAGGCCAATTTCTAGAGTCTATGGCTGGCAAAATATCTGCCCTTAAGGGAGAATTTATTGATGGAACACCATTTGTGGGTAGCAAGAGGGGCGAAGTTTTAAAGCGTATGCTCACTAGTTTAGGCTTAAGTTATACTGGACGAGAAGTCTTATATAATGGTGTGACTGGAGAAAAGTACGTGGCAGACATATTCATCGGAATTGTTTATTACCAGAAGCTGCACCACATGGTTGCTGATAAGATGCACGCAAGGGCTAGGGGTCAGGTCCAAATGTTAACTAGGCAGCCCACTGAGGGTAGGGCTAGGGGCGGCGGACTGCGATTTGGTGAAATGGAAAGAGACTGCCTCATCGGCCATGGAGCCGCCATGCTTCTACAGGATAGGCTCCTTGAGGAGTCAGATAAATATACGCTTTATGTCTGTGAAAATTGCGGCTTTATAGCCTACTATGATATGAGACAACGGAAGTATGTGTGCCACCTATGTGGTGACAAGGCTAGAGTTTCCCCTGTCACGGTTTCCTATGCATTTAAGCTCCTACTTCAGGAGCTGATGAGCTTATGTATTGCGCCGAGACTTAAGTTGAAGGAGAGGACATAGAATGGCGTTGACTGAAGAAATATATAAGGCAATAGAGCACATAAAATTCGGTATTCTCTCGCCTCAAGAGATAAGAAGAGCGTCTGTTGTAGAGATTCAAACCGCTGATACCTATGATGAGGATGGAGCGGCAATCCCCTCTGGCCTAATGGATAGCCGCTTAGGCGTCCTAGAGCCAGGACAGAGATGTAGAACATGCGGTAACACAACAGTCAATTGTCCAGGCCACTTCGGCCACATAGAGCTCGCTGTACCAGTAATCCATGTAGAATTCGCTGAAATAATCTATAACCTCCTACAGACAACGTGTAGGAATTGCGGGCGCATTCTTTTCCCAGAGAAAACAGTGAAGACTTTAAGGGCTAGAATGGAAAGACTAAAAACGATCTTTGGCGATGTCCCGGCATCATTTTATAATAGGGTTTTTGAGGAGGCTAAAAAGAACCGTGAGTGCCCCTGGTGTGGTGCAAAGCAATATAAGATAGAATTTACTAAACCGATCATTTTCCATGAGTATACGGAGGAGGGTGGATCACAGCGCCTAAGTGCAAGTATGATAAGAGAGAGGTTTGAAAGGATCCCGGACGAGGACCTTGAGCTACTGGGTTTTGATCCCAAATACGCCCGCCCCGAGTGGATGATTATACAGGTGCTGCCAGTTCCACCAGTGTATGTTAGACCGTCAATAACCCTTGAGTCGGGAATAAGATCAGAAGATGATTTAACGCATAAGCTTGTTGATGTAATAAGGATAAATCAGAGGTTAAAGGAGAATATTGAGGCTGGGGCACCCACACTCATAATACAGGACTTAGCGGAGCTCCTGGAGTATCACGTTACAACATACTTCAACAATGAGGCTTCCGGCATACCGCCTTCAAAGCACCGCTCAGGAAGGGCCCTTAAAACTTTATCCCAGCGCCTTAAGGGTAAGGAGGGTAGATTTAGAGGAAATCTTTCTGGAAAGAGGGTTGACTTCTCGGCACGAACAGTCATCAGCCCAGACTCGAACCTAGACATAAATGAGGTTGGCGTCCCGATAAGCATTGCCATGAGACTAACTGTTCCGGAGAAGGTTACTCCATGGAATATTGAGAAGCTCCGCCAGCTTGTGAGGAACGGGCCGAACTTTTATCCAGGAGCGCAGTATATAGTCAGGCCTGATGGCAAGCGCATCAGACTTGAATTCGTCAGTGACAGGAATAAGCTTGCAGAAGCGCTTGAGACAGGCTTTATTGTCGAGAGACACATCCAGGACGGGGACATAGTCATATTCAATAGGCAGCCATCTCTCCACAGAATGTCTATAATGGCCCACCATGTTAAAGTGCTCCCTGGCAAGACCTTTAGGCTACACCTATGCGTCTGCCCGCCATATAACGCAGACTTTGACGGGGATGAAATGAACCTCCATGTCCCGCAGAGTGAGGAGGCCCAGACGGAAGCTCGTCTGCTAATGCAAGTTCAGGACCACATACTTTCTCCAAGGTTCGGCGGGCCAATAGTAGGCGCAATAAGAGACTTCATAACTGCAGCCTACCTCCTAACTAGGAGGGATACGCTTCTAAATAAGAAAGAAGTATGCGAACTATTAGCTGCAGCCGAATATAAGGAGCCTTTACCCGAGCCAGCTGTTAAGGAGCCTGAGCCCTTATGGACTGGTAAGCAGATACTCAGTCTGTTTCTTCCAAAAGACTTCAATTACGCTCTCAAGGCAAGTATTTGTAGGAACTGTGAGGTTTGTTTGAGGGAAGATTGTCCACATGATGCTTACGTAGTCATTAAGAATGGCGTTTTAATTAAGGGTGTAATTGATAAGAACTCCATCGGTGCGGAGAAGCCCGAGAGCGTTCTGCATAGGATAATAAAGGACTATGGTACGGAAGCTGGCAGAGAGTTTCTTAATCGATTGTGTCGCCTCCTTAATAAATTTATAACTATGCGTGGGTTCACATACTCCCTCGATGAACTGGACCTCTCGGCTGAAGCCAGAAGAAAAATACGTCAAATAATAAGGGAGTCCGAGAAAAAAATAGAGTCGCTGGTTAAGGAATTACGGGAGGGGACTCTTGAAAGACTTCCGGGTCAGACCCTTGAAGATTCTTTCGAGCTCTATGTGATGAACGAGCTTGCGGAGGCGCGGGAAAAAGCTGGAAAAGTTGCTGAAGCGGATCTCAGCATAGAAAATTCCGGCATAATTATGACTAAGACCGGTGCTAGGGGAACAACCCTAAATATAGGCCAAATGGCTGCTATGCTTGGGCAGCAGTCGGTTAGGGGTAAGCGTATTATACGCGGATACATGGAGAGAGCCCTACCGCACTTTGACCTTGGAGATCCCTCACCTAAGGCAAGGGGCTTCGTGTATTCCTCCTACAGGGATGGATTAGACCCCATAGAATTCTTCTTTCACGCGATGGGTGGACGTGAGGGTCTGGTAGATACTGCTGTGAGAACCCAGCAGAGCGGCTACATGCAGAGAAGGCTAATCAATGCCCTTGAACACTTACGTGTCGAATATGATGGAACCGTTAGGAATCCATTGGGCGAAATAATCCAATTTGTCTATGGTGAAGATGGCGTTGATCCATCCAAAAGCGACCATGGGAAGGCCGTTAACGTTAGCAGGCTACTTGAGCAGGTTAAGCTTATGGTTGGAGCTGGAGAGCCAGCTCCTATAGAGTACATTGAGGGGCAGGTAAACAGGGTTAAGAATGAGATTACACCACTTCTCGCACAAGAGCTTGTAGAGGGGCTCTCAGCCTTAGGCTTAAGCAAAGAGGGTGTAGATTTAGCCGTTAATCTAGCTGTGGAGCGTTACAAGAGGGCGCTAGTTGAGCCGGGCGAAGCTGTCGGCGTTGTAGCTGCCCAATCTATTGGTGAGCCGGGCACTCAAATGACCCTTAGGACATTCCACTATGCCGGCGTCAGGGAGCAGAACGTAACCCTAGGCCTACCTCGTCTAATAGAGATAGTCGACGCTAGGAGGGAGCCTTCAACACCAATAATGACAATTTATCTCGATGAGGATCATAAGAAGAGTCGGGAAAAGGCGACGGAGGTTGCCCAAAGAATCCTGCATACCACGCTTGAGGATATCTCTGAGGAGACATATATAGATCCCGAGACAGGCAGTCTCATAATAAGGCTAAGCGAGCGCAACATGAGCGAGCGAGGCATAACTCTAGAATACTTGAGCAAGGAAGCTAACATTTCAAATTGTTCAATTAAGTTTGAGGGAAATACAATAATTATTGAGCCTAAAAAGAAGATAGACGCCAAGAAACTGCTAAGCAGGGTTATGGCTTACCATGTGAGGGGTATACCCGGAATAAAGAGGGTTTATGTGACAGAGGAGAAGGGCGAGTGGATTATAAGGACTGATGGATCCGGGCTATCTAAGGTTCTTGAGGTTATTGGTGTTGACCCGATGAGAACCACGACGAATAATATCCATGAGATAGAGAAGACATTGGGTATAGAGGCGGCTAGAAATGCCATCATTGAAGAGGCTATGGGTGTATTGCAGGAGCAGGGATTGGGCGTTGACATCAGGCACATAATGCTTGTAGCCGACATGATGACCGCAACCGGCACTGTCAGGCAGATAGGCCGTCATGGGGTTAGCGGTGAAAAGCCGAGCGTTTTAGCCAGAGCGGCCTTCGAGATAACCGTTCCAAACATAGTTGAAGCTGCAATTAGGGGCGAGATTGACCCGCTCAAAGGGGTAACAGAAAATGTTATTGTCGGTCAGACAATACCTGTTGGCACAGGATTAGTAGATATTTATATGACCGCCCCTCAGCAGGCGAGGTGAGCGAAAAAGTTGAGTGAGCCTAGCAAGAGCGAAATAGATAAAGCCCTTGGTATAGCCATTAGAAGCGGAAAGGTTTTATTTGGCTCAAACGTTGCTATAAGAAGTGCTTTAACTGGTAGAGCTAAGATGATAGTTATTGCCTCTAACTGTTCGCAAGACGTACGTGAAAAGATTGAGCAATATTGCAAATTATCTAATATTCCATTACTCGTATATCCTAGCTCTAGTCTAGATCTGGGTTCCGCATGTGGAAAACCTTTTATGGTTTCCGCTCTCACCATAAGGGACCCGGGAGATTCAAATATACTTGAATTTGTGGGTGGTGGAAATGTCTAAGGGTATTCGTCTGACCAATGAGGAGCTGGAGTACATGCGCCTCTTTGAGAGCATAACTGGCGCTACAGTCAGAGACTGCATAATAGACGGTAAATTCAACAGGATAATATTTGTGATTAAAGAAGGGGAACTCGGCATGGCAATAGGCAAGGGTGGAAGAAACATATCCTTACTCAAAAGAATTACCGGAAAGAACTATGAAATAGTGGAGTTTTCCGAGGATCCAATACAGTTTATAAGGAATGTCTTAAAGCCAGCGAGTATCAGAGAGGTTCGTATAACAAAAAAGCCCGATGGAAATGTAATAGCCGTTGTTTCGGTGGACGGAAAGGATAAAGGTATTGCCATAGGGAAGAATGGACGAAACATTGAGAAAGCAAGAGTCTTAGCGAAACGCTACTTTAACATAGGCACCGTCTTAATAGTTTAAGGCCCAAGCGAAATATTTATAACCTAAGATAATGTTTGGCAATGTTGGATATGCGGGGTAAATATTATGGCTAAGAAGCCACGGGGAGAATTCGCTGCGAGAAAACTTGGGCTGAGGAGACAGAAGTTCCGCTGGAAGGATAGATACTACAAGAGACGCATGCTCATGTTAGACGTGAAGGCCGATCCGCTCGAAGGCGCCCCAATGGCCCGTGGAATAGTTTTAGAGAAAGTTGGTAGAGAGAGCAAGCAGCCAAACAGCGCCATACGGAAGTGCGTTAGAGTACAGCTTATAAAAAATGGAAAAGTTGTAACAGCCTTCCTTCCAGGAGATGGAGCATTAAATGTTGTCGATGAGCACGACGAGGTGATTATCGCCGGTATAGGCGGCTCAAGAGGGCGCTCGATGGGGGATATACCAGGGGTTAGATGGAAAGTTATTACGGTCAATGGGATAGCCCTACAGGATCTTATCACTGGCAAGAAAGAGAAGCCTAGACGCTAAGGTAACCGCGCTTTAATCCATGTAGCTTTCTAAAAGGGTCTCGATAATCCTCTCTCTTTCATTCTCATTCTCATATTCTATTGGAAGATGTCTCCTTAAAGATGGCACTAGAAAATGTAGTATTCTACTTTCATCGTCATCCCAGATCTCAATTAAGCCTTTCTTTGCCCTTAATAGAGATCTTTCCTTTATAACGTCATATAGATCATCAAAACGCTCAACAGCCTTAGCCAAATATATCTCGTTTTTAACTCTTAACACATATATATCAAACCCTTTTTCGGAAATCAGCTCCTTTGCAATCCTGAAAACATACCCCACATCGGTTCTTATGTCAGTTATTAAGCCATAGTTACTCTCGCTCTTTAAGAAGCTCCTCAAAAGGGTCTCAACAAGCTTATCTACACTAGTGCTCTCCTCAAATTCACCCTCAACCTTCTTTTTCAATACCTTTCCCTTTTCTGATTGCATCAAAGTCCGCTCTACTAGGATAGATCCTCATACCTAAATTATCCTTTCTTAAGGTAAAAATTTAACCATGCAATATTTAGCCAGAATTTATTTCCGTAATATATCATTCCCAAATTTTAGAAAATTGATCTAGAGCTTATCGCTCAACTCAAGGCGTATCTAATTGTCGTTGGCGATATAAACTTAAAATAGCATGAAGTTAATTTTATTTTTTGGGATGATGTAGGAAGAGTCGAGGGACAATAAGCCTATGACCGGGAGTTACTCATCTGACCAAACTCTCTTCTCAAGATTTTGTTCTAAAAATCTCATAAATTAATTATGCGATTTACAACAACCTCCGGCCTAAAGACTTCTATATCATTGTATTTTTGTCCGACACCCAAAAATAGTATTGGTTTCTTAGTTACATAAGCTATTGATATTGCCGCACCTCCTTTCGCATCAGCGTCCATCTTAGTTAACACCGACCCAGTTATATTCACATGGTTATTGAACTCCTCAGCCTGTATGACGGCATCGTTCCCCGTAAGGGCATCACCGACAAATATAACCATATCCGGTCTAACAACGCGCACTATCTTTTCCATTTCAGCCATAAGATTCTTATTCGTCTGCATCCTCCCAGCGGTATCCACCAGGACTACATTTATGCCCTTAGCCTTCGCGTACTGAAGAGCATCGTAGGCCACTGCGGCTGGATCGGAGCCATACTTATGCTTTATCATTGAGACGCCTAGCCTCTTAGCGTGCTGCTCGAGCTGCTCTATTGAGCCAGCCCTAAACGTATCACTACAGGCCAGTAAGACTGAATAGCCTTTTCCAAGAAGTAGATTCGCCATTTTGGCTATAGTTGTGGTCTTTCCAGTCCCATTTATTCCAACAAAAACAATTACGCATGGCTCCCTTAAACTACGCTTCCTCTCAATAGCATCAAATATGTTCACATCATTCTGCGTCTTAAGCAGTTCTAGGAGTATCTCCCTTAGCGTCTCTTTAATTATTCTATGCTTATCTTCGAACCTACTAACCTTTAGCCCAGAAAGTCTCTTCTCCACTTCACTACATATATGCTCAGCAACAACAAGGGCAACGTCATTCTCTAGGAGCGTAAGCTTTAGCTCCCAAAGCATCCCCTGAAGCTTTTCTGGTTTAAGTTCAGTCATGGAAACCTTATCTATAATCCCGCTCAGCGCTTCGCGTAGTCTCTCAAACATCACTTCTTCATCTCTGCCCTTCTAAGCATAGATGTTAACTCTTGTAATTTATTTTGCCCCTCCTGTAGTCTAACAAAAACTTGACTTAATTGTTGTTCCAGAGCCACCTTAGCCTTATTTAGCTCAGATATTCTGTTTGCTATGTCCTCCTTAGCCTCCTTAAGTGGCTTCTCTATAGTCACCCCCGCGCCTATCCCGTATACAACCTTATCAGTATCTTCAAGCCTTGCCTTAATATATGACCCGCCGCCTATTGGAACAAATATATGGTCAGAGCTCTTATTCTCGATGCCCTCAAGCGCCATGCTGGCTAAGTTTAGCTCGGTTAAGGCTGTATTGACGAGATTCAACCTAGCTTGTATCTGCTCAGCCGTGCCCTCAAGGAGCCTAAGCTCAATTATTAACCGCCTAATCTCCTCCTCGGCGCTCTCTGATTGTGTTGACATAAGAGGCCTCCTAAAACTTTATTCAAAAAAAGAGATTTATATTAGCGCTTCTCTTCCTCATTAATTTCCTCAATCCCCATAATTTTTATGTGAAAGCGTTTAACCTTATGCTTGCTACCAATCAGCTTATAGATTTCCTCCAGAGCATGCTCCGGCTTTAATGCCTTAATCTTCTTCCTAAACATTGTTTTTAAGTTTGGCTTAGTTATTTTTCCAATCACCATGTAGCTCTTAATCTCACTCATTCTTCACCAACCACCTTAAGCGCCTGACCTATTATAAATATCTCTGGACCAGTTGTAAGCGAGCCTACAACTGCGACGCGGCTATTTCCTACGAGGCCCGTCCCTACATACGGTATTCCGCAATTAACCGTGCCAACACTAACTTGAGCTTTTAATACCTCACTTAAAAGTTTTTCCTCTTCTGGCTTAATTAGCGGGTGGGTTAAAACTCCCCTATTCGTCGCAACAGCTAATGACCCGACATAGGGTAGTCCAGCTATCTCGCCCTGCACGACCTCAACGCCAAGCGTATCAGATATAACTTTAACCTCGCTCCTCTTAAGCCTAGGGTCAGCGATTGCGCCGTAGTCATTTACTAAGATAAGGTTTCCGAAAGCGGTTTTTTTACTTGCCTCCATGACGGCTATGTTGATATTTCCTCCTAAAGTCTTTAGCGTAGCGAGCTCCTCCTCCCTTACAGAGTGGGGCAGCACAATGCCATGCGAATTAACGCATATAAGAGAGCCTATAAGCACAGACCCGCCTATATTTGTCCTTATAACGGGCAGCTTAAACCAATTTTCAATTTTCTTTACTGTGCTCTCTGGAAACTGATTAGGTACAATTACAATCTCTTCCGTTGCCCGCATGAAAACTCCTATACTCGCGCTGCCGAATATATCCAAGAGAAAAAGCGGCATATCACTCTCCTTCAGCCAGCTGGACTGTTATAATCCCCTCTTTATCCTTTGTAATCCTCACTCTCACCTTACGGGGAGGCTTTTGGATCCCCCTACCCCAAATTTTCTCATTAACCTCGTTTGATATTATAATGGATTCTTCATCAACCTTCATGTGTCTCTTTATAAAGGCTTTAAGAAGGCGTATGGCCCTTGGAGCTCTCTTTGTCCTAGGCCTGATCCAAGCTCTGCTAAGTGGAACAGTATAAATACGCTCCTCTACAACCTCTTCGCTTCCCCTAACCCCCTCCTTAATCTCTTCTTCCGATTTACTCATGTAATCACCCTAAGGCTTTATTTTAGTTCTTCTCCAATGCCTTTTAGGCAACCTTGTAATTTTACCCAAAGTCTTCGCGATAACCCATGCTGGTATCGGCTTATTTTCCCTTTCAGCACTTATCAACCTAAGCTTTTTGGCTAATGGCTTATGTCTCGCCAAGCCTAAATCCTCCTTATCTGAATATCCCTCTTAGTGGACTGTACTCTTTTAAGGATCTCCTTTAATTGCTCATCATCTACGGGAATATGAAGGAGCCCCCGTTGCACGAGCTGAATAAGTTGCGTTTCTAGCTGAGCGGCAAACTCAGGCTTAACCATCCTGAGATTAGCTAATCTCTGCCTGGCCTCCGGAGTTAATATCCTTCTAAGTATGGCCTGCCTTTCCATCTCAGCCCTTCTTCGCGCTTCAGCAGCCTCTTGCTCTTGTAAGAGTCTCTGCTGTAGCTCCATGAGCTTTCGCCTCTTTATCTCCTCAAGCTCCATGTCATCACTTGAGCTCACCAGCACACCCCCACTAGTATTTGCTTAGTGCCGGAATAGCCCCTTCAAGCTCCCTCTTAATATCTGCTGAAAGAGAATCTAATAACCTTCTCCCCTCGGGGGTCACTACCCTACCCTTCCCCTTAATTATTTGCACCAGCCCAGCTTTTTCTAGCTGTTGAAGCGCCTTTCTAATTATTGCGCCGCCTCCCTTCGCCGCATGTTTCGGACCAGCACCCCTATTCTTCCTACCGCCATATTTAGCCCTTAAACGCTCTACGCCAATAGGTCCAAGGATATAGATCTTTCTAAGGAGGGAGGCGCATCTAATATACCACCAACCTGGATTCTGGGGTGCGCGCTCAGTGTGCGCTCCAGTCTTTACATATGCTGCCCACTGCGGTGGCTCTACTGCATCCACATTATCCTTTAGATATCTCGCTAGCCTTTCAATCAATACTGATGCAGGCACATCAAATGGCGTCGGCACTATTATTCCCCTCAGTAATTCTCTTTCACTATTTTAAAAATCTATCTTAAATACTTATTTGCTATTTTGTCCCCTAACTCTACTTAAAGCAATACTACTTGACTATTTTTACTTTCCTCTTTTTAGGTTTGTAGAGCGTAAAAGTATGCCCTATTACTTGGATTATTTTTGAGCCCGTTTCAGAGGATACTTTCTGGGCAATTTCCTCTATACTGCTTTCCATCAGAGCTGACCTTAAAACCTTAACCTTAACTTTCCTTTTCGCATCAAGTTGCTTCGATATCTCCTTTACCTGCGCTTCAGTAATTCCCCTCTTCCCTATCCGAACAGTAGCCTCTATATGACCGCTTTCCTTCTTAGCCGCGCTTCTCTTCACCCGCCCTCCTCCTTAATGGTCTTCTCATCCGCTTCCCGCAATATAAGCATGTAATGACTATATGCGCTTCTCTTCTGGGCTGCAGGCGGACCCGCGCACTCACCCCCGGAAAAATGAAACGTTTGCAATGCCTACATATGAGCAGCCGCTTCTCCCTCGGTATGCGGACTCTAGCGCGCATGGATATTCTTCTGGCAATCTCAACATATCTCTGCGATAAATCTGGCCTATTATCCAGCATCTTAATTGCAAGCTCAAATAACCGCTCAATACGGCTCAGGGCTATCTCCCTAATCTTCGCCCTACTCGGCACTACCCTTCAACCCCCACCTTTCAAGAGATCATAAACATTCTTGAGAGCCGTGATCCAGCTCAAATAAGAGTTTATTGAGGCTCTTAAAGCAGTCGTGTCTCTTGCCTCGAAAGTTAATATAAGGTACTCACCGCTTCTTGAAACATTAACCTTGGTCCGATATCTTAAAATACCTTTAGTTTCCGGGTGTATTGCCCTATAAGCGGCCTCGGCCTCCATCTCGCTGGGATACTTTATGCGTAGAACTGCATATGCCCCCTTAATCATACATCCCACACAATATGCGAAATTTTTATGCGCGGGCCGATCTCAACCCCGCTCGGTATATGGAAAAATGATATGGTTGCCCAGCAGTCCCTACCAGCGCTTATGCTCATGTATGCCTCATACCCCAGCACTTCTGCCCCCTCTTTAAGCATCGGTATTTGAAGGAAGTCTGAGAAGGCCGACTTGAACTCCATTATCTTCAAATCTTCTTCCATATCTTCTTTTAGAAGCAGAAGATTAATTTTCTCATTAACCCACTCGCGTGGTATATTGAATTCTCTCCGTAGCTTCACCCCGGATATGTATATACGGGGCGGGCTCTCCATAATTTCCTCATCGGTTATTTTAAAGAGCCTTATTCTCCCAGGTCCGCCCTTCCATCTATCAACCACAATAAATCTATCAGAATTTATTTGAACGGCTTTTTCAGCAACCTCAATAAAATTCATTTTTCCGCGATTGACCCTAACAAGCCCGGGTATTGAGCAAGCTAAATCATTACATAAACTCCTAATCCTTCTTGTAGGCCTATGAGAAGTTGTTATTAAGATCATTGTAGAATAGGACCCTAACTTTAAGTGCCTTTCGTACTCCGTTCAGCCGTTGCGCCAATCTTTGTTGATGGTGAGTATGCGCCGCCAGCGAACCTAATTCCACATTTCCTGCACGCCCATATACCAACACTTTCTCTACGCACAGCCTTTGATCCACATTGCGGGCAAGTATGCTTCTTTCTCATCTCAGCGACTACGCTGACCCAGCGTCTTCTAACCGATACTCCATATCTCGCGCCGAACCCTCTAGCTGGACCAACCTTTTTAACCAAGATCTCCTACCACCAATCTTCTTACTTCCTTTGTTTTCTCCTTAGCTATCTCAATAGCTTCTAAAATTTGTTGCGGTGTTAGAACTCCCCCACCACCCTTCTGTAGGGAACATATCCTATCGTCTTTATCGACGGTTACTGTCAGCCGTGCACTCATAACCTCCTCCTCCTCAAGCCACGGATCAACTACCATCTTATCACCTATATTCGCGAAAGTTACCGCAATTGGATAATTCCTCATTGGCAAAGGCGCGTAATCAGATGTCCTCTTAATCTCGTCACTATCAACTACGTAAACTGGCACTCTAGTGTTCATTAAAGCTGCCAGAGCCGCAAATGCCGACGCATCTATTAAGTTGCCATCGTGATTAAGCGCGTATATGTCAATAAATAGAACATAAACCTTCTTTCTGGGGATCAGGCAGAGTTTTTCTAAATCAATTGCGCGCGACTCACGTATCCCCCTATCAACAACTCTAGCAAGCTCAATAGCGTTCTCGTCTGGCGGTCCAGGCTCAAATTCAGGTGAGGCTAGCGGCACAAACTCTGCATTGATTGTGAAGGAGCCCTCATTGGGCCTATCGAGGAAGGGCTCGCCGATCTCAATCTTCACTCCAGCGATAACTTCAGTCTTGCCGAGTAAAACCCTTGCCGAGCCCTCAGCCCTCTCAATCACTCCCACCTCTATCTTAATTGGCCGGTAGTCCGTTAAGCCTCTGCCGTCAAGCCTCTTCCCAGAGGCTATCATCTGATATATTTGCCTCTGCCTTATCCTAGACGCTATGATTGAAGACATGTCTCAACCTCCTCCCTTATCGCCACATACTTCGCTTTTAAAGCCTCCTTCTGTAGCTTATGTATCTGTTTGCATCCCTCTAACGCCATGTTAAGCGCCTGCTTAAACTCCTCAATGGTTAGGCTTCCATTCATCTGTAAGAGCGATATCTGACCTAAATTAGGCATATATGCAACCGGCATATCGGCCTCACCCTCCTTATCCTCTATGTCATTGAGGTCTAGAATTAAGACTCCACCAACCTTTCCAACGGCGCACGCCGCTACAAGATCCCTCATAGGTATCCCAGCGTCAGCCAGCGCAAGAGCCGCCGCAGTCGTGCCAATACACCTCGTCCCACCATCGGCCTGCAGAACCTCAATGAATATGTCTATGGCGGTTCTCGGAAACTTCTCTAGGAAAACCGCTGGCTCAAGAGCCTCCCTTATAACCTTGGAGAGCTCTATCTCACGTCTAGTTGGAGCCGGTGGCTTGCGTTCCTCAACCGAGAAAGTTGCCATGTGATATCTACATCGCAATATAGCTCTATCTGGAAGCGCTAGGTGGCGTGGGTGGAGCTCCCTTGGGCCGTAAACTGCTGCCAATATCTTGCTTTTTCCCTGCTCAATATAGGCTGATCCATCGGCATTACTTAGAACTCCAACCTCCATCTTTATCGACCTAAGCTCATTTGGCCTCCGTCCGTCAACCCTCAAACCATTCTCATCAATCAACTTAACTTTTCCACTCATGCTTTCACCATCTTTTCTCTTCTAATCATTTCAGCTATCCTATCAGTTAACCCGGAAGTATGCGCTTCCTGCGCTATCTTTTCAATAGCTAGGATAGCGAGCTTCTCATGTTCCGGAGTTGGCCCGGAAATTAATATTATGCCATTCTGCCCAACAGTAATCTTACACTCGGTTTCTCTCTTTAGAAGATTTATCATTGAGGCTCTTCTGCCAATTATTCTAGGTATCTTTGCCGGGGACACCTTTACTATCTGACCCTGCGTTATCTTTCCAAGGCCGGGCTCGCGTATTGTGAGAAGCGGGTCCATCGTCCTATCAAATGCTAAAACTTTCGCCAAAATTAAATCACCAACATCTAAAAAGATTGTTAAATCATCCTTCTGCTGTCTAAATGGCTTATTTATAGCGTCAACCACCCTCAAAAGAGCCTTATAGGGAGAGTTTATATCAACAACCCATCCGTTAACGTTTATGTCCTCGATTCTCCCGATAACTTGGTCTCCGGGTGATGGAATATAAACAGAGTTTAGGGCGATAACGTGAACTGTTTTCCCTTGCTGTTCCACAAGCCCCAGTCTGCTTGCGTAAATTCTATTCCCACTCTTGTAAGTATTGCTTCCTGCGCTATAGTCTCCCTCCGCTAGGAGTTCTCCAGGGGTTACAATCTGCCTATTCTCAAAATAGATCATGCTGAAAACCCTTCCAGAGAATTGTATCTATTTAAGGATTTTTGCCTCAATATTCCCACGAATTAACTCTCCCATCTTTTCCAAGAAGGGGCCATAGAATCCGGCTGGCATTTCTAGAACTGCCGAGAGTGATCCGTCAGTCAACCAGTTTTCACTCTTTATTGTGCCAAAAGATTTAAGTGCCCCATAAACCCTGCCAACGCACTCAGGTGGTATTTTAACTGCAACGGATATCTTCTCAATGCTTATTGGCAGGATTGTCCGTATGGCTTTAATGGCCTCGTTAGCCTGCTCCTCAACGCTTTTAAATGGGTCTACTGAGAAGCCGACCTGCTCAAGAGCCTGCTCTATACGCGTTGGTGGATGTGGGAGTTTGGTTCTAGGATCAACCGCGTTACGCGATATAAAGTCTATTATTTGCCTACGCTTCTCCTCAACCAACTGTCTCCTTTGCTGAGCCGTTAACTGCAGCGTCCCCCTCTTAAGTATGATTTTCGCTATCTCTAGTGGATCTGTTGTTCCAAAGGCTTCCTTGAGCTTCTTCTCAGACGCCCTTAAACCTTTGCTTGCGTCAGTAAATATTTCATCGATTATCAGTACGTCAGATATCGAGATAGACTTACCGCTGCGGAAAGCGAATGCGGGGTCGGGTTTAACGAGTATCTCGAAGTTTTCCCCACTTATATTTATACGCGCAATGGTATAGTTCCGGCTCATTGTCCCTCGCTACCTATTATCCCCCTCATGTATCCCTCTATCTCTTCATCTGTTAGGAACCTAAACTTCCTTGTTGAAAGTGGCACAATGGCTATTCTAATTCTAGGCTGCTCCCCTCTAGCCTGCATGGACTTAACTAAACATTTAATTCCCAGCTTTATGGTCTCTTCCAAAGACATATCGTCATGATACTCCTCTTTAAGTATGTTCTCAGCAGTCTCACGCCCTATTCCTATGGCGACAGCCTTATAGGCTCTATACGTCCCGCTGGGATCCGTAGTGAAGAGCTGACACCCGCCTTTATCCACACCAGCAAAGATTATGGACACACCAAACGGCCTAACTCCTCCATGCTGTGTATACATCTGCTTTATGTCACCTATCCTCTTAGCGACCATCTCAATGTCCACCGGCTCATCATACATTAACCTGCTTGTCTGAGCGAATATTCTAGCCTCATCGATTAGCACACGAGCGTCCGAGCTTAACCCAACGACGGCAGCTCCAATATGCTCATCAACCTCATATATTTTCTGGGTGAATTTAGGATTCTGTAGCTTTGACTCAATCTTCTCTTCAGCCCCTATTACAACGCCCTCTGGACATACTATGCCAATTATTGTCGAACCCCTATAGACTGTTTCTAAAGCATATTCCACCTGAAAGAGGCGCCCATCTGGAGAGAACACAGTGATGGCCCTATCATATGCTCCCGGAACGGCGAACACGGACATCCCCGTAATCATCTCCTACATTTTATGCTTTCCTCTCTCCTGAGAATAGGAGAATGGAACCTAAAAATCTTTTGTGGAGACTCAGTTATATATCTTTACCTATTTCCTTTCTCCTTAACAATACCAATCGCTTTCTCCGCCGTAGATACGCAACCTAAAAGGTCGTCGATCGTTGATAAGAAGGTTGCTATATTTTCGCCACAATATTTTATGATGGTGATAACATTCCCCCCTGACGATTGAGTTTCTACAGATAATCCCTCTGGACATGTAAGATTATCTGGTGAGACACTATGGGATATTGCTGAAGCCTCCTCCGCGCTCTCATAAACTAGAATTATTTTTGCATCAGCCTCCATCCTTCCTCCCCATTAAACGCTCTCCTACAAGTAGGTTAACATACTTTAGGAACTGCATCTTCTGCTCATAGGGAATCTGCGCCCCAGCTGCAACGTCATGCCCACCGCCTATTCCAGAACATTTTTCGGCGGCAACGCGTACTATCTCCCCGAGATTTATCCCCCTTCTTATAAGAGAATCTGTTGCTCGCACAGATATCTTAATAGTCTTTTCTCTTGGCATATATGAGTAGGCTATTAGAGGCTTGTTTGGCTTAGGCAGATTTGTTGACACTATGGTCGATATAGCGCTTACAGTTTTCTCATCTATCTCTTTTTCTCCATGCAAAATATAGATATGCTCCCACTCCTCAATCCGGTCCGGGTTCTCATCAAGCCACGTAAGATACTTGCTGACTATCTGCCTGTATTCATCTAGAGTTCTTAAAGATTCCTCATAAGATTTTCCCCTATCTCCCATACATACCGCTACGCCTAAACCCGGCACACTCATTCTCCCAGTTGCGTTCAGGAGAAGAGCAAACTCCCTAGCATCCCTGAGAGGAGTCCACGGCTCCTCTTTCACAAGAATATAAACTGTCCCAATTAGGCTCATCGCAACTTCGCTTTTAAACCCCTTTGAGATTAAATAGTCATGTAATGCTGAGAAAAGCTTGCGTTTCTCCTCTTGAGAGAGGTCCCTTAAAGCGCGCCACCTATCATTCTTCTTGAGCTCGATATTAAGGCTACTTAGAAAAGCTAGACATTTGTCCTCCTCACCGCTTATCCCAGGGATATATGGGTTTGTAAGGTAGGCTAGTGCCTTGTGTATCGGTCGCGTCTCCCTACCGAAAAGAAGTAGATCCATCTCGACGCTTAGGAAGCCGGCCTCGATGGAATCCTTAACAATAATGTCGTTGAGCCCACCAAGCCTCTTTCCCTCATATTTATCCTGCAGGTCGCCCAGAGCTCCCACAACAGCCAGATATGCTAAGTCAGAGTTTCCTTTATCTATAGATTTAGCGACAAAATATGAGATTCCAGCCGAGCTTATATCCTTTGATCCGTCTATCCCAAATAGATGCGGATTAACCTGCAAGAAGTTTTCCCTTAGCCTTCCAATAGGCTGGTGATGATCCAGTATCATCATACGCTTCTTTTCGAGCTTAGCGCCTAAAATGTCAAGATACCCGCTCCCCATATCTATGAAAATAGGCAGTACGTCTTCCCCAGCATACAGGGAGACTTCCTCGGCAACCCTCTCCTCCATCCATCTCTCTATTCTAATTGAGAAGATCGCCCCAACCCTCAAGAGGGCCTTACCAAGTATCCCAGCAGCAGATATGCCATCCGCATCTAAATGCGAAATTAGGAGAATCTTCGTCCCCCTATCGATCTCCCTGAGAACCTCTTCTGAAACTTTCTTTATTTCATCAAAAAACTCGCTTACGTGATCCTTACCCACCATATAAACCCCGTTTTAACCTATAGAGACAATCATAGCCCTATAGTCCCAGTTAGGCGGTAGTATTCCCATCTCCTTATAATATTCAGCTAAGCGGCGTATTCTTGATTCCACGAGCTGAAGAGCCCTTTTATTACGGGTATCCTTTTTATGCTTCTCCAGATGTGCTGTTATGCGAATAGCCTTCTTGATAAGGTTATCTAGATCTTCCGGTACCTTAGGAGCCAGACCATTCTCCCTTAAAATCTCAAGTATTCCTTTACCAACTATGGGCTTAACGAGTGGTATACTATATTGATCTCGTAATATCACGCCTATCTTACTTGGCAGGTTTCCCTCCTTAGCAAGCTTAATAACTAGGGCTATGACTTCTTCAGGCGTATACTTACACCAGCTCGGCGGCCTCTTCCCAACAGGCCTAGTAGAGTGAGAACGTCCTTTCTCCTTCTTAGGCAAGACCGATCCTCCAGCAAATTTCTAATTTGGGGACACAAATATATTTAAACTTTTTTACGTTTATACTATAAACTTAATATACATTGTGGTAAATAAGCAGAGATAACATAACAAACTATATATTTTTTCTATTGGATAGTTTCTTTGAGAGCTGACTGGTGATGTGGAGCAAAATAGTGAGTTACTTAGGTAATTACCCAGAGAGACTTAATGTTGCAAAAGTGTTAATTAAATATGGTTTAAGCGTTAAAGGTGGAAAGATTTATTGTGGCAACATACCCGTATCAGTGATTGGAGTAAGCCGTGTTGTTAATGTTGATAGAAGAACAGTTATTCAAACGATAAAAATGATCGAGAACAATCCAGAACTAAAAGTTATTTTTGAAAATTTGAGCCCGGCAGGTTCATCCCTCCGTGAAGTGGCAAAATATCTAAACTTTGGTGTTCTTGAGATAACTCCAGTAAATGCTAGGATTCCGGGTATATTAGCCGCGGCCGCCTCCCTAATAGCCAAGGAGAATATAAGCATAAGGCAGGCGATAGTTGATGATCCGGAGCTAACGCCCGAGCCAAAACTAATTTTAATAACTGAGACGAAGATACCGGGCGAACTTATACCAGAATTCCTCAAGGTAAAGGGTGTGGAGAAAGTTTCAGTTTATTAGAGGTTAAGAAGATTCATGCTTGAGCTCCTTTGGATAGCTTCCTCATCCTTTCTGGTAGCCCTCTCCGGAGCCATGGTACCAGGGCCGGTCTTCGCATTAGTCCTCTTGGAATCACTTAAAAATGGTAAGATTGCTGGCCCCCTAATCATCCTAGGGCACTTCCTAACAGAAGGCGCGATAATATTGATGGTTTTTATGGGTCTACAGCAAGTTTTAGGATCCGAAGAGGTTAGAATAATTATTAGTTATACTGGCGGCATTATATTGATACTCATGGGCTTAAAATTAATTTTTGACGTTTTCAGGATGAAGATCGAAGATATTTCAAATATAAACAATATTGTAGCGCATGGGAGAACGCCTCTACATAAATTAATCTTTCTAGGACTCTTAACTAGCTGTTCAAACCCGTACTTCTTTTTATGGTGGCTGGCAACGGGTCTTCCAATAATTACAAACTCCATCTCTATGGCTGGAGCGCTGGGCTTTATTTTCTTCCTGGCGGGGCACGCCTCCGCGGACCTTCTCTGGTTCAACTTCGTGAGCTACTCTATATGTGAGGGCAGGAAGGTCCTAAATGAAAAAGTTTTCAGAATAATCCTCCTTGTTAGCTCCGTTTTCCTTATTTCTTTTGCAGTGCATATGATCCTCTCAGCAATAATGTTGCTGTAATATTCCAATCAATACGGGTGTAAAAGATTTAGCAAAACACTTTTACTTTTATTTTTCCTTAACATTACTGACGTAGTCCCGTAGGGCGACTGGCTGATTGCTTTGAGTACTACAGATCAACAGCAGGTTCAAGGCTCAAGAGAAATAAAGAACGCATTTGATTTGTTAGCCCGCCCAATACGTAAGCTTATTGAGGAGAAGGGGTTTAAGGCGCCAACGGAACCGCAGGAGAAAGTTATACCAAAGATACTTGAGGGGAAGAATGTACTCTTAATATCACCAACAGCTAGCGGGAAAACGGAAGCGGCTTTCCTCCCAGCATTACACATGCTCATCCAGATGCCCCGGAGAGAGCCTGGAATAAAAGTTCTATACATTACGCCATTAAGAGCCTTAAATCGCGATATGCTTGAGCGCCTGGAATGGTGGTGCAATAGCCTAGATATTAAGTTGGCTGTCAGGCATGGGGATACGGATGTAAATGAGCGTTCGAGACAGGCAAGAAGCCCACCTGACGTGCTAATAACCACCCCCGAAACTCTCCAATCAATACTAGCTGGTCGGGTCATGCGCCGCCACCTCCAGTCAATACGCTGGGTAATTATCGATGAGGTTCATGAGTTAGCTGACAGTAAACGTGGAAGCCAACTTACACTAGCTCTTGAAAGGCTTAGGGTTATAGCTGGCAGGGACTTCCAGGTGATTGGTCTCTCTGCGACAATAGGTACTCCTGAGAGGGTTGCCCAGTTCCTAGTAGGCAATAATAGACCAATTGAGGTTATTAGGGTTCCAGTTGCCAGACTAATGAGGATACAGATCCTTTATCCGAAACCAGAGCCACAAGACTACGAATTGGTCTCAACACTATTCACCCATCCGGAGGTTGCTGCAAGGCTTCGAGTAATGCGACAATTAATAGAGAAACATAATTCGACTCTCCTTTTCACAAACACAAGAACAATTTCCGAGATTCTTGCAAGCAGATTTAAGATATGGGATGTAAACTTCCCGATCTCAATCCATCATGGCTCTCTAGCTAAGCCATCCCGGATTGCCGCCGAGAGGGGACTGAAGGAGGGGAACGTGCGGGGCCTTGTCTGCACGAGCAGCCTAGAGCTTGGTATAGATGTCGGCAGGATAGACCTTGTCATACAATATATGAGCCCGCGTCAGGTAACCAGACTGATACAAAGGGTTGGCAGAAGTGGGCATAGAATTGGTCGCGTGGCTAATGGCGTAATTATAACAATGGATTCAGACGATACGCTAGAGGCGATGGTTATAGGTAGGAGGGCTTATGCAGAAGAACTTGAGCCAGTAGATATACCTGAAAAGCCTTTAGATGCGCTCTCCCATCAAATAGCCGCCCTTCTACTTAAAAAGAAACGCATAAAAGTTGAAGAGATATGCGAAATTTATAGAAGGGCTTACCCCTACAGGGATTTAACGATCGATGATGTAAAACGTGTTTTAGAATATATGCATAATAGATTCCCAAGACTCGCTTGGGTCTCATTTGACGATGGCGTCGTCCTTAAACCGCGTAACTCGAAAGTCCTCTTTGAATATTTCTTCGAAAACCTTTCAATGATACCAGACGAAAAGCATTATTTAGTGGTAGATAAGGAGACTGATACGGCGGTAGGTCTACTCGATGAGGCTTTTGTTGCCGAGTACGGTAAGCCGGGAGTCAAATTCGTCATCCGCGGTAGCCCATGGAAAATAGTAAGCCTCGATGGCGACAGAATTTACGTGAAGCCGATTGAGGACCCCACGGGCGCCATTCCAAGCTGGGTTGGTGAAGAAATACCCGTTCCATTTGAGGTTGCGCAGGAAGTGGGCTCGATAAGGGCGTTCATAGAGAGGAAGATTAAGGCTGGTTTTAGTCCAAGTGAAATAGCGGAAGAGCTTTCTAGGAGATACCCGGCAGATGAGAAGACTATATTTGACGCGATATCTGAAACCATCGAGCATGTGAAGATGGGCTATCCCGCTCCAACAGACAGGCGTATGATTGTGGAGGAATGGGAAGACTTTATAATACTACACTGTAACTTTGGCTCCTTAACAAATAGGGCTCTTGCGCAGGTTTTAGGTCATATGCTCTCAGAGATAACGGGCTACTCAGTAGTAGTTCAACATGACCCCTATAGAATATTTTTCCAAACAATGGAGAGAGTGGAGCCGGATACGATCATCAGGATTATACATGAACTAAAAGATTACAATGAAGAGCAGATGAGGAATGTTCTTACCAAGGCTGTCGTTAAAACTGGCATATTTAAGAGGCGTTTGATACACGTTGCCAGAAGGTTCGGCGCGATACAAAAGGACTTCGACTTCGAGAGCATAAGCTTAAGAAATTTGATCAAAAGTTTTGAGGACACGGTAATTTACGAGGAGGCTTTAAAAGAAGTTTTCACAAAAGACCTCGACCTTAAGAACTTAATTAATGTTTTTGGCGCAATAAAGCGGGGCGAAATAGAGATTACACGTGTGAAGACGAGAGGTGAGCTCACGCCCATAGCCCGCGTCGGGATGGAACGCGTAAGCATGAAAACTGACTTAATACCGCCAGATAAGATGCGAAGAATCTTAATAGAGTCCGCTAAGACTAGACTCCTAAGCGAAACCAGGGCCTTCATTTGCACTGAATGCTGGGACTACATTGGAATGATAACTCTAAAAGACCTGCCTAATAAGCCATTGTGCCCAAAATGCGGCTCGCCGAGACTTGGCATGCTCGAGGTTGAGGAGGAGGAAGTATATCCACTCATAGAAAAGAGGGGGGAAAAGCTGACTAAAAGCGAAAAGTATTTAAAAGAAGAGGCCATTGAAACCGCGTCTCTCATCGCGAGGTTTGGTAAGGCTGCAGCCATAGCCCTCTCTGGCAAGAGACTTAGAGTAAGTGAAGTGGAGGAGATACTGGCTAAAGAAAGATCTCTTACAGATAGATTTTTTGAGTTAATAGTTGAGGCTGAGCGAGAGGCGCTTAAAAAAAGATTCTGGTGAACTGCAGCAAGGCGTAAGACAGAAATACTGCTTTCCACAATTAAGTGAAAGCTGGAAAAATAGAGGTGGACTGATTGTTCATAGCCCCATTTGTAGCCTCTCCCGAGCCAGTTATACGTAAGCTTCTACAAATGGCTGAACTGAAACCAGGCGAAGTATTTGTTGATCTAGGTGCTGGTGATGGCAGGCCAGTAATAATTGCCGCTAAAGAGTTCGGCGCATATGCCATTGGAGTAGAGCTAAGAGAAGACTTAGCTAAACAGGCCATGAAAAAGGTGATCGAGTTAGGTCTACAGGATAGAGTCAAAATAATCCACGGTGATATATTTAGCGTTAATATAAGCATGGCAGACGTCGTTTATCTTTACTTAACCACAAGCGCAAACGAGAAGGTTAAGCCTAAACTTGAAAGTGAGCTTAAGAAAGGTGCAAGGATTGTTTCACATGACTACGAAATAATAGGCTGGAAACCAGTTAAGGTTGAGCGTTTCTGCGAAAACTCATATCTTGGTTTCCCCACGCATACATTATATCTCTACAAAAGATGAAACTGAAGATAAACATTACTTAAATTCGCTACAAAAATTATTTCTAAAATTTATTTTCCAATACTTAAGAGAGTGAGAGCATAATTTATTATTTCCAGAAATGAATGTTTATTAGGAAGCACATTCCCTTAAGTATTCTGAATAGGGAAACACACATGGTCTTTGTCCCCTGGAGATATGTAAATCTATGGTGCTGTAATGGATGCGGATTATGTTGCAGGGAGTTTGAAGTAGTCTTAACTTTTAAAGAGTGGTTGAATATAACAAAGATTTATGGTGTGGGCGTTACAAGGGCTGGATTAAACAAGCTCTATATAAGTAAAAGAGCCGATGGTTCGTGTATCTTCCTATATCCAGGTCCGAACGGAAAATGGCTATGTGGTTTACAGCACATTAAACCACTAGCATGTAAGCTCTGGCCCTTCAAGGTCCTCAGCAAACCAAAATATGGTCATGCATCCGAGGCGCTTTTCGAATATTTAAATCAAAAGTTTTATATTTATGTGGATCCCTTCTGCACAGGTATACGCTGGGGTGAACCATCAGTAGAGCTCGTCTACAAAATAATACCCGAATTCATAGAAATAACACTTGGTCTTAGGCAGAACCAATTTTATTCAACAATGATGGTTAAACCAGCATTCTTCTCATTTAAACTAAAAAAATGGCTATAATTTAATTCGGCATCATTTTAATTTCTTCAAGTCAGACCTCATACACTTCATAAATTAACAAGAAGTTAGGTTGTTAAAGCCAGCTCAAACTTCCTTTATTCTTAAAAAGCGTTTTGCCTAAAGTCTTTTATATTATTTGAAATTAATAATGAGTAGGTGTACCAGATGGAGGAGGAAAAGAAACTTAAGGTAACGGTTGATTTTGGATCTTCGCTTAAATTCTGGCTTGCCTATCTAATAGTGCAGATAATAGCGGTTCTAATCGCTGTGGCCGTGCTAATAGGGCTTCTAGGTCTAATAGTGCGACTGCTTCCAGGGATATTCCCACCAAGAACCCTCATAACACTCGTGCAAAGTCTCTTAGGTATGCTATAATATGTGTTCCCATAAATCCTCCACATCCATTTTAACCAAGAGCCTAACGTTATCAAATAACGGAATTTTTAGCATAAGTGCTCGTAAGGAGGAGAAAAATGCTGCACTACTGAGCACAAAAACTTTATAATAAAAGTTCTCAAAAATATTGTGAAGTAAAAGGAGGGGCCGGTCGTCTAGCATGGTTAGGACGTCTGCCTGACAGAAAACCAGGAGGCGCAGAAAACCTTTAAAAGGTTCTGCATGGTCGCCGGTTCAAGTCCGGCCCGGCCCACCACCTTTTGGGTCCTAGTCCTTAAACACAACGCCTTTATTGTCTTGTTTTGGTAATTGCCGGTTGATGGCTATTTGTTTAATGAGATCGGTTTAGCGCTCATTTAAGAGTATTTTATCCGCATTTTGAAGAGCGGGCGTAGGTCACTCCTGCTTTATTCAGATTCTCATTAGACCACACAAATAGATGGGCGTTGGGGGACCTAGCGTACCTAATCCCTCTTTTATGAATGTATAAATTTTGGCGTGTTCTTATATATAGCCATCTGTTTAAGCCATTACAGCTAATTAAATAATCAAAGTGGAAAAAATTTGATCTAGGCACGAAAATGGATGAGGATTTATTAGAGCATCTTTATTAAAATTTTTGGGTATGGAGATGCAGAGCAGGGTTGGCGTTATACGTTTTAGTGTTTCGCTTCCTCCATCTATGGTTGAAGAGTTTGATGGTGTCTGGAGGAGTATGGGTTATGAGAGCCGCTCTAAGGCTGTCCATGATGCTATTCAAGCCTTTATAAGCGAGTTTAAGTGGAGATTCTCTGAGGCTGAGCGTGTGGCCGGTGCCATCTTAGTCTTGTATCACCTCGATAAGCCAGATCTGGTGGAGAAGATCCTCAGTCTGCAACATAAGTTTATGGATATTATAACCTCAACTACACATGTACATTTAAAGGAGGATGTTTGCCTAGAAATAATTGCAGTTAATGGAAGAGTGAGTGAAATAAAGAGGTTATCTGAGGAGATAATGGCAAAAAAGGGTGTTAAGCAGGTTAAGGTTGCTGTAATGTCCCCCTAATACATCAATTGCCTCATATCTTCAACTTTATTGACCGATATTAGCCGTATGTTTTAAATACGACTAGTCGTAAATATTTTTTAGGTTGACCGTAAATAGGAGATCAGCCCTTTGACTGCGGAAGTATCTAGCGTTATTGAGGAGTATCTTGAGGCAATCTATAGGCTCCAGGAGCGCTATGGTGTGGCTAGAACGGGTGATTTAGTGAGTATGCTGGGAGTCTCTCCTGGAACGGTTACGAATACCATTGAGAGACTTGATAGGATGCTTCTCGTTGTTCATAAGCCATATAGGGGCGTGCAATTGACTGAAGAGGGTCGGAGAATAGCCTTAAATGTGATCAGAAGACACAGGCTTTTGGAAAGACTCCTGGTTGACGTTTTGGGGGTCGAATGGTGTAAGGCTCACGAACTTGCCTGCAGTCTTGAGCATTGGATAAATGATAACATCACTAAGAAGATTGAGAATATCTTAGGTTCTCCAAAGAAGTGCCCGCATGGGAACCCTATACCTACGGAGGGCGGCAAAATACCAAAGGAGGACGAATGTTTACTTTTTGAGGTTAGCGTTGGTGAAAGGGTTGTTGTCTCTAGGATACTTGAGGAAGGACATGTCACCCTGAGTTACCTCGAGAGGGTTGGCGTTAAGCCTGAGAGCCTCATAGAGATTATTGAAAGGAGCCCCTTAAATGACCTAATAACTGTTAGAGTAGATGGGAAAGTTCATGCAATAAGCCGCGGAGTCACCTCACTCATAATGGTTAGGAGAACATAGCGAGACCAATTTAGGGGTGGGTTGAGTGGAGGTTCCATTGACGAAACTGAGAGAAGGTGAAACCGGAGTGATCACTAGGATAGAGACGGGTCTCGGTCATGGGTGGTGCTGGTCTTATGGGGTCAAAAAGAGGCTTGTTGACATGGGTCTAACGCCGGGAACAAAGATTACAGTTATCAGGTCCGCCCCACTTAATGGGCCAATTGAGGTTTATGTTAGGGGCTATAGGCTCGCCATTGGAAGGGGAGTCGCTGAAAGAATCATCGTAGAGGTTCAGAGGTGAATGGAGAAGAGGATTAGGATAGCGTTAGCTGGAAATGCAAATGTGGGGAAATCCGTAATATTTAATCAGCTGACCAGTCTCCACCAACATATTGGCAATTGGCCCGGTAAGACCGTTGAGAAGGCTGAGGGAACCCTCCACTTTAAGGGCTACACGATAGATGTCATCGATTTACCGGGCATATATTCGTTATCGACCTTCTCGCTCGAAGAGCTTATCTCAAGAGAGTATATAGTTAATGAGAAGCCAGACGTCGTGATAAATGTTGTTGATGCATCAGTTCTGGAAAGAAACCTCTTCTTCACGCTCCAGCTGATGGAGCTTGAGGTTCCATTAATTATAGCCCTTAACCAGATGGATGTCGCCGAGAAGAGGGGGATAAAGATAGACTATAAGAGACTTGAGGAGACATTAGGCGTGCCAGTCGTCCCGACAATTGCCATTAGGGGTAAAGGTATACATGAGCTGCTCTCCAAAGTTGTTGAGGGTTTTGAGAGGGGTTTTAGGAAGCCGACTCTAATAAGATATGGCGAAGAGAGCGAGAGTAGAATACAAAGACTTAAGGAGGCTCTAAGGGGCGTTGACCTAAAGTATCCGCTTAGGTGGATTGCCATAAAGCTCCTTGAGGGCGATGAAGAGGTCATAAAAGAGGTTAGGCGGGTTAAACCTGAAGCCCTAGCCCTGGCGGAGGAAATTGCTGGGGAGATTGAGGAGATACATGGGCACCCATGTCCAACAGTGGTTACCTCGGAGCGATATGAAATTGCGGGCAGGATTGCTAGGGAGGTGCAGCGGATCCTCCCGAGAGTGAAGCTTCCGCTAAGTGATAGAATAGACTACTTAACGACGCACAAAATTTATGGTTACATCATAATGGCCGGAATAGTCTTAGCTGTCTTCTATACGATTTTCGGCTTCGGCAACTTCTTATCAGAAGCCCTTACTAACATATTCCATGGCTATGAGATATCCTTTGAGATAATTTTTGGATCAGGCCTATTAAAGGGCCTCATTTGGGGCGGGCTCATAGACGGGATTATAGCGACGATAACCATAGCACTGCCATACATAGTTCCATTTTACCTAATACTCTATTTCCTAGAGGACTCCGGCTACTTGGCCCGGATAGCCTTCTTGGCGGATACTTTTATGCATAAGATTGGATTGCACGGTAAAGCCTTCATACCCCTTATGCTTGGCTATGGGTGTAATGTACCAGCATGTTTGGGCTGTAGGATAATGGAGACGGAGAGGGAGAGATTCATAGCTGGTTTTGTGGTGACGCTAATTCCATGCGCGGCCCGCTCGGTCGTAATACTTGGGCTTGTTGGAAGATACCTCGGGATAGAGTGGGCCTTCTATCTCTATGCAATAGACCTAGCAATAGCATTCCTCTTAGGTAGAATTGCCTTCAAATTTCTTCCAGGTGAGGCGATGGCGCTTATAATGGAGATCCCGGAGTATAGACCACCACATCTAAAGACCGTCATTAGGCAGACGTGGTTTAGGCTCGAAGAATTCCTAAAAATAGCTTTTCCCGTGATTGTTGTCAGCGGTCTGGTAATTAAGGTCATGGAGCTTTCAGGCATTCTACTCCCCATTTCGAGAATGATGAGCCCAATAACTGTAGGCTGGCTTGGGCTACCCGAGATAACTGGTATACTGCTAATATTTGGCGTGCTGAGGAAAGAGCTTACTTTGGTGTTACTTTCAGCCTTACTCGGCACGGAGAATATTCATGAATACCTCACGTCGCTTCAGATGTTCACGCTCTCGTTAGTAGTAATGCTCTACGTGCCCTGTATTGCAACCATAGCAGCTCACATTAAGGAATTTGGATGGAAGAGAGCGGCAATAATAGCAGTTGCCGAAGTATTCTTCGCGATCCTCTTAGGCGGACTGGTCTATAGGGTTCTTGCGGTGCTGGGAATACTTGGAGATGGAAAACCATAAAGATCTGAGCACGATTGCAAGTTTATAACTATGTTATGTTTATAAGACCCAAACGGAATATTTAATTAATAGTTGAGTTTAATGGGCGTTAGTAAATGCAGGCCTAAGGCATTGGTGTTACTTTCGGGTGGATTGGATAGCCTACTTGCTACACGAATTATGCTAGATCAAAGTGTTGACGTTGAGGCAGTCCACTTTGTAACGCCATTCTCAAAGTATAATTATGACTTCATTGATAAGATCTCTATAGACTTCAGCATAAAGGTGCATGTTATCTTTCTTGGCCAAGACTTTTTGGATGTCGTCGTTAAACCGCGATATGGTTATGGAGGCCAAATGAACCCCTGTATAGATTGTCGGATACTTATGCTTAAGAGGGCTAGGGAGCTCGCCGATAGAATAGGCGCAGACTTCCTCGTGACCGGAGAGGTTCTTGATGAAAGGCCATTCTCGCAGAGATTAAGGGCTATGCAGTTGATAGAGGAGGAGACTGGATTAAAGGGTAAAGTTTTGAGACCACTATCAGCTAAATTACTCTCACCCACGGAGGCTGAGGTAAGGGGCTGGGTTAACAGGGAGAAGCTATTGGCCATTAGGGGAAGAAGAAGGGCACCGCAAATGGAGCTGGCCGCTAAGTATGGTATAATGGATTACCCAACGCCCTCAGGCGGATGCCTACTAACCGACCCAGCCTTCTCTAGGAGGTTGAGGGATCATTTAAAGCACGAAAGAAAATTGACTCTAGATGACGCGGCGCTCTTAATGATTGGGAGACACTTCAGGATAAATGGAGTAAAGGTTGTGGTGGGAAGAAATAAGTGCGAGAATGAAAGTCTTCTAAAAATTGCCGAGAGCAATAGAATGCCATATTTGTTAGTCAAGGATTATAAGGGGCCGGTCACCATAATTGTTGGGGAATCTAATTTAACCATTATAGAGAAGACCGCAGCGATAACCGCGCGGTACTCCGATGCACCAAGGGAAACTCAGGTGAAAGTACTTTATAAGCGCGGATGGGAGGAGAAGGAGATCATTGTACCGCCCCTGAGTGATGAAGAAATAAAATGCTTTAGGGTATAGGTTACTTGGTTAGCGGAGCCTAAATATACCACTAAAGACTGTTTATAAGAACACTTCTAGATGGATTTAGGATTTGATCCCTGCGTAGTTAGCGCCCATATTCTGCACGTTCCCTCTATCCCAACCATGCATGATCCTATGGGCTTTTGCGGCGTACATGCCTTCATAAATAATGGGCATTCTGTGGGCTTGATCTTCCCTATCATGACTAAGTGGCACCGGCACCCTGGCGGAATATCCCTCCCCCTCTTGATCCTTATGCCGTATTTTTTGTGGGCATCGTACTCCAAGTACTCCTCCCTCAGCGTCAATGCTGAGTCGGGTATCCTACCGAGCCCGCGCCAATTTCCGCTGATAACCTTAAAGGCTCTTCTCATTAATTCCCTAGCCTTAACATTTCCTTCCCACTTCACGGCCCGCCTATACTCATTCTCCAAGGTTGCCGTGCGGTTCCTGATCTGCCTTAAAGCCATGTAGATTGCGAGTAGGACATCTATTGGCTCGAAGCCCGCCACAATCGTCGGCATTCGGTAAACTTTTGGGAATATCTCATAAGGCTCTAACCCTATAACCGTGCTGACATGCCCGGGAGCTATGAAGGCATCTATTTGCAAGTCGCCTATACCCAGCATAAGCTCCATAGCCGGCGGAATGAGCCTATGAGATACCAGGAAGCTTAGGTTTCTGGGGGGCCTCTTAAGTATCTCGGAGGCTGTTGATGGCGCTGTCGTCTCGAAGCCTATTGCAAAGAAGACAAAGTCTCTGTTCGGTTCCCTCTCGGCCATTTTAACGGCATCTATAACGCTGTAAACTATTCGGAGATCCGCGCCTTTGGCTTTTGCCTCTATGGGAGACATTTGGGAACCCGGAACCCTAGCGGCATCACCAAAACATACGAGTGTAGCTCCCCTCAGCGCTGTCTCAACCGCCTCATCTACCTCGGAGGCTGGCACGATGCATACTGGGCAGCCCGGCCCGGCTATAACATCAACATTCTCGGGCAGTAGGCTTCTAATACCATAATGCGATATAGTCCACTCATGTGTTCCACATACATGACAAATTTTTATAATATCCCTTTTAGGCGCGATCTCACGTATCTTTTCAGTTATTCTCCTAGCGAGCTGCGGATCCTTAAAGTCTTTCCAAAGCATTCTCCCGCCCTTCTTCGGCCTCTAGAATCTCCCTCCATAATCTTAGGGTCTCCTCGGCCTCCTCTTTATCCAAGACCTGTATTGCGTACCCAGCGTGGACGAGGACGTAATCTCCGATCCTAGCGTCTACAAGTGATATATTTGCCTCCCTAATCACCCCACCGCCGAAGTCAACCTTAGCCAAATCACCGTTAATCTCAATGATCCTCGCTGGTACAGCCAGACACATCTTTTAATCTCCTTAAGATATGGAGAGCCGAAAATAAATACCTTTCATTTCATTGATGATAAAGAGCCGCTACAACGGCTTGGCCCAAGGATAGACCACCATCGCCGGGTGGCACGCTCACGTGGACGAAGAAGTTTAATCCGCTTCTCTCGGCAACCTCTTTTATCTCCCCAGTAATTATTTGGTTACATGCAACACCCCCGGTGAAGCCCACGTTCCTCACACCATGCTCAACCGCTAGGCTGACTGCCAGCTGAGCTAGCCCCCTAGCCAAATAATAGTGAACTGAGTAGGCTAGGTCCCTCCTAGGATAGCTATTTCTTTCCTCAAAGAGATAGACCATCATTTCAGTCGTGTTCAGTCTTGTCCCGCTAATCTGCGGCTCAAGATTAATTACGTTCTTTCCATTTATTGCCGCTGACTCAAGCTTCATTGCAGGCTCACCCTCATATGTCCTCTCATAACATATGCCTAGAATCGCGGAGGCGGCATCAAGGATCCTGCCGCAACTCGTCGTCTTAATCTTAACTTCGCCCCTCCTGAGCTGCGAGAGTATTACCCGGGCTTCTTTGGCACCATAGGGTAAGTGAACGCTCTCCTTCATAAGCCAGTCCTCTATATCAACGCGCTTGTAGAGCACGCCGGCGGCCATCCTAAGCGGATACCTTGTTGCTAAATCCCCGCCGAGCAGCGGCTGCTCCTCAAGGTGGCCTAGGCGCCTAAATTCCGGTGGGTTGAGGGAGCCTAATATTATTTCTCCGCCCCATGCACCCCCATCCTCACCGTAACCGTATCCGTCGCAGCATATGGCTATAACCTCCTCTAAGCCATGCTCGGCTAATAGCGCTGCCACGTGAGCGTAGTGGTGCTGGACCTGTATCATCCGCCAGCCGTGTTCCTCGGAGAGCCTCATTGCAAGCGCCGTCGTAGCGAACTTCGGGTGCAGGTCGCATGCAACCGCGTCGACGTTACTATTCGTTAAACGTATTAGTCTCCTTGATGCGGACTCAAGGAATTCAAGCGTCTCAAGGTTCTCGACATCACCTATATGCTGCGATAGGAAGGCCTTCTCGCCAATTACGAAGCATGCGGTGTTATTCTTTTCGCCCCCAAGCCCGAGCGCGCATCGCTTAACCCTAAACTTCAGCCTAACCGGCTCTGGCGCATAACCCCTCGACCGCCTTATAAAGACTGTTTTATCCCCATGCATGCGTAGAACCGAGTCATCGCACCTATGGGCTATCCTCCTACTATGTAGTAGGAAGTAGTCTGCCAAGCCTCTCAGTTTCTTGAACGCTTCCTCCTCGTCTTTAATTATTGGCTGGTTTGGCGGGTTGGCGCTGGTCATAACGAAGGCCGGATCCTTAACCCAGTCGAAGAGCATGTAATGTAGTCCGGTGTACGGTAGCATAACACCAACATTATGTAGGCCGGGCGAGACCAAGTCGGATAAATAATAGTTTTCGCTCTTTTCCAGCAGAACTATTGGGCGCGCATAGGATGTTAGGGTCCTCTCCTCCCATGGACTAATCCTAGCAAAAGTTTTCACGGCCTCTAGGCTCCTAGCCATTATTGCGAAGGGCTTCTGCTCTCTATGTTTTGCCATCCTAAGTTTCCTAAGCGGCTCATCGAGAAGCGTTGAAGCAGCGATGTGGAAGCCCCCATAGCCCTTCACCGCAACGACGCACCCATCCGAAATGAGCCTTCCAGCCTCCCTAATAGGGTCCACACACTCAGCCCTCACACCATTAGCATCCACCAAATATACTTTAGGGCCACATCTGGGGCAAGCAACCGTCTGAGCGTGAAATCTTCTGTTAGCCGGATCGGTGTACTCTGATCTGCAAAAATAGCACATCTGAAAGTCGCGCATCGTAGTGTTCTCTCTGTCGTATGGGACATCCTCAATTATTGTATATCTCGGACCGCAGTTTACGCAGGTTATGAAGAAATAGTCATATCTCGGATTCGCTGGATCACGCATCTCAGCGAGACACTCCTCACATATAGCTATGTCTGGCGGTATAACCGAGCCGGATAATTCGGCTTCATTGGAACTCCTGTATATCTTAAAGTCCCCGTAATCTTTACCCGAGACCTCGATTGGTGTTGTTATAACCTCATAAATCCTAGCCAGCGGCGGCTTCCTCTCGATAAGATCCCTTAAAAATTCCTCTACATCCTTGTCTTCGCCATCCACTACTATCTCTACGCAGGAGTCCCCTCTATTCCTAACATAGCCCCTCAGATGGTTCTTGACGGCGATCCTATATACGAATGGGCGGAAACCAACACCCTGAACTATGCCCGAAACAATTATCCTTAAACGCATGGCCGAAAATTCTATCCTTAAAAAGTAGTAAAAAGTGGAAGCTCATATGGGCATCTAGATCTTCTCTAGAATTTTTGCGGGTCTTACCCGCAGTTCGTCAAACCCCAGCTCTTCCGGCCGCATACCCATCGCTAGACCTAGGAGCTGAGTATAATGTAATACTGGAACAGCGTACTTCTCGCCGAACATCTTCTCAGCCCGTATCTGATTCGCGTCGTACATTATATGGCAGGCCGGGCAAACTGTTATCAGCGCGTCGGCGCCAGCATCCTTGACGTGGAGGAGCTTCTCTCTAACCAAGGATAATGATATCTTATCGTCTATAGCGGCTATGGTTGAGCCGCAGCACTCGGTTTCACCCATGTATTCAATGGGCTTCGCCCCGGTCACGCTAATGAGCGCTTTTAGAGCCCTGGGATTCTCGGGATCCTCAAATTCAATATACTTCCTTGGCCTCGAGAGGTGGCATCCGCTATGCCCCGCCACCCTAAGACCCCTAAGCGGCCTAACAACAGCCTTTTTGATATTATCAATCCCAACATCCTCGATTAGGACTTGGGAGATATGCTTGACCTCTAAGCTTCCCTTAAACTCTAGGCCAGCCTCCTTTAGGTGTCTATTGACCTCCTCTTTGAGCGCCTTATTCTCCTTAAGTGTCTTATTAGTCTTCTTTAGTGTGCCAGCGCATCCTGGGCAGAGGGTTAAAATGTTTAGGCCGGTTTGCTCCGCTATGGCAAGGTTCCTCGCAGATAAGATAAGCATTAGCTCGTGACTAAGTGGTTCAAGTGGGAGACCACAGCAATTGAAGTCCGGCATCTCAACCAATTCTACACCCAATTTGCCTAGGACTCTTCTTGCAGAGGCTTCGTAGGAGGAGACCCTATAGGGGATGGAGCAGCCCAGATAAATCACGTATTTCAGGCTCATACCCACATCTTAGCCTCCCCACGTTTCCCGGGAACCCCTTTAAGGAAACTCTCAACATTTATGTTCTCTAAGGATTTGTTTAAGCCTTCAATGTTAACTTTTGGTAGGGGTGGGAGACCTAGCGCCTCACGCCTCCTGAGCCTTGATTCGGGGATTTCATATATATAGCCAGTTTTAACCAGGTTTTCTAAGAGAACCTTAAATACTTCGGGTATCCGCCCCTCTATCACTGCCATGTTCTTCAGTATTTTTATCACGCTTGCCACCTCAACCCCCTGCGGGCACCTGTCAGTGCATGTGAAGCATGATGCGCAGAGCCATAGGAAGTCGCTGCTTAAAACCTTCTCCCGCAGCCCCAGCTGGGCCATCCTAATGATCTTTCTAGGCCTATATTTGTCGCTAAACCTCGCGATTGGGCAGTCAGACGTGCATGTTCCACATTGAAAACATTGTAGAATCTTTTCTCCGCCAGGCATTTTAGTAACTTCGTGTCTAAACTTCGGATCTATTTTAGAATAAGCTGATACGCTTTCCCCAGCCAAACTTAATCCTCCCTAAACATGGAACTCTCTCATTCATTACTTTAAAAAATAGAGGGAGGGGTAGAATAAAAGTGTACCCATTTTTAGGGCTTAGGCTCTGGCCCTCTCTGAGAGTTTCGTGAGAAGGCTCTTTGCACTCTTTATATTCTCTATTTTTCTCCTGCAGTTCGCGCATATCCTCATAGCATCAGAGATGCTGCTACTGAAATTCCTGTATGCCGGGACCTTCTCCTCAACCACACGCTTTAATGCCCAGTCTATCTGCTTCTGTGGGAAGAATGTTCCACCACATATGCTGCATTTGAGTAGGTCTACCTCATTCTCGATCCTAGCGGTTTGGGGATCATTTGTCAGTAGGTGGTATGCTCCGGTGAGCCTTAGCGCCTGTGTTGGGCACTCGTCTTGGCAGAAGGCGCAGAAGGTGCAGTGTCCATACTTTATCCTAACGATCCTTTTATCGGGCCCATCAATAATATCTATTGCGTCGCCAGTGCAGATCTGGGAGCAGGCGCCACACCCAATACACTTCTCCTTATTAAATTCATGCCTACCCCTGAATCCCTCAGGCGTCTGCCAGAAATCCTCTCTCTCCTCGATCCTCGCACCAAGTATGTCGGCTACAGCCTTAATTATCGCTTGTGGGCGGGGCGGGCACCCGGGAATATAGTAATTAACTGGTATAAGCTTGTTGGGCGGGCCGACTATTGGATAGCCCTTCTCAAAGATGTTCGACGTTATCGAGCAGTTCCCGACGGCGATCACTATTTTAGGCGGGTTAATCTTTTCGTACACTTCCAGCAAAGCATCCCTGCCCTTAACAGTCCCGGCGCCAGTTAAAATTAGAACGTTAGCCTTCTCCGGCTCCTCAACAACCTCAACGCCTAGATCTGCGATCTTATAGCGCGGGACAAGGCATTCTAGTATCTCCACATCACATGCATTACAGCCAGCGGACAGGAAACGATAAACGGAAATCTTACCCACTTTAACACAACCCCCCAATTACTTTAAGGCCATAATCCTCCTCTTCCCCGTCCTAACATCGATAACTGTCACGCGGTCTGTGCAGGCGAAGCATGGGTCGATGCTCTCTATCACAGTTCTTGCGTTCTTAAGATTTTCTCCACGGAGCATTGTGAGAATAGCGAAATTATTTGCATATGAGGGCGTCCGAACCTTAACTCTCTCTGGGATATTCGTACCATTAGATCTAATATAGTAGATCAACTCTCCGCGTGGGGCCTCTACCCTACAGATCTCCTCACCAACCTTAGGCTCACCCGGCTTAACAACAATATCACCAGGCGGGAGGTTGTCGAGAGCCTGCTCAATAATCTTCATGCTCTCATAGTTCTCTCTCGCCCTGACAAGGGCTTTGGCGCGTACGTCTCCGTCCTTTTCTACTATAACCTCGAAGTCAAGTTTATCGTAGGCGGCGTACGGATCATCCTTCCTTACATCGCTAGGTACACCGGAGCCCCTGAGCGTTGGACCGACAGCGCCAACCTCAATGGCTTTATCCCTCGGCAGTACTCCTACGCCCCTAGTCTTTTTCGTGAAGATTCCGTTGTCATCTAGGAGCGACATTATATAATCTGATAAGGGAACAAGGGCCTTTAGAACCTTGCGTATC
>JAWAXF010000008.1:0-60607 GCA_038897035.1 Bathyarchaeia archaeon
CTCCTAGCGAAGTCATAGATCTCCTCCCTCAATACAAGCCCCGAAAAAGAAGAATCTGCAGAACTTAAAAAGCGAGGGAATGTGAACCCAAAAGATTGGTGGACCGGGGGGGATTTGAACCCCCGACCTCCTGAGTGCAAGTCAGGCGTTCATACCAGGCTGAACTACCGGCCCCTCTATCCCTCTCTATTAATGTTATTGCCCCAAGATTTATTATTTGCCTCACATTTTTATGTGCTTGAGCTTTTATAACAGTAGAGAGACTCATAGAAAAATCAAGTAGAACGAAGGGTTCAAATTGCCCTTTTGACTTTATAAATGGGGGTTCTTTCCTCAGATAATTTTATATAGGTGGCTTCTAGTTTAAAGAAAAAAGGAATGGTGTAACCATGAACAGATATGCTGTAACAAAGGTTCAAGCAGTAGTTATCGCTGTGGTAGTTGTTGTGGCGGCATTGGGGGCAGTCTACTATTACTTAACGATGTCTCAAGGGCCCGCTGTTCCAGCCCCTGAGGCTATAAAAATTGGATGGGTTGCCCCACTAACGGGGGCAGGCGCTCCACACGCTAAGCCAGTTCCATGGGTTGCTCAAAAGATGGAAGAAGCCATCAATAACAAGGGCGGGGTCTATCTAAAGGATTATGGAAAGAGAATACCCGTAAAAATAATCCTTAAGGATTGCCAAAGCGATGCTAGTATTTCCGCATCGGTGGCTGCCGATCTAATAACAAAGGAGGGCGTCCACCTATTAATTGCGACCTTCACTCCGGCCTTCGTATTGCCAGCCGTTACGCAGGCTGAAATATGAGGTGCCTTGTCTCTCATCGATGTGTCCCATCTTATCATGGGCTGAAGGCGGACCGTACAAATGGACATTTGACGTTCACTTTGCAGAAAACTATATGATAGAATCTCAGGTTAGGTTAATTGCTAGCATTATAGGCAAAACAAACGGAGTTATAGGCACACTATATCGGAATGACGTTGACGGGATCAAGTTCTATAACATCTTCAGAGAAAGAATCGATGCGAATAAGGTGCTGTACAAGAAGATAGTTCATCCCGGGTTCCATGATGTAGGCACTAAAGACTTCGGCTCCGTCATTCAGCTCTTCAAAGCCGAGGGAGTTGAAATAGTTATAGGTAATAGCGCGACCGTAGAGTTAAATGCCTTCTGGACACAGAGTAAAGAGCTAGGATTTAAACCAAAGTACTTCATAACGTCAAGAGGTTTTAACACTTACTCGCAAGTCAAGACGCTAGGCGGGGACCTGCCATTAGGAATCATGTGTGAGTGGCACTGGAGTAGAGAGCTACCATTTAAGTCAAGCATAACAGGACAAACTGCGAAGGAGTGGGCCGACCTATATGAAAAGGAAAACAATGAGTTTTACCAGGCGAGTATAGGCTATTTACACACGCTTTTTGAAATAGCCATGGACGCCCTTACAAGGGCAGGGTCTGTTGACAAAGAGAAAGTAAGAGACGCTATAGCTAACACTGACTTAGATACGATTTTCGGCCGCATTAAATTTAAGGAGCCAATACCGCCTGATTTGCAGCCTCTGTTCGCGAATTATCCGAATGTTGTTGCGATGAAGGAGCACTGGCATTCAACACCAGTCTTCGTAGGACAATGGGTTCGAGGAGCAAAATGGGACTGGGAGAACATTATAGTTTACAACATATTCAAGGGCGTTTCTGTAACAGTTCGTGAGCCAATACCCGCGGGGGGATAGCATATCCACTCCTCCTTTTTTTAGAGCCAAATAGAAAAAACAGCGAACTTTCTGGAGGGCATCACTAAATTGATGCTCGAAGTTAAAAATTTAACGAAATCCTTTGGAAATATCACTGCCGTTAAGAATTTTAGTTTTGAAATGGGTGAGATAGAAATTTTAGGCTTAATAGGTCCTAATGGTGCTGGGAAAACAACTCTCTTTAATCTTTTGTCTGGGGTTATGAGGGCCGATTCCGGGAAAATTATTTTTCTTAAGCGTAATATTACCAATATGCCGCCTTATAAGATTTGTAAACTTGGGATAGCGAGGACTCATCAGATCCCCAGACCATATGGGAAGCTTACCGTGATGGAGAATGTTATGATTGGCAGTTTATTCGGGCCGGGAGATGACATTAAAACTGCGCAGGAAAAAAGTTTGAAGGTTCTCGAATTTGTTGGGCTACAAAATAAAAAGGATATGCCTATAGGCATGTTAACAGCTTTTGAAATTAAAATGTTAGAGATTGCGAGAGCTCTTGCCGCCGAACCAAAGCTTTTATTGCTTGATGAGCCCTTCGCAGGCTTAAATCCAGCCGAAATTGACAATTATAAGGAGCTTGTAAAAAGAATTAGGAAGAATGGGATTTCCGTCATATTAGTAGAGCATAATATGCGGGCAATACGGGGAACGGTTGACCGTGTTCTTGTGATGCATCAAGGTGAAAAGATAGCGGAGGGCACTTTTGAGGAAATAGCCAAGGAACCTGCAGTTATAGATGCGTATCTTGGAAGCTTTCCAGTCATGTAGGGGGATTGATGAGATGTTGGAGGTGGTGAATCTTGACGTGTATTATGGTGACCTGCATATTTTGTGGGGTTTAAACTTCAAGGCAAAAGATAAGCAGATAACAGCCGTAATAGGTCCTAATGGTGCTGGTAAGACTACGCTCTGTAAAACCATAGTGGGTTTGGTTTCGCCTAAGTCAGGATCCATCATCTTTGAGAGTGAAAAAATAAATCATTTATCGCCGGTCGAGAGGATTAGGAAGGGTATAACAATACTTCCGGAAGGGAGACGTTTATTTAGTAATCTATCCGTGAAGGAAAACCTTGAGCTGGCTTTTTATCCCTTTAAGGAAGAGAGGAAGAGAATGCAAGACCGCTTAGAGCAGGTTTTCAACATTTTCCCCATTTTGAGGGAACGTCAAAATCAACTTGCTGGCAAATTGAGTGGTGGTCAACAGCAGATGCTTGCCATCGCAAGGGCTCTTGTTACAAATCCAAAATTGCTGATAATAGATGAATTGTCGCTGGGCCTTGCGCCGAAAGTTTTCCTAAGCTTGCTAGACATCGTTAAGAAAATCCGGGATATGGGCGTAAGCGTTATATGCATAGACCAAAATGTTAGACAGCTTCTTGAAGTTGCCGACTGGGCGTACGTGCTTGAGGGCGGTAGGATAAGAATGGAAGGTAATCCAAAAGAATTAATAGTAAATATATATGGGAAACCTATCTGGGAGGTCGTTAACATGGATATACTAGTTTTACTATCCCTAATAATTCGTGGTATAACTCTGGGCGGGGTTTTTGCATGTTTGGGTCTCGGCGCCTTTATATGGCGTGGCGTGATGAGAATTGTTAACTTGACACATGGAGATTATGCCGTTCTCTCCGCCTACCTATGTTTTGTTTTCTTAACATTTTTTGGGATCGATCCTCTCCTCATTATGCCTCTAATACTCGTGATAATGTTCTCGCTAGGGTTCATCGTTCAAAAATTCTTCATTAACAGATTTCTTCCTGGAGATATAACTCGGGTTGTCCTAATAACGTTCGCTTTAGGCTTCATTATCAAGAACATGCTGCAGCTAATCTTTACAGTTGATGAAAGAAGTTTATACCTTATGCATTATCGTCAAGCCGTGATGTTGGGCCCCTTGGAAGTTCCCCTTTTGTATCTAGTAAGCTTAGCATTTGCGTTTATTGTATTTGTTGCCCTCCACCTGTTCTTGAAGAGAACATTGCTTGGTAAGGCTATGAGAGCGATACCAATGGATGCCGAGGCAGCTAAAATGTTGGGGATAGATCCTAAGCAGGTTTACAATTATGCTATGGGTCTAGCGACGATGCTAGCTGCAGTAGGTGGAACAATTTTAGGACTGCTTTATCAGTTTTCCCCAGCGTCAGGTTTTGAATATATGAGTCTCGCAATCGGGGTGGTCATAATTGGGGGCTTCACGCATGTTAAAGGCACGATTGTCGGTAGTCTGATTCTGGGGCTGGTTTATGTTCTTTCAGGCTTCTTCTTTGGTATATTCTACCAGACTGTTGCCGTATATTTAACTATTCTAGTTACTCTGTGTATACGTCCTACAGGGATCTTTAAGAGCGAGGAGTAAGCCATGAAGGGCGTTACTATGCATCCCAAAATCAGGAGAATTCTTCTGGTATTAGTAATAACTATAGCCCTTCTGTCAGTAATTCCATCTATAGCGGGCAAGACAGTTTTGATGGACTTAGTTCTAATCCTATTCTATATAGCGGCGGCCCAATGGTGGAACTTCATGTCTTTCCATGCCAGCATGGTCTTTCTGGCGCCTCAAATGTTTATGGCTATTGGAGCTTACACCACGATCGTGTCAATGCTATATTATGATATTCCTTTCTGGGGCGCCTTTCTATTATCTGGAGGAATTAGTGTTTTGATCGCTGCAGGCTTAAGTGTTCCACTACTGAGAATGAAAGGCATGTACTTTGCTATAGGAAGCATAATTGCCGGCGAACTTTTCTCTAAACTTTTCAGCGTATGGGATTATGTTGGAGGTGGGGCGGGCATGACCCTCCCAAGCAGGCTTTCTCTTCCCCTTCCAGTTCTATATTACTGGGCTCTCTCACTGGCCCTTATCTCAACTATAGCCGTATATATTGTTTATAGGTCTAAAATAGGGTACGCCTTAAGAGCCATTGGCAGCGATGAATTGGCGGCAACCGAGTTCGGGATAAATGCTTTCACTTTTAGAGCATTATGTTTTATTCTAAGCGCCCTCTTTTTAGGCTTTTCTGGAAGTATCTATATACAATACACAAGCTATATAGATCCATTCGTTGGCTTCTCAGTCCTCTGGTCGATTACCGTGATATTCATATCCTTTGTGGGCGCGCACGGCAGAATATTTGGCCCAATTCTAGGCTCAATAATCTCCGTCCAACTAACAAGCTTCACAACAGGATTTGCCGGTTTAACGCAGCTTATCCAGGGAATAGCAATATTAATCATAGTATTCCTATTCCCTGACGGGATTTGGGGCTGGATCTCTAAAAAATTAAAAATTCCAGTTCCATTCTAAAATAATATAACATAATATCTCCTTTAGCTGACTCTCCTTTATTTTAAACTTTAGCACGGATCGCCCCCTTTTCGCGGTATACTAATTGGGGGCATTAAAAAGGCTTATAAAAGGAAGTTGATAAGTATAAGATTCGTCCATCGTAAAATGTAGGTTTAGGGGCTATTTAGGATGGTTCAAGGAGGGTTTATGGGCAATCTTCTTGATGTTGACCTTGGTTCCGGAGATATAAAGAGGAGACCCCTTAGAAGCGATCTGATTAGAAAATTTATTGGTGGTACGGGTTTAGCCACAAAGATGCTCTATGACGAGGTAGGTCCCAATATAGATCCCTTCGATGAAAGGAACATCCTAATAATTACTGCAGGTCCGCTGGTCGCTACTGGGGCGCCTATGGCTTGCCGAACCGACTTAATTACTAAATCGCCGCTTAATGGCCTAATAGGCTGCTCAAACGTCGGCGGCTTCTGGGCAACGTACCTTAAGAAAGCCGGTTATGACATGGTTGTTTTAAGGGGGGAGTCCAAAAATCCCATTTATCTGTGGATTAATAATGATGATGTGGAGATACGCGGTGCGAGCCATCTATGGGCTAAATGTGACGCTATGGAAACCGCCGATGAATTGAAAAAGGAGCTTTCTAAAGAGGTCAATAGTAAAGAAATAAGTGTAATGGCTATCGGCCCGGCGGGCGAGAACCTCGTTAGATATGCATGCATAATTGTTGACAAGTACCATGCGGCTGGGCGATCTGGCTGCGGGGCGGTTTTAGGCAAAAAGAGGGTTAAGGCAATAGCGGTTCATGGTACGAAGGAGGTAAAAGTGGCGAGGCCAAAAGAGTTTAAGGATGCTGTGAAAGAAGCCCTAAGACGAATTCTTTCCGACCCATCCTATAAAACCTGGAGTAACTATGCCTCCCTTCCGGTTTCTGAAATCGCTTTTAAGAAGGGGGCGCTTCCTGGAAGAAATTGGCAAACAACGGTTATTGAGGATTGGCTTAAGACAAGAACCCTTGAAGCGGTTGTGCCCTATGTCACCCCAAAGGGTCAAGTGAGCCTTAAAGAGATAGGCTGCGCGGGCTGTCCGGTTCAATGCTTCCATCAGGTAGAGGTTAAAGAGGGCGGGTTTAAGGGTTTAAAGATAAGTAGTGGGACATTTATAATGCCAGTTTTTGAGTTCGGCGCGAAATGCGAGGTAAGCGAGCTTCCAGCAATATGGAAATGTAAGGAGGTGTGCCATAGACTTGGATTAGACATCGCCTCGGCTACATGCGCCGTCTCCTTCGCTATGGAGCTATATGAGCGTGGTTTAATAGGCGAGCGTGATGCTGGGTTACGGTTAAAATGGGGCGACTATGAAGCTGCTCTTAGGCTGCTCCACAAAATAGCATATAAAGAGCAGCTTGGGGGTCTGCTCGCCGAAGGCGTTGCTAGAGCTGCCGAAAAAATTGGGGAGGAGGCAAAGAGGGCGGCTATAACTGTTAAAAACATGGAGTTAATGGGTAGTGATCCGCGGGCCGGGGGAGTGGCCTGGAATCTGGGCACGCTGGTGAATCCAAGGGGTGGGGATAACGTCAGAACCACGCATTTTGGAATTGAGGGGAAATTTTTCTGTAGGGATGTTGAAGATAAGACGCTTGTTGAATGGCTTGACATGCCGGATAATGTAAAAAGGGAGATTTTCGGCGATCCGCCGGTGATAGATGGCTCGCTCTATAGGGGGAAAGCGATGATGACAAAGTGGTATTCCCTGCTAACGACTGTTATGAATGCGCTAGGCATATGCATCTTCGCCTCAGTCTCCCTGGATGCCCTAGGCCCCTCCCACTATGCCAGGCTGTATTCGGCGGCAACTGGAATAGACGTGGGTGCGGAAGAACTGATGAAAGCTGGCGAACGGATATTCACGCTCCAAAGGATGTATGATATTCGCATGGGAGTGGGGAGGAAAGACGATGCGTGGCCGCCGAGGTTCTATGAGCCATTGCCAGATGGCCCATTAAGGGGGAAGACCATAGACAGAAGCCTTTTAGAAAAGACTTTGGGGGAGTTCTATATGCTGATGGGCTGGCGTGAGGATGGCGTGCCGGCAAAAGAAAGAATTGAGGAATTAGAATTAAACGAGGAGTATGCGATGCTGGGAAGTCGATCTAAACCCTAACCGGAAACTTTATGGTTATTTGTAAAAAAATTATATTTATGCTAGGTCTTTTGGTTTCTCAACAAGAGTCTCTGCGGGGTATTAAGATGAGGTGCTTGGTAATCGGGGGGACAGGATTTGTCGGCTCCCATCTGGTTCGAAGGCTCTTAAGCGAGGGCGTGAAGGTTACAGTATTCAGTAGGTCTGGGGATCCATCAAAAATTATGGACGTAAAAGAGAAAGTGACGATTGAGAGGGGTTCAATCACGGAGATAAATGAGATAATGGATGCTGTGAAAAAGCACGATGTGGATCATATTGTTTATTTGGCTGCTGAGAGACCCCCATGGACACCCTCCAATGTAGTGAAGACTATGATTGAAGGCTTCTTAAATGTTCTGGAGACGGCTAGGCTAATGGATATAAAGAGGCTAGTTTGGGCCAGCTCATACGCCCAGCTGGGCCCCCCTAACCTTTACTCGCAGCCTAGAGTGGATGAGGAGGCCCCTTTAAGACCTAAGGTGGGTCATGGCGTCAGCTACGTTGTCAACGAGTTTAATGCTCAATATTATAGGAGCACGTATGGCTTAGATGTTCTGGGCTTGAGACTGGGCCTCGTCTTCGGCCCCGGGCGGGATCGACTGGGCTTCATGGATATACTCGTATCCCTTTTCGAGGACGCTGTTCTGGGTAAGAAGGTTATAGTGCCGAAGGGCGACACTGTGATCACCCCGCAATATGTTAAGGAGGCGGCCAACGTTTTATTGTTTGGCCTCAAGGTTAAGCGCTATGAACACTGCATCTTTAACACTTGTGATGAGGCGGTTTCACTGAGGACTCTGGCCGAGTATGTTAAGGAGCAGTTGCCCGAAGCCCAGATAGAGGTGGAGCCTGGCGATGAAACGCCGCGGGTTTTAGTTGATGCCAGCAGGATAAGGAAGGAGCTGAATTACGAGCCGAAATACACCGTGAAAGATGGGGTTATCGACTACATCAATTACTTGAAGGGCTCGCTCAAAAAATAGCGTAATCGGGTTTCTTATGGAAGGCAAGAGGAAAATTGAGGAATTAAAAAGTATTGTTGGTGAAGATAATATCTTAGACAGCATTCCAGCGATGTTAACTTATGTGAGGGACGCCACACCCCTGAGGGGGGCGGTCCCCATAGCTGTTGTTCGCCCAGGCTCAACTAGAGAGGTTCAGGAAATAGTGAGGTGGGCTAATGAGACCAGGACCCCCATTTATCCGAGGAGCGGCGGCACGAGCTTATGGGGCTCTGTGCCAGTGAGGGAGGGCAGCGTGATTGTTGATTTATCGAGGATGAATAGGGTGGTCGAGATAAACGAGAGTGCTCTCTCGTGCACCGTTGAGCCGGGCATAACCTTCAGTGAGCTTGAAGCTATACTCAGCAGGCGTGGATTTAGATTTTTAATGTCTCCGGAGAACGGCATAAGCGGTACAGTTGGCGGCAACTTTGTAACCCACGGCACCGGGTGGGGTGCGGGGCCATATTTTTCAAATATGGGCGACTGCGTTATTGGCTGTAAGGTGGTCTTACCCACAGCTGAGATTATAACGACGGGCTCAATGGCCCACCCGAAAGCCCACGGCCACTTCTACAGGTACGCCCTAGCCAACGACTTAACCGGGCTCTTCTGCGGCTCGGAGGGAACCCTCGGCATAGTGGTGGAAGTCGCCCTTAAAATAGAGGAGCTCCCAGGAGCCATGGGATTTGCCACATTCGGGTACAAGGATATAGAAGACGCTGGCAGAGCCATCTACGCGGTTCGCAGAAGCAGGATACCAACAATATACACCTACTTATCCCCTGGGTGGACCCTGGATAAACTTTTTCCGGAGAAGGCGCCGTGGCCCCACACTATAAAATTTGTGTTGGAGGCTAATACGCAGGATGAGCTTGACATTGAGATGGGGAGGTTGATGAGGGTTGCCGGGAAGAGGGGCACTTACCTTGGGCCCGACCTTTCGAAAGACACGTGGAATGAGAGGTATAGGTGGGTGGGCCTATTCGGATATAAGCTCGGCATGAGGGTGATCCTACCTATGCATATACCTGTAGGGGAGATAGGCCCATACTATAAGGCGCTAGAGAAGCTTGCGGGTGAAGTTAAGAAAAAGTTTGGTCTCAATGTGGGTGCGGGCGGCTTCCTCTGCGATAGGAGCTTCGTTATGGTTGTGGTGACATACTTTAATCCCAGCGACGCCGCGGAGGTGGAGAGAGCCTTAGAGGCATGGAATATGTTGAAGGTGAGTCTTATGGAGCTTGGGGCCTGCCCATACCGAATGGGAACACTATGGGCCGACCAGATGCACAGGTTTGGCGAATATTACGCTTTATTAAAGAAGATTAAGAGTATAGTTGACCCGAACGGCATCATGGCCCCTGGAATACTTGGCCTGTAGGTGTTAAAGAATGTTTTCGGAGGATCTCGCTAGGCAAATTTATCGGTGTGCAAGGGTTAGCTGGTGTAAACATCCGGTGTTTAGAGATAGGGGCATTGATAAAATATGCCCATTATACGAGTATCCGGGACACCGCTGGGAAAGCTTCTCAATAAGGGGGATAATAAGCACCGCGCAGGCCCTCTTTGAGGGCCGCATAACCCTTGATGAAAAGATTGCCGAAATAGTTTACAAATGTAATCTATGCGGGGGCTGCCACGAGGCATGCGTAATCCACTTCCCAGTATATATGAGGGTTTCGGAGATCGACGAGATTAATCACATTAGAATTGTTGAAGAGTTCAGGAAAATATGCATTGAGGAGGGGCTTCTAAGAATTCCAGCTCATAGAAACGCCCTTGAAAGCCTGCTGCGCTACGGAAACCCCTTTGGCGTTGTGAGGAGGGAAGAGAGGCTTAAGTGGACGGAGGAGCTGGGTTTCCATGTTAAGCTTTTGCCCAAGCAGGGGGCTGAGGTCTTACTGTATACTGGAAGCATCTACGCTCTGGAGCCCCTTGTCCGTGATACCCTCAAGGCAGTTGCGCGGGTTTTAAGCATGGCCAACGTTGATTTCGGCATCCTGGAAAACGAGCTGGATGACGGATTATACGCCGCGCAGCTTGGAGAAACTGGATTATTTGAGAGCCTCGCAGAACAAAACATTAAAACCTTCAATGGGCTGGGCGTAAAGGCTATAGCTACGCCGGACCCCCACGCATACAACGCGTTCAAACGGTATTACCCGCGTGTAGGAAATATCGAGGCTGAAGTACTTCATATCACCGAGTACGTGGATATGCTAGTGGAAACGGGAAAGCTAAAACTTGAGAGACTGCCTGGGGAAACCGTGACCTATCACGACCCCTGCAATCTCGGAAGAATATGCGGGGTCTATGATCCCCCGAGAAATCTCATCAAAAGCATTGAGGGGCTAGATTTCCGGGAAATGGAGAGAAACAAAAACTATGCATGGTGCTGCGGTGCTGGCGGCGGGGTCATGATAGCCTATCCGGAACTCATGGCGTGGACGGCGAGGGAAAGAGTTAGGGATGTTGAAGCCGTAGGCGCCACAACCCTGATAACAGCCTGTCCATGGTGCGAGTACTCTTTTAAGACATCCCTCGAATCCACTGGATCGGCAATAAAAGTGAGAAACATCATAGAACTCGTAGAAAAATCGATAGTAAAATAAGATGAGATATCACCCTCACCGAATGTTATTCGCCCCATCGATCCCTTTTCATATCAAGCATCTCCATTTCCAGAGCAACTCGCAGACTTGAAGAGTGCCCCCACAATAATTCTCCCTGAAATTTATGCCTATGCAGGTTTGGCAGTCTCATTAGCTGATGTTTTCTTCATCTATACCTTATGTATGCGCCAAAAGATTTTTATATACTAGCTTAGTAGAATTAATGAGGAATATATAGGGAATAAAGAGAAAGGCTACATATCAGTAAGCATCCCAAGAAGCCTCGCTAAAGAGATAGACAAGCTTGTCGGCCTAACGGCTATTAATAGCCACAAATAAACCTTAATAGGGGCTTATTTATTGCTTGAGGGCTTTATAAATTTGTGGCCCTCCAGCAGAAGCTTCTCCCAGTCTATTTTAAGTATTGCTATGATAATTACCACTAGAAAGATGCCCGCTGCAATGGCTATAATGGGATTTGCCTCGCCGCCGGCAAACTCCACTGCAAGCCCCCCTAAAAACTTACCGCTATAGGCTAGGATAAAGCACATAGCAATTTTTCCAAAAAGGCATGGTATGAAAGCCTTAATGAATGGCATGTGCATGATGCCAATCGGTATCAAAATCAGGTCATCGGGTAAAGGCGTTAGGGCGAATATAAAGACCGCCACTACTCCATACTTCTCAAAGATCCTCGCTATGGTCTTCATCCTTCTCCTCCTCTCCTCGCTTATAAAGGACCCTCCACAATACCCAATGATGTATCCCAGCATCTCACCAAGGGCCGACCCCGCTCCAGCCGATAGCGCCAGGAGCTTTGGATCAAGCAGCCCTCCCATCACAAATATCATCATAGTATATGGCACTGGAAAGACTATGGATATGGATCCGAGAAAACTCATGAAAAATGCCCCCAAATAACCGTATTTTAGGGCAATATCCCCCAGCCAGGGGGCTATTTGACTAATCTGGATGCCCCTCTGAAGCGTCTCAAGGCTCATATTTAAGGCTTTAACGAAATTTATTGGCACACTAAGCCCTCAGAAATTTTAAATGCGTGGTCTCTTATAAATAACTTGTAGATTTGGAATGCGACAGAAAACATTAGAAGAGTTTTGTAAGCCGATTAAGCCTGATGAAAATGCTGCCTTAGAGATTAGGGAGAGTATTGATGAGACTTCTGAGGCTTATGAAAATGAGGCTTATATTATCGAGGCTGGTGAAGCAGCAAATATTGCGCCGAATAATCTCCCCCCATCTTACCTTGTATCCGTAGGCTATGATGGCTCCAAGAGCGTTGCCTACATAAAGCTATATGAGCCGGTCTCACAGAGCATCTACTTATGGCATGATAACACCGGCCATAAACCATACCTTCTTACGAATGCTCGGATTGAGGACCTGGAGAAAATTGATAGAGTTGTTTACCACCCGGGCTTCGATCACCTGGAGGTTATTGAGAAATATGATGCCCTATTCGATAGGATAATAAAGGTTACTAAGGTTGTCGCTAAGGACCCGCTGGCTATAGGCGGGCGGCCTAAAGGCTGTCTAAGAGACATAATTCCAGAAGAACTTTCAGTGGCATTTGGCGAGGGCAGGGAAGCTAAGGTTTGGGAGGCGTCCATTAAGTATTATCAGTGCTACATTTATGATAGGGGCCTGCAGCCGGGTATGCCATATATAATTAAGGACGGCGAATTAATGCCATACTTCGATGAGACAACCGAGAAAAACGTTGCAAGCGTTCTTGATATTCTCTCTAAGGATATCCCCCAAGACTTCCTCCCATACCTAGAGACATGGGCTAGGCTGCTAGAGTATCCTGCCCCGAAGATGCGCCGGGTCGCCCTGGACATAGAGGTTTACTCACCAGTAGCGACAAGGGTTCCAGATCCTGAAGAGGCCTCCCAGCCAGTTATATGCGCCTCCCTAGTCAGCTCAGACGGGGTAAAGAGGGTCCTGCTGCTTAGGCGCGATGGTATAGAGGAGGGCAACCTAACTCTGCCGCCCGACGTAACAGTTGAGTTTTACAGCTCCGAGAGGGATCTCCTCCAATCAATCTTTAACATACTAAATAATTATCCATTCGTAATAACATTTAATGGAGACGACTTCGACCTAAACTATCTATATCATAGGGCTAAGAACTTAGGGTTCTCGAGGAAGGCTGTCCCAATAGAGAGGGGGCAGAAGATCTGCACATTAAGATATGGCGTGCATATAGACCTATATCGTTTCTTCCTGAACAGATCAATTCAGATATATGCTTTTGGGCAGAAGTACCGCAATGTAACCCTCGATGAGGTTGCTAAGGCCCTTCTTGGGAAATCGAAGATTGTTCCAACGAAGCCCCTATCAGAACTATCTTATGGCGAGCTAGCCCGCTACTGCCTTAACGATGCTGAGATGACCTTGGAGCTAACCTCTTACAATGATGACCTCGTAATGAAGCTCATAATGATCCTGACCAGAATAGGCAGGATGCCGATGGAGGATGTAAGTAGACAGGGCGTCTCGAAATGGATCCGCAGCTTCATGTACTACGAGCACCGTAGAAAGAATATGCTCATCCCGAACAGCGAGGACATCATTGCAGCGAGAGGGACAACCGTAACAAAGGCGATAATCAAGGGCAAAAAATATATGGGTGCGATCGTCGTTAAGCCCGTGCCGGGCGTACACTTCAATATAGCCGTAATGGACTTCCAAAGCCTATATCCATCCATAATTAAGGTCTATAACCTTGGTTATCAAACAGTCCGGTGCGTCCATGAGGAATGCAGAGACAATCTCGTCCCAGAAACGTCTCATTGGGTCTGTAAGAAGCATAGGGCCCTTGAGAGCGCGTTGATAGGATCCCTCAGAGATCTAAGGGTTAAATGGTATAAGCCTAAGTCTAAGGATAAGTCTCTTCCGGAGGAGCAGAGGAAATGGTATAGTGTGATACAGAGCGCGCTTAAGGTTATATTGAACGCCTCTTATGGAGTATTCGGTGCGGAGGTTTTCGACCTTTACTGCCCACCAGCCGCTGAAGCAACGGCTGCCATAGGAAGAAATATAATAACGCTTACGATAAAGAAAGCTCGTGAGCTCGGCATCGAGGTAATATACGGCGACACCGACAGCCTCTTTCTCAAGAACCCATCCCCAGAGAAGATTAAGGAATTATCAGATTGGGCTGAGAAGACCCTGGGAATGGAGCTCGACGTAGACAAGTATTACCGCTACGCGGTCTTCAGTTATAGGAAAAAGAACTATCTCGGCGTCCTAGATGATGGAAGTGTAGATGTTAAGGGCCTCACTGGGAAGAAGAAACATATACCGCTCCTCATAAAGAGGTATTTTGACGCCATTGAGGATACATTAAGCCGCGTTAAGACGCCCGGGGAGTTCGAGATGGCTAAGAGGGAGATCGAGCGCATAATACGTGAGTGCTACATGAAGCTGAAGAATAGAGAGTGGGAGGACATAAGTGACCTAGCTTTTGAAGTAGTCCTCGGGAAGCCTCCAGAGGCCTACACGAAGACAACTCCACAGCACGTCAAGGCCGCTCTCATGTTGCAGGTCAAGGGCATTGAGTTGAAGGCTGGCGATACAATAAAATTTGTAAAGACCGTTAAAGAACCATTCGTTAAGCCCATCCAGTTGGCAACATCTAAGGAGATAGATGTTGATAAATATATTAGCTACCTTAGGTCGACGTTCGACCAAATATTGGATGCATTAAACTTGGAGTTTGATGAGATAGTCGGATTGACAAGACTCGAATACTTCATGTAGCCACTCTAACAGGTGCTAGATTTCTATACCCATTTTCCTAAATAACGCTCTGGTAGTCTTTGTAATTGATAGGCTCTTCATCTCCTCAATGGTGAACCAGCGTGCCTCTAGAACTTCCTGGGAGGGGAGCACTTCCATATCTTTTGTGAGGGGCTTGGCCTCGAAGTCTATAAGTATATAGTGAAACTTCACCCGCCCCTTCTCATCAAAGATGATGTTCTCCAGCACGTCTATGAGGTGTCCAACCTCAACTTTTACGCCAGTTTCCTCCTCAACCTCGCGTTTAACGGCATCTCTAATACTTTCGCCAACCTCAACAAGCCCGCCGGGGATTGACCACAACCCTTTTCCAGGTTCATTTGCCCTGCGGATCAGTAGAAACCTTCCATTTGCATGCACAACTGCCCCAACGCCGACTAACGGCGCCCTTGGGTAAACCCTCCTAGAATGTTCCTCCCCACTAAAGTCTCCCATAACCTCCGCCCCATGATTCCACTCTCTTGTAAAAAAGTTAATGCCAACTAATAAAACACTACATAAAATTCAAAAACTTTTTCTCTGCATAACTATGCTGAAAACTTCCGGGAATACATGAGACTATTAACAAACATTATAATTGCTTTGTCCTCAACTCCTTAAAATTGTGGAAATGAGGATGTGGTTCATGGAAAGTGTAGATCTCTCCGAGCCCATAGGAAGAAAAACCGTGAAGAAAACTTTGGAGAACTTGAAGGCTTATGTGAGCCTTAAATCGAACCTGTTTAAGACTGAAGAAAAATGTTTTCTTAAGATGCTGGAAGAGGTTAAAAGGGATATTGATGAGACTGATAGGAGTAAGAAGGATCTGGACTTCATAAGCATTGTCCTAGATTATAGTAACAGTGCGGGTGATCTGATCAGGGCCCTCCAACTATATATTGAGGCCCTCGAAACATATGTATCCGAGCTGGACGAAACTTTCGACAGTCTCCTCGAAGACGCTAGAAAAATGTCCGAGCAGGCTGCGCGGGAAATGCCCCGCGATAAACCATCATTTTATGGATGAAGATTTATTGCTAAGAGGAAAATCTTTTTATCAGACTTATTAGAAAACGCACCCAAAGGAAGCGCTGAGCCGGAGATAGACGTAAATGCCCGAGGTTAAGCTGCCAATAATATTGGTGAACTTTAAGGCCTATGCGGAGGCTACTGGGGAAAATGCTATTAGGTTGGCTGAAGTGGCCGAGGGAGTTAGTATGGAAACTGGCGTTTGTATTGGCGTTGCTCCACAGTTCGTCGACATACCGATAATCGCAAGAAAGATCGATGTGCCAGTTTTTGCCCAACACATGGATCCAATAGGCTATGGAAGTTACACTGGTTACGTGCTGCCCGAATCAATTAAATATGCTGGTGCCGTCGGCTCTCTCCTTAACCACTCGGAGAGAAAGATTAGCCTAAGCGATATAAGCGCCGCCGTCACGAGGGCCCGCGAGATAAATCTGATCTCAATTGTGTGCTCTGAGAGCGCGGTTGCAGGCGCTATAATAGCAACCTTTAAGCCAGACATGATTGCCATTGAGCCGCCGGAGCTCATAGGCACCGGCATATCAGTTTCGAAGGCTAAGCCCGAGGTTATTACGGCTACTATTAGGGCGGTTAAGAGGGTTAACCCAGAGGTTACTGTTCTCTGCGGGGCTGGAATAACAGACGGCAGCGACGTTGCAGCGGCCATAAAGCTGGGTGTGGAAGGGATCCTAGTCTCAACCGGCGTGGTTAAGGCTAAGGATCCATATAAGATCATGCTCGAGTTTGCCGAGGCGATGCTTAAGGCTGTGGGCTGAGACTAATATTAATTAGCCCGGCCCATTATAGAACTTAAGTTTACCTAAGGGTTTGGGGGCTGGCGGTTGAAGGTTAGCCCTGAGTGCTCTCTCTGCCTCTTCTATAGGGGTTATTTAGAGATCCTGGAGGCAACGGAGAGCTTGGAGTTAAGGTTTAAGGCGATAACCAATCTCCTTAAAATGCTCGCTGAAAACTTTCATCTGGATGCTGTACCAGCTGTTTTAGGCACCATGCGGGAGAGGCTGATCAAGGATGTAACAGGCAATAATGATCCAATGGCTAAAAGAAAGATGCTGAGCAATATGGAGGCCTTAAGGGTCCTCCCATTCGCCGAGAAATTTGTCTCCAAGGGCGAATCCGACTACCTAAGGTTTAGGAGAGCATGCCTATGCGCCATTGTGGGTAACACTATCGAGTTTGATATTCCAGGTCATGTATTCAACTTTAATGATCTATATAGGCTAATTATTGAAGCCGAGCGTGACCTAGCAATAGATGATATTTATATAGCCTTCAACCACGCTAAAGAGGCTGGGCTAGTTATTTATTTAGCGGATAATGCCGGAGAAATTGCGTTCGATAAGCTGCTGATTAGGGAGCTAAAGAATTTCGGGTGTAGGGTGATAGCTGCGGTTAAGGAGAGGCCGGTTTGTAATGACGCCACTATGGAGGACGCCATGCTAGCTGGATTAAATAATGTGGTGGATAAAGTGATGACTACCGGAAGCGATGCAATGGGTCTCATTGTATCAGAGTGCAGCAGGGGGTTCCTAGATGTCTACGAGAGGGCTGACCTCGTTATCGCTAAGGGCATGGCCAACGCGGAGACAATAACCGAGATGGAGATAAAGACACCGCATCTCCTTCTACTGAGGGTTAAGTGCGAGAATGTCGCCAGATACTTCGGGGTTCCTAGAAACAAAAATGTAGCCAAACTTTTATATCCTTAAAGTAGTGTGGGGAATGTTAACTAGGTTGAAGCGTAAGTTTCAAGGGTTAATGGCTCGGGAAGCCCAGATAATTTATGGGATTGGTCTCAAGCCAAATGTGATAAGTATTCTGGGCTTCATTTTAGGTCTACTATCCGGGATGGCCTACTGGGCGGCCGGCGCGCTATCCACGGACCTAAGCATGTATAGGGTCCACCTGATTCTGGCGTTCCTCCTTCTGCTGTTCTCTGGCATCTGTGATGCCCTCGACGGCGCCCTAGCTAGGATTCGCGGCGAGGTAACAGTCTTTGGAGGCTTCCTTGACTCCATAATAGATAGATACGTGGACTCGGCAGTCCTACTCGGCTTGATCCTCGGCGGAGTATGTGATCTGATATGGGGATTGCTGGCATTAATAGGCTCGTTGTTAACTAGCTACGTTAGGGCTAGAGCCGAATCCTCCGGCGTTATGATGGAATCCATTGGCTTAGTTGAAAGGGCTGAGAGAATCATAATTATCTCAGCTTCATCCCTAGTGGAAATTGTTTGGCCATTTTTGCCTGCCTTACGTGTCGGCATAATAATTTTGGCTATAATGTCAAACCTTACTGTCCTCCAGAGAATCCTCTACTTCCATAAAAGGTTGCCCCGAGCGGAGAGAAAAAATTAAAATGTTCCCTCTATTTTATTGGCGTTTTAATCTTCCTCTCCTCTCTAGCTCTGATTCTGACTAGACCTCTAAAAATGGCGCAGGAGACGCAATAATAGAACGTTTCAACCCTGCTTGATACGTAAGCGCCCCTCTGCTTAAGCTCCTTAGCTAATGCTGGGTCTACGACGGAGACGCGGCGCGTGACCTTCTTGGCCTTATCACGCGGGACAAGTTCGCCGCAACCACTGCACTGAACAACGTCGCCTCTGCCCTTCTGACCCTTTGAGCGACCCCTATTCTTACGCTTATGCGGCATAATCCAACTCCCTTTCTCTTAGGAGATAAGAGTGTGGAATATACACTTATACATTGCGCTTCTTCAACCTGAAAAATTTAATGGCCATGCCACTCAAATGTTTCAGAAGTTTGGCCGCGTCCCTCACCTTTTCAGGGAGATGAAACTTTATAAGTTTAATGGCTCTCCTTCCCTTTAGGACGGTGGTCGACCATCTCTATGTGGGGAACATTTGTAAATGCCATTGCGGTGGTTGCCGGGAGCTCAATGGGACTAGTTTTACGTGGCGGTTTTCCCGAGAGGATCAAAAGTATTGTCTTTAAAGGTATAGGGCTTGTAACCCTCTTCATCGGTTTTCAAATGACCCTGAAGACTGGCAACCTCATTATATTATTTTTTAGCATCCTCATCGGGGCGATCATAGGAGAGTCCCTTGATATTGAGGGGCGCATTGAGAGATTTGGGAACCTCATTAAGTCGAAATTCGGTTCTGGGGAGGATAGGTTTGTTGAGGGCTTCATGACCGCCTTTCTAGTCTTCTGTATGGGCTCCATGACCATCATTGGTTCAATCGAAGATGGCTTAAATGGGAATCCGAGCATCTTATACGCTAAATCAATGCTTGATGGTTTCGCATCAATATCGCTTGCTTCAGTGCTGGGCGTGGGCGTACTCTTCTCAGTCATACCACTACTATTATATCAGGGCGGAATAACGGTGCTGGCATCCCTCTCAAAAGCCTTCTTCACAGGGGCTATAATAAATGAGCTCAGTGCCGCCGGCGGCATAATACTAATCGGGCTAGGAATAAATATACTGGAGATAAAAAGAATAAAAGTGGCAAACTTTCTCCCATCACTGGCAATATCAGCGGTGCTGGCCTACTTTATCGCCTAGCTCCCGGAGAGAACGGAAAATGTTTGACCTGGTCACTATAGGTCACTTCTCTATAGACCTTATTCTCCCCCTAGGCGCGAGGAAGCCTAGGAGAAGGCTTGGTGGGCCGCCGACATATACATCTATGTCCGCTAGGAAGCTTGGCGCAACTGTATCAGTTATGTCTAGAGTTGGCGGAGACTTCCCAGAAGCTTATTTAAGGTGGCTTGTGAAGGAGGGTGTTGACTTAAGCTATCTTAAAATAGATGAGACATATAAGACGACAAGCTTCCTAATAAGGTACCGCGTGGGCGGGGAGAGGGATATGTTTCTTAGGAGTAGGGCTCCACCAATATCTGATGAGGATATAGTGGACTTGGGGGCCAAGGCGGTTCATATATCTCCAATAGCCAATGAGGTGCCCATATCTTTAATGGAAAGGATTGCCAACATGGCCCCCGTGGTCACGCTTGATCCTCAGGGCCTGCTGAGGGGATTTAATAATGATGGTAGGGTCTTCTTACGCGGGATAAGTGACTTAACCTTCCTCAGACATATCGACGTAATCAAAGCTTCGGAAGGAGAGCTAAAAGCCATGACTGGATTGAGTGATGTGCTCAAGGCTCTGGAGAAAATCAGGGGGCTTGGGGTCGAGGCGGCGGTAGCTACCGTTGGTGTAAGTGGGGCCTTCATATCCTTCAAAAACGGTGTTTTCTATATTCCCGCGGCCCCGCCGAGAAGGCTTGTTGATCCAACAGGCGCAGGCGACTCCTTTATGGGCGGCTTCCTAGCCGAGTATATTAAGGGTGAGGATGTACTGTGGTGCGCGGCCCTCGGCTCCTCAGCAGCATCCTATGTGGTTGAGGAGGTCGGGCCGAAGGGATTTAAAGGGAGAAGGAAAGTTTATGAGAGGGCTAGGTGGGTTTATGAAAGAATTGTTAAAGTCGCTGGTAAAAGTTAAACGATTGGTTCAGTGAGTTAGTGTGGGGTAGGTGTATGGGTAGGGTCTCGAAGGGTGTTAAATGTAGTGTTGAGGGGTGCGGTAAGGAGGCTGTTAAATCCCTAAGCATCGAGAAGGCTAAAGCCTATGGCTTAAAGATCGATGTGGGCAGGAGAGCGTACCTATGCAAAGACCACTATAAGGAGTATAAGAGGGCGTCGAGGAAAGATAGGTTTGTTGAGGAATGGCGTAAAGTTGTCTAATGAGCAGCCGTAAAACTTCCTCAAAAAATTATTATTCATGATCATATACCTTTTAAATAGTTATCTAAGTGGATGGATGATCTTTGAAGATCCTACAGCTTCACGCAAACTTCATTGAGTATCGCCCCGTAGAGAAGGAGACGGCCGTGGCTGAGGAAGCTGAGCCTAAAGTGTATCGGCTTGAGGATCTAGTCGTCCTCTTCACTTGTATCGAGAAGGGCGATACGGTTGAAGTCGCCCATAAAGCCATAAATGAGGTTAAAGACTTCTTGGGTAAAGTTGGCGTGAACCGCATATTAATCTACCCATACGCCCACCTGAGCCCAGACTTGGCAAGCCCATCAGAAGCTCTAGGAATCCTAAAAAAGATGGAGTCGTATGCGAGGTCCATCGGCATAGAGGTTCATAGGGCGCCCTTCGGTTGGTGCAAAGAATTCTCAATATCGGTTAAGGGCCACCCCCTAGCAGAACAATTCAGGTCAATATCAGCTGAGGGGAAAGCTGCCAAAGAAGAGATGGTCTCTAAGGCCTTGGAGGCTGAGGAGAAGATTAAGTCCTACTGGTTTATCCTTAAGCCAGACGGCGAAATGGTTCCAATTGAGAAGTTTGACTTCACTGGGTACGAGAATCTAAGGAAGTTTGCTGCCTACGAGATGGCGAAGTCTAGGGCTGTCCACCAGCAGCCACCGCATACGCTCTTAATGAGGAGGCTTGAGCTGGCCGATTATGAGGAGGCAAGCGACCTGGGCAACTTCAGATGGTACCCGAAGGGCGAGCTCATAAAATCTCTTATAGAGGAATTTGTGACGGAGAAAGTTATCGCCTACGGCGCGCTGAAGGTTGAGACCCCAGTTATGTACGACATTAATCACCCGGCCTTAGCTGGCTACCTCCACAGGTTCCCAGCCCGCCAATATATTGTTAAGTCGGAGGATAGGGATCTATTCCTACGCTTCAGCGCGTGCTTCGGCCAGTTCCTCATGCTGAGTGATGCGCAGATGTCTTACAGGCACCTGCCACTAAAGATCTACGAGCTAACGCACTATAGCTTCAGGAGGGAGAAAAGTGGGGAGCTAGCTGGGCTGAGGAGGCTTAGGGCTTTTACCATGCCGGATTGCCATGCGTTGTGCGCTAATATGGAGCAGGCTATGGAGGAGGCTGTAAAGAGATTTAAGCTTAGCGTGGAGGTTCTTGAGGGGATTGGGTTAACGCGCGACGATTATGAGATGGCTATAAGGTTCACGAAGAACTTCTACGAGTCTAATAGGGGCTTCATTGTATCACTTGTCAGGCTCTTCGGTAAACCAGCCCTAGTTGAGATGTGGGAGGAACGCTTCTTCTACTTTGTCCTGAAATGGGAGTTCAATTTTGTCGATAACTTGGATAAGGCCTCAGCTCTATCAACAGATCAGATAGACGTGGAGAACGCTGAGAGGTATGGAATATATTATGTGGATGAGAGGGGGGAGAAGAGGACGCCGCTGATACTGCACTGCTCGCCGAGCGGCGCTATTGAAAGGGACATATATGCCCTCCTAGAAAAGGCCTATAAAGTCTATAAGGGTGGCGGCGTTCCAATGCTGCCCCTATGGCTCTCGCCAACACAGGTGAGGATCATACCAGTGAGTGAGAGCTTCTATCAGGAGGCTAAGAAGCTCGTGGCGGAGATCGCAAAACATAATATTAGAGTTGACTGGGATGATAGGCCCCTTACCATGCAAAGGAAGGTCCGAGAGGCCGAGATGGAGTGGATACCATATATAGTTGTCATCGGCAAAGAGGAGGTCTCCTCCGGGATACTGGCCGTCAGGGACAGGCGCCTCAGGGGGGAGCAGAAAGTGAGGAAAATGTGCCTTGAGGAGCTCTTAGATGAGATAAAGAGGGAGACCTCTGGAAAACCCTTTAAGCCGCTAACGCTGCCAGTAGAGCTCTCTAGAAGGCCGCGCTTCTATGGATGAAAGGGCCTTCCTCTACTAGAGTTTTTAAGGTGCTTACATGATATTTTTTATGTTTTATAGCTTATTGCTGGGCTGCGGGGATAGCTGAGATGGCGGAGGGAGACCTCCTGGTATATATTGACGGCAAATACTGCCCAAGGGATGAGGCAAAAATATCTGTTTTTGATCACGGCCTCCTTTATGGGGACGGCGTATTCGAGGGGATACGCGCCTACAATGGTGTCGTCTTTAAGCTTAGGGAACATATTGATAGGCTGTATGAATCGGCCCACGCCATAATGCTCAACATACCTATGACCAGGGAGGAGATGATAAATGCGGTTTTAGAGACGTTGAGGAGGAATGATCTGCGCGACGCCTATATACGGCTGATAGTCACTAGGGGCGTGGGCGACCTAGGCTTAGATCCAAGGAAGTGCCATAAACCATCAATTATAATAATAACTGTGCCGATGCTGAAGCTCTATGATGAGGAGAAGCGCAGGGAGGGCATAAGCGTAATAATTTCTTGGGTTAGGAGAGACTCCGTTGATGCAACATCTCATGAAATAAAATCCCTAAATTATCTTAATAGCATATTGGCTAAGATTGAGGCCAATAATGTTGGGGCTGATGAGGCAATAATTTTGGACAAGAATGGTTTTATCTGCGAGGCTACTGGCGAGAACATATTTATGATTAAAGATGGAAAAATTTATACTCCGCCAAGATCTAGTGGGGCCCTACCTGGGATAACTGCAATCGTCGTTAAGAGGATAGCAGCTAAACTTGGATACGAAGTCATCGAGAAAAACATAACTGTTACCGAGCTATTTAATGCCGACGAGGCTTTTCTGACGGGGACTGGTGCCGAGATTATGCCCATAAGAGAGATTAATAAGCGGAAGATAGGTGCAGGGGGAATGGGCCCAATAACCGAGAGGATATTAAAGGAGTTTATGAAGATAACTAAGGACCCAAGTGAAGGCGTGCCGATATACCAATGAACTCTATGCCAGATGATTCCGGCTAAACCACGATTACCTCTTTTATTTGCGGCACTTTAAACCTTAGGTGCCTCTCAACGCTATATCGTATTGTCATCATTGAGAATGGGCATCCAGCACAAGCTCCCTTAAGTCTCACCTTAACTATGCCATCATCCGTAACATCAACAAGCTCTATATCACCGCCATCAGCCCTCAATACCAGCCTTATCTCGTCTATCGCCTTCTCAACTTTATCTCTCATTTTCTACCACTCATATAACCATGCTATCCCTTCATATTTAAATCTTCCTAGAAGATTAGTAATGTTGATGATTTTGCTTTGGAGTGAGGTTGCTTGATGAAATTATATTTTTGGAAGATGCATGGCCTGGGGAACGATTATATACTTATTGATAATAGGGATGAGCGGATAGGCGATGAGATGCTGGCATCCCTAGCGCAGAAGCTCTGCAGAAGAAGGTTCTCTATCGGCGCAGACGGTCTCCTCCTCCTCTACGGCTCTAATGTCGCAGACGCTAGGATGAGAATATTTAATGCGGATGGCAGTGAGGCTGAGATGTGCGGTAACGGCATAAGGTGCTTAGCAAAATACTGCTATGAGAGCGGCGTTACACGTAAGAGCGTAATGGATATAGAGACCTTGGCAGGCATTAAAAGGGTTTGGCTGCAGTTCTCTGGTGGAAGGGTGTTGTCCGTAACGGTTGATATGGGGGCCCCAATCTTTGAAAGAGAGAAGATACCGGTCCTAGGCGAGGGTAAACTGATAGACGAGGAGATCGATGTTAACGGGAAGAGGTTTAGGGCCACATGCCTCTCGGTCGGGAACCCCCACTGCGTAATCTTCGCTGAGGATGTCGCGTCCTTCCCAGTCGATTACTATGGACCTAAAATAGAGAGGCACAAGCTTTTCCCCCGAAGGATCAACGTTGAGTTCGCCCAGATTTTGAGACCAAACTTAATTAAGGTTAGGGTTTGGGAGAGGGGTGTTGGGGAGACACTAGCATGCGGCACCGGGGCCTGTGCAAGTGTCGTAGCCGGGAGAATTCTAGGCGTGCTGGATAGCGAGTGCACGGTCCAACTCCTAGGCGGGGATCTGAAAATAAGGTATGATGAGGCGAATAACAAAATATTTTTAACTGGACCGGCTGAGAAAGTTTATGAAGGTGTGATCGAGCCGGAGGGTTTTTCTTGAAGTTCCAGTTGGCTGATAGGGTTAAGAGGCTCCCGCCATACCTGTTCGCCGAGCTTGAGAGAATAGCGGATGAGAAGCAGAGGCAGGGAGTGGACATAATTAATCTAAGTGTAGGCGACCCAGACCTCCCACCGCCACCATTTGTCCTCGAGGCTCTGAGGGAGGAAAGCTCAAACCCAAAAAACCACAATTACTCCTTTAGTCAAGGAGAGCTCTTCTTCAGGGAGGCGGTTGCAGAGTGGTATAAGGAGCGCTTCGGCGTTGACTTAGATCCCAGAAAAGAGGTTATAGCGCTAATAGGCTCCAAGGAGGGCTTAGCGAACTTCGCCAGAGCTTTCATCAACCCTGGGGATAGAGTCCTAGTACCTGATCCAGCGTATCCAGTCTACGCTAATGGCGCCACGCTGCTGAATGATGGCATCCCAGCTCCAATGCCACTACTGGAGGAGAACGAGTTTAAGCCAGACCTAGAATCGCTGGATCTGAGTGGCGTGAAAATCATGTTCTTGAATTATCCGAATAACCCAACCGGGAGCGTCATGAATAAGGATGACCTAAAGGCCGTAGTTGACTTGGCTAGGGAGAAGAATATAATCGTATGCTACGATAATGCTTATTCTGAGATAACCTTCGATGGCTACAGGGCGCCGAGCATACTTGAGGTCGACGGCGCGATGGACGTCGCCATAGAATTCCACTCATGCTCCAAAACCTTTAATATGACTGGCGATAGGATAGGATTCGCCGTCGGGAACAGTGAGCTAATAGAGGGCCTCAGGAAAGTTAAGTCCCAGATAGACTCCGGACCGCCAGTATATATACAGAAGGTTGCGGCGAGGGCCCTGCAGAGCTACGTTGGCGGCGAGCCGCCAGGGTACATAAAATGGGTGAATAGTATTTATGCTAAGAGAAGAGATCTGCTCATTAGGGGTTTAAGGGAGGCTGGCATCGGGGTCAAGAAGCCTTTAGCAACATTCTACGTATGGATGAGGTGTGGAAAGAGTTCCATGGAGTTTGCCTCAAAAATGATTGAGGTCGGCGTGCTTGTCACGCCAGGGATAGGCTTTGGGAGGCATGGCGAAGGTTATATAAGGTTCTCAATAACCCAGCCGAAAGAACGCATTGAAGAGGCTTGTGAGAGGATTAAAGGGGCATTAACACGATAGTTTTACAAGACCTATGCAGGATGTACCCATCGAATTAAAGAAGAATTTCCCAAAAAGTTATTTTTTCAGTATTGTACTCTATAGTTTCCTTGGATGATGGAATTTGCAGCAGTATGATGTGATAATTGTCGGCGCAGGGCCGGCCGGGATTTTCTCAGCTCTAGAACTCGCGAGTAATATTGATCTCAATATTCTTATGCTTGAGAAGGGGCCGGACATCGATAAGCGCAGGTGCCCGGCGAATAGGGGCCTTGGGTGTATAAGATGCGAGCCGTGCTCACTGCTTTCTGGTTGGGGAGGTGCTGGAGCCTTCAGCGATGGGAAACTCACTTTATCCACATCCGTTGGGGGTTGGCTAAGCGAGTATGTTGGCGAAGAAAAGCTTACGGAGCTGATCAACTACGTTGATGACATATACGTTAAGTATGGTGGACCCCAGAGGGTTTATGGTGAAGATGCTGACGAGGTTGAAAAGATAGAGCGGAAGGCCGCTTTAGCGGGCTTAATCCTTGTTAAGCAGAAGATTAGGCATTTGGGAACTGAGAAGTGCGCAGGGATCCTTCAGAGAATCCGTAAAGACCTGAATAACAGGATTGAGGTGAGAACTAGGACTGAAGTTAAGAGTCTATTGGTGAAGAATGGCGTTATTAGGGGCGTTGAGACCGTTGGCGGCGAGAAGATTTATGGGAAATACGTTATTGTCGCTCCTGGTAGGAGTGGGGCTGAGTGGCTTAAGAGCGAGGCGCAGTCCCTTGGGCTGAAAACCTTAAACAATCCCGTAGATGTCGGCATTAGGGTTGAGGTTCTAGCAGTAACAATGGAGGAGCTGACGAATATCCTCTATGAGCCCAAATTCATATATTACTCAAAAGCCTTTGATGATCAGGTTAGAACCTTCTGTGTTAACCCCTACGGCGAGGTGATTACCGAATCTTATGGGGACGTAATAAGCGTCAATGGGCAGAGCTACGCCGAGAGGAAGACCGAGAACACGAACTTCGCGGTGCTAGTTAGTACATCATTTACCTACCCATTTCGGGAGCCAATAGCATATGGAGAATATATCGCTAGACTAGCGAATTTGCTGAGCGGCGGCGTAATAATACAGCGCTTAGGTGATCTGGAACTGGGTAGAAGATCAACTGAAGAGCGCATTAGTAGGAGCATTGTCAAGCCAACACTTAAAATAGCAACGCCCGGGGACTTAAGCTTCGTCCTACCGTATAGATATTTGACGGATATTAAGGAGATGCTTATGGCTCTCGACAAAGTTGCGCCAGGAATATACTCAAAGGATACGCTCCTCTATGGCGTCGAAGTGAAATTCTACTCTTCTAGACTGGAACTAAATGAAAACTTGGAGACAAAAATAAAGAATCTATTTACAATAGGCGATGGTGCTGGTGTGACACGTGGGCTGATACAGGCAAGCGCCAGCGGAGTTATGGTGGCTAGAGAGATAATGCGCAGAGAAAAGGAGCATGTTAAAGGCATTGCCCCCAGAGAAGTTTGATTGCGTAGTCGGTCTTTAGGAAGGATATATCGCCCACTAATGATATTTTAGCCTCCTTTGGGGTATGAGGACGCCCGGACGTAGACTGCTGAGACCGTATAGCGAAAGATCTCAATGGTTTTCAATTAGCTTGGAAATTAGCGGTAAATTAGTGGTAAAATGGAGTAGACTTTAGTAGCCACCAACAGCCCATCTATGGTGACGTATTCATTTGGGGCATGTGCAAGCCCCTCTATTCCGGCGCCGAAGGCTAGGCATGGTATTTCAAGAACTTTCTTCACTGGCGCAGCATCACTTGTAGCGAGGATTATCTTTGGTCTCGGTTCCACACCAGTCACTACCCTAATGGCTCTCCTCAGGCTCATTGCAAATTCCGAATTCCACGATTCACAATATCCGCTCTCCGAATCTATAACGTCAACATTGACTCCACTTATTCCGCTCTCATCAATCATCCCCTTGATGTGCTTGAGGAGATCTTCTGGGCTAGATCCAGGTAAAATTCTTATATCAAATGATGCCTCAGCATAATCCGGCACAACATTAATTTTCACTCCACCATTTATCATCGTTAAGCTAACAGTCGGGTAATAGTGGGCCCTCCTTATAGCGTTTTTCTGCTTCTCGCTTAAACCCCCCTGAGAGAGAAAGTACTCTATACTCGATTCGACAGCCTCCTTGATGCCCTCTGGGACCTTAAGGCTATAATCCTCGGCGTCCTTCACCACCCTGATGGCGGCAATTAATTTGTCTATTGCGTTATCGCCGTAAAAAGACATGCTCGCATGGGCTACTCTACCCGTAACCTTTAGCCGCAGTCGTAGGTAACCCCTACAGCCAACATCTATATATGGGCTCTTAATTGGGTCCCTGCTAAGGAAGTCGCCTACTAGACAAGCATCTCCATGTAGAAGTCCAGCTTTAAGGAGCCACTTGGTTCCATTAGTCGAGCCCGCTTCTTCATCGCATGTAAACCAGAAGTCTACGGTAGCCTTGCTTTCAGCCCCCATCTCGCTCAAAATCTTAGCTGCAATTATGGCTGCCGCACACGAGCCCTTCATATCGCTTGCGCCCCTACCATAAATTCTGTCTCCAACGACCGCCCCGCCATATGGATCGTAAGCCCACTCCTCACGCCTACCCTCAGGAACCACATCTAAGTGACCTAACCAGATAATTTTCCTCCCGGGTTCTCCCGTAACCCTTACGTAGACGTTAGCCTTCTCCTCCTCTTTAGAATAAATCTTTGCCTCTAAGCCGCTTTTCTCAAGATAAGAGCTGATGAACTCAGCGCACTCCAGAGTGTTACTGGGCGGAGAAACGGTCCGGAATTTAATTAGGTTGGATGTAAGAGAGATTAGCTCGGACCTAAGCTCCTCGGCTCTTTTAAGAACAGTATATATTGCCTGCGCCCTCATGCAGTCTCGCCCGAGCTAAGTTACAATTTCATTTAGTCTTCCGCTCTCGGCCGCGTACTTTATCTCCAGCATCGGCAGATCCATGGAGCTCTCAATTCTATCTACGCCATACTTTCTGAGTAAGCCCTGATACTTCAGGGTTAGCCTCCGCATCTCAGGTGATGTTGGCCCAACACAGGGCGCTCCCGGAACCCTCGGGCTAACGTCAAATATATAAAAGGCCAGTCTCCTTTGCTCCGGGTCATCAGCATCATAGGTTATTGCGCCCTGAAGGGCAAATAAGCCTATCATGCCAGGCGGATACTCTTCCTCACAAGATCTTCTGAATCTCTCAGCCGCCTCGTATACAAGCGGCTTCTGTGACTCCCTCATCGTCAGTCCATAATGCCCTATCTCCTCATTCTTAATTGGTACGTTGAGTGAGAGCTGGTCTCTGGCTGGCAGGCTCAGTATTCCATGGAGGTTTGTCTGCTTTCTGTCATCAAATCCCAGGAAGTCGAAGTCACCAAATTGGTCTTTAAGCGCCCACCCTTGAAAGTTTGCATTAAACTTCTGGCCTAGCACATACTCCTCTATTCGAGCTCTCCTTAAGCCTTCCTCATCTATCACTTCAGCCCTTATCAGCTCTTCAGCCTTCCTGTAATATTCTTCCGGCGAGGATGCGTAGAAGAAGGCCCTCTCCAGAGGCTTCTTCTTCTGCTGAACCTTAACTATAACAAGCCTATCAATATCCTCTGGTCTATCAAACTTCTTCGGAATCTTTATCCCAGCCCTCTCCAGAAGCCAATACTGGTTTCTTGGGGCGTTCCTCTCCTCAGCCCTAAGGAGGAACCTGTTCCCGTAAATCGGCACCCTAAATTTATTCTCAATGTTATCGTATCCAACGTAAACCGAAAATGATCTATTTGGGACAAAAATGACATTTAGCTCCAATAATCTTTCTTGAATGTCCTCCCTCACTATCTCTGAGAACTTGTCTAGGATGATTATGTGGTCAAATAGGTGCCTATTGTATTTCGTATATAATTCCTCTCTCCCCCTCTGGCATATTGCTATTGTTGGGAGGCCAAAGGCCTTCGCTGATACTCCGACCTCCTCGGCCGAATGTGAGCCTAAGACACCAATAGTTATCTTATCCGGGTTATATTCTGACGCGATTTTTTGAATCTCAGTTCTATCAATAGCCAACTTCTTCCACCAACGGAATAGTATATCTTCACCCCAATATTTCCTTTAATCTGTCCTGCTCTACCGCCTCCCTTATCTCTAGAGCTATCCTCCGGCCAGTGCTCATGGACCTACCATGCTTTATGAGCGCATATGGCGATGTCTCCATGAAGACGTTTGTCCCAGCAACTATCCTAGCAGATATCTCAAAGACATAGAATTTCAGGTTCGGTGTAACAACAGTCTCTAGGCAGAAGGGACCCCATATGCCCGGGCTACATATCTCCCTCGAAGTCTCAATAACCCTCTCACCCATCCTGAAAACCTCTGGTAAGAGGGACTCCCTAAGCATTAGTGGGAAATTTCCGACAATCGTGTATGTTATATTTATCCCAGCCTGACCCTCAGCCGGGATCCTGCCAATTCCATCGGCGTTTGACTCATAGCGTCTATCGAAGCCCATTAGCTCGAGTTCTCTGCGCATAACCGAGTAGAAGTAGTGGATGTAGACTGGTATGCCGACAATATACTCTTGGATGACATACTCCCTTAAGCCGCCCATCTTCCCCGCCTTCTGCCAGAACTCCCTCTCATTCTTAGCGAGAAAGTATCCCTGCCCACCCTTTGCTCCGTAGAATTTAACTATGGCGAGCCCATCAATCTCTGAGGGATCTTTAAACACTCTTGGCAGATTAAGCCCAGCCCCTCTGAGCCAGGCCTCCTGCCTCTCCCTATCAGCCTCCCAGAAAAGTATTTTCCTGTTGCCATAGTATGGAACCCTTAAATTCTCTATAGTCTTTAGTGGTACATATGCTATTAGCGAGGCATGCGGGATTAGAATTGCATTTCGATTTATAAGGGCGTCTTCAGTAGTATGAAACTTATCATAGGATTCTATCTCAATTATTTCGTCAGCGACGCCGAAGTGCTTATAGACGAAGGCGTGGTCACTTTTACATACGGCGATGGTCTTAAACCCCTCATCCTTAGCGCCCCTCAATATTTGGAGCGCCGAGTGGCTCCCAAGGGTCGCTATCGCGTAATCCACAACCCTCCACCACTCTCGAAATGAATTAAATCTTCCCTCCTAAATGATCTTTGGCACCCAGTATATTATAGCGAAGTTCACAATCACGGTAAATACTGTTGAGAGGAGCCAGACCAAAATCTTCTTCAGGCTAATCTTATCCCCCTTTGAGTTAAGCTTCTCCGGCATTGCGTATAGGATTCCACTAAGCGAGAGGGTTATTGAGAGGGCTATTGACGCAAGTAGGTAATTGCTTATCTCTGGGTCGAAGGCCAGTCTAGATCCAAGAAGGGTTAGAGCCAACCACGCTATAAATGAGCCAACCAATGCGTAGAAGAACCCCTCAATACCCTCTTTACCAATGACCGAAATTATAACAAAAAACAGTACCACCGAGGTGCATGATGCTGCAGAAATAATCCCCTCCTCCTCTGGAACAAGGTTACTAAAAGAACAAATTATGATGGTTATGAGAAGGAGGAAGAGCGAAACTACCCCCTGAACTACGAACACTCTTTCTTCACTCAATCTCCTCATAATATTCATCATATTCTTTTCATAATTGGGGCCAAGCATTTATATCTTTTCATATTTATATAAGATTGGCTGAAGATTGCCGGTGCCCTTAAAGATCCCTCTTAGAAAGGCTTTATGGGAGTCTCTGAATTTTGGTAACCTTGTTTTACGTAATGCTTAAATGTTTTGGCGCACCTATGTCCTATAGATAAAGAAAATATGGTGTATTGAATGCCGAAGTCGATTATTAAGGCCTCCCAGAAGGTTAGAGAGCAGGGGGAGGAAGAAGGAGCAAAATACATTAGCGTTAAGATACCGAAGGAGCTTATGGACGAAGTTGACAAAATAGTCTCAGCTGGAATTCTTGGGTACAAGAGTAGGATGGAATTCATTAAGGATGCCGTGAGGGACAAGGTTCTAAGGCTTAGGGCTGAGGTGAGCGATGAGAGGAAGTGATAAGCCTAGAGGGATTTAAGGATAACCTCCTCGAGTTTATTAAACTTGGGAACGAGCCATTTGACATAGACTTCATTTACAAGTAATGTATCCAGCCAATAGATAGGCACCGGATACATGAGGTCCTCTACCAGCTTGAACTTGAGGGCAAGATACTGAGACTTTCAGATAGGCGCTATATTGCTACGAGAATAGCCCTGAAAAGTGGTTGAAATCTCAGTTCCTTGAAATCAAAATACCTAAGGAAATAGCTATCGAGATTAAAGAGAGAGACCATGTACCTCACGCCAGGAGCATGGAAGACAATAGACTCATTCGTTTCAGAGGCCATAAAAGAGCACATTGAAAAAGTTCTGAACGCCTGGACCAAAGAGCTTTACAGAAGAAAGAGTGGGATAAGACGCCATAACCGAGCGCGCTAACCACTAGAGACTCAAATTATGGGACATTCTGGGTAAAAGTTAAAGGTAAATGCCCCCTTTCTTCTAGATGGTTGATGGCAATGAAAGCCATGGTTATTAAGAGGATAGCGCCGATCGAGGAGAATCCCCTAAGCTACGAGGACATCCCAACGCCTGAACCTAGGGGAAAAGAGATCCTAATTAGGGTTCATGCATGCGGAATATGCAGGACGGAGTTGGATGAGATAGAAGGGAGGCTCCGGCCGAGGCTCCCGGTCATACCTGGGCACCAGGTTGTTGGCAGAGTTGCTGAGATCGGATCGGACGCCGAGAGGTTTAGGGCTGGGGATCGGGTGGGCGTTGCATGGATCTACTCCTCCTGTGGTGTATGCCGCTTCTGTAAGAGGGGTCTGGAAAACCTCTGCGAGAATTTTATGGGCACTGGCTGTGATGCCAATGGGGGTTATGCTGAGTACATGGTCGTTAACGAGGATTACGCCTATAGTATTCCAGGCGTTTTTTCTGATGTAGAGGCGGCCCCTCTACTCTGCGCTGGGGCTATTGGGTATAGGACGCTTAAACTTACTGGCATGGAGGACGGCGATGTAATAGGGCTCTACGGCTTCGGCTCATCAGCTCACATAATCTTCCAGCTAATAAGATATCTTTATCCGAACAGTAAGATCTTCGTCTTCACTAGGAGGCGCGGTGATGACCCAAGCCAGCTGGCCCTCAAAATGGGCGCCGACTGGGTTGGAGAGACAGGCGATTTCCCGCCGCTGAAATTGAACTGCGCAATAGACACAACCCCAACAGGCATGCCGGTGAGGGAAGCGCTTAGGAACCTTGAGAAGGGTGGCAGATTAGTAATGAACCTCATAAGGAAGGAGACTCCCATAACAGATCTAGATTATGTACAGCATCTGTGGTGGGAGAGGGAAATAAAGTCGGTTGCAAATATAACTAGGAGGGATGTAGCCGAGTTCCTAAAGATAGCTGCTAGGGTCCCAATAAAGCCTGAAGTAGTGGAATTTAGGCTTTGGGAGGCAAACGAGGCCCTAAATATGCTCAAGCACGGAAAGTATCGGGGAAGCGGTGTCATAGTAATGAAGTAGAAGTTAGGTTGAAATGCGCCTAACCTTAATGCCCACTTTCAGACGCCCTCTTCTTAATCCCTTTATATGCCTCCGCGGCGGTTATCAACCTCAATAGATCATCTGCACTCACGAGTTCTTTGTCTAGCGCTAGCTTTAGCGTCTCTATAGCCATGTCTATCTTCTCCTCAACCCGCTTCTTTACAATGCTCACGGTAGGCTGAGCCTTACCAAGCTTCCCAGCAGCCTCAGTAACATTCTTGCAGCTAAGCAACGCATCCAAAACCTTAACCTCCTCCTCAGTCAATAGCGTCCGCCCAAACCTCCTCTTCTTCATGGCTCCCGTCTTCCCATTAACAAATTTTGTAAATTTGTACTTTTTGATTAAATATATGCTCATGGAGCTATGTTTTTGATATTAACATACTTTAGTTAATCCACTTAGCTAAACTGATAGTCTCCCAGCTGAGATGAGTCTAATCTTTGAGCAGACTTTTCTCTAATATTGAGGATAAGTGACTTTGGAATTCTCTGGAGGAATAAGCCCTCACAACTCGGATAAAGTTCGGAAAATATGACAATGCTGCAATAAACCAATGGGGGAGTTGTTGTTATAAAGACTTGAAGCTTTCGGGATGAATTCCCACTAAAGTTTGTTTGTCATTCACTCTATATACTGTTACTGGCACGCCATAAACCTTCTCTAGTAATTCTCCAGTTATAGCTGAGGATGGTGGGCCCCTGCTTACTATTTCACCACCATTCATTATGGCTACGTTGTCAGCAACTAGGAAGGCTTCATTTGGATCATGTGTTGAGAATATGACCGTTTTCCCAGAGTCACCCATCCTCCTAATTATGTTGAGCACCCTAACCTTATTACCAATGTCTAGGTGGGCTGTGGGCTCATCTAGGATTAAGGTTTCGGATTCTTGGGCAAGAGCTCTAGCTATCGAGACAAGCTTCTTTTCTCCACCGCTTAGGGTTGGGACCTTCCTATGGGTTATGCTGGATAGGCCGAGCTGCGCTAGAACATTGTGTACGATTTCTTCGTCCCTCTTACTGGGCATGTTGAAGAAGCCAAGATGGGGGGTTCTGCCTAAAAGCACATAATCCAACACGGTGTATGGGAAGAGCGAGTCCTCTTCCTGAGGAACCCAAGCTACTGCTCTACTTAGTACATCCACATCGATATGCTTTAAATCTTCGCCATTCACATATATGTCGCCCTTGTAGGGGCCTAGAACTTTAAGTAAAACTTTAAAGAGCGTGGATTTCCCTGAGCCGTTTGGTCCTAGGAGAGCAGTCACCTTGCCCTCCGGAATCTTAAGGGTCACTCCCTTTAACACGTCTTCTTTGGAGGTTGGGTATCGGTACCTCAAATTCCTGATGACTACTTTACTCATGCGGCACCCCCCTTGAAAGGAATAGCACGAAGAGGATAGCGCCTAAAAGTGACGTCACTATGCCTAGGGGGATTTCGCCAGCAGCCGCCGCCCGCGCTATATTATCAAAGATCGTCATCAGTAGGGCGCCTAGCATTATAGACGCCGGTATAACCCTACTATTTTCGGCTCCGAAGAGTTTCCTACAGATATGCGGGACTGTTAGCCCAATCCACCCTATTATCCCGGCCACGGAGGTCACGGCTGCCGTGGCGATCACTGCTATGGTTATGACCAACGCCCTCAATTTCCTCGGATCCGTTCCTAACGATATGATTACGTCATCATCTAATACCAGTAGGTTTATCCGCCACCTAATAACGAATAGGAAGGCGATTGCCGCTGTCGCTAGTGGGGCCATGTAAAGGAAGTTCCTCCACATGACGCCAGATAGGCCTCCTAAAAGCCAAAAAGTTAGCTCGGGTAACTGTTTAAGGGGGTCTGCCATGAATTTCATGATGCCAACGCCGGCTGAAAATGTTGCTGAAACAGCCAGCCCGGCCAGAACGAGCCTGAGGATCCTCCCACCATACTTTATCGCCGAGGAAATAGTGTAGGACGCTAGGAGCGCCAGTAAACCAAAGATTGCTGAGAGGAGCTGCATTTTTAATGGGTCTCCGGGCAGGAAAAGTATGGCCAATGCCGCTCCGAATGCTGCTCCTTGGCTTACGCCCAAAATTTCCGGGCTCACTAGCGGGTTCTTGAAGGCGGACTGCATAGTTACACCAGCCACGGATAGAGCCATGCCTAAGATCATCGCTGTTAACACTCTTGGCAATCTAATCCTCAAAATTATGCCTAGAGTCATCTCATCACTTGTGGTGTGGAATGGATTTGTTGCGTACCTCCCGATGAATAAAACTGAGAGGATAGAAGTAGCTATTAAAATGCATGCGAGCGCCAGGAATCGGCCTGTATAAGCCCCCACCAATACCACCCTCTTAAGGCTGGCTATGGGAAGTCCCCGGTTATTTGAGCGATGACCTTTTCAGCGTCCGCTTTGCTTAAGCCATAAATCTTCGTATAGAATCTTTCGACTTCTTCCTTAATATCCAGGTCTTGGAAGATGCTTGGGTGTATTTTCTTCGCCATCCATAGGAGCCCGAGAATCCAGCGTGAACCCGGTGCGTCCCAGCTTCCTAGAGCTGCGACATTACAATCATCTGGGACGGCGTAAACTCTTCCACTTCGAATAGCAGGTATATTGGTCCACATCTCATCCCTTAGGAGTCTCTCTTTCACCTCGCTTGGTGATGGCTTGTTTGAGTATGTGACTATGAAAATTATATTCGGGGCCCACCTAGCAATCTGTTCGAAAGTTACTGTGTTCCATCCGGTCCCTGGAGCCTCTTTTGATAATGGGTACCCCCCAGCGACCTCCACCATGAATGTTTGTAGCCATCCGCTGCCTGGCACGTTAAACGCTACTTCTCCCCCCTTCACACTATAATATAAGAATAGGACTTTTGGCCGCTCAGCGCTCGGCGGCGCCATTGAGGCGATAGAATTAACCCACTCGCTATAGTATCTTGCTAGCCCCTCACCCCTTCTCTCATCCATAAATATCTTTCCCAACACCCTCAAATCCCGAACATAGCTCTCCAAATTCTCGAGATCAACATAGACAACATGAATACCAAGCTCTTCGAGCTGATCGCCCAGAGATCTCATCGTAGTTTTAAGTATGACGACATCAGGCTTTGCTTTAGATATTTCTTCTACGCTAAGCTCGACTGGGACAATTTTATCTGCTAAATTCGGATCAATCATCCGAAACAGGGTGCTGTTTAAGCTTGAGCTTAGACCATAGAGAACTTTTTTGGCGTTCGGAAACATATATGCTACTGTCATTATGGGCCATGAACCTTTTCCAGTAATTATTACCCTATTTATAGGCATTTTAATTTTAACAGTTCTGCCTAGAGCATCTATGACTTCGATAGTCTCTTGAGACTTGCTGGTTTCACCACTACGAATACTACCGGGAATCGAAGACAACCAAACATAATAGGCTACCGAGCTTATAGCTGCCAGTAAAACAAAAACTATTATGACAATAATGCTCTTTCGCATCTTCAATCCCCTTATGGGTTAAGTGGCCTATAGTATCTTTCGCCGCCGCATGTCTTGCAGATGTTCCTCCCATCGACCCTAACGGTCTTTGTCTCAACAACCCATTCGCCGCATAGGTCACACTTCACTATTGCCGCCGTCTCAAACGTCGAGAAGGGCTCGACGCTCACCCGCTCAACATGGAAAAATGTCTCATCTAAATGTAATATTTCCCTGGAGACTTTTTCCTCCTCCTCATGACTGAACTTTCTCCTACGTAGAACCCAGTCTCTGACGATTTGGGGTAGGGAATCACATTTTAGGGATAGACGAACCCCCTCCTTTGTATCCGACCTAGCTATACAAGCAGCAAGCTTCCCAAAATCCTCGACACGCAGGGAAGAGTGCCCGGCAGTGCACCCGGTACTTACCTGAACACCGTCAGCTAAGCACATTGATGTTTCGACTACCGCAAAAATCCTTCTATCTCCCCTAGAAAGACCTAACCTTTTTAACCCTATCTGACCTATCTGAATACCAAGGGCAACCCCGGGCGAAAGATGTCCATGAAGTGCCTCAGCTAACTTTACTATATCTTCCATTCCCTCACCTCTTGAAAAAGCGATATTATAAGTTTGTAATATCGATATAAAAGCTTTACTAAAAGGTGGTCATAAAATTTAATATTCCCTAGTAGGAATTTTGATTTTCTGAGGTTCCTTCATGCCGGGGAAGATAGTTAAGGATTTACTATGTTCTATTAGGGCTGAGATCGAGAATGTAGATGTGGTGCGGGCTGTGAGGGTTGTTATTGGATTGGGTTACACGATTGCTGCCAAATTTGGAGGAGAGCCGGAACCCTGGCCGGGAGCCCAGCTATAGAGCTTGCTAAATTGTCTCTTTCTTGGGATTTGAGTGAGGCTGTTGTGGGGGTGGCTGCCCTAAACGCTCTCTCAATTGATTATGGAGAAGAAACCGGATAGGTATGTGGTTGTTGAAGGGGATCTCATCGATCAAATTGAGATCACCGAGGACGATACTGTGGTTCTTGTGGGAAATATTCGCCCTTTTATCCCGAAGATCATGGAGAAAACCAATAAAATATTCATATTAGAAAGGAACCCGAGGATACGGGGGACAAACGTTTTTCCGGATATGGCTTCTGAGGATATTTTACCGCGGGCTACCGTCGCCATTATTACTGGAACGGCCTTAGCAAATGGAACAATAGATCACCTCTTAGAGCTTTCTAAGACTGCAAGAGAGATAGCTCTCGTATGTCCAACAGCAAGCACCTTCCCAGATCCCCTATTCAAACATGGCGTAACGGCTATAGGCTGCGTAAGAATCGTGGATAGTGAGAGTATTCTACAAATAGTTTCAGAAGGGGGAGGAACCCCAAGCTTTAAGGGAGCATGCAAGCAAATAGTCATCAGACCAAGACGGCATTAACCATTAATGCTTTCCAGAATCTTTAGAAATTTAGTTATCTCCTTTTCTATCTTCTCGTATTTTGTGAGAAGGGCTTTTCCCTCGGCTGTTAATTCCGAGTAGCCTCCCAATGTACCACCGCGGCTTCTTTTAACAATTTTAAACCCTAAACGTTTCTCCGCCAATGAAATCCTATGAAGGGCGTACCTATAGGACATATTTAAATCTGACGATGCCTTAAGAATAGAGCCGCACTTTTCAACCGCCTCTAAAAGCCTTGCGAGCCCCTCGCCAAAAACGGCTTCGTTGCTCTCGTTAACAAGCCATAACTTAACCTTGGGATACAGCATAGTGGGCATTTCGGCTTTTCACTCCTTACCTAACCACTTAATCTTCAGTTCAACAATTTATTAAAAGTTGTGCGGCTTTAGGAAAGTTTAAACTCTTTATGAATAGTCTTTTAAGATTTTCTGGCGACGATTTTCCCGTCAAGATTAAATTTGCCCATAAATTGTTGGTGGTCGTTAAAGAGCGTCAGAAAAAAGTTATGGAGTGATGGTAAGCTTGAAAAACTTGAGCCAAGGTCTTCAACTTCAATATGATACTGGGTTAGCGTGTTGAGAACCTTGTTATTAAACTTGCGGTGTTAGCAGTTGCATAAATTAGTGGTCACCTGTCCATGTTGAACCCCCGCTAGCCTGATGTATGAATTGCTGTCTCTATAAAGTTTTTCACCTTTTGTTAATGTGATGTTATAAAGGCAAAATGGTATGAGCCTACCATTTTCCCTCAATTCATGGACGCAGCACTTAGATAGTCTCTCTAAATCTGCCGTCCAAGCATCCTGGGCGAAATGGCACCCTATGGAGAAGAAGCCCTTTGGTCTCAGCTGCTCCAGAAGGAGTCTAAGTGATGAGCCAATGGCCTGCGGCTTCAGTCCTCTTAAAAAGGTGCTGGAGATGGCAAGCTCGTCAGCCACCGCCCTTAACATCTTGTCGAATTCAATAAACTCGTTCTTGAGCGAATGCTTGTCTATTAGCTGCTCCATATCTGCGAGCGTATTGATTGCGTGCAATTCCCCATCTGCGCTGTAATAGGCGTAGAGTAGCGATGAGCATCTTGGATCTGGACATGGGACTGGCATGAAATCAGTAGCCCTTAATTTCCCACAACTCTGCTGCTCAATTCCAATCTGTATATCGCTTATCGTCGTCCTATCCAGCGGGTTGAAGAGACTCTGTGGGTATCTTCCAAGGGCGGCGAATGGCTGAAAGTTAACTCCTATGGCTCTCCTTGAAACAGCGTATCTAATTATGTCCCACAGCTGCTGCTCATTAATACCCCTTAAGACTGTTACTGCTAAAGTTACGCTTAAGCCCGCCCTTGAACAGTTTTCGATGGCTTTTTCTTTAATTATTGTTAAATCACGCCCCCTAATTGTCTGATAAACTTCTGGCGTTAAGCCATCAAACTGCAAGTATACTCCGCTAATTTCAGCATCCGCTAAGTCTCTAGCAAGACTCGGATTCTTAGCCAATTCTATGCCATTTGTATCTATCTCAATCAACCTAAAGCCTAAATCTTTACATAACCCCACTATATCGAGGAGATCTTTTCTGATGGTTGGTTCCCCTCCCGAGAGCTGTATAGCTGTGGGCTTCCCCTCACACCTCAAAAGTTCTTTAAGCATCCCTTCAATATCCTCAATTGTGGGGTTCCACCAAGGCTCCTCCTTTGAATCCGCAAGACATATAGGACATAAAAGATTGCAGGCATCCGTGACCTCTAGTATGGCTAGGCAAGTATGCTGCCTGTGTGATGGGCAGAGACCGCAGTCAAATGGGCAGCCTCTAGCAATATTTTTAACGTGAGGCTTAGCAGGTTTGCCTGGTCTGGAATAGCGCAGGGCTCGCATGTAGAGCTTGAGGTCGCTCCATATTAGGGCTGCTATCTCTCCATGCTGCTTGCAAAACTTCTTCATATAAACTCTTACGCCGTCAGTGATTATCTTGGCGGGAACAATTTTAAAACACTCCGGGCAGAGACTAATGGTTTCAGCAAGCACTTCTGCGCCCTTCTCAACCATGCTTATCCTCTCAGCCCCGCCCGATTTGGCTCTTAACAAGCTTCAGCAGGACGTCACCTTCCCCATCTAAGTCAATTATGGGCGCGCTAACTCTACCCACTCTAGCCCTCTTTTTGGCTATAACCCCTGTGATCGCCAGCACTGGTTCCGTTCCCTCTAATGTTCTCATCAGATCTTCTGGTTCCTTTGCTGTCACTATTTTCGGGATATCTTTTCTTTTCGCCGTTAGTGAGTGGAGCCCCTCAATGAATATTACGTCTAACTGCTCATCTTTAAATAGCTTAATAATGCTCTCAAGGTCCATTGAAGAGCTGTCCGTCTTCTTAATTACCACTATCTCGTTTGGTGCAAATGCGATTGTTACCCTTGTCCCTGCACGCATATGCCTCCAAGTGTCAGTGCCCTCCGTATCTATTGAAAAGTCTGGGTGATGAATGTGCTTTATTGAGCCTACTTTATAACCATCCTTCACAAGTCTCGATACCAAATACTCAATTGTAGTTGTTTTGCCAGATTTACTTACTCCTACAACAGATATCATTATCATTCTCCATCACCTTAATCAAAGAATCTGCTAAATTCATCCTTGCTATATAGCGTTACACTTACCTCCTCCTCTCTCCTTAATCTCTTTTTCGGGGGAATTAGTATAAAACCATTGGCTTTCACGAACCTACTTAAACTATTTGGGCCGCCGGGAACGGCCTCCGCATAAAGTTTACCCTCTTGGCCTTTAATACGAACGGGCAAAAACCTGTACAATGGTTTTTCATCTAGGTCCAGATCGTGCCCCATTCTAACTGTGATTGTTGGAAGCAGTTGCTCCACCTTTAAACCCATATATAGGCTGATTAGGGGCACAAAAATTAGGTAAAAACCAGCCATCGTGGACGCAAGCAATCCTGGTAACATTACAATAGGCTTTCCTCTAACCATCCCAAACCCAGTAACTTTCCCTGGCTTCACCCTTATCCCGTGAATTATCACACCCGGCTGGCCGAGGGAATTAACTGCATCTGGGACAAAATCTTTTTCGCCCATTGAGCAGCCCCCTACAGTGACGATAATATCGGCGCTTTCTAGGGCCTCTTTAATCCTCCTTTTTATCTCGTCGAGGTCGTCGGGTGCTATGCTGAGCCTTAAGGGCTCCCCCCCAATCCTAGATATTAAACCTGAGACTATGAGGGCGTAATTATCAGCTATTCTCGCTGGCTCTCTTTTGCTCAGCTCAATAAGCTCGTTTCCCGTAGCGATTATTGCCACTCGAGGTTTCCTGGCAACATTAACTTTCCTAATGCCCAGACCTGCCAGAACGCCGACGTCTTGGGGTCTCAAAATGGATCCAGCCCTGAGTATTATATCTCCCCTCCTTATGTCTTCTCCGGCGTGGATTACATTTTCGCCCTCTTTAACCGGCCTCCGCACTTCGATCTTCCCATCACGGAAAACCGCGTTCTCAACCATTATCACTGCATCCGCTCCCTCCGGTAGTGGTGCTCCACATGTAACGTAGGCAGCCTCTCCTTCCAGCAGCTTAACACCTACCGGGTTATCCCATGGATAGAATTTTCCAATAATCTTTAATAGAACAGGCTTCTCCGCAGATGCCCCAGATACATCTTTGAATTTCACCGTATATCCGTCAACCATGGCAATATCTCTTTCAGGGGCATCCACATTCGCTATAATATCCTCGGTTAAAACTCGGCCAATAGACTCCTCAACCGAAATACTTTCATATTCAAAAGACCTGCTTTGGAAGACCTTAAAAAGTTTCTCTAAGGCTTCTGGGTAGGGGGCTAATTTAAGCGATCTCTTCGGCTCAATTCTCTCCATATTGGCACTCTCAAATGGAATAATAAAAAATACTGCATAATGTATATATAGGGTTTTTGTAAGTATGTTCTCCGTGGTCCCCAATGATGAGAGTTGCTGCTGTTGTCGGCGGAAAGAATTCTGGAAAGACCACAATTATTCAGCACTTAGCTCGTGAGCTTAGGGATAGGGGTTATAGAGTTGGGTCGGTCAAGGAAATGCCTAACGCTGGGTGGATCGACACTCCGAGTAAGGAGACCTGGAGGTATGGTGAGGCGGGGGCTGAAATCGTGGTGGGTGCCGCCATAAATGAAATAGCAATCTTCGTAAAGAGGAGACTCCCTTTAAGGGAGATAGCATCCCTCCTAGCGGGGATTGATTATCTCTTTCTAGAAGGCTTTGAGAATGAGAGGACTGTGGTAAAGGTAATCGCGGCAAAGGACGTCGCTGAAGTGCAAAGGTTCTATGATGATTTAACAATCGCAGTCTCGGGTATAATAGCTGAGTCTAAAGAGGAGGTGGAGAAAGCATCCGCGTTTGGGATTCCTATACTCAACTGTAAAATGGAGACTAAAGAGCTTGCTGATATAGTAGAGCGGAAAGCTCTTCCACTCTTCCCCAACTTCTCTCGCTGCGGGGAATGCGGATATAGTTCATGTCATGAGCTCGCAAAGGCCATAATTACTGAGACTAGTAGCCTTAAAGAATGCCCACTACTTGAAAAAGAGGATATTGTCTTAGAGGTGAATAGGAAAATTGTGCCATTGAAGGCTTTCCCAAGACTTTTCATAAAAAGAACTTTAATGGGCATGATTTCCTCTTTGAACGGCATCGGGCAAGTAGAGGAAATTAAAGTAACAATTAAGAAGCCTTAAGATTCCTATTCAAGCAGAGGCGAGTCTCTCAAGCATACTGGTTTAAAGCACTCTGAGAAAATAGGTTTTGCGAGGAAGTTTCTGACGAGTACCAAGAGCGTCAGGGAGGCTTAAAAGTACGCAATTATCCATTGAGGCTGGAATGGGCAGCGTCTAAAATAATCTACGAAGGGCACATGGGATTTTGAGCGGTAATGCGTAAATTTTATTTAGATTAGGTTTAAATAAAAGTAAAGTTTAGCATGGGGGAATGATATTGGCAAAATCCCTCCTTAAGGTGCTTAGTTTTGTTGGCTTAAGCACAGGAGGCGTTACTGTAAGGGTTGATGTTGAAGGCGGCAAAATTATTAGGATAAGGCCCCTGCATTATGACTGGAAATATGATGTTGAAGAATTGCCTTCGTGGGCAATTGAGGCCCGAGGTAAGGTCTTTAAGCCCTCAGCTAAAGAACTTCCGCCCCCATTTAGTATAGCGTATAAACAGCGTGTTTACTCTCCTAACAGAGTTAGATATCCCTTGAAAAGGGTTGATTGGGACCCTGATGGCGAAAGGCATCCTGAAAACAGGGGTAAAAGTAGCTACGTTAGAATAACGTGGGAGGAAGCCATAGATATTATTGTTAGAGAATTGAAAAGAATCATTGAAAAATACGGATCTTACGCCATACTTGTCCAAGACGACGGGCACTCTCAAACTAAGACTTTTCATGGACCCCATGAAATGATCCCCTCACTTCTCCAGCATGTAGGCGGATGCACTTGGCAGATTAGAAACCCGGATAGCTGGGAGGGTTGGTGGTGGGGTGCAAAACACGTTTGGGGCATGGAAGTTGCTGGTATGGAAGAAAGCACTAATGTGCTGCTGGACATTCTGGAGAACACTGAAGTTATGCTGTGTTGGGGATGCGACTTTGAAACAACATCCTGGGGCTTCGGGGATCAAGGCCGCGGTTTGTGGGGATTCTGGTTTAAGGAAGCAGGCATACAACAAATATATATTTGTCCTGACCTGAATTACGGTGCTGCTGTTCATGCTGATAAGTGGGTTCCTATAAGGCCTAATACTGATGCTGCATTGCAGCTTGCAATAGCTTATGTCTGGATCACAGAAGACCTCTACGATGAGGAGTATGTTGCTACACATACGGTTGGCTTCGAGAAATTTAAAGACTATGTCCTGGGAAGGGAGGATGGGGTACCAAAGACTCCTAAATGGGCTGAGGAGATAACGGGGGTGCCTGCAAGAATAATAAAGGCGCTGGCAAGACTATGGGCAACAAAAAGAACAACAATAATGCACCATTATGGAGGTGGAATGATCAGAGGCGCATACTCAACTGAGCCTGCTAGGCTGGAAGTTGCATTGCTTGCAATGCAGGGCATTGGAAAACCTGGGCGGCATCAACTTCATGGAGCTTTCCTCCAGTCTTCCCTCATCGTGCATCCTGTTGATTTATGGTCAAAAATTCAAGAAGCCATTATAAAGTATAGCCGCTGCCGCGCTCCATCTTATTCTCTGGTGGCCATCCGAAACCATGATGAATTTAAGAAGTTGTTTAAACAGTTTATTCCACGGGTTCTGGTGCCGGAAGCGGTTCTAAACCCCCCAATTGAATGGTACAGTCACACATGGGTAGCTTGCCCTACCGAATGCCAGTTCGAGAAGCATAAGTATCCTGCTGAAGGTTGCCCAGAAATTAGGATGATATGGAGTAGTTGCTGTTGTTGGCTAACATGCTGGAACGGCGGATATAAAATGGCCGAGGCTTTCAGGAGCCCGAAAATAGAATTTATATTGGCGCAATCTCCATGGCTGGAGAACGACGCTCTCTTCGCCGACATAATCCTACCTGTCACAACTCCTCTAGAAGAAGACGACGTGGTATTTGTACAGTGGCCAAAAAACACACAATTTAATGCCCTTATATTTTCTCCCAAGTGTATTGAGCCTATTGGCGAATCTAAGAGCGACTATGAGATTTGTTGCTTAATTGCTGAAAAGCTCGGCCCGGCGCTGGGAATACCTGATCTTTTAGATAAATTTACGGGAGGAAAAAGAAATTTTGATGAATGGTTAAGGGCATTTTTTGAGGAAACCGGTGTCTCTAAATATATTAGTTTTGAAGAATGGAAAGAGAAGGGATATTGGCTGCTTCCAGTAGATCCAAATTGGAAATTGCAAAAACCTTATATGAGCTTTTTTGCTGAGGACCCTGATTCCTTTCCGCTAAAGACTCCTTCTGGTAAGATTGAGTTTTATTCCGAGAGGCTGGCTGAGCTGGGGGATCCTGAAAGACCCCCTATACCCAAATATATTCCCTATGGTGAGACATGGTGGGAGAGTCTCCAGCATCCAAGAGCCAAAAAGTATCCATTCCTGCTGGTTTCGAATCATCCAAGGTGGAGAATGCATGCGCAGTTAGATGATGTAGCGTGGTTCCATGAAATACCTACATGTAAGGTTAGAGGCCCCGATGGGTATCTGTACGAGCCGATATGGATAAACCGTAGGGACGCTGAAAAACTTGGAATAAAGACAGGAGACATTGTTATGGTTTACAACGAGAGGGGTGCTGTTCTAGCAGGAGCCTACGTGACTGAGCGCATAATGCCAGGCGTGGTATCCATAGATCATGGCGCAAGAGCAGACATAGTATCCTTGGAAGATAGGATAGATAGGGGAGGAGCAATCAACCTAATAGCCCCAAAAGAAGAGGGCAAAACAGCCGCCCTAATGGTCGTAAGCGGCTACCTAGTTAACATTAAAAAAGTCGACCTAGAAGAGCTTAAGGCCAAGTACCCCGAAGCCCTCCAAAAGCCCTACAATAAGGCTTTTGGTTTATGCTATGAAAGATATGTAAAGGATAGTTCATAAGATATGTCAAGGTGTTTAATTTGCGGTGGCCGCGGCCCGAAGATATAGAAGCAATGTTGAACAAGCTAACAAACTTAAATAGCGCAAATAATTAAAAAATTACTATAGAAATGAGCCGGGGTCTCCTAGAGCCGTAGGTGGCGGGGAATCTGGTAGGGAGCAGATCGCATATATTCGCGAGCTTAAGCCTGGAGTCGAAATAACTAGAGAGCCTGTGGCCATTGTGGGCCGCGTGGGTTCAAATCCCACCCCCGGCGCCAATCATTTTGCTCATTTTAGGCTTGTTTTTTGGCTGTTTTTGAGTAAGGAGTGAGCTTAATTCTTGCTTAGTTTCTGCATGGGTTTCTATTTTTCTTTTCGGTTTGAACCCACACTTTAAATATTCCGGTATGCGTTATTTATTGTTGGTGTTTGGGTTTGGTTGGTCGGACTGTTGAGGCTGTTTTGAGGGTTCTCTCTGATGGTATTCCACGGCCTTATAGGGATATTGTTGCCTCTACTGGTTTGGGTTTGAGGGCTGCTTATATAGGCTTTGGAGGAGGGGCCTAGTCTTACGGTCTGAGAAGCCCTTCATGGAGTCTGAGCGGGTGTTTAAGGGTAGGGCTGGAGCATCAAGGAACCTCAGGAAATATTTTCTGTATATTGTTGCGCCTAAGGGTTGCGGAGAAGCTATAGTTAACGGTATTAGGTTCGTTGGGTTTACTGTCTCTCCTTTAATTTAACATTAGACATTAATGGCATTAAATATTGGATAAGATTGATTGATAATTTTGACGGCATGTCTTATCCGGTAATTCCATATCCGTTGCTGATTGGATCTTGGAACAATGGCAATCGCGGTGGATAGAAAGTGAAAATGACAAAAAGACCGGCCAAAGTGATTATAGCTACAAGAGAGATTTTTGCATATATTTTTAGCGTTTTCTTCCATATCATTAGTTTATAACTTGCTAATTGCCCAATTGCTACGGCTGCAATGAAAATTATAATGTCTAATGTTAAATTTTCTTCACTGAAGATTCTGTATAAGTAGAAAAAAGAAGAAACAATAATCAGCGGCATAAGGTAAATGCCAACAGCTTTGGCGGTAAAAATTGCCAGCTGTTTTCTTCAAATATCTATACTCAATGATTACATATAGTAATGCAGGCCAAAAACTCAACTTCAAATGTTCCCAGACACTTTCGTTAACAGCTGAAAAAATGCCGGCAAAAGGATTGCGACCAGATAAATCGAAAGTGAAGTGTAAAGCGCTTCTAACAAAAACTATGAAAACTATTCCAATCAACTCGAAGTTAAGAATTTTTGCTTTGTAATCATTCATAAAGACCAGATACCGCATTTGTTTCATTGTTTTATTTTTGAAATTAGAATTGATAAAGCTAACGCGATCAGTATAATAATGGCGCTTACCTCAGTGGCTATACCGATGTCTTGGTTTCCGCTTTGCTTCGCAGCTATGCCTAACAAAGCCCATATGATTACAAGCCCGTAGGCTATGTCCTTTCTTGTAGCTATTATAAGCAAAGTTATTACTAGGACGATGATAACCATCAAGAAAGCCCAAGTTTCTTGACTTATTCCAAAACCATCCCAGTTAAGCGAAACCAATGCGGCAGCAACGTTTGCTATGGAAGCAATAGTGATCCATCCGAGATAGACACTGAAAGGCGCATGAAACGCTATTTTTTCACGTAGTGAAACTGCGGGCTTTCCGACTTCTAGGCGGAGATAAATCGCTATTAAGGTGGCCAGAAGCAGAAACATAACAAAAACTGAAAAACAAGATATTCAAACTGCCAGAGAAAAAGCCAAACAACATTTAATATGCTGCTTGCTATAAACAGATAGCCAGCTTTTTCCCTAAATTCTTTTGCTTGCGGGCTTGGCAACGCTTGATAAAAAATGAAGATTGCAAGCAATATGTAAATTATTCCCCATATGGAGAAAACGTAGCCCGCTGGAGTTATCAAAGTGGGATTTGCATCAGAAATTTGAGCAGTATTTTTACCGCCAATAATTGTTGTGCTACCTGCCAACCCATTCACAATAACCGTAATAACAAAGGCTACAATGTTTAACCATTTAAAAGACTAGAATAAATTTCAGTCATCTAAATCACTCCAATTTAATTTAGCCATGTTTGAATATTTAAGACAAATTATCAGCCAACCCCCAGTTTATCCCTTTTTGCCTTTACAGTCTGTAATGATTTTAAGCAGCTTAGAGAATCTTGAAGAGAAAGGCTTTTTGTCATCTTATTTAAGCATAAAATATTTACGGGATTGCTCGATAACCCACTCTCTACCCTTTGTGTAGGCTGGAAGATCCCATCGCATTTCTTTAAGATTTTGTGTTATTATTGGTATCCAGTCGTATGGAATAGAAATTAGAATTAACCCTGCTGGGAATACATGTTTTGCCTTCATTCCAAAGGACATTCCCGTAATTAAATAATTAACTTGTCCAGTTTTATATGGGTAAATGAAGAGCCACGCGCATGCTCCTACAATAGACTGCTTAGATTCCCATATTTTTCCAGTTGAGTAGCTCATTGCCCTCAATATTATTTCTGCTTGGTCTGGAGTAGCTTCAACGATGAGGAGATCCGGCTCAAATGTTAGTTTATTTAGGTTAGAGAAAACAACGTAATTTACAAGGCCTTTAGGAAGCGTTGGAATTTGTTCATGTATCCTCCTGTTAACGCGGGGTTCTTGAAAAATTTCAAAATCCACGCCAATGCGTGCCGCCAATCCGGGAGGAAGTGGAGAATCAACCATCCCAAGCAAAAATTTCCCCGCGCAGTTCTCATTTTCCTTATCTATATAAAACGGCTCTGTTCTAAAATGCATTTCCTTTAGGGCTTCACAGAGGGCTATCTGTTTGTCCAAACGTTGAATTCCTTCAGGCTTCTCAAAAAGAAATTTAACGCTTACAGGCTGCCAGACAAGGTCAAGTCTCTGAAATATGGATAGATCTGTTTTAAGTAGTCTCATCCAAACACCCTACTGACTTTACTGAGACTTTATCTAAATAATATTATAATATTATATATATCTTAATAATTATCTTAATAATATAACTGTAATGAGGTGAGGAGTGTTGCTGTCCGATATGTTGCGAGCAAACTACCCATCTTTAGAAGATTTTTTTAACGCCAAGGCCATGGAGTTTTTGGATAAATGTGTTTCTTGTGGTGAATGCTTGAGAAACTGCCCTATGCCCCCCGTGGTGCTGGGTGACGTGACCCCCGGGAAGATTATGGAGAAGACGGCGAGATTTTTGAAATATGGTGAGGACTCAAAAGAAGTTTACCTTAAAGCATTTGGCTGTACATTATGCGGAGAATGTTCTAGGTCATGCTTGCAGGGAATAGATGTGGTGGAAGTGTTTGGCAAAGTGAGAAGCGAATATTTTAAACGTGGTGAAATCCCTGACGCTATTAAGCAGAGAGAGACCGCGCCTACATATAACCCAAGGACTATCTCAGCTATGCTGATGAAACCCTCTGAGAGAAGGTGGATGGACGCATGGTCCATTAAACCAAGCCAGACTGAAAATCTAGTTTTTTTAGGGTGTACCCTTCTTTTTCACCCTCATTTTACCCTTCCTTGGCTAGACATTCTCGAGAACATGAAAGTGGACTTTATAGCCATCGGAGGAGGCCCCATAGAAAAAGGAAGAGGTTTGTGTTGCGGTTTTCCATATTATCTCAGCGGGAACACAAAGATGTTTGATAAAACCGCCGAGGATCTGATTTCCATCTTTAAAAGATTTAATCCAAAAAGAGTGATTTTGACATGTAGTGCGTGCTATCACTTTATTAACAAAATTTACAAAAAATTAGAGCCCCTCAAAATAGATTTTGAAGTAAAATACTGTGGTCAGTTTCTACTTGAAAACGTTGATAAACTAGAGTTTAAAAAATCTGTGAATAAAAAAGTGTATTTTCAGCCTTCCTGTGGGAATCGAAAAGCCAATGTGGATGATGTTTTGCATAAACTTTTGGGAAAAATACCTGGATTGACGGTGATTAAGGGTCCCTACCTCTGTTGTGGAGGAACCCCAAAAGTGGCGTTTCCAGAGGTCTTCGCAAAAACTGTGCCGGTCTTTAGGGAGTTTCTTACTAAAAGGGTTATTGAGAATGAATGTGATCTTTTAACAATGGGGTGTCAACAGTGCGCACTGGCTTTTTCACCATATTTGGTAGAGGGACAACCCTTTACAATAGAGTCTATTTTTGGAATTATTAACGAAGCCATGGGTGGAAAGAAATATGAAAACAGATGGCTGAAATATTGGAAATGTAAGAGCGAAGATGAAATTATAGAGGTTTCAAGAGAATACTTTAAGGCAAATGGGCTGACTGAGGAGGAAGCAAGAAAAACTCTAGCCTATATACTTTCTTGGAGATAGAAAACGCTCGCATAATTTGACTTCTTATGGGCGTAGTAATCATTTAGCATTGCGCCAAGCTTAAGTGAGTAATAATAAAGTGTTTGGCGGTGTTAAATTTATGTAAAGGTTTATTAATTCAGGAATGCAAATGCATTATAGATGGGTATGTATGAGCTGCTGGATATTCGTAAGAAGTATGTGGGCGCCATTGTTAAAAAGGAAGACTTTGAAATTGTGGCCACAGTGCATGAGTTCATAAATAGAGAGGTTATGCCCCGTCGTCTTGACCTCGAAGGCGGCTGGCATCATGACGAGGATTTAGCGAAGAAGACAATTGAAGAAATCCATAAGGGGCTTGTGGATTTAGGCGTTCAAAGGGCTTTTCTTCCAGAAGAGATTGGCGGGTTGGGAATAAAGTCTTTTATTACTCAACTTATGGTTCAGGAGGAACTTGCGAGGGGAGATGCCGGTCTGGCTACGCGTCTAGGCTGCCTTTGGGGCTGTCTAAATCTGGCTAAAATGGCTGGCAGGATGGATCTTTTAGAAATCTTTGGAAGGAAAGCTTGCGATGATAAACCACACACCGCATGCTGGGCTGTAACCGAGCCTCAAGGAGGCGCTAACGTTGAAGACCCAACTCAGCATGGTCGTGCAATACGTACAATAGCGGCTCTCGATGGAGACGAGTGGGTGATAAATGGAGTGAAAATATGGCCGGGCAGTGCGGGAGAGGCGGATATCGTTTATGTCACCGTGTGTACTACGGATCCAACGAAAGGTGAGGAAGGGATAGCCTATATTTATGTTCCTCCAGATGCCCCAGGGCTTTCGTTTGGCAAGCCTATACAAAAGATGGGTATGTGCTATACTGATGTGAACGCCGAGATTTTTTATGATAACGTAAGAGTACCCAAAGAGTATAGATTAGGGGGTCCGGGAAAGGATGCTGAAATTTTCCATAATAACATTGCAGCGGCAAGGCTTCCAAGCGCAGCTACCGCTGTAGGGGTTGCTCAAGCCTGTTTAGAGATAGTTTTAGAGTGGACAAAAGAAAGAAAGATTATGGGAAAACCTGTTAGGGAGCATTCGCTTTTTGCGAGTATTATTGGTGAAATGGCCTTAAAAATTGAAACAGCAAGGGCATACTACTTGCAAGCCGCATGGATGGCAGAGCATCCTGAAATATACGGTCCAGTAGGGTCGCCTGCTATGCATGCAAGGTGTTCTATAGCGAAGGCTTATGCCGCTGACGCCGCCGTGTGGGTTGCAAACAAAGCTATGGAGCTCATGGGCGCCTATGGGTGCGCCTATGAATATTGCCTGGAAAAGTGCCTACGAGATGTAAAAATTATACAATTATGGGAAGGGGGGCAACAACGCGCCCTTCTAGACATAGCGTTAGGCTTCTACCCATTTGAATGGTGAGAGCACTTAATAAATATGAATATATAAGACACGGGGATAACGCCAATCTATAGAGTTTTTCTTTTTTAGAGATAATTCAAATCCATATAAATTTTTGGGAGAGATTATCTGACAATAAAAAATTACAGAAATTAAGTGAAAAGATGAGAAAAGACATTTTCTGGCGCTTGCTGAAATTAAAGTTTACCATTTGAAACTGTAATGGCTTAATGCTACATCTAGCCGTTCTCGTTGTGGACCGCCTAACCATAATTGAGCAGTTTTAACGTCTCGAAGATACTTCTCTATATGTAGCTCAAATGAGTATCCGTAGGAGCCCATGAGCTCCATAGCTTTATTCGTTACCCCAACAGCCACATCGCACGCGTATGCTTTTGCTGCTGTAGCTCTGGCAAGATTGGCTGTCTCGCCAGGTCTTCCATAGATTTCTGGATGGTCAAACATCCATGAAACCTGCAGCCAGTAAGCTCTAGACGTTTCGACAGCAATCGTCATATCGCCTAAAATATGAGCAAACAAGGAGTACTCCCTAACAGGCTTCTTAATTATCCTTCTATCCTTAGTATAATCTAAGACTATCTCTAATACCGTTTCAGCAAGCGCTGTCACGTTAGCCGCAGTATTAAGGCGTGCATACGCTATCATATCACGCAATATTTTCGCGTCCTCGCCAGGCTCAGCAACCCTATACTCCTTTGGAACCCTCACGTTTTCCAAGAAAATCTCGGCGTTTATGCTTGTCCAGCTCATCCCCATTTTCTTGATGGGTTTGCCAAAGGACACTCCTTTAGCATCCGGGGGGACGTAAATTAAGGCTATACCCTCATCTCCTTTAGTTGGATCCACTGTACATATTATGACATAACATAAGTCTGCAACACCAGCGCCACTGGGCCATATCTTCGCACCATTTATCACCCACTCGTTCCCATCTAAACGGGCGGTGGTTGTTATCGCTTTACCCTGCTGTACTAGATCCTCAATATTAGCCCCACCCACGTGCTCTGTGATGGCAACGCAGGCTGTACAAGGTTTATCCTCCAGAAGCTTGTCTCCAAATTTATAGAATAGATCTTTTCTTCTAGCCAGCATTGCTGGCATCATTGATAATGCAAGTATACCAAAGTGCATGGCAAGCCCCAAATCTCCACGCGCAATCTCCGCAGTTATCAAATTCCATGCAGTACCACTAATGCCATCACCACCCCACTCTCTTGGAAGAAAGCATTTTTGGCAACCTAATTTAACAAGTCCATGAGCAAGACTCTTGAAAGTTTCGCGCGCAAGTTTCTCATCGCGATGCCAACCACCCTCCAAATCTTTCCTTCGAGGCATGATTTCCTTATTAACAAACTCGCGTATAGCCTTCGCAATCTCTATTTCCTCATCACTAACGATAGCCTTAACATATTTCTTTTTTAAATCAAACAGCTCGTACAATATAACTTCCCTCTCTATAATTATCATTACCTAAGGACTAAAAGCATATTAATTTTAGTTCTCATTTATCGCTGTATACTTTAGCAGCATCTTTTGCCCTTATGCCTAGCGGTGAGTATTATTTCGCGCCATTTTCAGTTTTTAGATAGCTAAGGAACGGCGGCGGTCTCGACTGCTTCCATCCATTAAACGCTTATAGGTCCAAACGGCTCCACTCTTATCATGATCCATTAAATATTTTCATGTTTTTGTATCTAAGCAATTCTTTTATGAAAGATCATACTGAAGCGGAGTCTCCGACACCACAATGTAATATTATTTCTCTTGAGACATTCCAAAATTGTGAATTGTCAATTTGACTGAGCTTAGAGATAATTGAAAAATTAAAAGGTAAGCTTTGATCGCAAAAGCCGAAAGCATGACTTAAAAAATAAAAAAGTAAGAAGGTTTCCTATGCGCCTTTTCTGATCGGCATTTGCTTATTCTTCTAATCTAAGGTACTCATAACAGCTTACGTCATTGGGATCGAAGACTTTCTTGAATTTGGCCTGCCAACGATAGGTATCTGGATGCGTGCATTTCTTTAGTATCTCTCGCATCCTTGCAATAGCTTGCTCTTCAGAGAGCCCTAAAAGTAGTCCGGTGCCCACCATGGCATCTTGAGGTCCACCATTGTTCCCTGGGTACCCATGTTCTCTTTGCCACTCTAATGATTTTAATAAGAACTCCATGGCCGCTTTAGCCGACTCTGGATCTGCGATATCGAATAGGCAGAAGTTCTCAAAATACATATTTCCTCCGCCACCTATACATGAGAGTGGCCCCATTACGGCATCTGCTCCATCATCTACGATAAGTTTCTTCTCTATGTATTCCTTCTTGGCGCGAATGCTCTCTTCTATTGCCGGTATTAGGGCTCTTGGGGCCCCTGGAGGCGAGTATCCAGGTAAGTAGCCTCCAACATAGAAATTGTAGTTTTTGTAGCCTAGTCTATGCAGCCAGGCGAACATAAACTCCTTTACGGCCGGCTCTTCGCATGCCTGAACTATCCATCCACCTACCTTATTCAGTATTTGTTGTAAGGCTTTTTCCTGCCATTCAAGATGCTTTTTGGAGACTCCCATCAATATTATCTGGTAACTATATTTAAGCTCCTCGGTTATCTTTTGTACTTCTGGGTCGTTTAACACCTCTTCAAGTTGCCAATAGGTTTTCGTTGGATCCATAGCTATTTTAATCATAGCCCACTGCAGGTTTCCAAAGAAGCCGAATTGCTTGTGCACTACATACCCTATCTTCGCATTATAGAGTAAATAAGCGGATTCTAGCAAGTCTTTCATGGAATGAAACGCTACCGTGTGAATGTCCATGTTCTCAGGTATCTTATACCTATATGCTGGTAGTCTACCAGTAATTTCTAGTTTAGGTGGCCCATGCCATGGGTGAAGCTTGTAGCCGATCTTTGTAATTACACCAAAGGCTCCTTTAGTGCCCCAAATACCTCTAACGAGCCCCCTTACGCTTGGTCCTGGGCCTTCTGCACAAAACCAATTACCCGTACTGCCCAGCGAGCCCGTCCTTAGGATTTCTCCGTTCGGTAGAACCCACTCTACTGCGAGAAGGTTTTCCGCAGCATGCCCTGTGTAGATTCCCATGGGTGTTTCTCCATGGTAACATGCGGTGCAGGCAACAACTGAGCACGAGGCCCCCGCCCCAATCAAATGATTACATAGCCCCCTTTTCATAAGCTCTGCTTGAAGCTGCCCAGCGGTGACGTAGGGTTCTACTACCGCATACATCCTTTCCTCATTTATCTCTATGATCCTATTCATCCTTCTAAGATCAAGGAGGACTGTTCTTGGGAGGCTGACCCCACCCATTGGGTTCCATCCTGTAGAATGACACTTGACTCTTATCTTATATCTATTGCAAACCTTGATTATTGCCTGAACTTCCTCTGTACTCGCAGGCAATATAACCGCCTCTGGCCTTGTATGGAACCTTCCGCCCCAACAAGCGTATGAATCTAAAATCACTGGGTCTTCTGATATGTTCCGTGGCCCCACGATGTCTTCAAGGGCCTTATACTCCTCCTCTTTTAAAACCATATTCTCACCCCCCAACAGCTTGTTTAATAAGGTCTATTACGTCGTATACCTTGATTCCTCCCCCATGTTTCGTAATTGCGTCGAGGAAGTTCCTTTTACACCAACCATCTGCCACAACTATTGCTTCGGCTCCAACATACATGGCTTCTTCTATCCTAACCTTAGCCGTCCATAATGCAAACTCAAGGTCATATTCCCTTGCCCCGCCGCCTCCACCACAACACCAGGCGTATTCCCTAGTCCTGATCATCTCAACCAGATCCAAGCCTGGAATAGCCCTAAGTATCCTTCTTGGCTCCTCGTATACGCCCCGTATTCCAATTCTTCTCGGTTTAGGCGGATCCCATATAGGTACTTGGTTCCTAATTTTTTTCCTCCTTCCAGTCCATGGCTCAAATGGCTCCCCAAGTCTTCCAAGGTGACATGGGTCATGATAAGCGGCTTTCATAAAAACTGGTTTTGTAAACTTGATTTTTCCATTCCTTATTAGCCTGTCAAGGAATTGTGTTATGTGAAGCACTTCTATATCTAGTTTTTTATTCAATTTTTCTGGATAGCGATATATGAAGGCATGGTAACATTCAGCGCATGGTGTAACAATTGTTTTTACACCTTTTGCCCTCCATATTTCCATGTTGTTTTCGGCGCATTTATAGAATTCTTCGCGGAATCCGATCTCTAAGGCCCTGACCCCACAGCAAGTTTCCTCTGCTCCCATAATTCCTACATCGACACCTGCGTTCTTAAGCAGTTCAACAGATCCTCTAACAGTAGACCAAAGCTCCTTATCATAGGAATACCTGCATCCAGCGTAAAAGAGGATATCAGCTCTCTCTCTGGTCAAATCCTTCACACTCAACCCCTCAGCCCATTTGCCTCTATCCTTCTTAGGCTTTTGCATCACATTGTCTTCCTTACGAAGTCCCTCTATGATTAGTTTGTGCGGCTCGCTAATCAGACCCTTTTCGACAAGCCTCTCACGTAGCGCAATAATTATGTCTCGTAAGTCTAGGTGTACTTTGCATATCTGACATGATACGTGACAGAGTCCGCAGGTAAAGCACTCAAAGGCAACATCAAGCAGTGCGTCAGAGAGGGGTATTCTTCCCCTTAACAAGGCAAGGGCTGTCGCAACTTTGCCACCTCCGGAGTAGGAATGGAAGTTTCTGTAGCTTATGGCTGGACAACCATATGAATGCTCCTTATCTGAAACGATTACCCATGGAATGAACTTGCAATATGAGCAACGACTACATCTTTTTAAGTCATCTTCATAGTCCTCTAATTTAAGTGGCATTTTTCATAACTCCTCCTAAAAACATAGTTTTCCAGGGTTCATAATATTATTTGGGTCAAAGATCCTCTTTAACTCCCGTAATACCCATCGGTTTATGGCATCTTTGCTATAAACCATGTCCGCCCAAAGACCATAAGGTCTCGAAAAGTACGCCCCTCGCGCCATTAAGGCTTCGCTGGCTTTGATTAGAAGACCTTTAACCCTCTCGATATCCTTTGGGTTACCTGGTTCATACGGTATGTCAAACTCAACATGCCACACAATACCTTGCTGTTGAGGCTGTATATAGCCTCCAATCTCGGAAGTTGGGTAACCCAGCTCGCTAGCCACAGAATACATTGTAGCTTCCATTTCCGATACCCTATCAACGGGTGTTAAAAAGAATATTTCCTGGCAAGATCCCTTATATCTTATCTTCCAATATGGATCCTCTGATACACTATTCAACAGCTTATACATTTCCCTGTCGTTTACTCCCGGAATTGATTGTTTAAGCTCCAAGCCGAACTGTTTAGCGAGGTTGCATGTGTCTTCATCCTGATACTCGACCCTTTCTCTTGGAAGTATATCATACCCAGCAAGCGTGAGGATGAGAATCCATGAAGGGAGATCTTCCGCTATAGCCTTTATTTCTTCAGGTTGTTTTCCTATAATTGTGGCGAGGTTCCAGCGGTTTAATAGCAAGATCTCGTCCCCGTATCGGAACCTTATAAACCTGTTTACAAATCTAAGTAATTTATCAACCTTTTCAGAGGTGGCAAAGTAAAGCTTGTACTCCTGAGGTATCAATTCGCACCTAATGGATGACCATAACGCGATTCCCATTGTTCCCTGAGCTCCAGAAATAATTCTATAGGGATCCCATTGACCGGGACCCATATGCAATATTTGATCTTGGTTGTGTTTCCATTGCTCCTCAAGAGTTTTGTGTTGGAAGCCCGCTTCACCTGTCATCATCTCTTCGCCATTTGGCCAAAGGATATGAAGGCACTTCAACGGATCTGTTAGGTTCCATTGAACTAAGGGCATGGTCACAGGCTCTCTTTCTAAGAGAGCTGTTAATACAGATTTATTTGATCTTGGCAGAAGCGGCATCGGAATCTTTAGCCCAACCTCAGCCAGCTTCCTTTGAAGCTCACCAAAAGTAACTCCGGGCTCTACTATGCAATACCTGTTTAGCGTACTAATATGGAGAATTTTCTTCATTCCGCTTAAATCTAAAATAACGGCCCCACCTGTGCTTGGAACGGTATCGCCTCGAAAATGAGGCGGCCCGGAGCTAACTGGAACCAACGGAGTTTTTGTCTCATTTGCCCATTTCATAACTTCTCGTAAAGTATGGGCATCCTTGATTTTCACCACAGCCTTTGGCCTTCGCGGTGGGGCAAAGCTATAGTCCATAGAGAATTGCTCTAAGACTTCTTCATCAGCAATGTAATTGTCCACTCCACAAATATCTTTTAAATCCATCCCCACCACTCGCTAGCTTCTTTCCCAGTTACATTTTATATTTTTTAGCTAGGTCTCTTATGTTTTATGCATAGGTCTCTAGATCCCGCGAGAGGTGGGGCCCTCTTATCTTAAGTATCTCTAGTTTCCTTATGACTCTGGTATCCAGATCTATTCTCGCCGTACAGGGCTCTTTGCCCTTAAACTGTTGGTGCAGTCTTCTTTCTCATCTCTCATAGCCACGCAGTCTACCAGTAGATTATTAAGCTGCCTTTTGGGATCCTCAGCTAATAGCTTCGTCTGAGCCGCTTACTTCAGCTGGAACTTTACCGACTCTGCCGTTCACTCCATATTCACTTTCATATAATTTGGCCACTTTCTTTATAAGGGAGCGTATCTCCTCAATGGAGCTTTGGTCACCGTTACGCATAAGATCTAGGAAGTGTCCAGGGCTAATATTTAAGCCAAACTCACTATTAATTCTCGAGACCAAGAGTTTAATTAAAACTTCAGCGCCAACCCCAAAGACCCTTTCCATCCCACGGTAAAAGGCTCTAGGATCCTCCCAAAACACGTCGAATGGATCGCGGCTTAACCCTTTTTTCAGAAAGAACAAAACTGCCTCGCTAGCAGACCCTCCGAGGGTGGAATGAAGAGTCTTCTTAAAGATACTACGAAGGAACTCGATGAGGAAGTCTCTTTCCACAATGCTTACCATTCTCACAAAACCACCTCGATAAGTATATCAAAACCTAGTATGTTCATACCCCTCCATGAAACTGATTCCTCGTTATCAATTTTGCCTATAAATGCAAATATATAATGTTCTCCTTAAATACTTTTGCCTATAAAAGCAAAAAATTTAAATTGAAAACACGCTCATAAAAATATGTTGTGAGGTAATATGTTGAGAAAAAGCGTGGTTAGTAGTATAATGGCTGCTATTCTTCTCTCCGTGGTCCTCCTCAGCTCCTCCTCAATAGCATTAGCAAGTAAGCCCTCAATCAAGGTAAATGTACATGCAAAGGCCAAGGGCGATGATATAATAGCTAGCGGCAAAGTATTCCTAAGAGACTTAGAAAGTGGAAAAAATGTCACTATTAACATTACGATCATTCTTGAAAAACCGGATGATTCTAGTGAGAGAACAGAATTTAGCATTACTGGGCTAATCGATGGTAATGTCGTTACAATACTACCATATGAACATACGTTTAAAGGCTGCGTAAACAAAAAGGGAATTTATGAAATTACTGTTACGGCCAGATGCGACGAGGAACTAATGGATACGGCGTACTTCAAGTTTGATCCACCAACTGGTGGGACTCCCGGGGTACCATTCTAAACGCCAAAAATAACTAGGGAACACTAAAGTAGGTGCGTTAACATGGCTGAGATCGATACGCTGACGTTGAAGATTCTCTCTGTGCTAGGGAGGAAGCCAAAGGCTTCATTAAGATCCTTAAGCAAAGATATTGGCATCTCTTCGGTTTCACTAAGAAAAAAGATTGAAAAGATCCTGTCTGAGAAGCTGCTTTATGGAGTTTCTGCTAGGATAAATCCTTTCGCGTTAGGTCTAGAAATAGTGTTAGTTCTTGCCGAGGCTCCCGCTGACAAAGTAGTGCTGTTTGAGAGAACTTGTGATCTTCATCCTTATACCCATTATAGGATAAGATGTTTTGGTCCCATCAACGGCGCATTTGCAGCCTTCCAAATCCCTGCTGGAACAACTTACTTACTTGTGAACCTGCTTGAGGAGCTCTCAAAGAATAGTGTAATTGAAAGATGGATTTTAGAGATGCCTACATCTTTTCCAATAGGTTGTGAAGCAGATTATTCGTTCTACGAACCGGAGGTTGGATGGAAATTTAATTGGGACAAATGGGCTAAGAGCATAGATTATCTTGAACCATTCAAGCCTAAAGAAGAAAAGAATGTTCTAAACTTGCTTGATAGGATGGATATACAAATACTAAGAGAGCTCTCTAAGAATATTTTAAGGAGGAGGAGTGAGCTATCTGAAGCTGCTGGCGTTAAATTGTATCATTTGGACAAAAGGTGGAAGAGACTGGAAGATCTTGGCGTTATTGAGGGCTATAGAGTTCTTGTTGGAATGCATTTTCTGCAAATAACATCACATGTGCTCCTTAAGTGCAAGTGCTCTATGAGGGATTCCATGAAAATTGCCTCAGCAATAAGGAGTCTCCCCTTCCAAAGTACCTTTTTCTTCACATCAGACGGCTTCATCCTATATATTATGACAACATCACTTGATTATTCCCTTTTAATGTCCGTCCTACGAAAATATTGTGAGAGAATAGAAGTTTATTGGTGCGATTACCACTCAAGCCTAAGATACTACTTTTATGATGAAGCCTTCTCCAATGGTTCGTGGAGAAGCGACATAGATTTTATGGTCAACTCTATCTTAAGGAAAATCAGAGAAGAAGCAGAGCGATGATTAAAGCGAAGAGAACTTTTAAGGTAGACGAGCGTATTTTAAAGGTCGTTAGGAACTTGAGAAGCGAGATTTCATTCTTCTTACAATTGAAACTGTTAAAGGCATTGAGTTCTGGCTTAAAATGAA
>JAWAXF010000009.1:0-58940 GCA_038897035.1 Bathyarchaeia archaeon
CGCTCAAGCTCCATATATATGGATCTGAGGAACTTAGCCTTCTCAGGAACCTCTATGCCCATCAGCCTCTCAACGGTCTGCACATAACATAGAGTGTGTATCCCACTGCATATTCCGCATATCCTCTCCGCAAGCGCTATGTTCTGCATATATGTCCTAGTGGCGAATAGCTTCTCTATACCCCTATGCATGTAGCCTAGCTCCATCTTCGCATCAATTATTTTATTTCCTTCAACTAAGAGCTCGAAGCGCTCAGGCTCAACGAGCTGCGGGCGGTATGGACCAATATAAATCTTCTCAGGCATACAATCACACCCCCAACCTCTTAACTAACTGTGGAACGGGACTCCTATGGAATTCTACTAAGAGCTCCTTTGATGGAACCCCGAACGAGAGGGCTAGTAGCTCCATGAGGTTTATGCATGGCAAGTTGAATTGGATGCCATGTGACCTTAACATAACCTGGCCGAGCTCAAATTGTATCATGCATGCTGGGCAGGCCATAACCACGGCGTCCGCTCCAGTGCTGGTGATCTTGCTGAGCTTACGGGCCAGCCTCTCCTTAAGCGAGAACTCCTCGTCAGCCTGCATGCTTGGGTATCCGCAGCACATGCGCTCAAGACCATAGTCTACTATTTGGACACCCGTTTGCTCAGCCAGCTCCTTCATCATCTTGGGCTTGCGCATTATATCCGCGCTCTTGTACTCGCGGTATAGGTGGCAGCCGTAGTGCAGTGCGACCCGCATATTTAACAGCTTAACCACCAAATCCTTAATCTTCTTTGGGCCCACATCCTCGTAGAGGACCTCTATGACATGCTTTACATCCACTTTACCCTTATACTCCCTACCATACTTCCTTAAGACCTCGTTCACCATGCTCCTCTTCTCGGCATCATGCTTAAGGATCTCATTTGCCTCCGCCAGCGTCTCATAGCAGCCATTGCATAGGGTCATGAGGTCTAGGCCTAGATCCTCAGCCAACGTCAGGTTTCTTGCAGATATGATCAGCGAGGCCTCCTCATCGACTAGGCGGGAGACAACCGGCTCTGGGCAGCATGAGTAGCCCAGTAAATCAACTGCCTCCACACCAAGTCTATCAAAGACTTTTCTAGTGGCAACCTCAATGTTTGGCAGGCGCATTGGAATCTGGCACCCGAGGAAGAAGGCGTATCTAACCATAACCATCACCCCAATTACTTATACCTAAGTTTTCTCTTATCCCAATCAAATCCAACCCTATCACCCATGCCAGAAGCCCTAATGACCCCATGATATTCATTCAGAACCTTTTCATCCGTGAAGGGGAATGGTGCGGTCTTCGGTAGGCCGACCTCCTCACGCTTCTTCTGGACGAAGGCCGATATTGGGGCCACACAGCCGCTCGCTATTAATGCTTCAGCGACAGGTCTAGCCTTCGATGGTAGAGCGCCTTCAAGAGGCTTCTTTAATGGCCTCTTATCCTCAGGCCAATCCTTAGTTAACACTAAGCCGATTGGATCCGGCTCTGGGTGATTAATTATTTTGATCCCGAAGAGGTCTGATATTTCTCTCTCAATAAAGTTTGCCGCTGGAACGAGACTGGCTATAGACTCTAGTGTCGGATCTTCCTTAGGCTTAACAACTTTAACTGTAACAACTATCCCATCTATGTGAAGGTGGTATAAGTACTCCATGTCCAGACCGTTATCCACGGCGGATATTGTCATGAAGCGCATATCCTTATACTTCTTCTTTAGGTCTTCGATGGTTTTACTAAGGGCTGCTGGCTTAACATTAGCGAGTATCCTTCTCTCCCGCTGCCTATAAATCTCTACTAAGTCCGCTCCTAAAACCCTCTTTAAATAATCCATTACCTCGGACTCGATGGGCAGAACCATACACTACACCCCCAAATAGCGTTTTCTATTGAATTCCCAAGCCTCCTTCCTTAATGCAACCCTAATGGCCTGTGGTGAGCAGAACTTAGCACACTTCGGGTCGCCATCACAGAAGTCGCATTTTGTGGCGATTCTCCGCTCGGCGTTGAACCACGGTGCAGATAGTGGGCAAGTAACGGTGCATGTCCTGCAGCCTATGCACCTCAGCGGGTTTATCTTAACTAGGCCCGTCACCTCATCTTTAACGGCAGCCTCATTCGGGCAGGCTGCGACGCATAGGGGTTCATCACACTGCTGGCAGTAAATTGCCTCAAACTCCCCAGTCTTCTCGTCAAATATTATGCGTAGGTTGACCTTCTCTAGGCCGATCTCCTTAAAGTGCTTATATGAGCAGGCTATTTGGCAGAAGAGACAGCCCGTGCATTTAGTAGGGTCATATAAGAGAACCTTCTGCTCAGCAGTACTGCCCTCCATAGGCTTCCCTCAATTTTAAATTACATATACTTTAAGCTTAAAGTATATAGAGCTTTCTTTAAAAATTCTTAAATCACTGACTTTGTAAGAGTATCTACGATGTCTATTAGGAATGAGCTTAAGTCTTGGTTAGGCGGCTGCAGAAGGCTCGTTATACTCGGGGTCGGCAACCCACTTAGGGGGGATGATTCTCTTGGACTGGAGATCTTAGAGAGGATTAGGGGCAGGGTTCCGAGGAACGTTAAGCTAATATATGGTGGAACAGTTCCGGAGAATTTTATTGGCAAGGTGGGGAGGCTTAGGCCATCCCACGTCCTCATAATTGATGCGGCTCTCTTCGGCGGCAAGCCAGGAGAAGCCAGACTCATCCCGCCTGAGCAGATACCTGACACAACCATATCTACACATACGATGCCGCTAAATTTGCTGGTCTCATTAATCCAGAAGAAGACAAATGCAAAGGTCATCTTGTTGGGGATAGAGCCGAAGAACCTAGGCCTCGGGGAGGAGATAAGTCGGGAGGTTAAGAAGTCGGTTGAGCGTTGCGCCGTGGCGCTAATAGAGGCTATAGGCGGTGCGGTACAGAGAAAACATTAGCCCAAGTAGATCAGCTCGATCAATCTCGGTATTCTAATGAAGAAGCACGCATAAACCGAGATTGAGAGGACCGCCGCTGAGATTGCAATAAACGCGTAATCTCTCGCCTTCATCTTCAGCGAGTATAAATTTGTGCGCTTCGTTGATGCGCCCCAAGCCCTCGACTCCATAGCCTCGGCGAGCTCCATACTCCTCCTTATTGCGCTCACGATAAGCGGTATTAAGATTGGTATATAATTCTTTATTCTCTTCAGGAAGCTCCCCCGCTCAAGTTCTAATCCGCGGGCTTTCTGGGCGTCCATTATTGTCTGCGCCTCTTCGGCTAGGACTGGGATGAAGCGGATGGCGGTCGTGAAGGCAAAGCAGAATTCATAGGGTACGCCCATCTGTTCTAGAGATAGGCTAAGCATATCTGGCGAGGTTGTTGTGAAGAATATGGAGAAGGACTCGACTAGGATGAGGAATCTGAGGGTCATAGCCAGGGAGTGCTCTATGATGGATGCTAGGGATGGATATCCGCCATAAAAGTATAGTGAGATGACGTTCGCGGCAAATATTAGCGCCGCAAAGAAGATTGAGCCCCTTATCAGACGCAGCCACTCCCTCTTAATCCTAGCTATTAGAACTAGTGGTATTTGGGAGAAGAATATTATTAGGAGTGGTATCAGCTGGCTAAAGAGCACTGCCACGGCGAATAAAATGCATACATAAACGAGCTTGGCTCGCGGGTCAATCAGATGTATCGGCGATGAAATGCTCCTAAACCTTAAACCCTCAAGTACGCTCATTATGTAACCCACCGCGGAGCCTCTCGAGAATTAGGCGCTTAGCCTCATAGACCCCCAAAACTTTCCTTGGGAAGCCTAGGTCATTAAGCCTAATGAATACCTGTGTTATCTCGGGGGGTACCAGGGATGACTCCTTTATTAGGGCTGGGTCTGTGAGAACCTCTCTTGCCCCTCTATCAGCGATTATCTTACCATTAGCCATCAGGACGACCCTGGGCTCGCACTCGGCAATAAATTCTATATCATGTGTCACTACTATCACGGTCTTACCCTGCTGGTTTAGCTGGATTATAAAGTGCCGGAGCCTCTCCTTTTGATATGCATCCTGCCCTATAGTCGGTTCATCAAGTATCAGTATCTTTGGATCCCACGCTAGCACAGAGGCCAATGCAACCCTCTTCCTCTCGCCGCCGCTTAGCATGAATGGGGATGACTTGCGGTACTCTGTTAGATCTAGGAGGTTTAGGGCCCAGTCAACCCTCTCTCTAATGGTCTTCTCATCAAACCCGAAATTCCTTAGGGCGAAGACTACTTCCTCCTCGACAGTCTCGCTGAAGAGCTGGTGGTCCGGATTCTGGAAGACGAATCCGACCTTCCTGGCAAGCTGTGCTACGCTAACAGTCCTCGTGTCGACGCCGTCCACCAAAACCCTCCCTCTAGTCGGCTTCAATAGGCCTATGAAGTGCTTAACCAGCGTAGTCTTTCCAGCCCCATTCTGCCCCATTATAGCCACAAATTCCCCATCGTCAATTCTAACGGATACTCCTTTTAGGGCTTCTACCCCATTGGGGTATGTGAAGTAGACGTTCTCAGCCTCTATCAGACTTAAGCACCCCCAAGATAAGCTCAGAGGCCTCCTCCGGGCTCAGCGGAGCCCTGCCGAGATCAACCTCATCCCTCTTCAGGGCAAGGTAGAGCCTGATAACCTTCGGCAGTCCAACGCCAACCAGCCTAACCCTATCGTCTAGGAAAACTCTTCTAGGCTCTCCATCAAGGATTATCCGGCCGCGGTCCATGACGATGATGCGGTTAGCATATCTAGCCGCCAGATCCAACCTATGCTCAACCAATATAACCGTTATGCCCAGCTCCCTCTTCAGCTGATGGACGGTCTCTAAGATTGTTCTGGCACTTAGCGGGTCGAGGAAGGACGTCGGCTCATCTAAGACGATCACTTCCGGCTGCATCGCTAGGACGGATGCGATAGCGACGCGCTGCTGCTGCCCACCGGAGAGCTCAAATGGAGCCCTATCCCTCAATTCATATATTCCAGTAACCTTTAGGGCCCAGTCAACCCTCCTGCGGATTTCATCCCTTGGGAGACCGAGGTTCTCCAGCCCGAAGGCTACGTCCTTCTCGACAGTTAGGGCGAATAGCTGATTCTCCGGGTTCTGGAAGACCATGCCGACGTGTTTCGCCAGCTCGTAGGTCGGGTGCTCCGTGGTCCTCAATCCGGCGACTATGACCTCGCCCTCGAGCCTACCGCCGTAAAAGTGTGGTATAAGCCCATTAAAGCACCTGCATAGCGTAGTTTTTCCGCACCCGCTCGGGCCGGTGAGGAGGACGAATTCTCCCTCCTCGATCGCTAGATTTACATCTTCGATGGCAGGCTTCTCGGCGAATGGATATATGTACGTTAGGCCCCTCGCCTCAATTATTGCCAAGGTATAGTTACACCTTAACCAACCCTTTCATCAAAGCATATTTGATGAAAACTTAATAATTTAAGCTCTCGTATAAAAATTATGAATTCTTTATACATCAACGCGGCAGGAACAACTTTAAATTCTTTCATGGCATATGATTGGTGGTTGTCTCCTTTGAGGATCAAGTGGGAGAGCGGGGTATCAATAGAGTGTGGGGGAAACAAGATAGTTTTTGACCCGCAATCTAAGATTATAAACTCCAAAGCTTCATTTGTGACTCATGCGCATGCAGACCACTCATACTCCTTTAGGCTCAGGCATATGCCGGTATTTTCATCCGAGGAGACTATGAGGCTGGTCTCCGTGGAGGGCGTTAGAGCCAGCAGATGGCAGCCCCTAGCCATAAATAGGGGAGTTAAGATAGATGATATTGAAGTTGTGCCGCATGTATCGGGCCATATTTTAGGATCCTATGAATTTGAGGTACGTACGCCAGAGGGGGTCGCTCTATTTACGGGGGATCTAAATACTAGAGAGAGGAGACTTATAGAGCCGGCTGAGGCGGTAAGGTGCGACGTGCTCATTATTGAGGCAACATATGGCTCGCCCGAGTTTATCTTCCCACCAGACGATGTTATTACCGAGGAGATGACTAAATGGGCGAGTAAAATTTTAAGCGAAAATAAAATCCCGGTCTTCCAAGCAGATGCCATCGGGAATGCCCAGGAGATCATAAGGATATTTAATGAGAACACAAGCGTACCAATTATATCCCACTGGAGAGTTTCAAGGGTTAATGAGGTTTATGGGTATTATGGGCGTAAGGTAGAGTACATTGACATTAATTCTGAGGAGGCCTCTAAACTCCTCTCCTCAGCAAATGCCATAATTGTTGCCCCGAAAATGCTTAGTTTGTCCTTAAATAATAGGTTTATTCAAGCAATGGTTTCTGGGTGGGCTGTAAAGTTTAGACGCCAATCTTTCCCCCTAAGCGACCACGCAGACTTCCCAAGCCTACTAGACTTTATTAGGAACTGTAGCCCAAAACTAGTCCTAACATACCATGGCGGAGTACATAATGAGATCTTGGCAAAATATATTGAGAAAAAGATGGGGGTAAGATCTTATCCAATCGACCTAATATCAACAAACTTCACAACATAACCATCTCTCCTGATGAATCACGTCAACTTAAAACTAAGACAGCTGGGAGAGACGTCGTAAGCGGGCTGAATGTTATTGCTCAGAAAGGCTATGAGAGGAGGCTAGATATGGAAAGCAACACCACAATCAAATGAGTAAACAATCCCTAATCCAAAAGCTCATGCACATGAAGAACCTTTGGGCAATTTATTCCTAAATCACATCTGACGTGGAGAACCTTTAAGCTTCTCCTTCAGCATCTTCGCAGCAAAATTAAAGGCTGTTTTTAGATCCCCCCTCCCATTAACACCAGCTGATGTTGTGTGCCCCCCTCCCATGCCCTGTAAGAGCTGCCCAAGTGGGGCCGCTATATCTCTGCCAAGGTGTATACCGGTCTTATTATAGAATTCATTACTCGACCTCATGCTAATAAGTAGTTCGCCCTCATCCTCAGAGCCAACAATGGCGACGTCTGCGCCAACGTCGATGAGCACCCTGGCCGCCGACGCCTGAAAGGATCCAACGTGGGAGAAGGCTACGATCCAACCGTATATCCTCATGGTCTTAATCCTCTTACATGCCTTAAGCCTAGCTATGCGCTCCGAAATATCCATGGGAACAGCCAGGATCTGCAGCGCCTCCTGGATATTTATGCCCATATCGGCGATCTCGGAGACGATTTTGAATGTAGATTGCCTTGATAGCATGAAGTGTCTAGTGTCGAAGGCTATTCCCAAAAGCAGAACCTCGGCGACGTCCCTTGATGGCTTGATTCCTGCCTCTCTAAATAACTCATAGATTATCTCGCATGTGGCTGAAACATCCTCCCTGCATATGCACAGAGAGGCCACCTTCTCGGTCTCCGGGTGGGGCGCATGGTGGTCGATCACAATTATGGGCAATGATGCCGCGCAAATGTGCTCACCCCACTCACCCAACTGGCGTAGAGTATTAGTATCCATCATGAACGCTGCATCAAATGCTTTGAAGTCCGGTTCCTCATGCGTAACCTCCATCGGAAACTTCTCCAAAATTATCTTTGACACCCTACTTATGCTCTCGGGGGCTGCCACAACAAACTCTAGATCAGGCTTAATCATCTTTAGTAAATTGAGAAGGGCGTACGATGAGCATACCGCATCTGGGTCAGCATTCTTGTGGCATAAGATGAGTATGCGTTTAGCATTTTTCTCCTCAAGGAGACCTATTATCTCTTTAGGGGAGCCCATTTACATACCCTCAGATTCTGCAGATCTTTTGCACATAATCCTCCTAAGACACTTTTCGATAGCCTCGAAGGCTGCCTTAACAGAACCATCCGCAATCTCCTGAACATTCATTTTACTACAGAGGGGGGAGAGCTCTATCTCAACCTCAACGTTCACATTCAGCGTGTCAAGGCTCTCTAGATCAACGGAGACGTACAAATCGGAGACATACTCCCTCTTAACCCTAGAGAAAATATATCTTCTTGCAGCCTCCTCAGCTAAAACACAAATCTTCTCTAATTCCTCATAGGTTAAGGAAGATATTGGCCGCTCACTCAAGCAGGGCACGCTCAGCAATAGGGTTTAAGCCTGCATAGCTGGGCGCAGGTCCTTTTGGAGCTTCTCCTGAAGCTCCTTTATCTGGCTTCTCAACCTCTCCTCCTGCTTAGTTAGGACGGAGACCCTCATCGAAGCCAGCTCCTTCCTTTCATTGAGTTCGCTGGTGATCTTGGCCTTATCCGTTCTAATTAACAGCGAGCCGATAGACTTATAAATCACAACGTCATCCGGCGCCTTCTCAAGCTCACTGAGCGCCCTATCAATCTCAAGAATTTCTAAGTCGAGCTGTTGCTTCTGCGCTAAAATTGTCTGAAGAGTATCTTGAAGCTGCTGTAGCCTAATTAGTCTCTCCTGAACAGCTGGCGGTAGCTGAACCTCCCCACTCATATATCCCTCATCACCACTATCAACCAGTAATCCAAATTAATATTGAGGACGATGCAATTAAAGATTTCCAAAAGGCATTAGCCCAAAGAGACTGCCAGAGACTACTTGCCCCAAAACTCCTCCGGCCGTATCGCTCCAAGGCCCGCAACCCACTTCTTTTCTAGACCATACCGCGATAGTGGCTTTGTAAGATGTCTCTCGGACCTGGGCGGCGCAACATATAAGCCCGGCTTAATATCCCTCTCAACCTTAATGGCTATCTTCGTTAGGTTTGGCCCGTGAAAGCCACATTTATAGCACTCAAACCCCTTCCCCCTACCCATAGACTTCATCCTCTTGCCACATAGTGGGCAGAGTGGGTTCTGGAGTATCATCTTCTCGGCAAGGCTGATGACCTCAATCTTCTCAACATTTATCGTCAGCGGGTTTCTGCTTGAGGGGGGTCGAACACCGCCATAAACTCTAATTATATCGCCCTCAATCAACCTATTGGCCACCTTCCTGAGTCCACCCCCCTGCTCATACACGGCGCAGTCCACAGTTCCAGTCTCATCCTTAATTTGGAATATAACATGCCCCCCAGCAATAATTCTTGGCGCGCCACTAACCCTCCCCTGAACGATCACGGGATGGTGTGGCCTAACATCCCTTATCGAGTAAACAACTCTTAGGTGGGCGTCTGTTCCATGATTCGTTCTGAAGATAACCCAGCGGTCTATTGGCTCATATGCGCGGATTATTTTGTGCGCCATCATCACAGCCTCTGGGCTCTCCCCCCTAATACCATAGAGCACTGGGTCAGGACCCCTAGGCGTTATCAATATTCTTCCAGTCTCGGGGTCAACGTTATTGAACGTTAAATTGCCCATCCTTTTATCCATCTCTATAATAGATGACGCATCGATTCTTCTAGGAGACCCCCAATTCTCCCTCCTCCTGTAGGCTATTAGCTCAAAGGTATGGTCTCCCTCAAGGGGCTCGCCGATCGCAGCCAGCCCACCAATTATTCCGCGCCCAGTCTTATAGCCAACTGCCTCAATCCCAAATCTCTTGATCAGCCCCAGCACATTTCTCATCTTCACAATTCCTTGAATAGCCTCCCTAGCAAAGTCTCTGATTTCATGGGGAACCTCACCCCTAAGAAAGACTATCCCGGGATCCGTTCCCTCATAATCGAGGTCAGAGTTCTCCTCGAGGATCTCGATTACAGCCTCCCTTATATCCTCATAAATGTAATTACTGCATGAGATTCTTAGGCAGAGAGCACCGTTCCCACGGGTCTTCCAAGGAACATTAGGATTCAGTCTAATAATGTTTGGGTAGTCGATAAATTGGACCCCTATCTCGGTCAGCCTCTCGATTACGAGGGCCGCAACATACGTTGTGCAACCCATTCGGGGCGAGTCGGTGTCGTCAAAACCTATATGTAGCACCTCGGCGCGCATCTGCGGATAAACCCTCTAGGAGATATTCTTTTTGAGGGAAGCTCGAGAAAATAACGCGAGTACGGTGTAGACCACGGTCAAAATCAGACAGTAATCCGCTCCCAAAGGGATCATATTTAAATTATAGGCTTAGCTATTAAAAATACTTAATGCTACTTACCGCTATTGTTTGGGCGTATCCGAGAGCAACACTAATATATCCCTCGTTAATGAAGTTAATTTTGCCGGATGAGGAGAAGGCATTTAGTTGATTGATGATAGGTCAGAGTTAAACCGACGGCAAAATTATTTTCAGGCGCTTATTTATTTATCCCCTCTTCATTTCCTCAATAACTATCATGGTTAACGTTGATCTAACCTTATTTAACCTTCGAATCTTCCATGTAACTATATCCTTGAGCTTCTCCATCGAGTCGGCCCTAACCTTAGCAATTATATCATAGACGCCATAAACACTATAGGCCTCCTCAACGCCCTCAACTTTCCTAAGCTCGTTTAGAACCTCTCCCTCCGAGCCAATCTCAGAATTTATTAACACAAATGCCACTGGCATACCAATCTCCTCAAGAATACCTCTAGTTTTTATAGTATTAAAGTCTTTCTTTATTCTTAGTAAGAGGGGATAATTTCATGAGCATGCCGCATGAGAGGATCATAACGACTAAGGATATGCGAGCGCTGGACATAAACGCCGAGTATTTCGGTATATCCAGGCTCCAGCTCATGGAGAACGCCGGGAGGGGGGTTGCTGAGGAGGTGGCCTCGCGTGCTGGACGGAGAGACGCCAAGATTGCGGTCTTCTGCGGCCTCGGCGGGAATGGAGGAGACGGTTTCGTAGCGGCTAGACACCTAGCCTGCATGGGGTTTAAGCTCAACGTTATACTTGCTGGCAGAGCATCTGATATAGGCAATGAAGAGGCAAGAAAAAACTGGGAGACCCTAAATAGTCTTCGCAGCTCAGTTAATATTACTGAAGTTCATAATTCAACGCTTATTCCGGATGTCAAAGCTGATATCGTAATAGACGCGCTCCTAGGAATAGGTTTAGAGAGACCCCCACGTCCACCAATATCCCATCTCATAAGAAAGATTAATGAAATGGACTCCTATCGGGTTGCCGTCGACGTTCCAAGCGGAATAAACTCAGACACAGGGGAGGTTCTAGGCGAAGCCGTTAAAGCCCACCTAACAGTCACATTCCATAAGGCTAAGCCGGGGCTACTAAAGGCCAGTGAGTATGTAGGTGAGCTGGTTGTTAGGTCGATCGGAATCCCGGAGGAGATAGAGAGGTTCGCCGGGCCAGGCGACGTCATAACTGTCATAAAGCCCAGGCCCCCTGAAGCCCATAAAGGAGATTTCGGCAGGCTCCTCGTGATCGGTGGGAGCGAGACCTTCAGTGGGGCACCAACCTTAGCGGCTTTAGCGGCATTGAGAACGGGTGTAGACCTAGTCTATATAGCTACCCCACGCGAAACAGCTTATGCTATTTCATCGATCTCACCGGACTTGATAACGATTAAGCTTGAGGGCGATCATTTAAGCACGCGAAATCTTTCGGTGATAAGAGGTTATATGGAGAGGGTTACAGCCCTTGTAGTGGGCCCGGGTCTAGGCCTTCATAGAGAAACTCAGGAAGCCGTGGGGCGGATAATAGAGGAGGCTGAGGATAAAGGTATACCAATCCTGTTGGATGCTGATGGGCTTAAGGCCTTCGCGGCCTTTAAGCATAGCCTTAAAACGCCAGCCGTTCTGACACCTCACGCTGGCGAATATGCTATTCTAACTGGGGAGAAGCTGCCAGAGAGACCTGAGGAGAGAGCCGAGTATATAAAGAGACAGGCCGAGCAACTCAACGCGGTCATTCTCTTAAAATCCCATGTAGATATAATTTCGGATGGCACAAGGGTAAAATTTAATTTTACCGGGAACCCCGGCATGACCGTTGGCGGCACAGGGGACGTCCTCTCCGGGATAGTTGGCGCTTTCCTAGCTCAGGGGATCAGACCATTTGAGGCGGCTGTGGCCGGGGCATTCATCAACGGTGCGGCGGGGGATTTTGTGAAGGCGGAGATGGGCTATCATATGGTTGCAACAGACCTAATCGAGTGGATTCCAAAGGTGATGAACGACCCAATTAGCCACATTAAACTGAGGGGCAAAAACCGCTAAATTCTCTGGAGTGAGAAATGTGGAAGTCAATTTCTTGCTCCCAATATCGCTCTTCACTATGATTGCCCTATCCATCCTGATATATAAGAGGGTTGCGGAGAAAACTAAAGAACTTTTGGGGGATAAGAAGATCGGCTTGCGTGAAGCAATATCGATTGTTATCTTTATCAGTGTTCTCGTCATTATAATTGGCTTAATCCCGGGCTACGCTATTCAGATATTGTTTATCGCTGCCTTCTCCTATATCCTCTTCATCTTCACATATTTGCTCTCAAAGAGGGCAATCGCGTCGGCTATTCCACCCGCAATATATGTAACGGTTTTCCTGCTCTTGAATTACTTGATAACTACGAATGCCCTAATAATTATCTTGGTTACGAATCTCTTCTCAGCATTATTCGCAATAATTGCGATCACCCTCCTTGGGCCCCTATTTTCATGGAGGGTGCTGATGCTCTTTGCAGCGCTACTAACCGCCATGGACATTATTCATGTCTTCATCACAGGCTATATGGTTGAAGCTGCTCATAGAGTAATAGGCCTCGGTCTACCATTAATGCTTCTGCTTCCGAGACCCCCATCCCTAACCGAGCTAACGGCACTCGGCTTAGGCGATGTATTCCTTTCGGGTCTCCTATCAGCCCACACGACATCCAAATATAGTCTCAAAGCAGGACTCCTCACAGCCGCATCAATAAGCATGATCTTCTTAGCCTTTGACATAATAGTATACAAATTTACATGGCAAGTAAAAACCTTTCCAGCAACTTTATTAGTTCTACTGGGCTGGCTCTTAGGTATAAGCCCATATATCTTAAAAAGTGAGGGGAATATAACAAAGTTGCGGCACTAAGCTCTGTTTTCCTCTATAAAGGCTTTAAGTCTTCTTAAGCCTTCTCTAATATTTTCCTCGGAGGTGGCGTAGGAGAACCTTATGTGTTCTCCTTCACCCTCATTTTTATGCCCAAAATGTATATCAGCTAGGACAGCGACACCCGCCTCATATAGTAGCCTTCTCCTAAACTCCTCAGCATCATTAGCGCCCACAATCCTACATGCCTCAGTAACATTCGGCCAAACGTAGAAGGCGCCCTTAGGATTTACACACTTAACACCCTCAATCTTATTTAAGCCCTCAACTATAATTTCTCTCCGAACTCTGAAGCGCTCAATCATCCTCCTCGAATCATCTTGAGGCCCAGTAAGGGCAGTTAAAGCGGCATGTTGATTTGGATGCGGAGCGCATGAATCTGTGTTTGTCACCCACCGGGCTAGGTATGGAGCAAGCTTAGGATTCATCGCGAAGCCTATTCTCCAGCCAGTCATGGCATACGTCTTAGAGACGCCATCAACGATTATTGTCCTCTCCTGCATACCATCTATCGACGCTATGCTGAAAAACTCCCCATCATAGACCATCCTAGAATAGACCTCGTCCGAGAAGACCCATATATTTTCATGCTTTTTAACAATGTCCGATATTTGCTCCAGAGTATCCTTATCTAAAGCTCCGCCAGTAGGGTTGTGCGGCGAATTCAGTATGATGAGCCTTGTCCTATCGTTAATCAGCTTCTCAAGGTATTCAACATCAATGCCGAAATTCCTACTCTCAAGCATCGGCAGTGGAACTGGAACGGCGCCATAAGCCCTTATTAGAGACTCATAGATTGGGAAGCCCGGATTGGGGTATATGACTTCATGCCCAACGCCTGGATCGGTGACACTTAATATTGTGTATCCAATGAAGGGCTTAGCTCCACACGCAACCACAACCCACTCGGGCTTAACGTCTATGCCCCTGGTCTCGGAGAAGTATTTAGCAATCGCCTCCCTAAGCTCCGGTATTCCCGGCGACGGCGTATACCCGGTCTTCCCCGCCCTTATAGCCTTTATAGCGCCCTCCTTTATGTAGTCTGGTGTATCGAAGTCCGGCTGCCCAATACAGAAGTTCATTATGCTCTTACCCTTGCAGATTAGCTCCTCAACTTCCTTGAGGACATCAAAGGCGGTTTCTGTTCCAAGAAGCCTAGTCCTTTCCGAAACTTGCAGCATATCAATCCCTCAACGCCTGCAACCATCTCTAAAACTTAAAAGATATTGAAGACCTAATTTATAAATCTTTTTAAGTTAAACTTATTTACCAAATATTATTGAGAGCCTGTTATTAAGGGGTTGCCATGCTAAGGGCGGAGTACAAGGCTGAGGAGGGGAAGCTCATAAAAGTTCAGCTTGTTAAGGAGAATGATAGGATAAGTTTCATAAAGATTACTGGCGACTTCTTCATGCATCCCGAGGAACTTATCGAGGATCTTGAAAAGTCTCTGGTAGGCTGCGTGATAGATGAGAAAGCTATTGCGGAGACGATAAGAAAATTTGTGGAGGATAGAGGAGTAACTTTATTGGGAGCATCCCCAGAAGACTTTGCTAAGTGTATAGTTAAGGCGGGTGGTAGCGGTGGTTGAAGAGTGGAGACTACTTGATACTGGTCTCAGAGATGCATACTATAATATGGCGCTCGATGAAGCCATAGCCATAGCCAGATCAAAGAAGATTGTGCCAAATACAATACGCTTTTTCAGGTGGGAGCCCTCAGCCGTCTCCATAGGATATTTTCAGAGCATGGAGGAGGAAGTTGACATCGAAGCATGCAATAGGCTCGGCATAGACTACGTCAGAAGAAGAACTGGTGGTGGAGCTGTCTATCATGATAGAGATGGGGAGCTAACGTATAGCATCGTCGTAGATGAGGGGCACCCGCTGATATCAAAAGACCTACAAGAGACTTATAAAGTCTTATGCTCTGGACTAGTTAGAGGATTGATGATTCTGGGCGTCCCAGCAGAATTTAGGCCTATAAACGACATAGTTGTTAAGGGAAAGAAAATTTCCGGCAATGCTCAGACGAGAAGTATGGGTGTTGTACACCAGCACGGCACAATATTGCGCGACGTAAATCCAAAGCTCATGTTCACCGTATTGAAAGTTCCAAGCGAAAAAATCAGGGATAAGATGATAAAGTCCGCTGAAGAGAGGGTAACATCAATAAATAAGCACCTTGGAAGGGAAGTAAACTTTGATGAGCTGAAAAGTGCTTTGATGAGGGGATTCGAGGAAGCCTTTAATATCAAGCTAGTCCCCGGAGAGGTAACGGAATTCGAAGAAAACCTCGCAAGAAAACTCAGGAATGAGAAATACTCAACAAGAGGATGGAATTTTAAGAGGTAAACCGCCCTAACTTCAGTCAAACACCTTTATTTTTCATTTCACAATAAAAATAAGAGTTTTATCCAGCCAGAAAAATGCGACTAGATTCTTCCGTTCCTTTTCACGTCCTCGACTACCTCAAGTATTTTTCTAACAATTACATCTGGTGGAGTAGTTAAGTCATTGCACCGAACGTCCCTCAGAATTCCCTTCTCTCTATAATAATTTATCAGCGGCTCAGTATTTAATCTATAAACGTTTAGACGTTCTCTTATAACCTCTGGTTTATCATCCTCCCTCTGATATAGCTCCCCGCCACAGACATCACATATTTCATCAACCCTTGGTCTTAACGTAAGTCGATTATATATTGCCCCACACCGCCTACATATAAGTCTGTTAGAGAGACGCTGGATTATAACCTCATCCGGAACAACGAGATTTATGACCAAATCAACCTTAAAATTCTCCTCAAGAAACTTTGCCTGGTTAATGGTTCTCGGGAAGCCGTCTAATATAAAGCCCCTCTCAGCATCCGATCCCCTGAGTCTCCTGACCAATAGATCGATTATTATCTTGTCTGGAACTAATTCGCCTCTCTCAACATATTGCTTAACGATTCTCCCAATATCCGTCTGCCCTTTTATTTCCTCGCGCACAAGGTCACCAGTAGATATATGCGGCACGCCGAGCATGCTCATAAGCCGAGAAGCATACGTCCCCTTTCCAGAGCCTGGCGGACCAAATATTATCATCTTCATAAGCAACAACCACCTTAAAACAATATTTTTAGGAAATATAAAATAATGTTGCGCTATGCTTGCTAATTAAGGATTGATGAGACAAAATATCTTGCCATAAACGCATAAATACCTGGTTTAAGTATCTTAGTAAGGATGAAAGATGGCCAGAAGATCTCGAAGGGACTCCCAAAGAGTGTTTGAGGCCGTTGTTGTCCTTTTACGCAATACAACATGGAAGTGTGGTAAGATTGAGCGACTCATAATCGAATATCTCCAAAACAGGCTGAGAAAATATGGAATGGCGCACTCCTCTGTGAACGAAATGGTTCAGCACTTCAGCTTTAATGGAAAACAAAAAAGCGAACTATTTGACGCCCTAAAAAGACTGGAAAAGAGACGCATAATAGAGATTAAAGGATTATAATTTTTTATCTTCCCTCAATTTTAGTTTATTCCTAACTGAGATTAGTGGCGCAGTACATATTAGTTAGATTAGCATAAGATGATGACATGAGCGCAAATGAAAATGGACGTATAATAAAAGTTGCTTCTTCTGAGGGCGTATCTATATATTGCCCGAGAGAGGGCAAGTTCTCTCTCTTTAATAGCCCATATCCAGCACATAAAGCTTACACGGCTATCGATATATACCCAAATAGAGACTTTGGTTTAACCGCGCTGTCACCAGTTTTAGGGGAGATTAAAGAGATCCGGGAAGTCGCTTGCCCAGAGAAAAATAGCTTTAAAAGTACCAGGACTACCTATGACTACGTCATTCTTATGCATAGCCTAGAAAACCCAAAATATTGGGTTAAAATATTGCATTTAGAGCCACTTGTAAAGGTGGGGGATATTGTTAGGGTTGGGGAGGAGATGGGGATACTCTTAAGGTCGGGATTCTTTGATTACTGGACTGACCCACACATACATATTGAAGTAAGAAATCCCTCAGACCCGATCCGCGCCAGAGGCGGACTTAAGCTAAAGAGAGAGATCGTTAATCTCAACGAGGATAACAATGTGAGAGTAGAAGAGCTACGCGGAGTAATTGTCGAATTGAAGCCAGAGTATGCCCTAATGCTCTTAGACGGAGATTTAAAGTATGGGATACCCGTTGAGGTATGCGGGAAGAGGGGTCTAATCGATGGGGGTGTTCCGCACTACGGCTTCTTCGGAGTTCACATAGAACATGAGAATAAAACTTTGCAAAGCGGACCAGTTAAGCTATGCGGTGCAGAGATCGGCATTATCGAGCACACATATTCAGATGCCTATCTCATCCGATGCCTCAACCAGACTTTTAAAGTGAAAAATGCTCCCGTGAAACTATCATTCTATCTTTACTTGTCAAAACCGTTAGTAAAAATTATTTTAGAGAAGCCTGGTAAGCCTAAACTAGAGAAGTTTGAAGAGATCTCTGTGACCATTTCTAGTTAGCAGGGGGATAAAATTGGGCCATGCTTTACTTTAACCAAAAGGTATTTTTACTTGTCATCTCTTTTACTCTAAGTGGTTGAAGGGTAAGGTTATGCCCTACTGTCCAGAATGTGGGGGCGAAATGCTCTATACAAGCCGGGTAAAACAGTATGTATGTAAAAACTGTGGTTTATCGTTAACCCTACAGGAACTAATTGAACTAAAGGAGAACTTGAGAAGAAGACAAGAAACTAATGAAGAGGACGAGAGGAAAAAGCTCAGAAAAGAATACTTGCAGTGGTGGCTCTCAAAGAAAGAGTAAAACAGCCATTAAATTACACACTATATTTTTCCGGAGCCTTTGGGTAGGAGCCCAAAATCTTAACAAAGAGGGCATTAGCCTTTAATCCCTCAAGCGCCTCAATACATCGGGTTTCAGTTCTGTGCCCTTCAAAATCTAAGTAAAAATTGTATTCCCATGGCCTTTGCTTAGTTGGTCTCGACTCTATTTTAGTTAGGTTTATTCCCCTCAACGCAAATTCTCCCAAAGCCTTATACAATGCCCCTGGAACATGCCTAGTTGAGAAAATTATTGATGTCTTATCGTCTCCAGTTGGCGGGGCATCGAATGTTGACAGAGCAAAAAACCTTGTATAATTATTTGGGCTATCAGCTATATCCTTTGCTAAAATATTCATGCCATAGATTTCCGCGCACCTTTCACTTGCTATCGCAGCGGCGTCGAGCAGCCCACGTTCCTTAATCATCTTAACGCTTCCAGCTGTATCATACGTAGAAATCAACTCACAACCAAGTCTCTCAAGGAAACTTCTGCATTGCCCAAGCGCCTGCGGATGTGAGTAAACAACTCTAACCGAGCTTAAATCCACACCAGGATTCGCTATTAAACAGTGAACTATCTTCAAGATCACTTCGCCGCAAACTTTAACATTATGTTCAAGAAATAAGTCATAAACCTGCGTTATACTTCCTTCAATTGAATTTTCTACTGGAACGACACCAAACTCCGTTTCACCATCCTCAACGCGCTTAAACACATCTAAGAAGCGCTTACATGGAACCGGGTGAGCAACTGAGCCAAAAAACTCATAGATTGCACTTTCACTATAGGCTCCTATCTCCCCCTGAAAGGCTACCCTAACAGGTTTCCTAAGATTCCTAATCCAGCTAGCCCGCATACCCACCGCTTCGCTTCAATTAAGCAACAAATTATGATAAACAAGTGCCCCAAAAAAACTTTGCGAACAAAAAGATTAAATTGATCTATGCTTATTTAGCATAGGCGCAAAGGTAAGCGTTGTGGGGAGAGAGGTATTGGCTTACAAGTATATGGGCAAAGCATGGAGAGAACCACATGAATCTTATGTAGCGGAGGTTATGCGTCAGAGGGTTATCGAGTGGCGTAGGGAGCCGTCCATAATTAGAGTTGATAAACCAACCCGGATCGATAAAGCTAGAAGACTCGGTTATAAAGATAAGCCCGGTTTTGTCGTTGCGCGCGTTAGAGTTAGAAAGAGCGGGTTCAGGAAGGAGAGACCAAGTTCTGGCAGAAGACCCAAGGCCATGGGTGTAGTAAAATATAAGCTAGCTAAAAGCCTAAGGTTAATAGCCGAGGAGAGGGCTGCTAGAAAATTCACAAACCTTGAAGTCCTGAACTCCTATTGGGTTTGGGAGGATGGACGCTACAAATGGTTTGAAGTGATAATGGTTGACAGAAGCCTACGCCCAGAAGTCCAGCTTGGAAAGGGTAGAGGTAGAGTTTTTAGAGGGTTAACGAGCGCTGGAAGAAGGGTTCGCGGCCTACTTAATAAATAAATGAAAATTCACAAATTATAAATTAATTAACGAGTTTATGGAAGGAACACTGCTGCGGCTATGACTGTTGTCCAAAGACCATCCTTATGTCCCTCGGCTGATTGACATATATGCGTTGTCCTAAAGATTTTACCGCTCGCCTTATATACTTTTTTCCGCTCATCCCATGCCTTCTCTGGATCAAATTCTATTCCGAGACTTGTGGCAAGCATGGTCGCTGCGATATCCTCAGCATATTCACCCGCTTTCCTCGCGGTCTCTCCAAATGAATGATACTCAGACAAATAGCCATACCCATTATCATCCTTTGGTAAAGCCAAACCAATAGCCGCCGCAATTAACCGGTTAGGTTCATTTGTCTCATTTCTCGCCATGACTACATAGGTTATTTGGCCCGGCTTTAATAATTTAAGCCCCTCTTCCCTCGGGATTATTTTGCATCCGGGTGGGAAAATACTTGATACACAAACCAGGTTACACTTTTCTATTCCAGCATCCCTCAATGCTAGCTCAAAGGAGATCAGCCTATCCCTATGCACCCCCACGCCCTTCGTAAAGAACATTTTCGTTGGGATTACGCTCATCTCCACGACCATGAAACAATTGAAAATAAACCTCCCTCTTAAAACTTTTTCTCACAAAAAATGCTAAATAAAAATGCCATAAACCTGAAAAAGCGAAATAAAATGGCCTTTTTCAAAGATAGGTTTACAAAAAGTTTAAAATATCCGTTCATTTGATGAGTAAAATTTCAGGAGATGTGGAAAGTATAATGAGTATGAGGATTACGGCAATAGTTTATAGCAGGGGTAAGAAATGTATTGGTAAGGGCTTTAGTAGGGAGGACTCAAAGCAGTTAATCTAACAGCTGAAGAGGCGTTAAAACTTAAGATCCCAGTCGATAAGAGAAGAAAAACTAGGCACGAAGAGAATATAGAGACCTTAGAGAAGTTATCTCGTTCATATAGGCAGGAAAGCTTAAGAATGAGATAAACAATGTGAAAAATAGCGTAGGGTAGAGTGGCAATAGAATGAGGAGCAGAATTGCATACATAAATCTAAGCTTTTTTGCCCATGCGACAGAAGACCAAGAAAAAGTCCTTGTAGCTGCTAAGAATCTTTTCCCAAGAAGCTACGTGGAGAAAGTCTCATTTAGCAGAAATAAACTTACTGGCGAATACGGTAACCCAATTATCTTCTTTAAAACCCAGATAAGGGAGCCTGAGATAGCTGAGTCACTATTACTCAACATATCAGCAAATCTACCATTAATTGATAAAGAGGATCTAAGCAGACACCTGGATTTACATCTGGAGGGGGGAAGCCTTTATCTTAGGCTTGACAAGCAAGAGACTTATAGGGGGAGGATCAGGCTCTGTAGGGCTGATCCAATAAGAGTACATATAAGATTCAGGGTCTCAAGAAATGAGGAAATTAGAGAAATTTGCCGGGCAATAGGGCTCATACCATGAAGAGAATATTCGCCGACCTACACCTACGCCCATCATTAAATCAGATAGATGAAACAATACTCCTGGTAAAGAGAGCGGCTGAACTAGGTTATCGTCTTGTCGGATTATCCCTTCCAATAAATGTAAACGCAGAGATTGTTAAAGCCTTAAAGAAAGAGTTTACGGAAATAGATCTTGTTACGAGAGTTGATTTATCCCCAAGGGATACAAAGGATCTACTTAAGCTATTAAGTAAGGTTAGATGGAAGTTTGAGGTAGTAGCCGTAGAATGCACTACCAAGGAGATAACATTACAGGCAGCTAAGGACAGAAGAACTGACCTACTCTTCTTTGCGTCGGAAGATCCAAAAAGACACTTTTTCGGCGAGTCTGAAGCTAAGCTCGCTTCTGAAAAAAATGCTTCATTAGAAATCAACATGTCCCCACTACTTTACTTGGCCGGCCCGCCCAGAATTAACCTTCTTAGGATCTTACGAAAGGAGGTTTTAGTGGCTAGGAAGCATGGTGTACCAATAGTGATCTCAAGCGGGGCTAATAAACCCTCCATGCTTAGGAGACCAGAAGACTATATCTTTCTCGCACATTTAATAGACCTAGATCCTCGCAGCGCTAAGCAGGCAATTTCAGATAACCCTAGGTTCATGGTTGAGCAAAATAGGAGGAAGTTAAGTGAAAACTACGTGTGTCCAGGAGTCTATATAGTGAGGAGGAGTGGGGACTGCTAGCGAGGGCTAGACGTCGCTATATACTGGCTAAAATTAATGCCGAAAAAATACCAGATAGAAAAGATTTCGAGAAAGCTTTATGGGGCAGCATCATCAGGCTTTTTGGCGAGTATGGTGCCAGCCAAGTAGACTTGTTGATTATTGAATATAACCAAGAGGGCGGTTATATAATAATTCGCTGCTCTCATGCGGCGCTCCCTATAGTTCGAGCATCTATAGCCGCAATAACTAAAGTTGGAGATGAAGAAGTAGCTATATACACGCTTTTGGTTTCAGGAACGATAAAGGCGCTAAGGAGAAAAATGGCAAGTGGCACTCTTACAGATCGGGGACGAGAAAAAAGTGGCTGAGTCCATACATTTAAGAGTTGTACCGGGGGGCAGATATGAGGGGCACTCGGATAATTGATAAGGAAACTATCAGAAACTTCATGTTACTTTACGCTCTTGCCAAAATGGGCGCATATCACAAGCCGATTAGAGTTTCGACAACAACTATCGCTGATAAGATTGGATTGTCCCAACAAAGTGTATCAAGACATTTAATAAGTCTTGAGGAAAAAGGTTTAATACATAGGACCATAAGCAAAGAGGGAAGTCTGATTAGGATCTCTAAGGCTGGAGGAGATTTTCTTAGATGTATATACATTGATTTAAGCGCAATTTTTAAGGGGGGACCGCGCTCTATAACCCTTGAGGGAGAAGTCTTTACCGGACTTGGTGAGGGAGCCTATTACGTAGCCCAAGAAGGATATAGAAGGCAATTTGTAGAGAAATTAGGGTTTGACCCGTACCCTGGAACACTAAACCTTAAGATAAGTGATGGAAAGAGCATGATGCTGAGGGCCACACTAGATATATATCCGGGAATAGAGATTAAGGGTTTTAGAAATAAAAATAGAACATTCGGACCTGTAAAGTGTTTTTTGGCCATAATTGGTGGCCGCGAGAGGGGTGCGGTTGTTATAGCTGAAAGAAGCCATTATAGTGAAAATGTTTTAGAGGTTATAGCGCCAATATACCTTCGGGAGAAACTTGGACTAAAGGATGGAGACAAAGTTAAGGTGGAAATCTTTATTTAGAAACTATTGAAATAACATGAATGTTCTTACTTTCTGACTAATTGTACGAGGCGTTTCCCCCTAGCTAAGGATGATACTAGGATTAAACCAGATATCTCCATCCTCATCAGAGCTCTATTTAATTCATTAAAGCTTAGATCCCTGTAACTAGAAGTGTTCTTTAACGCCTCAAGCAGCTCGGCATCCGTCATCGAACCCTTTCTCTCAAGAATATCAAGTATGGCTAAGTGGAGAGGCTGCGCCCTCCACATTTTTGCCGCCATTCTACAACAACCACGCTACGTGCTCTAAGTTATTAATTGCGGTACCGTTCTCTGCATCTTCTTAAACTGCTGGCCCCAGCTCTTGTACCAGTTCTCCATGTCCGGCGTTATGCTCGGCCCAACCTTCTTCATAGTCTCTTGGAAGTCCATCATTACAACCTCTTTAGCATTTATATCGCGTCTCAAGGCTGTTAGCGCTGCCTCACGGCATAGAGCCTCAAGGTCAGCGCCAGAATATCCTTTTGTCATGCCAGCCAACATCTTTAAATCCACATCCTTAGCTAGAGGCATGTTCCTAGTGTGTATCTTCAGGATTAAGAGCCTAGCTTCCTCATTTGGCGGCGGCACATATACAAGTCGATCGAATCTACCAGGCCTTAGTATCGCCGGATCAATTAGGTCCGGCCTATTTGTCGCGGCCATAACAACAACATCCTCAAGAGATTGGATTCCATCCATCTCCGTAAGTAGCTGGCTTATGACCCGCTCGGTCACCCCGCTATCGCCATATCCTAGACCCCTCCTTGGAACGATTGAGTCGATTTCATCAAAGAATATGACCGCTGGCGCCGACATCCTAGCCTTCCTAAAGACCTCTCTTATAGCCTTTTCTGATTCCCCAACCCACTTAGACATGATCTCAGGTCCCTTAATGCCAATGAAGTTTGCTTCGCTCTCCGTCGCAACAGCCTTCGCTAGTAAGGTCTTACCACAGCCAGGCGGGCCGTAGAGTAGTATGCCTTTAGGTGGTTTAATACCCATCCTCTTAAACATTTCTGGATTCTTAATCGGCCACTCAACAGCCTCCCTTAGCTCTTGTTTGACATCTTCAAGCCCTCCAACCTCATCCCAGTGAACCGTTGGGACCTCTATTGCGACCTCCCTAAGCGCCGTGGGCGTTACCTCCTTAAAGGCGTTTAAGAAGTCCTCCATCTTAACCTCCATTTTCTCAAGAACCTCCGTCGGTATTCTCTCCTGCTCCAGATCTATTTCAGGGAGGTATCTCCGGAGAGCCTTCATTGCGGCCTCCCTACATAAGGCTGCCAAGTCGGCTCCAGTATAACCATGGGTCATCTCAGCCAGCTTCCTTAAATCGACATCCTCGGCTAACGGCATACCTCTAGTATGAATCAGAAGTATCTCATATCTACCCTGTTTATCAGGAATTCCTATCTCTATCTCCCTATCAAACCTACCCGGCCTTCTCAAGGCTGGGTCAAGGGCATTAGGTCTATTAGTTGCGCCTATAACTATTACGTTGCCTCTCTCCGATAAGCCGTCCATTAACGCCAGCAGCTGGGCAACGACCCTCCGCTCGACCTCACCGGTAACCTCCTCCCTTTTAGGCGCTATGGCATCTATCTCATCAATAAAGATTATGCTTGGAGCATTCTGTTGGGCTTGCTGAAATATTTCGCGGAGCCTGGCCTCAGACTCACCATAAAACTTACTCATTATCTCCGGGCCATTTATAGATATGAAATATGCATCTGATTCATTCGCAACAGCTTTAGCCAAGAGGGTCTTACCACAGCCAGGCGGGCCGTGAAGTAGTACACCTTTAGGCGGGTCTATTCCAAGTCTCTGGAATATCTCAGGGTGTCTAAGCGGTAACTCAACCATCTCTCTTATCCGCTGAATCTGCTCCTTCAACCCACCAATATCTTCATAGGTGACTCTCGGTACACCCTTTACCTCCGGAACTGGCTCGGGCAGAACCTGCAGATGCGTGTCATAAGTTAGTCTCACGATGCCATGCGGCTTGGTCTTTGTTATGACGAACTGAACTGGGTGACCTAACATCATTACAAGCGTCGTATCGCCCTCAACAAATGTCCTCTCAAGAAGCCTATTTTTAACAAAGTTTATGAAGTCTTCATCGACATTTAGCCGCATATCTACGGGCGCAAGAACAATACTAATAGCGTCCACAACCTCGGCTTTTCGAACAATAACATACTCATTTATCGATACACCCGCGTTCTTACGCGTTATTCCATCAATTCTTATAATCCCTTTGCCTTGATCCTCCGCGTAGGCTGGCCAGGCTATTGCTGAGGTTCTTCTTTTGCCTGTTATCTCAATTACGTCGCCCGCCGATACCCCTATTTTTTCCATAGTCTTCTGGTCTATCCGAGCAATACCCCTATATACATCTCTTTGTTTAGCATCACCTACTCTAAGCTGAACTTCATTAACCATCTTCTTATCTTCCCTCTAGAATAATTATTATTAATAATGTAAAATGAGGCTTGAATATAAACATGGCGTATAAAGAGTTCTATGCTCTTCTTACCATGAGAGTCTGTATATCACTCACGTCGCCTATCTCCTGAATTCTATTTTCAACTTCATCTAATCCGCCAGCCAGGTCTTCTGGCAGTACTATATGCGCTATTAAGGCAACTAAGCCGAATGCTATGGGCTCCTCCTCAAACTTATAAATGGAAGCATAGCTTGGCAAAGCGTTTTTAACCTTCTCCTTCAGACTCTCCAAGTTAACACTTACGTCTGCGGGAAATATCTTCAGAGAGACCACAACCCTAGCCAATTATAAACCTCCTAGGTTAATGATCAGTAATAGTGATATTGAGATATTTTAAAATTACGCTAGATATTACTGATATCAATAGGGAAACTTCTGATGAGGGAAGAGACTGAGATAGCAGTTATTGGTGCTGGTCCCTCTGGACTAATAGCGGCCCGAGAAGCCTCTAAGATGGGAGCGAAAGTTGTAATCCTAGAGGAGCATGGAGAAATAGGGTTACCTTGCCACTGCGCCGGGCTCCTAAGTATAAGTGGGCTCAATAGAATAGGATTAGCAGGCAGCAGGACCTACATACTTAACATGGTTAGGGGAGTGCGACTCTTCTCGCCATCAAGCGTTTCCATCACTATCGAATGGAAAAAGCCCATAGCATGCGTGATCGATCGCCACCTCTTTGACGTATCCCTAGCTGAACAAGCTCAACGGAGCGGCTCACTTATAAGGTTAAAGTCCAAAGTTACTCGAGCTAGTAAAGAGAAGGGAGGATGGCTTCTGAAAACTGAGGGTGGCGATATAATAAAGGCGAAATTAGTGATAGATGCTGAGGGAGCCTTGCCGAAAATACCGCGGATGATTGGAATAGAGACGCATGATTCAAAGAGACTTCTTAAGGGCGTGCAGGCAGATCTCCTATTACCTGGCTTAGACCCAGATTATATTGAAGTATATTTTAGTAGGAGCCTTGCTCCGGGCCTCTTCGCCTGGGTGATACCGCTAAATGATGAGGTTGCAAGGGTTGGACTTGCATGTAGAGCCCCAGATGCGATGGGGTATTTCATTAACTTCGTGAAGAAGCGGTTTAGCGCACCCCCGAAAAAGATTCTTAAGTATTATTTTGGCTTGGTTATCACATGCGGCCCAATAAGGCGGACTTATGGGGATGGTTTATTGATCGTTGGCGACTCAGCTGGACACTCCAAGCCGATAACTGGTGGCGGAGTTATATTTGGTGGGATTTGCGCGAGAATAGCTGGAAGAGTTGCCTCAAAGGCGGTTATGAGTGGCAGTATTAGAGGGAAATTTCTCAGAGCATATGAGGAAGAGTGGAGGTCTATGATAGGCAATGAGCTCAAAAGAGCCCTCCTAGTTAGAAAAATCCTCAATAACCTCTCTGACAGAGATATGGATAAGATCTTCTCAATAGCCGTGAGGGAGAAAGTGCATGATGAGGTCGTATTGAGAGGAGCTAACATGGATTACCAGGCGATCACGTTAATAAAAGTCCTAAGGTGGAAAATTTTGAAGTTTACACCAGTAATTTTCAGAGCTTTTATCCATAGTATAATTGGAGAAAAAACAGTAAGTATATAAATGGGGATACCGCTCATCTACGAATTAACGGTTCGGGGCGCGATCTCAGGTTGAGTGGAAGAGTCTCCATGCCGATATGTACATCGTGCAATAGGATAATACCGCCTGGAACAAATGCCGTCTCATTCCCCTGCCCGAATTGCGGCGACATAACTATATGGCGGTGCTCAAAGTGCCGGCAGCTCAGACGCCAGTATAAATGCCCAAAATGCAGCTTCATCGGCCCCTAAGGAAGATTCCATAGTCTCTAAAGATTCGCCTAAAAACTCTACTTTGAGGTCAGAGGGGCGTAGGTTTCTGGTCTTCTATCCCGGAACACCGGGATTATGTTGCGCACCTTATGCACTCCTGCTAGGTCTAGGGTTGCTACCAGCATCTCCTCTACCTCTTTACTGGCTGGCCCAGCATAAATACGCGAGAGCTTTGGGTAACATGGACCTATGATGAGACTACAGCCAGCGAACTCCATGGTTAATTCCTTACCCACTAAGTCGGCGCTAGCTACATAGAATAGGTTTTCTCCGGCCCTAGCCACCAACTGCTGAACGATAAAGTCATGTACCTAAAGACCTTCAAGAACTGGCACCGCCGTTGGATTGAGGTATAATCGCACCCCCTTTAGAGCATATATCCTTGCTACCTCAGGGAAGAAATAATTGTCGTAGCATATGCCTATTCCAATCGGACCGAACTTTGTCTCAAAGACTGGGTAATCGCTGCCCTTACTACACCATTGCTCTGGAACCCATGGGTGAACTTTCCTGTAAACTCCTAATAAACCATCGGGTCCAACAATTACAGCAGCATTATAATATAGCCCGCCTTCTCTGCTTACTTCTGGCATCCCCCAAACTATATCCATATTAGAAAGTTCAGCCATTCTGATTGTTGTTGGCCCCGGAACGGGTTCTGCAAGCTCCCTATGCATCCTCATTTCAGGTTCCACTTCAGCTCCAGTCAACATTAGCTCAGGAAAGAGTATCAAGTCAACCTTCTCCTTATGCGCCCTCTCAATGTAGCCCTCCATTTTCTTCAAGTTCGCCCTCTTATTCCCCCACTCCGCATGAAAGTTAACGACGGCAACGGTTAACTCATGATGATATTTCTGGTATTCCTTTGGAATTATTTCACCATCAGGCGACATGAACCACACCTCGACGTAACCAGCTCAAAACATAGATATTTAAAGAGGTTACAAATTAAGAATTAATATAATTTTTGTAGTATAACGTCCAAACTTAGAGCTACAGCCAAGTGAATTGAGGATGTCCTTAATTACCAATAACTCACGCTTCCATAGCGTTGTCTGCAATCTCTTTAGCAACAATTAAAGTCGAGGTACTCAGTAAATGTTAGGAAGGAGCTCATTGAAGCCGCATGGAGGGGCGGAGGCGAGCTGCCCAGTTCTCCTAATCTTTAGGGAGCTAATACCGGTAAAAGTTGAGCTGAAATTGTTTAAACCCAATTACCGCTGAAGCACCATTTTAAATCCAAACTGGCATCAAAACTTGGCATAACATTGTTTATGCGTATAGTTTACCACAAATCGGGCACTCGGGATTCCTACTTAACTCTATTATGCTGAAGTCCATATAAAGGCCATCGTAGAACAAAAGCCTATTTTTTAACAGATTTCCTATCCCAACTAGATATTTTATCGTTTCAGTCACCTGTATTGAACCTATAGTTCCGGCCACTGAGCCCAATATTGGAAAAGTCCCGCTTTTTGGTGGTCTTGATATTATGCATCTTAAGCATGCCGTCTCTCCGGGCATTATGGTCGTTGCCTGTCCCATTAGACCATGCACGGCTCCGTGGAAGAATGGTGTTCTCCTTTCTACGCATGCTCTATTTAGGGCGAAGCGCGCTTCATAGTTATCGAGCGCATCAACGACGGCATCCACACCGCTAACCAAGGCCAAAGCATTCTCTTCAGTTATCTCCTCATCATACACCTCAATATTTATTGATGGGTTAATGTGCTGAAGCTTCTCGCGCGCCGAGTCAACCTTCTTTCTCCCAATATCCTTATCCCAATGTAGAAGCTGGCGATTCAGATTATCTAGATCCACAATGTCCGGGTCAACTATCTTGATTGTTCCAACCCCAGCCGCTGCCAAATAAACTGAGATGGGAAAGCCTAGTCCACCAGCTCCAGCCACTAAAACAACCGCTCTTTTCAACTTTCTCTGACCCTCAATGCCAAATCCGTCTATGCGGATCTGTCTATCATACCTTATTAAATCGTACTCCGTTAGTCCTGTAGCGTGGCCCACCAAATTGACGCCCCCGAATATCCCACTACTTATCTATTATCTTCCTTATGTTGTCAATTTCGCTCGGATCAGGGTTCTTCACAGAGAGCCATGCCTCTAATATCTCCTTTCCAACTTGCGGTGTTGTTAGCCTACCGCTTATGGCTAGAACATTGGCGTCATTCCATAGTCTAGCGCCCCTAGCAGATTCGGCGTCGAAGCAGAGGGCTGCCCTAACACCCTTAACTTTGTTGGCGGCAATCGTTACCCCCGTCCCAGTATAACATATCACTATTCCAAAATCGGATCTCCCTTCGGTAACATCTTTTGCAACAGAGAAGGCTACGTCAGGCCAAGGCTCAACCCTACCAGTAACCAGAGCACCATAAGCTCTAACCTCAAAATCCCTTCTCTTCAGCTCCTCATGCAAGGTTACCGCCACCGGATATAAATCGTCTGATCCAATTGAGACCCTCAACCCCATTCACCAGCAAAGTAGTTAGAAAGAGGGGCATAAAATCTATTTGGTCATCTTTCTTTTCATTCATATCTTAAGGCTACGGCTGGCGGAACCTTTGAAGCTCTATACGCTGGCAGTATGCCGCCAATTAACCCTACGGCTATTGTGAGTAAGACTGTTTGCGCTATAAGGTCTGGTGTTATTTTTGGGCTTAGCATGAGGGTTAATTCAAGGCCGCCTATAGTCAAGCCCCTGAGAGATAGGAAATGCGCCCCAGTAACCCCAAGCAATATACCGATTAGGCCGCCAACCAAGCTCATTATGACAGATTCTAGGAGGATTAGCAGTAGAACCTGTTTGCTCGTGTATCCTATAGCCTTCATTACGCCTATCTCGCGGGTCCTCTCCATAACAGACGTTATCATAGTAGCTGCGACCCCGGCCACAGCAACCGCAAATGCCGAGAGTGAGGTTGAGAAATTTATGAAGTCTATTGCTCTAGTGACGCTTGAAATAGTCTCAGCTATCGCGCTGAACGCTATGACTTGGAGTCTATCTTCATACTTCTCTCTGAGAGTTGAGACAACGCTCTTAACTATGGATGGGTCGCGAGTAAGTACAAATATTCCAGACCAGTCTCTCATCCCCAGAAGCTTTCTACCAGCTTCTAGACTGAGGAAAACCGTTGAGTCCGGGTCGACAATGAGGGCTCCACCATACTCCTCAAGGATAGCGCCTATCTTAACGTTAATGTTTCTCTTTCCGACGATCTTGCCGCCCTCGATTTTTGGAATAATCAGTGCTATGACATCCCCTACCATAAAGATCCGCTCTTTCGAATCCTTAAAGGCAAGCTTTTTGCCTACGATGGCACTAAGCATTTCTAAGGGAACCGCACCCTCCATTATCTCCAGGCTTCCAATAGTCTCAAAGAGCAAATTATGATCTATAGCGAATATTGAAACCCTGACCTCCTCCGAGCCTCTTTTAAGCAGCGCCTGCATAGAGTAGAATGGCTCAGCTCTTATTACCTCTCGCATAGACCTTATAAAGCTGAGATCCTCCTCACTTAATTTATAATTCTCCCGCGGAAAGATTGCTATCGCATTTTGTCCTAGAGAAGTTATCCTTTCTACAATATAATCTGAGTAGCTCCGCACAACAGAACTCATCATAACTAGAACTAGGGGTCCTATGGATATACCAATTATTGTGAGCGCAGCTCTAGCTCTTCTCTCACTCAAGGCCTTAACAGCGAGTCTGGCAAAGTCTATGAGAAACGTGTAAAGCGCCATTGGCTCCACCTTAAGATGCTATTTCGGTGAGCGGGCTCTTAGAACCCTATAAATTAGGATAAACGCTATGACTAGGAAAGCTATGACAGCCCCCACCACAATCCAGGTCTCTATGCCTAAACTTCTCTCCTGTGGCGGTGTCACCGGAGTCTCAGGCTGTAGCTCAACCCTAACAGTTATCTCCTTTGAGAGGCGCTGATTGAAGGCATCATAATATTCTATCGTTAGGACACCTGCCTCCCCATATCCCGGCACCTCTATTCTAAATGCCATCTCCTCAGCAGGCGCAATATCTCCTATCAAAGTCCACGCGCTGACATTTCTAATGCTAAAGGTTGCCTTCACCCTATAGGCTATTGCCGAGCCGAGATTCGTGATGACGCCACTTATTGTCAAGGATGAATGCTTACCAGTAGCCCTAACATCTCTTACAAGGAGATCTATAAACGGCTCCACAATAACAGTTACTGTATTATTGAATCTTTTAATGGCTCCGCTTGCATCCCTATATATAATCGAGGCAATCAATGGGACCGGCCCATACGTTATAACTGTTGTCCCGCCAGCTTGCGTCATATAGCCAAACGGGTTGTAAGCTAGGGTCAACGGGACATCAATCTTCTTGCCAGCATCAACTTTCTCTATATGTGTAACTGATGGCGAGACTATTAGGAGAGGCATCCCCTGATATGGTGAGACTATTAAGTAAACGTCGTATAGTGGGGCTGTCCCATAATTCTCTATTGTCAGGATTGTTTCTGTGAAGCGGCTCCTAACAATTATACTACTATTCATCTTAACGCCAACATACTCGGTTCTACCCAGCACAGCTACAGGAATCATCAGCCTAACAGATCTTCTCGTGCCCCATTGATCAATATAGGAGAGGTTTCCCTCAAATCTATGGATCCCCAGATCTACACCCAATATATGAAGAGAGATTACGAAGGTTAATATGTCACCTTTACTATATGCTTGCACCTGTCCTCCCTGGGAAGTTTGATAAATCCTTAAGTATTCTCTTATGAGGGCGCCTATCTCTTGGGGCTGTAGTTGCGGCAGGGCTGGGAGCTGAGCTATAATTGATGGGGGAACTCTCACAAGCGATGAATTATCTACAGCGTTAATGAACCCCCTTGGGAGACTTATTTCAAGTATTGCGCCTCTCATGGCATCGATAAGGTTATTTCTTATGCATACTATTAGCTGCGCGCCATAAGTGTTTGGGCCAACGGATCCCTCATACCAGCCCGCATTAATAAACTCCACAGCCTCCCTATCATCATTAACTCCTACTTCTATGTCAAACTTTTCGATACATCTGATACCAGGTCCGCCGGACTGCAAGATAAAGTCTGCCACTAACTCAGCTTTGTATCTACCGGGCTTAACTTCACCGACGGTTATTGGGAAGGATGCTGTGAAAGTGCTTAAACTCCTAACAGGTCCATCTATATATGCCTTCGCGGTTCTCTCGCCCTTGGAAGAAATATTCTCTGGCAAGTTGAGGTAGAGAATTATACCACTCACCGAGAAGGGCGCCCTATTCGCGATCACTACTTGGAAGGATGCATTCTCCGTCCGTGGGAAGACGTTATAATTGTTCTGCCAACCGTAACTGACAACTTCAAGGTAGCTAGCCGCGGCCGGATACTCCTCAACTGGTAAGTAGATAGTGATTTCTCTAAGGCTCTTTAAGTGCGCTCCAAACTCATCGAAAATATATTTTATGCGGACATTAAGCGGAATCTCGCCGGGCACCATGCCCACATCAAAATAGAGTGTAACTTCAGAGTATGATCCGGGTGGAAGCCTCGCCGCCAGGGCCTCACAGCTCTTTATTGGCCTAAGATATTTTGAGGACGCTTCAATCGAAACTCCGGTAACACTATATCGGCCGCCATTCATGAGGCGCATAGTAAGCGGGGTGTAACGTGATCCAGCGTAGGTGGGGGATGGGTTTGGGGAGCCCCAATACGCTGAGATAAGGGACAGCTCGGGCAGGTAAGCATGCGGGCTCTCAATGACTACGCCAACACTTGTGCTTTGCTTGCCAATAAAGGATGAATCTGAGACTATTCTAACATATGACATATCAAGGGGAATGTTAATTAAGCCAGGCTTAATTACCTCATCTACATCAACAATCATATCTAGGAAACATGAGCCTCCAGGTGGTATCCCATTAGCGTACGTCCCAGAGAGGGACCTGATGGTGATCCCGCTCGGGGGCCTCGGCACAACGGCTATGCTGCCTACCGTTTCAGGGAGCCTATTAGTGAAAGCGACTCTGATCGTCATCCCCCTCGCAGATGGGAGCAGAGGAGCCGGTGAGCCCTGATAGATTACCGAAACTGACGAAACTATTATTGGATCCTCTTTTAAAACTTCAGTAACCTCAAATTCTATCGGGATATGCGCCATAGAGTTATAATATACGTTATCTCGGGTCCTCATTGAAAGGTCCGCGTAAATTAGAGCGTCGTAGGTTCCAGTAGCAGCATCCTGCGGCACCAATATATCTGAGAAGCGTACTGTAAACCTATCACCAGAATTAACTGCACCAACACTCGCCTTTGGATTACTTATAATGAAGCCGCGCGGGAGCTCTATAGTGAGAATGCCGGATACAATGCTAGACTCCCCAGAATTCTCCAGCACAACATATAGGTCCGTATCGACGGAACCTGGGTACGCAGCTGGGTTAAGGTAGGCTTCAACGAAACTTAATTGGGCTCCAGGGTAACCTGATACTTCAATCTCTATTGAGTACACATCATACAAGACCTCGTTATTTGATCGATAAGTTATGTTAAGGTTTAAGGTGTATGTGTTAGGTCTTAATTCCTTAGAGATGTCAAGGTACCACTCAAATAACACGTGATCCCCCTTTTCAACCCTTGAGACCATCGTATCATCAAGCGACCTGGCTGGCGCTGAGGGGCCGCTCCCGGCGCTGAAGTAAATGCCACTAGGAGGAGCTAAATGACCAACAACAGAGTAGGCCGATTCATCACCCACGTACATTGCTTCGACGCGTAAGCTGACCCTTTTACTCCCTGGATAAATCTCCGGTAACCCACTAGACGACCTAACGACAACACCAACTATTGAAAAACTTTGAGAGGGAAAGCCGCTCAGGGGATAAAGGATTAATAAAAACTCGGCTAAGAGAGCCGTGATCAGCATTAAAGTGAATAATTTTTCAGTATTAGTATTCATACTGTTCAACCCCTAGGCACCGACACCTTATTTAAGAGGGATTCTTCTGGATTAGCATAATATTGACCTATTATTTTTCCATCCCTGATGATATATATTTTCTCCATGCAATTTGCAGTTTCCGGATCATGCGTTACAACGATTATTGAGTGGCCCTTCTTATTCAGGTTTAAGAATGTTTCAATGACAATTCTAGCGGAGGTTCTATCTAGGTTCCCCGTTGGCTCATCGGCTAGAACTATCAGTGGTTTGCCAACGATGGCCCTGGCGATTGCAACCCTCTGCTGCTGACCTCCCGACAGCTGATTAGGCTTCTTCCCGAGCCACTCGAGCTCCCCACCAACCTTAAGTATAGCCTCCTTAACCATCTCAGCCCTAACACTCCGCGGCATTCCCCTAGGTATCAAGGGCATCTCAACATTCTCAAAGACGTTTAACCTGTTAACTAAGTTAAATGTCTGGAAAACAAAACCAAGCTTCGTGTTCCTCAGGTAGGCAAGATCCCTATCGCATAGCTTCGACACATCTCTTCCCTCAAAGAAGATCTTCCCCTCCGTCGGTCTATCTAGGAGACCTATCATATTAAGCAGTGTTGTCTTACCAGAGCCCGAGGGACCCATTATAGCGACTAGGTCACCTTCACAAATCTTAAATGAGACGTTCTTAAGCGCAAATGTGCGGATCTCCCCAACTCTATACTCTTTACTTACATTCACTAATTCCACAAGCACTCTTTGGGACGCAACCATCTCGTTAATCGCCTAGGGAATATATTGGTAATCAATATATATGAAACCAATATAAATTTTCTTGGACATGAGGGAAGATAAAATTATAAAGTCAATGAGGGAACAGCTTAAAAGGGGCTATCTAAAACTAGCAATTTTATATACGCTTCTGAACGGATCAGCACATGGCTATAAGATACTTAAGAAGATTAGGGAGGGCACGTTAGGTTTAATCTCCCCAACCGCTGGCTCCCTTTATCCCGCCTTGAGGGATCTTGAGGAGAGAGGATTTATTGAGGGTGAATGGCGTGGGGGGAAAAGGCGATTGAAGGTTTATAGGATAACTGAAAAGGGTAAAGAGACTTTTAAGGATGTTGTAGAGGGGCACTTTAATTTGGCTTCAACCATTAGAAGGTGGCTACTTAATCAGCTCACACAAATACATCCTGTAGAAGACTTTGACATCTCCTCTGGACTCATCCCTCGCGCAGTAAAGATACTGTTATCAGGTAATGAGGTAAACCAGAGAGATAGGATTGAATTCTTAAAGGATCTGAGAGAATTCCTTAAAAAGGCTAATGACGTTATAAGCAACCTCATAGCGAACATTGACAAGAGACTAGTAGAGTTAGAGCTAGAGTCGAAACCATGAACAAGTAACCTAATTCAAAGGGGAAATCGTATATTTGTGTTTTTTGTATAATCAGCTGGTGATGCCATAAATGGAGAAGGAGCTGCTTCAGCCGCTTAGGCCGGAAATTATTAAGATGTATCATAGGCAGGGCTATAGGCTTGTTGGGAGACACCTTCACAGCGCCGTTAAGATATGCTATTGGACTAAGGAGAGCTTAAAGTCTGGAAGAGTCTGCTATAAGGAGCTGTGGTACCCCCCTGTTCAAAGCCACAGGTGCATGCAGATGACACCATATATTGGGTGCAACTGCCACTGTCTCCACTGCTGGAGGATCCACTCCGGCGACAGAGATGGGCTCATCTGGAGGGAGTACCCACTAAGTCTTGAAGAATTTGATGAGCCAGCTGAGATCATAGAGGAGCTTATTAAGAGAAGGAGAGAGCTACTATCTGGCTGGAGGGGAAATGAAAAAGTTGATAAAAGGAAATTCGAGGAGACTCTAAGGCCAACCATGATGACGATGAGCCTAACAGGCGAACCAACATTATACCCATGGATATCCGAGCTAATAGAGGAGGCTGGTAAGAGGGGGATGATAACATTCCTCGTTACGAATGGGACAATGCCGGAGGCTTTAGAGAGAATGAGAAAGCTTCCATTTCAATTATATATTAGCGTCTTAGCGCCAGATAAGGACACTTATATAAGGCTTGCTAGGCCCATGATCAAGGATGCTTGGGAACGCCTAAACAGGACATTGAATATTCTCCCAAGCATAAACACACGGAAAGTTCTGAGACTCACAATAATTAAGGGATTTAACACAGCAAACGTCAGGGGATATGCTAAAATGGTTGAGAGGAGCAAGCCTGACTTTATTGAAGTTAAGGCATATGAGTGGGTAGGCCAAAGCCGCCATAGACTTCCAAGAGAGACTATGCCATACATGGAGGATATGGAAAAATTCGCAAGTCATCTTGCAGAATTAACTGGATACCAAATTAAGGGAAGATACGAACCAAGTGGAGCAATCCTCATGGCATAATTGACGCAAGATCTTTAGAGAAAAGTGTAATATGGGATATCCTTAAATTTATATTTAGTAACTGAGTTCTCGGTTAGCGAGGGAGAACATTATGGTGAGTAAAAAGAAGCTCCAAGAGTATGAGGAGAAGGTTAAGCAGGCTTTAGCTATACTCAGCCAAGTTTCGGAGGATACGACGACCCCTAGAAATATTAGGAGAACGGCCAAGGAGGCCATGGACATCCTGCAATCGGCGCAATATACTCTTGCAGTCAGGGCCTCGAATGCGATATCTGTCATAGATGAGATACTGCAGGACCCTAACATGCCACCCTACACTAGAGTGAAACTTTGGAATGTCATGAGTCTACTTGAAGGAATAAAAGACTAGATGAGATGACTTTGGATGACTAGGCGTGAAGCGATGCTATATGAGCAGATCGGAGACAATAGAATTAGATGCAACCTTTGCGCCCGCAGATGTATAGTTTCTGAGGGGGGCTTCGGCTTTTGCGGTGTTAGGAAGAATGAGGGGGGAAAATTTTACTCGCTTAATTATGCTAAGGCATGCGCCGCAAATGTAGATCCAATCGGTAAGAAGCCGCTCTCGCATTTCCATCCAGGCGCACTAGTGATGTCTATAGCCACCGTGGGATGCAACTTCAGATGCCAGTTCTGTGACAACTGGACAATAAGTCAGGAGAAGGACATAATTGGCAGGGATTTTCCACCGGAGGAAGTTGTTAAAGCGACCATAGAACATGACTGCCAAGGAATAAGCTACACATACACTGAGCCAACAATATTCTTTGAGTATGCATATGAAACTGCTATACTGGCGAGGAAGCATGGACTATTTAATACTTTTGTTACAAATGGTTACCTGACGCCAGAGGCAATAAAGACGATTGCGCCGTACCTCGATGCCGCAACAGTTGATTTTAAAGGTGGTGGAGACCCAGAATTCTATAAGAAGTTTTCCACGGTCCCCTCCGTTGAGCCTATTTTCGGAGCCCTAAAAGAGATGAAAAGACATGATATACATATTGAAGTAACAAACCTTGTTGTGCCAAAAATTGGTGATTCTATTGAGAGAATAAAGGATCTTGCCTCATGGATCAAGGATAATTTAAGCGAAGATACGCCATTCCACCTACTGCGCTTCCACCCGGATTACAAGATGACTGATATACCCTCAACAGAAATCAGGACGCTTGAGAAGGCTTATGAGACTGCTAAGGAGACTGGACTAAATTACGTATACCTAGGTAATGTTCCAGGTCATAGGTATGAGAACACCTACTGCCCAAGTTGCCATGAGCTTATAATAAAGAGGTTTGGTTTCGATATTGTAAAGTGGAACTTAACAGAAGATATGCGCTGCCCAAGATGCGGGAAACAAATAGCCATAAGGGGAAAATTCTATAGAACTGGGCTTTCATATCCATACTCTATAATATGAACCACCATAAATTGGTCTTTTTTAGGGTTTACTCTCGGAGGATCTAATAACTCCAGTTTAACTCGCCGGAGAGCCGCCAAAGCGCGCACTTGATTTTCTCATTCATAAATTATACTCTGTGCCCCCATCGATATTGATAGCCCGCACCAGATAACGTTGCCTCAATAATAAATGAGGAAAGCAGAAGCGCGGTTAATACTACTACGGCTATTTCGGCAATTTTCCTCGAAATGTCTCTTTTTAGGCGCCTCCCGATTATAATTATTACGCCACCTAAAGCATGTAAATATGCTAGGGTTATCGTTAGAAGTCTCAGAAATCTATCAGAATGAATTCTTCTAGGTTCCGGTATTATTCTTAACTCTGGATTAAGTAGCTGGTATCCGCTAAGCAGGTATATTGACCCCAACACGATAAGGGGTATGGATGTGAACTCAACCATTAGCAGGAATATCTTCATCAACGTGGCTCTCTTGATCATATCACCTCACCTTCTAGACTCTATATATTCCTATATCCCTGAAGGCAGTCTTAGGCGGATTCTTCGGGACGCCGATAGGAATTATATATAGAGGTTTCTCCTCAAGTTCAGCGCTAATTGTTCTAGATACAAGGTCACCGCTAAAGGCTCCAATAACTACGGAGCTATATCTGAGGGCTGTAGCCATGAGATATATGTTCTGCCCAGCATGCCCAACCTCCATTGGAACATACCTAACTTTACCCCTTTCACCATAGACCGAAGTTGTTCTCTCAAAGACGGCGCAAATAACTATGCTTAGTGGGGCCTCACTAACCCACTTCTGGCCTAGGGCTGCATACATAAGTTCCTCTCGATATTCACCCCTCTTAACCAGTAACAGGGCGTGGCTGTGCGGCTCATATTTATAAACGCCCTCTCCAATAAAGTCCTCAGCAGATTTCACGCCATTCCTGCCTACCACAACATAGATTTCCGGGGGATATGTGGCGCCAGCGCTCGGCACCGCCCTAAAACCATGCTCAGGATCGGTTATGCCGTATGCGGCCCAGAGTATCATTGCCAGGTCACTTAAGTTTACCGGCTCAGCGGTGTACTCTCTGATACTTCTTCTCAGCAGTATTGCCTCCTCAACGGTTAGTTCACTAACTTTCCGCGGCAATTGCAGGAGAATCCTCTCAAGCAATATTAGCTTCTTCACGACCTCTACGCGCTTAGCAGGGGTAGTTATATACCATACGTAAATTATAATAAAAGCTACCAAGGCTAACGAGAGCATCCAAATTATCTTCCTAGATAATTTGGCCAACACATAAATCCCCGGGAATCCATCATAAATTTTTCCCTAATAATATAGACGTCTAACATGAAAAGCTTTCTCCAAGATAACCCTTAATAATTTTTCTCGAGAATTTTTTAAAGGGATGTGGCGCATTCTTAGGAGGGACGCCATAGAAGTCCTCTATGATGAGAGGGTTAGGGCTAGCCTAGCCAGGTATTTTGCTGTTATGGATGACGAGAAGCCAGCGAAATTCATGATTGCAAAGAAACTTCCAGCGGAGTTCGATGAAAATGAATCCCTTGAGGATCTATGGGCCAAACATGAGAAGCTAACTGAATACTTCTACAAAATTCAAGGCGAGATAGATTCCGGTAAAAGAAGCTTAGAGGACATGGAGAACCAGGAGAAATCATACCTTGACCTCAAAATTGCCATAGCAAATAAGATTTTGGAGCACTGTCACCTCTGTAATAGGCGGTGCAGCGTAAACCGCCTTAGGGGCGAGTTGGGCTACTGTAGATGCGGCACGCAGATAACAGTCTCCTCAATATTCGAGCACTTAGGCGAGGAGCCGGAGCTAGTTCCCTCTGGGACAATATTTACTATGGGATGCACAATCCGGTGCCTTCACTGTCAGAACTGGACCATATCGCAGTGGTTCGAGAGCGGGGAGGTTTATACGCCCGAGCGCCTAGCCCTAGCCGTTGAGCGCCTACGCAAGAATGGCTGTAGGAACGCTAACCTTGTTGGTGGTGAACCCACTCCATGGCTTAAGCAATGGCTTAAGACATTCAAGCATGTGAGCGTAAATATTCCAGTCGTATGGAATTCAAATTCATATTACAGCGAGGAGACAGCTAAGCTCTTAGCTGGCTTCATTGATGTCTATTTGCTGGATTTTAAATATGGGCCGCTTGACTGCGCAAAAAGGATCTCCGATGCACCAAACTACTGGGAGGTGTGCGCTAGGAACCACCTATATGGGAAGAAGTATGGCGAACTAATCATACGTGTTCTTGTCTTACCAAACCACCTAGAGTGCTGCACGAAGCACATTCTCAGATGGATCGCTGAAAACCTTGGTAGAGATACTAGGACAAACATCATGTTCCAGTATAGACCTGAGTGGAGAGCCTACGAGATTCCAGAGCTCCGCAGAAGATTAAGCGCTGGGGAGATGGAGAGGGCAATAGAGCTAGCTAAGGAAGCTGGACTAACAAACTCCATAACATAGAACCCTAGTCTCCAAACCTTCTCTTTTGCTCTTTCTTAAATTCTAAAGCTTAACACTTACTTCGAGAGCATCTGCGCTCGTCAATATATATTTACTTTTATATTTCCCTGATTGTCTCACATAATTCAAATAGTTTGGCGCACATTCGGCGTTATCTGCAATTATGAAGCTTCCTTTATGAAGCTTATCTTCAATTAACCGTAAATAGTCCAAATATTGCCGTTTATCAGCATCTATAAAAACGAGATCAAACCTGCCTTCCAGCTTTGAAATAATTTTAAGAGCATCGCCGACTAAAACCTTAATCTTCGCTGATAATTCTGCCTTTCTCACATTGGCCCTCGCAATTTCCGCTACATAAGGATCAATCTCTATAGTAATTAATTGGGAATCATTTTCCAATTTTCCCCTGAGAATAGCTGAATAACCAACAAATGTTCCGATCTCTAAAACATGTTTAGGCTTAATCTCACGGACAATTTCAACTAAAATCCGACCTTTAACTGGCCCAGCAATAATTGGTGTAAGCTCGCCCCTCTCAACCTTCCTCTCAATATCACTTAAAACCTCCTCAGCCTTACTCATCCTTTTCCAACTCCAAACAATGCTCAATGTTTTATGAGTTAAGAAATTGTTTGGGAATAATTCTATTTCAATATCTCTATAAGCTTATATCGACTTAGATCTAATTCCTTTTCAACCATCCAGGAGTAGTCTAGGTCAACTGAGGTTATCTCGTTGCCCTTTATACCAACCATTCTCTTAGTCTCGCCAATAAGTAGTAGCTCAACCGCCTTGTACCCGAACTCGCAAGCGAGCAATCGGCTTCTCGCCGTTGGGGGGCCGCCCCTCTGGACATGCCCGAGGACTGTTAGTCTTACCTCCTGTCCAGTCTTATTAGCAATGCAGCTTGCTACTTGCCGGCTATCTCCAGCGCCTTCAGCCATAACAACTATCGATGAGATCTTTCCCGCCCTTCTATCCTCCACGATTATCTCACAGACCTTATCTAAATCCATCTTAATCTCGGGTATTAAGACGACCTCCGCTCCACCTGCTAAGCCGACTTCTAGGGCTAAGAAGCCCCTCCTCCTACCCATAACCTCAATCACAAATGTTCTCTCGTGGGATGTCGCCGTATCCCTTATTCTGTCTATTGCACTCACCGCAGCATTTACGGCCGTATCGAAGCCTATGGTTGTGTCTGTCCCAGCAACGTCATTATCAATAGTCGCTGGGATTCCAATTATAGGTATTCCGCTGGCCCGGTAGAGCCTGCTGGCACCCCTGAATGTCCCATCACCGCCAATTGCCACTAGACTATCTACCCCAATGCTCTTTAAAACCTCTGCTGCCCGTTGTATTCCCTCATCAGTCTTAATTTCCTCACAACGGATAGACCTGAGTATTGTTCCGCCCAGATTTATTATTCCGCCGACTGAGCGCCTATCTAATATGCGGTATCTCCCCTCAAGTAGGCCTGCATACCCTCTCTCGATTCCTATAACCTCTAGCCCGTGGTATATGGCGGATCTGACAACAGCCCTTATGGCGGCATTCATCCCCGGAGCATCTCCGCCAGCCGTTACAACGCCAATCCTCTTCACTATCACCACTTCCACTATGAGGACTATAAATCATAGTATGATTCCTCCTTAATAACCCAAATGTAGGTCTTAAAGCAACTAAAGTGGTTACCTGAGGAGGGTCTTGAACACTCTTGCAACAATGGGCGCTTTAACCTTTATCTGCCCAGTCCTATAATCCATTATCATTGCTTTGAGATCATAGCCATATTCCTTCTCGCATATATCCATGTATTTTGAGGCTTGCTTAACCCCATAGGACATGATCATCTTTAGCCCAGCCCTAATCAACCTATTCTTTATGCTCATCTCGCACCACTCATCAAAGATGCGCTCTATCCATACGAAGTTATGCTTCCAGCACTCGAACAACAGCTCCGCATGTCTAGGCGTCACGTCGTCAAGCTTAAATGACTTAGACCTCTCCTTTAAGCCGCCGGCCGACACGAAGAATAGAGGAACAATTATACTCTTAAATGGACGCAACTTATCAATTAAAGAAATAGTCTGCTCAACATCCTTTTCTTCCTCTCCGGGTAAGCCGAGAATTATAGTCCCGCATGGAACCCAGTTGTTCTCGTTAAGTATCTCAAAGGATCTGACGACGACATCCGGCCATTCTTTCGGCGCGAATGGTTTACATTTCCCCTTCATGTGCATCTCAACAAGCCTTGGGCTACCGGTCTCAAGGCCCGTCTGCCCGCTCAGCCAGCGCCTACTTGTTAAGTTCAGTATACTAGATATCTCCTCGACTAGGTCTGGGGCACACGCGACTGACGCTAATGCAAAGTGGCTTATGCCGACCTTCTTAACGCCGGGATAATTCTTAACGCTCTTAAAGAGCTCCACAACGGCTTGCCTGTTAATCTCTAAGCCCTTAGCCTTATACCTCAATATGTCCTCCGCATGCAGTAGCGGTTGCCTACCAGCTCTAATGTTGACCTCAACCTCCCTTAAAATGCACTCAATTGACCTGCACCTGAAGCGCTGTAAGGTTGGGACACAGAAGTCGCATCCGCGTCCGCATCCTCTGGCGATCTCGATTATGCCATCTATTGTCGCGCCTCTAATGATCGGCATTTCCTCTGTCTCAACAACTTCGCCATGAACAACTCCTGGTAAATCTTCGCCGTGGATTGCCTTCTCAAAGAGTGGGCCAACAACCTTCTCGCCCTCGCCAATAACAACAGTATCAATATCTAGCTCCTTCCTAATGCTCTCATCCTCAAGTTGCCACGCCCCAGCTCCACCAACAATTATCTTTATTTTAGACCTAAATTTCTTAATGGCGGAGTGGTTGAGGATCTCGCGGAATTTTACTGCCATGTAAGCTTCTCCGCCAAAGATCTCTGTGAAGGTTGTTGTCGCCGGGCCGATGCCTAGTGGATCGTTCTCAGTTATCCCAAGAACCTTAGTCTCCGGCCCAATAACCTTATCCAAGTGCTCTGGATGGGCGACTATCACATCCTCCCTCTTAAAACCGTAATCTAGTAGGGCGGCCTCGATTTTTCTGGTTCCGTAGGGCGCCACAACGGCTGAGCCGTCAGGGTTAGCTTCGACTGGAGGACAGAATACTTTAAAGTAAATGCCATCGGATACTAAACCCCTTGGAACACATGCACTGAACCCTAAAAACATTGCTCCACCATATTCACTCATCAGAGTTCTGTCAGCCGTCAAAATAATCGGGTAACCCATACACTCCGCCTAAAAATGATTATTCACCCAAAGCCTATTTAATGTTTCACTTGCTCGAAGAATATAAGAGTTTCATATAAACAACAAAATAGTAAGAATTAATGTAACTAATGGGGGGATAGACAATAGGTTTCTCTGCGGATGGCCCGCTGCCTGATGATATCCTTGAAAAGTATATCCATGCTGGTAGGATAGCATCTAAGGTTAGGGAGAAGATGAAGAGAATCGTCAAGGAAGGAATGCCACTTATCGAGATTTGTGAGATTGCTGAGAACATGATTAGAGAACTTGGTGGAAGCCCCGCCTTCCCCTGTAACGTCTCTGTAAATGAGGTTGCCGCCCACTATACTTCCCCACCAAATGATACGCTTACGGTACCAGAGGGCTCTCTAGTTAAAGTAGACATAGGAGTCCACATAGATGGCTATATCGCTGACACCGCCGCAACAATATGCTTTAACCCAGAATTTGAGAGTATGGTTCACACTGCTGAAAAAGCTCTCGAGGTAGCCATAAAAGCTATGCGGCCGGGCATAATGATCCCTAAAATTAGTTCTGAGATACAGGCAGTGATCGAGCGATGTGGGTATAAGCCAATATATAATTTAAGTGGCCATGAAGTGGAGCGCTATTTAGTTCACGCCGGAAAATCTATACCGAATGTATCACATCTCTCCATTGAGCATATACGCCCCGGAGGCGTTTACGCAATAGAGCCATTCGTCACGTTGGAGAACGCTGCTGGTAAAGTTGAGAATGGTGCTGAGAAATATATTTTTAGACTTGTAAAGACAAAGAGCTCTTTGAAAAGTTCCAAAGCAAAAGAACTTCTTAAAACAATTGAGATTAACTTTAAGACATTACCTTTCGCTGAGAGATGGTTAAGTAGGATTTATAGGCAGAACGAATCATGCCGGGAGGCGCTTTTTGAGCTTTTATCCTCTAGATGCCTGATGGCCTACCCAGTTTTTATAGAGGTGAGCAGGAGACCAGTTGCCCAGGCGGAGCATACAATCTATGTCGGTGAAAAAGATGTTATAGTGCTTACTGCTTAAAAATTTCTGCTTTTTCAGCAACGGTGGCGCTACTCGGAGCGGCGCTCCTTCTCTTTCACATCTCTAAAGATTGAATATATTATGAGGTTGCCTCCGCACCTTGGGCATGTACCAACCTCTTTTAAGACGAAATCCCCCTTTTCAAACTCCCTTGTGCTCACGTAATCACAACTTACGCATCTTATTACACATGATACCTTTTGAGACTCAAGAAATATATCTGAGGGCTTTTTAATAACCTGTAAAAGGTAATAGAGTGATAGTAGAATTGTGCCTATACTTAGGGCTATTAGGAAGATATTTTCCATGCTAGGCACTTTATGGAAAATATCTTCCCAAAAGAAGACTGTTAACATTATTAAGACAATAATTGCCAAAAGGATTTGTGCGCCTCTAGTCTTACCTTTCTCGCCCATTTTAGGGGCCCCATTAAAATTATTGTGCTATTCCAATAGTATTGCCTATACCAGCAATTACGATCTTGTCTCCCTCTTTAGTGTTTTCATGAATAATCCTCTTAATCCTTCCTATGGCATCCTCAACGCCGTCAACTATCTCTTTCCTCATGGTTGATATTACATCCTCGATGCCTTCCTTAATCAATATTGCGTAGAATGGAACCCCATATTTAGCGGCGATCTCCTCAACTTTGTATTTGTCGACGCCCGGCCCGCCTATGGCCGCACCGACGCCTTCAACAACTTCACCAGTCTTCTCGCCCTCAAACTTTTGCGCGGCGTCCACCATAATTATAAGAGCAATATTTCCATTCACCCCCTCTAATATTTGCTTTATCGCCTCGCCAGGTTTACCGACATTTCCGCCCGGCCCTTTAGCCTTTATTACATAAGCCCTTCTACCATCGATATCTACTTCGCTTACAACAGTGCTTGGCGCTATAATCCTTTTTGTCTTACCATACATTAACCTCGCAGCCACCAAGGCCCCCGCACCATCCCCTATTGGCTGACCGAGTGTAAAGGCTCCAAGAGCCCTAACGAAGGCTTCTGACTCCCTCATTATTAAGGGTAGAAGCATTTGTATTTGCAGAATTATATAGAAGCTTAGAGTTTTCTTTCCCATTAGATAGTAATGTCTCACTATCTTGTAGAACTGGTTCAGCGCCATGGCGGCCTCTAAGACATTCGTTAAATTGTTTATTTGGGTTTCATCGGCCTCTGGCACCATTTGCTTAACCTCATCTTTAAGTCTAAATTCTCTGACGTCTATTATGTGTTCCAGCCTTTTGATCACACCAGTTGGATCTAATGTTACCGGCTCAATATCTATATGCTCAAGTATGCGATCTACCCTAGCCGCTAGATCCTCCGATGATTTTCCAAGCTCCTTTATTGCTGAGATGACTATTTGACGACCCTTATCCCTCATAACCTTAAGTTTTCGAAGAGAACCCTCAATTTCCCTCAGCATGAGCGCCGTTTGGATGCGTTGCCCATAGATCCAAATAACTACAAGGACAACTATCCAAATAACTTGAAAGATCCATCCAAAGTCTTGCGCAGCTTCCTGCTGTATACTGCCTATTAATGCTCCCATAAACATATATGTGCCGACCTTCTAAAAGATGGGAGAACCTAATAATAAAATTTTAGGAAAAAACTAAATTGGCAACAACACCAAATTTATCTTCTTTTATGTCTTTTTTCCCTTTCTATTCTTTCCGTTTTGGCCCGCCACTCGCTTTTACTTAATGATCTTATACTTGACTTAGATTGGCATTGTATGCTATCTATTTGACGAAACTGATTAATATTTCTGTAAAATGTCTGGTAATCTATCTTGTTACACTGCAGATCGATTATGTTCTGATTCAAGTATTTTTTGACTTCAGGATCAACAGCCTTATCATAAGCCTCTAAATACGCAAGGTAAGCGGCCCTAAGCTGAAAATTAGATGAATCTTTTAAGATCACTTTTCCTTCCGGATCCGTTTCTCCCAAACCTTCCTCACACATTATAAAGTTCTTCACTATTTCTTTTAAAAATATCGCTAAAATGCTCCAAAATCTTTTCGCTTACATTACTTTGGAACTGTGAGAACCCCTATGTAGTCACCAACATCAGCACAGCTATCCGCGGCATCTTCCATATGATCAGCTAAATCCTTCAAAATCATTAATGTTGCCGGGTTTATTTTGTCGCCGTATCTTAATAGAAGGGATTTTATTTTAAGGTGATGTTTATCGACTTTATTTTCTTCTATTTCAACTTTTAGGGATGCCTCTCTAGCCTTTATCGGATCCTCGTTGAGTAGCTTTAGGCTCTCCTTAAGCATTGCTGCACATTTGACGAGGTCGGAGACCATATCTAAAAAGGCTTTTAGAATTTCGTTAGACACGTTATAGTCTAGGAGAATAAGTACGCTCCTCGCCGAATCCTTAACAAAGTCCGCCATCACATCTAAGCGCTTAACTAAGTGCATAATATCCTCTCTATCCCTCGACGGCAGAATACCTTTGGTTAGCTCCTCAAAAACTGTTCTTCTGAGGCTATCTATTTCCTCCTCAACTGAAAATAATCTCTCAATAATAGTTTTAGCTTCCTCTTTATCACCAGCAGAAAATGCTTTAAGCGCCCTCTCTAAGTCGTTTACAGTATCAAGTGCTAATGTCATCTGCCGATGAGCTATGTCGAGAACCTTGTCCTTACGCCTTTTCTCAAACCACCGTTCCATATATACGGCTCCTCAATCCATATTTTAAGCTTTTCTCTAAATATATTTGCTTATTCAATGGACAAAGCCCTCTCCAGCCCCTCCTCCGGGTAGGGATAAAGGAGGAGGAAATCAGGGGGCAAAAGTATGTTTACGCTGTCTCCCGCATTAAATTTAAGGGCTTTTTCAGAAGATTGTGTCTTAACCGATACCATAAAATTATTTTCTACCAAGACTTCGAATCGAATTGAATTGCCGAGAAAGGACTTATTTTCAATAACACCCCTTAGCGCCTTCTTATGGATGAATTTTTTGCTCATTTCTATGAACTCTGGTCTTATGGCTATAACAACTCTCTTGACTGCAGGGGTGACTCTACATGCGCTATAAAGTGTGCATCCATTAACATCTATCTTAACATAATTACTTTCTTCGCCGATTATTTCTCCCTCAAGGAAATTTGCCTCCCCAACAAAATATGCTGTGAAGAGATTTTTGGGGCGGAGATAAAGATCTAGTGGCGTGCCAACCTCAACTATCCTGCCACTCCTCATAACAACCACTTTATCAGCAATAGACATCGCCTCCTCCTGATCATGCGTCACGTGAATCGCCGTTAGGCCGAGGTCTTTAAAAAGCCTCCTAAGCTCGTACCTGAGAACCTTCCTAACTTTAGCATCCAAGTGGCCAAGGGGCTCATCAAGCAACAACAGGCGTGAGCCTGAGATCAATGCTCTAGCAACAGCGGCTTTCTGTTGTGCCCCACCGCTAAGTTCACACGGATAATTTTTAACCCTTTCGTGCAACTTCATCATGTGAAGAATCTCTTTAATCACATTTTCAACGCCAGATATTTTATGGCCTTTAACAAACGGTCCGTAACAAATGTTGTCATATATGTTCATGTGGGGGAAGAGGGCTATCTCTTGGAAGACATAACCGACGTTTCTTTCTTCCACCGGGAGATTATTCACAAGCCTACCGTCTATATAAATTTCACCCTCATCCGGCTCAATAATCCCGGCGATACATCTTATTAAGGTTGTCTTACCACAACCGCTCGGCCCAATTATGCAAAGATAATCTTTATCCTCAACTTGAAGACTAGCATTATCCAGTGCAACTACATTACCATATCTCTTCGTTACATTAACCAGGCGAACTGATGGAATATTATATCACCTCTATCTCTTTATAAAGACCATGTGGCGGATAAGAATATATTATTACATCTTCAGGCTTAATGCGAATATACACTCTTTCTCCAATCTTAAATCTCCCAAGAGCATTTATCGTTGGCATTCTAGAATTAGCTCTATCACCATTATCTAGTAGTATTATATAAGAAATAAAGTCCCCAAGAAAGCTGATCGACTCGATGGTTCCGGGAAAGACGTTTATTTCTTCCCTCTTCTTTGCGGCCTTCAAAATTTTACTCTTCTCTTCTCTGACCATCACGACAACCCTCTCACCAATGGATCTATTAGGGTCACTGGTTCGCAAAAGGAAACCATTTCTCAGCTGAACCCAGGAACCATATTGATCTACATCGGCTATAAAGCCCTCAAAAAAGTTTGCCTCGCCAATGAAGTGTGCAGTGAATATGCTCTTGGGCTCATTATAAACTTGCATTGGAGAACCTTCCTGCTGGACCTTTCCGTCCCTTAACAAGATTATCCTATCAGCGACTATCATCGCTTCCTCCTGATCATGCGTCACGTGAATTGTTGTTAGATTGTTTTCTTTTGCGAGCTTCTTGAGCTTATACCTTAGCTCAACTCTGAGCCTAGCATCTAGCGCTCCAAGCGGCTCATCCAAGAGTAGGATTTTAGCCCCGGATGCAAGTGCCCTTGCAAGGGCTAGGCGCTGTTGCATGCCGCCGCTCAGCTCGTGCGGAAAAGAATGCGCTCTCCAAGCGAGCCTCATCATTTCAAGCATCCGCATAGAGATCTCATATGCTTCTTTGGCGTTTAAGCCCTTTGAAAGGGGGCCGAATGCGACATTTTCAAGGGCTGTTAAGTGAGGAAATAAAGCATAATATTGTGGGAGATAAGCTATGCCCCTCTCGTAGGGTGAAAGATTATTCACAAGAATATCATCAATGTAGATTTCCCCCCTATCTGGCCTAACTATCCCGGCAATAAGTTTAAGTAATGTTGTCTTTCCGCTTCCCGTCGGTCCGAGCACACATACATATTCCCTATCATTTATGGTTAAGCTTAGATTTTTAATTGCAGTGATATCCCCGTACTTTTTAGTGACGTTAATTAGCTTTATTGTTGGCATACATCACTTTCTCCTTACACTAAATACTAGTCTTAGGGCTAAAAGGGCCGCAAAAGAGGTGAGCATATAAACTCCCGCACCGAGAGCCTTCTGCATCTCCGCTATATTTTTATTCTCCACCCAGTCAACAAGCAGTACCGGGAGAGTCCATAAATCCCTTGATCTCACGACAGCCCTAGCAGCCCCCGTCTCGCCTAGGGCTCTTGTAAAGACGAGAATGGCTCCAGAAAAGACCGAGTATTTTGTGAGCGGAAATGTTACTTTCCTAAATACCGTAAATGGTCTGGCGCCTAGTGTACTGGCAACATCCTCGAGCTCTTGAGGTATACTTTCTATTGCCGCCGCCATAGACGTGACGAAGTAAGTGTAGGTTATTGTTGCATGGGATAATAGGAGGGCCCAAAAATCATATAATGAAGTATATTTCCCCCAGAAAAGCCTTAGGGATACGCCGAGGGCAATTGAGGGAACAACTATTGGAACATTAATTATGGCTCTTAAAATTGATGTCGCTTTACCCAATCTTCTTCTGGCGATGAGTATGGCAATTGGCAGCCCAAAAATCATGTTTAGTAGAGTTGCTAACAAACCTATCCCGTACGAAATTGACATACTGCGCCAATAATCTCCCCAGGGGCTGAAACCTGAAAGGACGAAACTTAAAGACCCACTAATGAGGGCTTCAACCATTGGAAAGGCGACAAAAATTGATGGGATAATGACGACTAATAAGAATATTGCGAGAGAAGAGGTGTTGCGAACCTTAACTGCGATAGGTGAGCTCATCTTTCCTTCAACGGATGAAAAGATGCGTTTAATTGGAAATCTCATCTTAGGAGCTAGAAAACTTATTATGAAGAAAACTACTATTGAGGTTAGTAGTAGTACTGAGCTTACATACACTAGCATTCCATTTTTAATGTCACTTGTTATCTCAGCTTCGGTCATCTTCATGAGCCTGTAAAGGAAGACTGGCCCGTTCTCCCATGAGCCAGCGACCATCATGGTCGCACCAGTTTCTGAGAGAGAGCGGGCAAATGCCAATAGGAATGAGGCTATTATGCCGGGTTTAAGAAGCGGCAATGTTATTGTCCTAACAGCTGTCCACGAACGGGCACCAAGAGTTCTGGCGGCAACTTCATAAACCTCTCTATAGCTAAGCAGTTCTCCAACCATGACTCTAACGATCACAGGATACGAGAACGCGAAATGGAGCAGAAGTACTAGAAAAAAGCCGGGTGAAATTAGTGAGCCTGCCCCAAAGAGTGATGATAAACCGCGCTCGCTACACCAGAAGAGAAGTATTGAGTAGCCTAATGCTGCTGTAGGCATTAGGAAAGGGATATCTACGAGGGCATCTACGAAGTGCGCAGCCCTGCTCTTTGATCTCGCTATAAACCATGCCAATGGTAGAGCTGCTATTAAGTCTAAGGTTGAAACAATAAAGGCCATTACAAAGGATTGAAGTATGGCGAAGTTCGCCCTGCTCATTAAGTAGGACTCATAAATTAATATATTAATATAGCCAAGGTTTTCAATAATCCCAATAAGTGGTGGAAATAGGATTAGCGCAAAAAAGAAGATTAATGAAGAGGCGTATATAGAGAGCTTCAACAGTTTATTAGACGAGAGTTCATCAAGCTTTTTTATTAGTGGATTACTGTTTCCGCTTTTCGACATGTTTTTCAATGGAACAGTTCTTCCGAGATTACTTTTAAGTAATTTTAGCTCAGCCGTGTTATATGTTTTTATCTAACTGGGGAGCACGTTAGCTAAGCTGAAGCGTATTAGGCTGACCCTTGAACTCTATTAATTATCTTCTCGATTATTTTCTGACTTATTTCTTCAGCTTTTAAGCCCTCTATCAGTTCTATATTATATGCCATGGCGATCTTCTTTTCCTCTAAGCTTAACCATTCACTACTCGGCATGATTAGGAGCTTTTGGCTGGCTCCCACATCAATAGCCTTTATATGTAGGGATATAAGCGCCATCTTTATGTCACCACCCTCTGGGAGAAAGTCCCCTACTACGAGACCCTCCGCAGAGCCCCTAACCCCCAAAGCCATGTCAAAAGTTTGATTAAGGCCGGATTTCCCCCTTATCGTTGCGGGCATTTCTAGAATCCATCCCCTCTCGACAATAATTGCCCTTAAAACTTCGGGGAACTCTCTTAGAGCTTTTTTAAAACGCATCTCTGCAAGTCTTATCGAAAAGTTGGGAGACCTAAGCCATAAGTCCGTGAAAAGTTCGTTTAATACTGCTGAGAGAATTCTGGAATTAGACCATAAATATAGTGCCTGGAATTTATTTTCATCCACGAAGCTGATGGGGAGAGAAAGTAAGCTTTCACCAAATTCTGTAGTCGCAAAGTCGATACGAAAATGCTTAGCATACATGTGCCTCATCTCAGCAATTTCCAGTAGACTCTCAAGATTATCTGTTTCCTCATCTATGCTGATCATTATCCTTATTTTTACTCCACGCGCATAAGATCTTCTCAGGGCTTCTATGAGGCTCTTTCTCATGAATGGTTCTTTTAGACGCGTGACGCATATAAGAACCTCCCTCTCTGCCCTATTTACCATATCTACAAGGTTTTTATAGAACTCCTCTACATCATTAAACGCGGTTATCTTCTCCATAGGTTTTCCAGTTCTCAAGTGCCAAAGAACTAACGATGCGTCTTGGGCTCCGCGCCAAGCCACTTCGAAGAACGCTCTTAACGATCGTATATAATGAGGTGAGTCTGTCCAAAATCCCGAGTCGCTCTCGCTTTCCAGTCCCATTGAATCGTCAGTTGAGAGAGATGTGAACGCTGCCTTCTCATCAGTTACAAGAAAACGTGTTGTTATGCTTATATCAGAGTGCCTTAATGTTGTATATTTAATGTAATCTTTCAGCAATGGAAATAAACGCCTATCCGTGATATTTGTAAGTATCTTAACCCTTACACCCTTAGCGCTTATTTTCCTTAGTACATCGCTGAAACCAAAAATAGCCATGCGCATCAGATCGGACGGTGTCGTTAATAAACAAGCTTCCCGCTCACTCTTTTCTAACATTTGTATCATAACGCTATACACATTTCTTCTCCCACAATGAACTCTAAACTTTGACTCAACAGTATACCCCTGCTGCTGACTGGAAAGCTTAGAGAATTCTTCTAAAATTTTTGTACGCTTATTTTCCATTTCCAGAACCTTGTTTTTGGTAGCTGATAAGAGTATATCCAAGGCCAGCGCAACGGGCACTGCCGAAAACTTCATAGGTTTACCCGGTATAACGTCCACTATACCCATATTTTGCATCTTTTTTAGGTTACGGTAAACGTTCATGCGATTCGTCTTTAAAGTGCTTGAGAGAGCACTAATACTGCTCGCTCCTTTCTTGGTTAAATGAACAAAGATTTGAGCCTGCACCCTTGTTAAACCAAAGGATTGAAGTAGCTCCACAATATTCTCAATAGACATGCCTAAACTCTTCCGTATCAATGTAACAAACAAATGTTACATATTAATGTTTTTATTTAAAGTTTCCTATATAATTAGGAAGTGAACAAAGTGGATTTCATGCAACTATTAATCTTGAACAAGCGTAGAAGCAAGTTTGAAATCTACGTTGACGTTTTGAGAGCGATTTACAGAGGCATAAACAGGCCCACAAAGATAATGTTCGCAGCGAATCTCTCTTGGAAAACCCTTAAGGAAGTATTAGATTACCTTGAGAGACAGGGAATTATAGAGCGAAGAACTGCAGAGAAGCGTAAATTATTTTTCATAACTGAGAAAGGAAGGCGCGTTTTAGATGCTTTTGAAACCCTAGCTACGGAGTTTATAGAACAAGACCTAGCACTAATGTACCAGCCCACAAAGAGACCCGAAGTAAAACGCGCTTACGAATTATGTGTTGAAAGAAAAGAAGATCTCTAGTTACAATTGATTACAATAAAAATAAAGATGACGAATCAGTTTTGGATATTTCTCTTTTAGATCTTCAAAGCATGAACATGTTCACGCTTTTCCTAAGACCCTACCCTCGGCATTAGAAACTCCCTCACCACTAGAACTTTAGCATTTAGGTAGGTCTCATAATACTCGTATATGTCGTTTGAAAGAATATAGTCAACAGGGAAGCGGATGAAGAATGATTCTGAGAGGTTAATGGAGATCTTTAACAGATGTGTTGGACTTAGGGCCGCATGATGGGAATGACCATTTCCAAGGCAGGTTACATAAGGCGCTTTGAAATACTTGAACACTCAGAGATAACATGATAGAGAACGTTGCTAGAACGCACCTAAAAGAAACTTTGGGTCTCAAGGTTGGTGAAGAAGTTGAAGTTAAAGTATTCATTGAGTATGGAGTATGGAACGTTTTCAATGGTCGCAAGGTGCCCAAAAACCCTGGCTCTGGGGGTCTGTGTGGCCTCTGGATCCCTGGCTGTTGGAAGCGCTGTCCCACATATAGAGCCAGACCTAGGAGCATTAGCAGTGCAGGGCTACACAAACTACCTATATGGGGTGAGTGGACTGAGACTATTGCGCGAGGGTTATTCTCCGCAGGAAGTCATAGAAAGATTATTAAAAGATGATGATTTGAGGGAGATGAGACAGATAATAATCATTGATTCACTCGGCCGGAGGGCAGCGTTCACCGGGAACAAGACACCAGAATGGAAAGGGCACATTATAGGGGAGGATTACGTTGCCGCTGGGAACTTATTAATGTCGAGCCGCGTCTTAGAGGAGATGGCTAAGACATTTGAAAGTAGTAAGGGGGAATGGTTTGCTGAGAGACTTATGAGGGCGTTGGAGGCTGGGGAAAGAGCGGGGAGTGATAGGAGAGATAGCCGCTCCGCCGCCCTTTTAGTTGCCGAGAAGGGACAGATACATGAAACCCGCCCAATTATAAATTTAAGGGTTGACTTCCACGAGGAGCCAGTTAAGGAGCTGCACAGAATCTTTGAGCACTACAAGGATTGGTTAAGTTTGCTCCGCTGAGCCTCGCTTCCCTCACTAAGTGAATGCGGTCATCTCTCACGCTTCCCCTCAATAAACTCTTCAAACCACTTTCTTGCGATTGGATCTTCAACCTGAACTGGTGGATGTTTGAAGGCATACGCCGAGACGCTGATCAGCGGCCCCGCTATACCCCTATCCAAGGCAATTTTGGTCGCCCTTATTACATCAATAACTACACCAGCGCTATTAGGTGAGTCAAAAACCTCTAAAGTAACCCATAAACTAACTGGTTGGTCGCCAAAATTCCTACCCTTAATATAAATATAGCACACCTTCTTGTTTTCTAGAAACGGTATATAATCTGACGGCCCAATCTTGACTGGAACTTCATACGGGATTAAGCTAGTAACGGCCTCTGTCTTACTTATACGCTTAGATTTAAGTCTCTCCTCCAGGGTCATGTTCTGAAAGTCCGTGTCCCCGCCAATATTGAGCTGGTAAGTTTCGTCTATCTTAACTCCCCTATTAACAAATAACCTAACAATTTCCCTATGAAGTATTGTTGCGCCTATCTGACTCTTTATATCATCGCCGGCTAATGGCAATCCAGCCTTCTCAAACCTAGAAGCCCACTCCCCGTCGCTTGCAATGAACTCTGGAATGCAGTTAACAAAGGCGCACCCAGCCTCTATCGCAGCCTGCACATAGAACCTCGTAGCCTCATAGCTTCCTACAGGCATGTAGTTCACAAGGATGTCAGCTTTAGCCTTCCTGAGCGCCTCAGCCACATCAACTGGCTTAACCTCATCCTCAGAGTATACCTTAAAGATTCCCCTCATATGCGGACCTACACCATCCAATATAGGCGCTGGCAGAACCTTAACACCAAGATTTGGAAGGGAATCAACAAACTTTGGACAGCAGTTTGGCTCCGTGAAAATAGCCTCGCTGAGGTCTCTATCGATCTTTAATTTATTTACATCAAAGGCTGCAACAAATTTTATGTCCCTGACATGGTACCCTCCGAGGTTAACGTGCATTAAGCCGGGGACGAAATCAGTCTCCCTTGCATCCCTATAATAATACACTCCTTGAACTAGGGCTGAGGCGCTATTACCTACACCAGCAATCGCAACCCTTATCTCGGCCAAAAACATCCACGCCCATTACCTGATATCTATTGACCCCATTATATTCAAGAACTCTTATAAGATTTTCTTCATAAAGATAGTCAATGCAGCACACATAAGTTTTTATATTAATTTTTCGCTCAGAATCTCTATATGAGCGGGAAGGATAGAGAGTTAGAGGAGATAAAGAGAAGAAAACTTAAGGAGTATGTGCATAGGATGTCTAAGGTGAAGCAATCTTCTTTTAATGAGCCTATTGAGGTAACAGACTCGAATTTTAATGAAGTTATAAGGAGTAACCGCCTTGTTGTTATTGATTGCTGGGCTCCTTGGTGCGCCCCATGCAGAGCAATGACTCCAATAATAAATGACCTGGCTAAGGAATACGCTGGAAAGATCCTATTTGGAAAACTGAATGTTGACGAGAACCCCAGAGTGCCAGCAGAATACCAAGTGATGAGTATACCAACGTTCCTCATTTTTAAGGACGGAGTTTTAGTTGAGAGAATAGTTGGCGCAATGCCAAAAAAGATATTAGAACAGAAGTTTATTAGGTACATAGAAGCCTGAAAGAGATCTTTGCCAGATAAGGCGTTATTAAACATAAATAAACCTTTCGCCAAAATCAGCGGACAAAAAAGTCATTAAACCCTGGATAAGTGTTATAAGTGTGAGGGGAGAGGATGGCTAGCTCAAAGGTGGCTACGCTCCGCGTTGCGGAAGCTCATAGCAGGGATGTAGGAAGAGGTATAGCCCGAGTCGATCCAAAGGTTATGGAGAGCCTAGGTTTAACCCCTGGGGACATTATTGAAATATCTGGTAAACGCAAGACGGCGGCCATATGTTGGCCAGGGTACAGCGAGGATTCCGGCAAAGGCATTATACGTATAGATGGTTACATCAGAAGAAACGCTGGCATCAGTATAGATGAGAAAGTAATTATAAGGAAAGTTGAGGCAAAGAATGCAGAAAAAGTTGTTTTAACCCCAACCGAACCTCTGCGGATCGAGGGCGCGGAGGAGTATTTAGCCCAGATTCTTGAGGGGAAAGTTGTTACTAGAGGAGACTACATACCCCTTGGCATAATGGGGAGAACCATTGACTTGATGGTAGCAAGCATTCAGCCGCCAGCACCAGCCGTGATAATAACAAGGAATACAGAGATATCCATCGGCGAGAGGCCTGCAGCAATAGTTAGAGAGGTTCCAAGAATTACTTATGAGGATATAGGCGGACTGAAGGAAGAGATTAGAAAGATTAGGGAGATGGTTGAGCTGCCACTGAAGTACCCTGAGCTATTTGAAAGACTCGGAATAGAGGCTCCAAAAGGAGTTCTTCTCTACGGCCCGCCCGGAACTGGCAAGACCCTCCTTGCGAAAGCTGTTGCAAATGAAACAAACGCGGCCTTCTTCAGCATAAGCGGCCCAGAAATAATGAGCAAATATTATGGCGAGAGCGAGGAACGTTTGAGGGAAATATTCAGGCAAGCTGAAGAAAGCGCTCCAAGTATAATCTTCATTGATGAGATAGATGCTATAGCGCCTAAAAGGGAGGAGGTTACCGGCGAGGTTGAGAAAAGAGTTGTTGCTCAGCTACTGGCGTTAATGGACGGCTTAAAGCCGCGCGGAAGGGTCGTGGTCATAGGCGCAACTAATAGACCCAACGCCCTCGACTCAGCCCTAAGAAGGCCGGGCAGGTTTGATAGAGAAATAGAGATAGGCGTCCCAAATAAGCAGGGCAGGCTTGAGATACTGCAGATACATACGCGTAGCATGCCGCTAGCTGAAAATGTCGACTTAGAGAAGATCGCTAGCATCACACACGGCTTTGTTGGAGCCGACCTTGCAGCTCTCTGTAAAGAAGCCGCCATGAGAGCTTTAAGAAGGATATTGCCAGAAATAGACTTTGAAAAAGATACCATCCCAGCAGAGATACTAAACAAAATTACCGTCACAATGGACGACTTCACGGAAGCCTTAAAAGATGTTGAGCCATCGGCTATGCGTGAGGTCCTCGTCGAGGTTCCGAACGTCAGGTGGGATGATATAGGTGGTCTCCATGATGTTAAGCTTGAGCTTCAGGAGGCTGTTGAGTGGCCGCTCAAGTATCCTGAGCTATTTGAGCATATGGATGCCAGGCCGCCTAAGGGTATACTCTTATATGGTCCTCCAGGGACGGGAAAGACCTTGCTGGCCAAGGCTGTTGCAACGGAGAGTGAAGCAAACTTCATAAGCATCAAGGGTCCCGAGGTCCTTTCGAAGTGGGTTGGCGAATCAGAGAGGGCTATAAGGGAAGTGTTTAGGAGGGCTAAACAAGCTGCTCCGAGTATAATATTCTTTGACGAGATAGACGCCATCGCACCAGTAAGGGGCGGAGGATACGGCGACTCACATGTAACCGAGAGAGTTATAAGCCAGCTACTAACAGAGATGGATGGCATAGAGGAGCTTAGGGGAGTTGTTGTTTTAGCCGCAACGAATAGACCGGACATAATTGACCCGGCATTGCTTAGACCCGGCAGATTCGATAAGCTCTTATATGTGCCTCTGCCGGACCTTGAGACCAGAAAGGAGATATTAAAGATACATTTGAGGAAGAAGCCGCTTGCCGATGATGTGGACATAGATGATTTAGCCAAGAGAACCGAGGGATACACTGGTGCGGACTTAGCGGCAATATGTAACACAGCCGTCATGTTCGCCATAAGGGAACATATAATGGGAAACAAGACGACGGAAGAGACGAAAAGGAAACTCGGAGACCTAAAGGTCTACAAAAGACACCTCGAAGAAGCTCTTAAGAGAGTTAAACCCATGTCTCAGAGAGAACTTGAAATGTACAAGCGGATATCAGAAGAATTTGCCGCAAAAGTAAAATAAGTTAAGCGAGTAACCACACAATAGACGCAAATCTAGCGAGCCAATTAGCAATTATTCTGCTGGAAATTCTCTTAAACTATCAAGAAATAAAAAATACACATCATAACGAAATCAAAATATAAGAATAACCTTAGAAAATTTATTAGAGATGGGGGCCTCGGTGGCCTAGGCTGGTTAGGGCACCGCCTTGGTAAGGTTCCAGAAAGGCGGGGGTCGCGGGTTCGAGTCCCGCCCGAGGCTCCAGTTCTCCGGGTTCAAGTCCCTTTCCATATCCCCTCCTTTTAAGTCTAGTGAAAGTAAGTTTATCGTGGGCTTCGATATACATGGATTTGAGAGGCGGCTTGAGGGTTATAGGCGGATTATTGCTGGCTTCGGCCACAACGGTGAGGTGGCTCTCCGATTCCTAGATCACCTCTTC
>JAWAXF010000010.1:0-51194 GCA_038897035.1 Bathyarchaeia archaeon
CTGCTTAGAATCGTGTGCAGCATAATCCTGGCCTCATGCGTCTCCTTAAAAGCCTGAGCTAAGGCTGAAAAGGAGTCTATTACCAGGCGTTTAGCCCCAAACCCGCTTACCTCCCTAAGTATCGTCTCCATTATTGCTGGTGCAGCCTCCTCCCTGGCGGTCACCATGTCTAGGAAGCGGAACATGCCCTCCTCCTCCAGACTCTCGAAGTCTAAGCCTAGGCTGAGCATGTTGCCGAGGAAAGTCTCCCTATTCTCGGCGAAGCTGACGTATATGCCCCTCTCACCATAGTTAACTATGCCATTGTAGATGAATGTTGCCGAGAATATCGTCTTTCCCGTTCCCGGGTTCCCGGCTAAAACTATTAGGCTGCCCCTCGGGAAGCCTCCGCCAATGAGCTCGTCTAAGCCGCTTACCCCGGCTGGAACCCTATTAATGTTGCCCTTCATCGCATGTTCCCACCTTTACCCCTACATGATTCAGCTATCTTCGTTAGGAATGAGCGTATCTCCTCAACTGAACTCTCGTCACCGCGCTGCATAAGCTCTAAGAAGCGTTCAGGGCTCATATTTAAGCCAAACTCACTATTAATCCTCGAGACCAGGAGTTTAATTAAAACTTTAGCGCCAACCCCAAAGTGCTCATATATTTATATTAAACCTGGAGAAGGGCAGCTGATAATTAAGTATTTCTCCAAGGACGTTTATTATGCTCAACCCTATGCTAAAAACCATTAAGCAATTGAAATAACTAGGAGTAAACTTTAACTGTTAGATTGGCGTAAGCTATTGCTTGGTGCCCGAATATGGGAAGTAATCCCATTTATGGAATGAAGTGAACTCCTATTGTAAGCGTTATGATAGCAGTAAGGCCATTTTCTATTTTAACTGGTCTGAATCTTTCTAGGAGCCTTGTCCACTAAGATACATTTATGGCTCGGTTCTTTTCACTTCAATAAGGCTATCAAAGTCCCTATCATAGCTTACTATCGTGTTTATCTTGTTTTCAAGTGCAGTAGCCGCATGTATTGCGTCTCTAGGTTTAAGCCTATACTTCTCCATAAGATCCTGAGCCTTTAAAATTGTCGTCCTTCTAACTCCAAGAAACCTTAAATTTGGAAACCTAAGAAATTTCCTGCCATACTCTACTGATAACTCGTCTCCCATAATCTTCTTAATTATCCACGTGATTTCATCCCATGTGATAAGTGATGTGTATGCTTCAATCTCACCGAGAGCAATTTTCAGGAGGAATTCTCTACATTTCCTCGCTTCCGGCACAAACGCTTCATCATAGATTACTGGATATATGAAGACGTTTGAATCAACGTAATACAAGTCTCTCTTCAACCTCTCCCTCAAGCATCCGCTCCAAATCTATTTTCTTAGTTAACTTCTTTCCTCTCTTCGAGCAGAACTCCTCGACAAATTTTACGGGATCTATCTTTGGCTTAATCAGAATCTCCCTACCCCTAACCTCCATAATTACCTCGTCTCCAGGACCCACCCCCAGAAACTCCCTAATGATCTTTGGGATGACAAGCTGTCCCTTCCGGCTCATCTTCCTTCTAATTTCCAAGTTTAACCACTAAGTATGAAAAAGTCTTACCTACAATTTAAACTTTCACCCAATCGATTAGGAAACTTCCTACATGGACCAGCTCGAAGTGAGGAGCCAAGGTTCAGGTCGAGACTCCTTAAGAGCATGAAATGCTTCAATATATTGGAAGCTGAAAGCATGTATCCTTAGGATAGAAGGGATGGAAATTTTACGGGAACACTTCACCAAAATATACAGGATATGAAGGCTTCTTTAAAAATAAAGTAGAAGTCGAAAATTCCTGAAAAGTTACAAGAGCTAAAGGTAAAAATTAAGGCTTAAACATATATAATTGAACACTTAACTCTGACTTCTATACTGAAAATCGTAAAAAGCTTCCTAACACTCTTTGAGAACCTTTCACCCAGCATGGCGTTCTCTAAAACATTACGAGACAAACCTACTTATTTTTCTTCTTTTCCAGCATGAACCACACTTTTATTCTCATAATCTGAAAATTTGAATGCGAGCTTAGGCTGAAGATTAGTATTTTAAAGATTAAAAGCAACTGACGAGGTATAGATAGAAGCTTGCATTCTATGTTAACCTCTACGTTTGTTTACCATGAGCGTGACCAAGGAAAAGTTTAAGATAGGATCCTCCGCTTGGAATTAAAAACTTCTTGGGCTAAAGTTTTAACATCAAATACGATAACTTCCGCCAAGACATTTAAAACCACAACGATAAAACCGTAGAAAACTTTAACTCTTACGTAATCAAGATATATAGGTGCCCTAAATGGAAAACAAACTCAGAGATGGAAAGAAGGGCAAACCATAACTAGGGATTTTCGTCCAGTCCGCGGCACCATAAATCTATATCATCAGACTTGTTGAGAATGTTATAGAGAACTTATGAAAAAATAAATATGTGGGGGAAAATATTCTTAGTTTGGGGAATTTCAAATGGTATTGCTTGAAACAAAGAATCTGTCGAAATATTTTGGTGGAGTTATTGCTCTAGATAATGTTGATTTAAAAGTTGAGAAAGGAGAACTTGTTGGCTTAATTGGTCCAAATGGCGCTGGCAAAACGACTTTTTACAATTGTGTTACAGGTTTCTATAAACCTACATCTGGCAATGTCTTCTTTAACGGAAGGGAGATTACTGGCTTACCGAGCCATAAAGTATGTAAGATGGGCATCGCGAGGACTTTTCAAATTCCACGTCCATTTCTAGGATTAACTGTTCTTGAGAATGTGGCTGTTGGGGTGCTAAGTACCGGGATTTCATTAGAGGAGGCAAAGGAGAAGGCTAAGGAGATACTGAGTTTTTTGATGATGGATAAGTACGTTAATTTGCAGGCTAATAAATTAAACTTCGCTTATAGAAGGAGGTGTGAAATAGCAAGGGCGTTAGCGACAAACCCGAGCCTATTGCTACTTGACGAAACTTTTGCTGGTTTGAACCCAGCGGAGATTGATGAAATGGTTGGTGTTGTTAGGAAAATCTGGGAGAAGGGGATAACTATTATGTTAACTGAACATATAATGAAAGTTGTAATGTCCCTTGCAGAGAGAATAATTGTTTTTAACCAAGGCAAAATAATTGCTGATGGAAGTCCAAAGGAGATAGCGAGTAATCAGGAGGTAATTGAAGCTTATTTAGGCAGGGTTATTTAGAGTAAGATTGGGAGGGGGTAAATATGCTTAAGGTTGAGAATGTAAATGCAGCATATGGGGATTTACAGGTTCTATGGGGTGTCAGTTTAGATATCTTAAATGGGGAACTTGTATCTGTTATTGGGAGTAATGGTGCTGGAAAAACAACCCTCTTAAAAACTATAAGTGGAATGCTAATGCCGAAGGAAGGTAAAATAAAGTTCTTTGATCAGGATATAACTTTCTTAGAGCCGCATAAAAGGGCAGCTCTTGGAATCGGACACGTGATGGAGGGTAGAAGACTTTTTCCAAACCTAACTGTTGAAGAGAATCTCAAGATGGGTGCTTACTTAAAGGAGGCTTGGGAGAAGAGAAAAGAGACCCTTGAGCTAGTTTTTGATCTTTTTCCAAGATTAAAGGAGCGAAGAAAGCAGCGCGCGGGGACACTGAGTGGTGGAGAGCAGCAGATGCTTGCCATTGGAAGGGCATTGATGCTTAGACCAAAACTACTTCTATTAGATGAGCCCTCGCTTGGGCTAGCGCCTAAGTTGACGCTATCAATATTTGATGCAATAAAGAAGATAAATGAATATGAGGGTGTAACAATTTTGCTTGTTGAACAAAATGTGCATATAGCGCTTAATATGTCTAAGAGAGCTTATATACTGGAGAATGGAAGAATAATCCTAGAGGGATCCTCAGAAGAGCTTCTAAATAATCCGCAAGTAAAAAAAGCCTATTTGGGGAAATAATGGATATATATCCCTTTCATCACTTCGCAATTCGCGTATTTAAGCTTGAAATATAATTCAATCAATGCTTTGAAAGAGATCGAAACCAAAATTACCCTAGACATTAAAAGAAGTCTATTGTAGCGATCAGTAAATCTATAGATAGAATAATAATAAATAAAAGTGGAAAAATTGAATAAAATTTTTATATCTTAAATGTGGAAATTTTTTTGGGGTGTTTGTGTAATGTTATCGCCTACCCTTTTAATTGCCTCTTTAATTCATGGTATAATTTTAGGCTGTTTGTATGCTGTTATAGCAATTGGTATGAACTTAATTTACGGTATTTTGGGCGCGAAGAATATTGCACATGGAGATTTTGTTATGCTAGGCATGTTTGCTGCTTATTGGCTCATAACGCTATATAATGTAAATCCCTTTTTAATGATACCTATCACATTTCTTATATTCCTTCCAATAGGGTTCATATACACGAGATTAATTGGTAAGACGCTTGGCGATATGACCGGTTCAATACTTGTAACATTCGGCCTATCGACAATTCTAATGAATATGGCGCGGATAGTTTGGGGTGCAGATTTTAGATCTCCGAGCGTTCCCTCTGTAATAATTAGTTTTGGTTTTATGTCTATTAGTAATCTTTATCTTCTGATCTTTATTGTTGCCATTATTCTCACAATTGCGCTTCATATTTTCCTTACAAAGTCTAAGGTAGGGACTGCCATTAGGGCGACGGGGCAGGATGCTGAGGCAGCCTCTTCATTAGGGATCAATATAAGATGGATTAGAACTCTTACCGTGGGAATAGCTATTGGTTTAGCGGGGGTATGCGGCTCCCTCTTTGTACTAATATATTATACCCATCCATATGTTGGAATTAGTGTAACCTTAACAGCGCTTATGATGTGTGTGGTAGGCGGGTTGGGTAGCGTAAAGGGCGCATTTATTGGGAGCTTAATAATAGGAATAGCACAGAACCTCTCAGGGGCCTTCATTCCGTTTGGGTTAGCTCCTGTAGTAGGGTTTATTATCTTCCTTTTAATCCTCATCGTCAGACCTAAAGGTCTTTTCGGAGTATAATATGGTGAGAATAAGCATTCAGATAGTGAGATGGATAATTCCAATACTGCTAGGGTTAATAGTTCCACTAATCATTCAAGAGCAATCCTATATTTTACATCTATTTATTCTCACCTTTCTATACGCCTTCTTCGCTCAATCTTGGAATATTCTTATGGGGTTTGCTGGACAAGCTAGTTTAGGACAAGCCCTCTTTTTCGGCATGGGGAGCTATACTGTAGGACTATTAGTGCTTCACTTACCCCATTATTTTAAGGGCAGTAACCTGATATGGTTAGGTATAATTATTGGGGGAGCTATAGCGCTTTTAGTGGGGTTAGCGATAGGGATCATCACCTTTAGGATTAGGGGACCTTATTTCGCATTAGCGACTATAGCATCTTTAGAGATCGTTCGTCTCATCTTCTTATATACAGAGAATTTCACGCAAGGAGGAATTGGAATAATAATCCCACATCCACCAGAAATCACAACGCCATTCTTCATAATCGACTTTATTGAGAAGATACCGCACTATTACATCACATTCTTTATGCTACTGATTTCTTGCATTATAGTTTATATATTATCAAAGTCTAAATATGGATTATTGTTTTTGTCAATAAAAGAAGACGAGGACGCTGCTTCCTCGCTGGGCGTTAACTCGTTTAGGATAAGATTACTTGCGATGGCAATTAGTGGTTTTATTGCTGGTATTGCCGGAGCATATTATGCAATCTATATGGGCTTCATAGATCCCAGCTTTGAACCTGGAGGTGTACTTACACTCTTTACTTCAGTAGATGCTATAATAATATGCTTAATTGGTGGAATCGGGACTGTTCCTGGCCCATTCATAGGCGCATTAATAAAGGTAATGGTAGGAGAATATTTGAGAGTATCTTTTGGATGGAAATCCGGCGTAGACCTTGTAATATTTGGTGCCCTATTAATAATCTTCTACCTCTTTGTTCCCAAAGGTATCTCGGGTTCCCTTTCACTCATCAGAGAGAAGAGACCATTTAAGTTAAAGAGGTAACGCTGACGGACTTTGTCCACTTATTAAGGTTTGAGCGAGATTTAAGCGACGCACAAAAGATTTTATGAAAAAAAGTTAAATAAAAAGGATGAATTCAGACTCATACATAAATATTTTAGAGGTTACTTTCACTACTTAAAATTTATATATGCCAAGGAGTTAAATTTTTTGGGGTGTAAAAATGAGAGTTCTGGAAGCCGGTTTAGTTGCCATTGCTGTGATTGCGTTAATACTTTCTTGCGTTGCAATGTATTATGCTTTTACTCCAATGGCTGCTATATCCGGTTTGAGTAGTGACATCTCTAAGTTAAAGGATAGCATCGACTCCCTTTCTAAAGATGTCAGCGCGTTAAAGAAAGATGTTGAAGCATTAAAGGGTGCTCCACCGCCCCCACCACCTGTAGAGAAGCCCCTTTTAGAGGGATTTGTATTAAGGGTTGGTGTTGTCCAACCATTAACTGGAGCTTTTGCCTATGAGGCTGAGTCTGGGCTTTATGGCATGATAATGGCTACTGACGAGATCAACGCCGCCGGGGGCATATTGGGCGCAAGAATTGAGCTATTTGTCGAAGACTTTGGCGGCGACCCCAAAGTTGCTGCGACTGCTGCAGAGAAGCTAATCACGGTGAATAGAGTTCATGTTCTCCGAGGCTCTTATACAAGCGCTTCAATGTATACAATAATGCCCGTGGCTGAGAAATACAAATGCCCGGTTCTCACAGTCGGCTGTAGCGCTAAGGAGCTCATTGAGCAGGGATGGAAGTATATCTTCAAGACAGCACCACTAAGCGAAATGTTTGCGGAGAAATCCGTACGTTTCTTAAAAGAGGTTATTGAGCCAGAGCTTAAACCCATTATAGGGGGAAGACCTCTCAGAATAGCCATATTACATGATAAGAGCTTAATAGCCGTTTCAGATAAGAACGAATTTCTTAGATTTAAGGATAAGATTGCGCCAGAGTGGGAAATTGCAGCTATAGAGACCTATGATATTGGCTGCCCAGACTTCAAGCCGATTATAGAGAAGCTTAAGGCATTGAACGTGGATGTTGTTGGCATGTCAAGCTTTGCAGGGGATGGCGCATTAATCTTGAAGCAGTCTGCAGAACTGGGCTTTAAACCCTACCTGTTTATTGGTATTGGTGGCGGTGGGACTCAGGCACCTAAATTCATCGAATTAACTGGACCACCAGCCCAATACTTCTTCGGTGGAAGCGAATACTGGCCTGATAGACGATATCCTGCTCCTGAAAAGGCAAGAGAGTTTGGTGAAAAATTCTATAGAAGATGGGCTCGCCCATTAGATTTCCAGTCATGGACTGGCTATGCTGGCATGTATATGATAAAACAAATTATTGAAACGGCGGCAAAAAAGAGTCCAGATACAGTTAAAAAGGCCTTTGAAAAGGATGATGTGGCAACAATGCGCGAGATTATTAGGGAGGGACTTGCGACGCAGAAATTCTACTTTGAGTGGTGTGGAGAATTATACTTTGATGAAAGAGGGCAGATGAACTCAATTGTAACTATAACACAGATTCTTCCTGCCACTCCCGGAGACATATGGTCAGTGCACGGCTTAACCTTCCGCACAATTTGGCCACCACCATATAATGCTAGCAGGCCAGTATTTCCATGGAAGAAGTGATTTAAAAATAGGTTCCCCGAACTTTTTATTTTTTTATCTTTCTTGAAAGAAGATTTTATTGTTGTTTGCTGTAGTTAGTATTTCAGGACTAGGGCTCCGGGCGCATAAGGTTAGCTGGATAGAAGTGGAGGTTCAAACACATACACGGCAACAAATGCAGATACACAAGCAAGAAGTAAACACGTCCTACCTTATAAGTTTGTATATGTGGTGCAATAAAGTGATGTTAAATAAGAACCCTTAAGGTAGCATACATTAAATAATTCATGTAATAGTCAAAACGGTCCGACCTCATCATCAAGAAAAAATGGGGGTCTAAGGGCCGACTTTTAGGATTTTCCGGTCACTCCCTAGAGTATTATGGGGTCCTTCGGCTTAATCTCCAATATCCAGCCTTCACCATAGGGATCCTCATTTATTAAGTATGGTTCAACCTTAAGAGTCTCATTAACCTTAACTATTTTTCCACTTACTGGCGCACATATATCAAACATGAACATCCATGTTTCTACCACGCCTATTGGCTCCATCTTCTTAACTTCTTTTCCGACTGGCTCTGTCATGACATAAGCAAAGCACTTAAAGGGCATTGCAGCGTAGTCAGTTAGCCCAATGCGTATAGTGCCCTCAGGAGTAATCTGAACCCAAATATGCTCAGGCGTGATTTTAACTATTTTCCTAATATCTCCTGTTAATTCTTGTCTTATACCAACGGTCTTGTATTCAAACACACATACCACCTCCACACTCTCCATGATATATAACACATATAAATGATATATACATGATGCAAATAGAATAATAATTGGTATTTATTATATAAATTTATGAAAAATTGTAAGTAGAAAAATAAAAATATGACTAGTTCTCTCCACCTCAATGAGGGTGTCAAAGTCTGTTGCAGTTCACCATCATTGCATCTATAGGCTAAACCCGTACTCCTTTACTAGCTCCAGCACAAGACAAATAACCCATATATAAAAAGGTGAAAAAATATAATGTTGTGAGACTATGAAGAGAAGAAAAGAAAAAGTGGGTTTTATTGGTCTCGGAAACGTAGGAAAGCCCATGGCTATGAACTTGATAAAAAAGAGCTACCAACTTACTGTTTATGACATTAGACCTGAACCAATTGACGAGCTTGCCAAAAGGGGTGTTAGACCCGCTAAATCACCTAAGGAAGTAGCTGAGAACTCCGACATCATCATCACCTCACTACCACGCCCCTCTGATGTAGAATTAGTTATTTTAGGTATAAATGGAGTACTTGAAGGTGCAAGGGAGGGTTGCATAATCATAGAAACAAGCACTATAGATCCATCAACCATTAGAAAAGTCGCAGAAGAGGCTAAAAAGAAAGGGGTACATGTGCTTGACGCTCCCATTAGTGGTGGTGTAAACGCTGCAGAAAAAGGAACTCTGACAATAATGGTTGGTGGCGAAAAACAAGCTTTTGAAAAATGCAGATCAATCCTTAAAGCTATTGGTAAAGAAATATTCTATGTTGGAGATGTAGGTATGGGGAAAGTTTATAAAATAGCTACAAACATTTCAGCGAGCATAAACACCCTTGGTGCCTGTGAAGCTATTATCTGGGCGGTAGCCGCCAAGGCAGATCTAAAAACACTCTATGAAATAATGAGGAAGAGTTCTGCCAACTCATGGGTTCTGGAAACAGCAATCTCACGATTAATTAAAGGCGATTTTAAGCCAAGTTTCGCGCTTCGGTGGATGCGTAAAGACTTAGAACTCGCTCTTAATGTAGCGGCGGGACTCGGAGTCCCTATGCAATTAACGAGCCTAGCTTATAATCTGTTTACGGCTGCGAAGGCCCTTGGGCTAGAAAATGAGAATAATACCGCAGTCATTAAAGTTCTAGAAAAGATTTCTGGGATAACTTTACCGCTGGAGCAGGGTTAAAACGCTTAAAAATCAGGCAACCTCACTATTCATGATAATTTATAAAACATAATAACATATTTAGTTTGGCAGAGCAATCTGGTATAAATGGTGATGAAAGATGAAAATGAAAACTCCTTGGGCGCATGAAATGAGCTGGATAGAGATTAAGCAGGCAATTCAAGACTCAGGAGGCATATTAATAATACCCGTTGGATCTTTGGAGCCCTGGGGAGATCTACCCGTCGGCTGCGATAACTACCAAGTTATGGGTCATATCAAAAAAGTTATCGAGTTGGCGGAGGAGGACCCTGAGATTAAGCAGTTGCTTATTTTGCCGCTTATACCAGTCGGCCACCAACCCTATATGGCCGACTTTCCTGGCACTGTAAATGTACGCTTTAATGTTCTCCGGGAATTCTATAAGGATATAGCCGAAAGCTGGATTAAATATGGTATCCTTAAGTTTCTATGGGTTTCTGGGCATGCTGGAAATATTCCACCCATTATAGATATGGCGAGGGAATTGAAAGATAAGTATGGTGCGTTAACCGTTATTGATCGCTGTTGGACTACTGTTTGGGAGGAAAGGGGCCCAGCATGGGCCGACCCTCGGAGAGGACATGGAGGGTGGGATAGCTTACCTCTTCCAGAGATCCCGCCGGAAATACTTAAGAAATGCGATCTAAAACCTATTCCTAAAGGCGATAGAATTTATTTCTGGGGGACAGAGGACTTTGTAGAGCCTGGATGGGATGATGCCCTCGGAGTTTTAACGGCTAAATTAAAGACGAGTAAGACTACAGATGGCAGGCTTAGAACAGTCTATATAGTTGGGAGCTTCCAAGAGCTAGCGCCTTATGGTGGATGGGGCGATTCAACACGTGCAAGTGTAAAAGAGGGACTGGAAGAGCTTGAAATTGCTGCCAAACATACCATAGCCATTATCAAAGCTATGATGAAGATTAAGGTTCCCCTAAAATCACATCCAATTGACGATATTAGACAGCTATAAACTCGGCGGAAACATCTCCCTCTCTATCTTCTTTTTCCTCAGTATAAAGGGAGAAAGTCAAATACAATTTTTATAAGAAATAGAAATTATTAGAGTAAAAGACTATGATTGTAGAAAAATAGAGAAATCGGCAAATGAACTGAGCGAAACCAAACGTATTTATGAAAATCCCAACTATTTTTCTAGGCTAATGACCCCCACGTTTATGTCTTTATTTGTCAGATATACGCCGATAATTTTTTCTCTGTAGGGTCTCTTTTCAATTTTAACTAAGTACTTGTGATTCCATTTAAGATTTTTAAACAGAAAGTCTCCGAGTTCATCTGTGTATTCTTCATATTTGTCGCCTGTGTACAAGTCTATAGCGGTTACTTTGGCGTCTATCACCACCTCTTTTATTTTAGGGTCTATTACGCATCCAGCAATGAAAGGTTTAGGCAAGTTCAAATAGTATACTCTCGGCTTCGTATCATATTCCTGGTGCATTATTTCTGCCTTGCTTATTTGTTCCTTGATGCTTTGGTCATTATCGTCCCCATAAATCATTGCTCCTGTGGGGCATGCATCGCAACATCTGAGACCATATTTCCATTCCGGATTATCAAGCAAATGAGCGCATCCAGTACACTTTTGCGCAATTCCCAATTCATTGTTAAAATATATTACATTGTATGGGCACGCCTCCATACATAAGGGGCTCAACTTTAATGATGTACATCCATCGCATTTATTTGGGTTAATTAATACTATTCCATCCTGCCTTTTGGTTATGGCGCTAATCGGGCAAGCTCTCATGCATGGTGGGTTATCGCAATGCATACATAAAATTGGTATATAAGTTACTTTAACTACAGGTATCGTCCCTCGTTCCTTAGTGTTAACTTTTATCCAGAAGTGTCCATATTCAGGTTGCGGTTTAGAGTATGGGCTCCAGTCATTGGCAACAAACTCATCTTTACAAGCAATGACACAGCTCATACAACCTATACATTTACCCACATCAACAATAATGACCCTACCCATAACACCACCTCTAACTGATGAGATAAGTCTCTAACACTGGACCAGCTATAGGATGCATCTTCTTCTTGAAGGCTTCCGGATACTTGCACATAAGCTCATTTATATTAACCTTTTTAACATTTACGAGAATACCAGAACAGATCTGTTCTGGTATTCTTATTTCCTCTCCCACCCTGTACTTACAGGACGGCGTTGGCATCAGAAGGTCAATTGCCCCTCCCCTATCAATTTTATTATCAACGCTAATCGGATCGACCCTCGCGCCATGATCTATCGATATTGCACCAGGCTTAATCTTCTCGGTAACCACCACCCCAGCGAGGACCGAGCCAAGATCGTTATAAATCATTACTATATCTCCATCCTTAACTCCTAGATTCTTCGCATCTAATGGATGAATCCAAACTGCTTCATACAAGTATCCATCGGGTCCTTTCACTTTGTAAATCTCTCTTAACCATATTATTTCGTCCCCCTGTGAGTGAAATCTATACTTTGGATGGTTTGAGCATAAAATAAATGGGTAATCCATTCTTTTTGGCGAAGTAGATAATTCATTATGCTCAATCCACTTGGCAACAGGTGGTCTCTCTTCATCATTAGGGGCATATTTCAGAGCTAATTGCGACTGAAATTCTATTTTGCCGCTAGGTGTTTCTATACCACTTCCTGTCTTGTAGAATCTGCTCATAAAACAATCATAAGCATCATATCCAAATCTCTTCTTAATTTCAATCCATTCGTCCCATGCGGGATGATTATAGAAGATAATCTTCTTTTTAGTTTTAAATTCATCCCAGCTTACTCGGTACTTCTTAAATGCTATGGTGTTCTCATAAAACTCTTTAAGAATAGTTTCAGGGTCGGGGAAACAATTGATCAGTTCTGGTTTATTGAATTCTTTAGCAAGTTTTTCCGCAATCATTCGATGGATCTCATAATCGCTCTTCGATTCGCCAATAGGTTCAATACACCGATTATGATGCGCTATTGCCACTACCTCCGACCGAGCGCTAACTACTAGATCCTCAACCTCAAAATCTGTTAGTGCAGGTAATACTAGATCAGCAAATAATGCATCGTTTTCGAACCAAGGATGTATCACCAAGTGAAACTCTATTTTGGGATCTCTGAGAGCCTCGATAAACTTGTATCCATGCCAGCAGGTCGTGTAGCATGCATTCTCGTTCCAAATCATCCTGATTCCTGGATGATTATCTGTCGGCGGATACCTATACTTAACGAAAAGATCCTCTACAACATTAAACTGGGCTCCCGAACACCACCATCTTATTGGGGGATTTAGGATGGCATCCGGAACTAGCGTTTTTATGAGTGGAATTGCTGGCGGGGGTTGCACCCTGAATGCATATTTAGTTCTCGGAATGTATGTACGCGCTTCCTCACTGACCTCTGGATACATAGGTAATGATGCTACATCCTTCATGTTGAGTCTTGGCGAAATCCAAAATCTAAGAAACTGCCTTCCAGGCTTCCCAAGCCCTTGCATTGCCAGAACATAGGCTTCCATTCTACCAGCTACGTGTGAGAAGGGACCCCTAATCTTAGAGCCTCCATAGACAACTGCTAGAGATGTCCTCTTTTTAGCCCAAAGTCTAGCTAAAGCCTTTATTGTCCATTGTGATACCCCAGTTATTTTTTCTGCCCATTCGGGGGTCTTTGGAACGCCGTCATCTTCTCCCAAAACGTGCCTTTTAAACTCCTCGAACCCTAAGCAGCGTGTCTTAACGTAATCCTCGTCATAAAGTCCCTCATCGAGCCAGACGTAAGCTATGGCCAAGTAGAGGGCAGCATCCGTGCATGGATTTATTGGAATCCACTTATCAGCCCAAACTGCAGCGCTGTAGTTTAGGTCTGGGGAAATTGCTATTATTGTGATACCGGCCTTCTTAAGGGCCTCACATAAATGTGATACATGTGAACTAAATCCCGCAGCCGTAGTTTCTGGATCGCACCCTGAGAATATCACCACTTCGCCATATTTTAGAACATTATCCCATACTCCATCCTGATAGGGTTCCCCGAGGGTTGTATCAAAACCCCATACTAATTTAGCACCCCAATAGTAGCCCTCCCAGCTGTCCGGATTTCTAATCTGCTGGGTCCAGCCCCATCCTAAATAATCAAAAATCATATGACCATAGAAGTGCATTGTATGTAGAAAGCCTGATTGTCCATGACCATCGCCCTGTACAAGTATGGGTGTTGTGTCGCCATATTTCTCCTTAATCCTTTTAATCATCTTCACGATTATGTCTATCGCTTCATCCCATGTTATCCTAACAAACCCAGACTTACCTCTATTCTGCGGATTTGGATTGTCGATACTCCAGTCAACCCTCTTCAATGGATACTTAACCCTTGTAGGCGCATAAACGCGATTTTTGTACGCTAACATATGTGGGTGAGGAACCGCCTTTTTCGGTCTTGTGAATACTCCGCGTTCGGTCTTTATCTCCCATACCCTGAAATCTTCTGGAAAGTGGCAAGGTAGAATCCTTATAACTTTATTGTTTTTGACATGCACTTCCATTGGAGGAGGAGAGTAACCAAATCCACCAAGTCCTGAGGGGAGATACTCAATCCTTATCTCATCCTTATCCCTCTTAATCTTTTCAATTTCTTCTTTAGAAGCTTCTTTTAAGGTGTTAGAGTGACTCTCACTAAGAAGTTTAGTTAGCAAATCATAGAGGTCTGCAAGAGGCATGGCAGTTCACCACTTTAACTTACTTTTATATGATCGCTTTTATTTTATAAAACTTGCCTTGTTCCTCTATTCTTAAACTTTCTTTAAGGATTAAAAAACCTAATAAGTAGACCAAGTATCACTAGCGGACTAGTGAAGCTAGAAGGGAAGGAGATTACTTTAGAATCCAGACCTTGTTTTCCTCTATAATGAAAGTAGTCCCAAATGGTTTAGAAAGCTTTTCCATAAGATTTAATATCTTTTGGAATTTTTCATCCCGCTGGTCTAATTTTTCAGGCTGCCCGTATTCATTAATGTAAATTGGGTAAAAGAAAGCCTTCTCCACCCTCTCCTTAGAAATATAACAATTTAGGATTATGGATTCCCTCCAACCATCTCGGAGCACATCTGGAATCCTGCCAGTCAATGGTGTAGGGTCGAATATGAAGTTTGAGAGACTGTAGCAAATAATCTTCCCTTTATAGATTTCAATTCCTTGTAGGACATGTGGGTGGTGACCGATAACTAGATCGGCGCCAGCATCAATAGAGGCATGTGCAATGGCTTTTTGATGCATGGTCAGTGTAAAACTTGGATCAGCTCCCCAATGATGAGAAACAATGACGATATCTGCCTTTGTTTTCGCCTCCTTTATATCCTCTTGCATCTCGGCAAGGTCATCAAGGTCAATATGAGGAGGTTCAAATCGGGGATCTACCCTTACAACAGCTATACCGGGCTTATAGCTAGTTGCAGGGTCTCCTACAGAGAAGAAGGATGCATATGCAAGGAAGGCGATGCGTATACCTCTACATTCAACAATTACTGGGCTTCTAGCCTCTTTGATATTTGATCCGGCACCAACATACTTAATGTCATATTTTTTAAGTAACGTTAACGTTTGGTAAAAACCATCAAAGCCGCAATCTAGTGCGTGGTTGTTAGCAAATGAGACAACATTAAAACCAGCTTCCCGCAACATATCTATTGTTTTTAATGATTGAGGGAGTGGATAGGGAACCCTGACGTGAGGCCTATTAGTTATTGGTCCCTCTAAGTTACAGAACGCTATATCCGCTGCTTTAATGACTGGCAATATTTTTTCAACCGCAGTCATAGGTTCATCTCGAGAACAATATAAATCGCCCACGGCAACAAATGTTATCATAAACAATCCTCCTATTAAGGCATGAACACAAATATATCTAAAGATTTAATTTTATAAAATTTTCCTTGATGACTCTTTATAAATATACTGAATACTAGGATAGATTATCTTTAAAAAAGATTATTTACATGAAGTTTTGGCGGGAGGCAGCCATACATACTTCTTGTATTCATCAATTATCTGTTCAATGCGCTCTTTAGGCCAAGACTCATCCCAACTTAAACCCAAGTCCTCATCTACAATTATCACGTTTATGTCCGTCTTTAATGGCTTCCCCTCGATTATAGTGAAAATATTACATATTCTGTCCTCTGACCTGCAATCAAAACATTCGCCTGTAGTGACACAGGGAGTTTTTGCAGGTTGACCGCCAAGTTCTACTCTTAAGCGCGCATGGGTTGGTGCGATTATCTTCTTAATGCGATAAAATGCTTCATCAAGATCCTTCACTATCTTGTTTCTGCCAACGACTACTATTGAAAATTTATGCCCAAAAAATATGCCTGAAACCCTATTTCCAACAGCGTCTATGTTCACAAGACGACCATCTAATGTTACAGCATTAGTGCCTGTGAGAAAAACATCACACAGGGCAGATTTTTTTAGCATTTCCTCATGCTCTTCCCACGAAATCCCCCTATAAAATCCATAAAACACTGTTGTTCCCCTTTTTATTAACTCTTCTATTACACCAATTTGTTTTAAAGTGGTTGAGTCACCTATCCCGACGGTAGCATCTTGGGGAATCATTTCTAAAATCTTATTTTTAGCTTCTTCGCGGTTTTTTACGTAAAATCCTTTAAGGCCTCTTGATCTAAGTGCCTTTAATGTAATTTCAACAGCTCTCTCCATCAGGAAAATCCCTCACATCATTTGTTTATAGATATTTAAAATTATTAAACCCGCCTTTGCGCTTTTTTCATAATGACCTCATGTAATCTTAATATTTCTATAGCCAGCTTATATGTAGCTTCATCTATCATTCTTCCCTCAACGGATGTGGCCCCCAACCCTCTTGCTTTAGCTTCTTCATAAGCCTTAATTACCTTTCGAGCCATATCTACATCCTGCTCTGATGGCGAGAAAATTTCGTTTATGAACTTAATATGCATTGGGTGAATACACATTTTACCTTTAAATCCTAAACTTAGTGCTATTTTTGATTCTCTGATTAATCCCTCTCTATCTATTATTAAGCCGAGGAAGGGCGTATCTATGGATGGGATTCCAGCAGCTCTAGCAGCCACAGATATACGGGATCTGGGGTAAAGAAGCTCGATCTGGTCGGAGGATATCGTGAAATAGCTTTTTCCAAAATCGCGTAGATAGTCCGCAGCCCCAAATCCCACGGCGCACACTCGATCGCTAGCGAACACCATTTCGTCTACGTTAAAGATTCCTTTCGCACTCTCAATGAGGGGGATTATTTTAATCTTAATTAATTTCCTCTTACGCTCTTCCTCTTCTATAAGCCCCTCTAGCTTTAAGATGTCTTCCTTCGTTTCTGACTTAGGGAGCATCACTCCCTCAACGCCTTCCTGCAAGGCAAATTCAAGGTCAATTTTTGTTAGACCCGTTGCTAATCCATTTACCCTGACTATCACGGTATGCCCATTTTCTTTCAACATTTTTACTGCGTCTCTTATAAACCACCTAGCTGTTTCCTTCTCATCAATGGGAACGGCGTCCTCTAAGTCGAGGATAATTGCATCGGGTTCTTCTTCTCTGGCGCTTTGAATGAGTCTCCAATTATTTGCTGGCACGAAAAGCATAGATCTTAATGGCTCTAATCCCACCGTTACATCACCTCACTTCTTTGAGAGTTTAGCTGCTACTAAGGCTAGCCTTTTGGGCTCATCTACAACATAAGCTCCGACTTCCCTAAGGACTTTCTCCTTAATTTCTGCTGTATCTCTTCTTCCCTGTATTATTGCGCTGGCGTGCGAAAACCTTATGCCACTAGGCAAGGTTCTGCCAGCTATGTAAATTACTAGAGACTTTGTGTACTTGCCTGCTTTAATTACTTCCGCAGCTTCAATCTCCATTATTCCGCCTATTTCCCCAAACATAACGACTAGATCTGTCTCGGGATCTTTTTCAAATAGTTCTAAGTATTCGGCGGCAGTTGTCCCCAAAATTACTTCTGTTCCAGTATGGAGTGCCGTGCTTATTCCCAACCCCTCCCTACACAATAGCCACGAAACGGTGCTTGTTTGCCCCCCACTCCTCGATATAACACCAACTCGCCCTGGCTTAAACATTTCTTGCGCTAATTCCCTAGCCCCTCCAATCCAACCGCACAGAGCTTTGCCTGGGCTAATTATTCCTAGCGAACCCGGACCTATTATCTTAGCTCCTTCCTTCCTGGCTCTGGCTATCATTTCTAGGATATCATGCAGTGGAACACGCTCAACAGGCATCACTATAGTCTTTATCCCAGCATTTAAGGCCTCTATTACAGCATTCTTAACTAAAGGTCCCGGGACAAAAGTTGCACTCATATCTATGGGTCCATGCTCTTTAATGGCTTCTTCAACACTATTATAAACTGGCACACCCCAAACTCGCTCGCCTTTGCGGCCAGGAGTCACTCCGGCAACTACCTTTGTACCATACTCAACCATAAGCCTAGTGGCGAACTCGCCTGTTCTCCCAGTTATGCCTTGCACGAGTACACTGGTCTTCTCGTCTATGATTATTGCCATATAATTTCTCCCCTCCTATAGCGGCACCCTATACTTTCTTCTGAATTCGTCCAGCCCATAGAGTGGGAGTTCAACCTTTATTGCACGCCCTCCATATAATTCGCACTCCACTTCGCATGCAAGGCACTCATTACAAAGTCTTTTAAGTTGTTCAGCAGATCCTACTAGGGCAGGTTTTCCGTTTTCTATCTTTAGACATGACCTTCCATACCATCGGTCAGCTTTTATGCATGCAAAACCGCATGCTGGCGCAATACATTTAGCAAGGTCTATAACCACCCTTCCAGTTTCCGTTTCAAAGGAAATTACTTGGCTTGAAGGCTGCTTCTTCACTCCAACCTCAGCTTCTGAAGATTTGGCAGGTACGTATCCTCCTCTTCGGCATTCTTCAACTAATGCTTTCATTCTCTCAGCGATGAAATCTACATCATATATATGGTCACGCCCATAGAGCTCCCAATTTAGAGGAACCCCCTTTAATCCCTCTGATATAATCCTATGTGTTTCGCGCTCTTTATTCCCAGCTATAAGGATCAAAACGGGAAAGCCTGGTCGATGTTTGGCTTCTTCTCTCAAAGCTTTTACTATGCCGTAGCCATGATACCACTGTTCTTGATTAGCCATAACTGCTCCGGCTAAGCAATAGCCTTCGATTCCAGGTAATGAGAATACGGCTTTTATGGCTCGATAGACTTTAGAGGCTGTGGGATTTCCACTGGTATCGACGTATGTAGCCAGCTTCAGTCCTTTTCGCATTAGTGCATCAGCAGCAAGCATAGATGCACCGCCTCCAATGCCATGAAAAGCTATATACCCACCTCTCTTTATCTCCTCAATGTCGGGAATTAATTGCACGAAGTAACAGGTTCCCCTATAATCATTTTCTTCTATCTTCCACGCTATTTTTTCAAGATCCGTGGGAGCTCTCAGCATATCTCTAGGCAATTCGATGGCAAATTCTGGATGACGAAACACTGAATTGTCATCTAACGTTATTCTGCAGTCGCCCGCAAGTATTCTTCCATCCTTAGTTAGAATGAGTGGATTTATCTCCACAGTATGCGCGTCTATCTTTACAAATAAGTCATATAATCTGCATGCAATATCACTTAACATGTTCACAAGGTGAGGGTAAGGCACAAGTTTTGATATTAGTTTTTGCGCGTCAGAAAATTGAAGCCCGCTGAGGTAATTTACATTCATCATAGATATCTTCTCCGGTTGTTCCTCTATAACTTTTTCTACATCTATGCCTCCTTCAGTGCTAAACAGAATAATTGGACCCTTTATCTTATAGGAGTCGCTGACGGTTATGCTCAAAAAGTACTCCTTTTCAACATCAAGCTTCTCTTCTATCAGAACTTTATCTACTTTTAAACCCTTAATTTCTTTCCCCAGGATTTCACTAGCAACAGTCTCAGCTTCCCGTGGGTTACTTGCAAATTTTATTCCTCCGGCTTTAAATCTACCGGTAACTAAGACTTGCGCCTTAACCGCGACTGGCTTACCGAGATTCTCAGATATTTTTTTAGCTTCGTCTATTGTGCAAGCTACGCCACCCTCAGGAACCGGAATACCTCCCCTCTTAAGTAAATCCTTACCTTGATACTCATACAGCCGAACCATTACACCACCCTTCTTTTTCATCCTCATATTCGGAAAAGCAATTATTTATTTTTTAATTACCTAAAATTCCTTTTGAACTATTTTCTAAGGCTTACAGCGTCTTTCTTGGTTATCTTTCATGCAAAAAGTTTTTGTAAAGAAAATAGTTTTCAATTGAACTGACTTTTCATTCTAGAGAAGCTTTTTAATCCTTCAAAAAGAAAACTGGTTTGTGAAATTGATTCTCGCTTTCAGTATTACATAAGTTTAATGTCTTAACACTTTTTAATCTACTTGACTTAAGATTCCATAATTTCTCGTTGCAGCAGAAATGATGCAATAAAGGAAACTACGGTAAAAATTGACAGAAAGAAAAAAGATAAGTCCCATGAATTAGTTATATCTCGAATTACCCCCATAACTGCTGGGCCAAAGAGTAGCGAAAAACCCCTTAGCATATTAATTATACCAAAACCAACGCTTGAGGAGGACCCGAAGATTTTTGCCATATATAAATGAATAATCGTAGGGGTTAGTCCAGCAAAAAAGCCAAGAACAATTATGTAAAGCGCCAGAATCGATTCGTTAATGTGCGTTGTGAATGGGAGAAGGAGCGAAAGAAATGCAAAACAAGCCGCCAAGACTTTTTTTGGTGACTTAAACCTACTTATTAAGTAGCTTGCTACTAATGGCGCAGGAATACCAATAGCCATAAATAGACTGGTGAGGAAGGACGCTAAACTGATATTAAATTTATGTACTTCGTTTAAGCATGTCGGTAGCCACATCAAATAACCCATGGATGAAAATGTCAACCCCAGCTGAAAAAGGCTTACAAGGTATACGTCCCTTTCTTTGAATACCTCAACTAAGCTTGCCGAAGTTTTAGGGGCAACATATATGATTTGATCTATTCTTGAAGAGAGGATGAGCGATATTAGAGGCAATATAATTCCAGTTAGCCAAATCGCCCGCCAACTAAAAGCATATAACAAGGAGGAGAGGACCATGCTGAGAACATTACCTAGCGGGTTAAACATCATAAGCACGCCCATACCTAAAATCACATGGGTTTCAACCATAGCTCTGCTTATTAGGTATGGAGAGGCCACTAATGCCAACGCCATCCCAACACCCTCAAGAAATCTCCCTATGAAAAGTAAAAGGATATTATGAGTTAAGCTAATTATGAGAGAGCCTATAATTGAGAGTAGGGATGTTGCAATAATTGTCTTTCTTAGATTAAATCGTTGGACAAATAGACTAGCTGGAATAGATAGGACTAGTACGGGCATCCCAAAAGCTCCGGAAAATAATCCTCCTAAACCATAGGAAAGTTTAAACTCATAAATTATACTTGGCATTAATGGGGAGCATTTAAAATAATTGAATGCTGCACCAGTAGCTATAAGCAAGGCTTCAAATAATAAAACATGGTTCATTTTACTTGAAGATATTGGAGACATTTCAACTCGACATTAAAATTATATTTTTGATTAGATCTTAAATCTTTAACTTAGGTCATTAGTGAGAATAAAACTTATTGTGCAATCATCGATTAAATATGCAAGTTAATGGTAACGGGGAAGTTTTAGTAATTATGGCGCTTGCCTTAGGATTCATGCAACCGCTGATTGTAAAATTTAAAGGAAATAATTTAGCTAGGTGGATTAAATGAATAAAAATAATAAAGAGTATTATTCGAGAATACTTAAATTTATTCGTTTGAGGACTTTTCCTCTTGCCATAAAGCTTGTTACAAATGATGAGTGCCTGCAAGGGCAATTAAGCCGCTTAAGGATCCTGGTTATCATCTTGCTATGTGTCAAGCATTTGCTTTAGCTAGGAGAGAAGAAAAGACTCTGGTTATGATGAAACAAGACAACTGGTGTTTTGAGCCAATCATAGGGCTGAGAATGGCGGAGACCCCGCAATTATTTCTTGAGGGATATAACCGATATCCGAATGATGTAGCAACAAAAGAGGCAGGCGAATATTGGGCTCGCTATTAGTTCCCACGCTTGCCCTCGGGCAGTTGCTCCGGCGTAGTTATATCTCCGCTAAATAAAGCAGAATTTAAACCCGATGTCGTCTTAATGTATGTTGACCCAGCACAGTTAACTATACTTTCTTTAGCCGCCGCATACAAGAATGGAAAAGATATTAGTTGTAAGATTTCTGGACGTGCCGCTTGCGTATATTCGATTGTGCCGGTGCTTGGAGACAATGAGACAAAGATTGTATTGCCATGTTTGGGGGATAGACAAAACGCCCATACACAGGACTACGAATTAATATTTTCGCTTCCCTATCATGTTCTACCAGATTTAATCGATGGAATTGAATTTTTAGCAAAAGGGGTAGATCTATCCCGTTCCCCGCAAGAATAAAACTGGAATATGAGCAAAGAAAAGAATATAAGGTTTTGGGAAAAATTGTTGGGGCTTGATATTCCAGAATAGACCTTAGGTAACGCTTTTCTCCAACATTATCCTACCCAGATAAATATCATTTCTTGTTTTTACTTTAAACACTTGAGACTTATATCCTGGGGCCTCTATTATTATAGTGTAATCTGCGTTCTCTTTTAAATTTTCAAATTCAAAGTCGCCGAATACATTGGTTTTAGTTGTTCGTTTTTCTTCATCACCGATAAGGGTAACTAATACTCCTTCTGCACACTCATTAGTATCAGCGTATAAGACCGTGCCAGCGATAAATCTTTTAGGTAAGTTAATCCAAAATACCCTGCCCTTGAGATCGAATTGGGGATGAAGAACTTCAGGTTTTACAGAGGTTAAGATTTGTGAGATCCTGCTGTTAGGGTCTTCAAGGTCTCCAAATATGAGCGCATCAGTCGGACAAACCTCTACACAACGTGGTTCTTTAAAGCCTTGATCTAATAAATGGGCACAAAAAGTACATTTCTGTGGCAAATTTTTCTCTTCATTCCAATATATCATCCGATAGGGGCAGAATGCTAGTAATTCTTTTTGACCAACAGCTTTCTCTGGATCTATAATAATTATTCCATCTGTACGTTGATAAACAGCTCCATTTCTGGCTGCTTTAACGCATGGCGCATCATCACAATGCATGCAAAATACTGGAATAAAAGTCATTTTAACCTTTGGGAATTTTCCCCTTTCCTTTTCAACTACTTTTATCCAAAAGTGGCCATAGTCTGGTTGAGATGCAGAATAACCCGGGTGTTCATTTCCGCAATGTTCATCTTTACATGCAATCCAACAATTGTAACAACCTATGCACCTAGCAACGTTTATGAGCAACCCATATTTTACCATATTCACATCTCCCATTTTTCTACTTCTACCAAGCATGAATTTGGAGCCATGCCTGGTGCATTCTTAGACATGAACCTCACAGAAGTTAGCAAGTTCATGCAGCCACCCCTATCAATACTGCCGGGTTTACCAGATTCAAGCGGATCATATTTCGCAGAGGCATGATATGCGTGAACAACCCCAGGTCTAACCCTCTCCGTCACTACGGCTATGCATAATACAGCTCCTCTGTCATTATACACCTTCACAATATCACCGTTTTTAATGCCACGCGCCTCTGCATCAGAGGGGTGTATTCTAAGAGGCCACCAAGCATATCCATCCTTTATAATGCGGTGTCCAGGAATTTCGTTAAGCCATGGGCATTTATTGTCGTGATGAGTGTGATAAGAGTATCTGGCATGAGGTATTATAAGTTGAAGCGGATACTTTTTAGCCAACTCGGATTCATGCCCCTCCCAAGATGGAATGTATCTGGGGAGTGGGGGTCTCTCATTGTCCTCTGGAGCATGCTTAAGTAATGACTGCGAAACGAACTCTATCTTGCCACTATAAGTAGCTAGCTCGTGCGCTTTATCCGTTCCTCTTTTTGGATTCTGTGGATCAGGAGTGTCGTCGGGCCGCCCCTCATAATACCAACGCATGGAAACTGTAAGTTTGCGATCTTTTCCTGGTGGTGGAACCAAAAAGTAACCTTTCCTCTTAAACTCTTCCCACGTAATGTAATTTGGCAGTGAAGAAGCGTAGAAAACCTTCTTTATCCAGTCTTCAATGGTGTTTCCCTCAGTATACTCATCTTTGAAACCTAACCTCTTCGCGATTTCTGAATAAATCCAATAATCAGGCTTTGACTCCCATAAGGGATCAATACATTTCTTCTGATAAACAATAATACGAAAGTTAACTCTAGCATTGGACTGATTGATTGCATAGCCTCCAGGTTTATATCTGCCAGTTGATCCACTAGACGCCCACTCAGAGATGTCCTCTTGTTCAAAATTGGTGCTCGCTGGTAAAACTATATCAGCAAATCGTGTTTCAGGCTGCCACCAGCAATCTTGGGCAACTACAAATTCAAGACATGGACTTTGATACATTCTTACAAATCTATTTGTTTCCGTCATAGTGCTAATGAAGGATCCGCCGTGACGATAGAACATTTTGATTAGAGCGCCGCTTGGTCCTGGTTCTGGATAAGTCCATCGCTTAAATTGCTGTTCAATGGATTGACCGCAAAATCCATCACTTGTCCAATGGACTGGCGGGCATAGAATGGCTTCAGGCAGAAGTAGACGGTAAACTCGTTGAGTAACGCTGTTAACAGCTGGTTTTTTAGCCACTATTGAGAACACATCCCATCCTCCAGATGCATAACCTGGGAACTCGAAAGTCCAATTCATAGGAGGAGCCATAGCAGTACCGCCCCAGATGTTTACTCCAGGTCGACCGATTCCTTGCATCGCCATTAGAAGCACCATGAGTCTCGCCCACTCATGAGCATAGGCTGTTCTGCAAGCTCCACCCGGACCAGCTAAGGCTCCGCATGCAAGCATGGCGCGTTTCCTCGCCCATTCTCTAGCTAGAGCCTTTATGTCAGATGCTGGGACGCCGCTAATCTTCTCAGCCCACTCGGGCGTTTTCGGTATTCCATCTTCCTCACCAAGTATATGTCTCTTAAATTCCTCAAACCCGAGTGTTCGATTCTTAACAAATTCTTTATCATAGGTTTCTTCCTTTATCCAAACATAAGCTATTGCTTCAGCCATTGCCGCGTCAGTTCCCGGCCGAGGGGCCAGCCATTTATCAGCCAGAACAGCTGCGGTATAATTACAGAATGGATCAATAAAGACAAATTCTACTCCTAGTTCCTTTAGCCAAAAACGCCACCTCGCAGACTCTTGTCCGGCATAGGCACCTACTGTTGTGTTAGGATCAACAGACCAGAAGACTATCATTTCTGTATTTTTTAAGGCATCCTCGAGAAGATCAAAGTTCTTAACGAAACCAAGGTTCCAATAATAGCCCCAAACGTGTGTGGCACCCCAGTGCCAACCCTCCCAGCTGTCAGGGTTATCAAGTACAGCGGTATACCCCAGCATGTTCCAAAATCTGCCGAAGGGGCCTGTCTTATATGTTAAGAGTCCCCAATTATGATGGGAAGAGGTGCATGCCGCAATTGCAGCTGGACCATATTTCTTCCTAATTCTCTGAATCTCGTTTGCAATAATATCTAATGCTTCATCCCAGCTTATTCTTTCATAGCCAGACTTCCCTCTGTTTTCTGGATGTCTGTTACCCTCTGGGTTAAAGTCAACTCTCTTCATTGGGTATTTAATCCTATTTTCTGAATAAATCCTTGCTTTTTCAGTTAAAGCGTAGGGGGATAAAGTGACCTTTCTTGGGGGAGAAAACTTTCTCCCCCTTGCCTCTATTTCCCAAACTGGCGGATCGGTTTCATCAAAAGTTAGTGGACGGATTCGGACAATCCTATTATTCTTAACATACACAAAAACAGGACCGCCAACTACACACTGCGTTAAAATTTCTTCCCTCATCACTCAACCTACCTATATCTATCACTCGTAAAGCAATGAAATGATCTCTTTAATATTATCTACTTTCTCTAGATTTAGGACTTTTTCCAGAATATCTTTTATAGTTGTATCAAAGAGAGGTTTTGATGAGAATCCAACACATCCATGGAACTTTACTATGACATCTTCACGTGTTATCGGGTTTTCTGGGTGCCCCTTAGGAGGACCACAGAGCTTACGGTAGATTTTGCCACTTTTAAGTTTGACATGAACCTCAGCCTTAAACTCGGTGTCTATGCTTTTATCCTCCACAACTTTAACTTTTGGCAAGAAGTTTTGGATTTTAGCGTCAAATATGTATTTTTCCGTGTAGTGTTCGAGTTTTGGTCTGCCTCTAACCAAAACATTAGCTACCCCGTATTGCACATTAAACTGAGATTTCACTTTGGGATCTGCCGCATCCTTGAAGGGTTGTCCAGCCAAGTTATATGCGTAGGGACCTACAATCACCACCACTTCATTCACGTCCTCCGCACTTATCTTATATTCCTCCTTAAGTTCCAATGCGCCGTCTATTGGTGAAAGGGTTGCACCGCAGCTTGGCCATCTTTTGAATATGGTGTAACGGGGAGCTAAAAATTCCTTGCCTAATTTTTCTAATACCGCACTTCTATCATATTTTCCACGCGAAAACAAGTTATAATATCCATAAACTCCCTCAAGTACATTAACAGGCCCAGTAACTCCCTTTTTGGCTAATATGGCGGAGATTATGCCGGAAGATGCCGTAAAACCTTGGACGTAGCGAATAGCTAAGCAGCCATCAACGTTATTTTGGAAGCTTCCTGCAGCCCTATTAAAGGCTATGCCGAGCGCGTTGTGCATTTCCTCTTCATTCGATTCCAGAAGTTTTCCAGCAACTGTTGCTGTAGCGAAGACTCCACATATTCCAGTAGGATCAAAGCCCCCATAAGTTATGCCATAATTTGTAGTTCTATTAATTCGTAGAGCTAAGTCTTCTCCCACGGCTATACTTGTGATTACTTCTTTTCCGCTAGATCCTAGCATTTCGCCTACAGCGAATGCTGTCGGGATAGTTGAGGCGTTAAGATGCAAGCCTGGTCTAGCAGCACTATCAAAATCTAAGGCCCTGGCAAATATACTATTAGCAAAGGCTGCAGCAGGACACGGAGCCTTAACACCATATCTTAAAATTGTTGATTCCGGCTTACCACCCCATTCCTTAGCTAGCTCTACAGCGGTTCGACATCCAAGTGAGTCAAATCCAGCCACAAGTACACCTATGCTGTCAAGGATACAAAGTTTAGAAAACTCAACCACATCGGGTGGAAGATCATTAAATTGAATTTTCGCAGCATTTTCAGCAAGGGTCTTTATGAGGTCAACCATTATAATCACCAGCCTAGAGTTATGTTTTTAAACTTTTTAAACTTTCTTTTTTGCTTCCACTTAAATACGAGGAGATGCATTGACTGGTGGTTTACCGCAACATTAATCAATGAACTAAATATCATCAAATCTTTCTTATGTGCTTTTATCGTCGCTCCTACAAGACTGCGTAGTCATGAAAACGCTAGCCAAAAGCAAGCTAAGATAATTTTTCTGAAAACATTGTCTTCATTTGCTCAATTACTTCATCAATTATCTTCTCCTCTATACTTAAAAAACCCTTTAATATTTTTCCAATAGCCTTATAGAATAGCGTATTAGCGTTTTTAATGATGTCGTCAGCGAGCCTTGGAGCCCACCTCAGCAAGTGCTCCGATAAAAAATCTTTTTGCATGTTAAGGTACTTTAAAAGGTCTTGATAAATTTCATTATTCAATGACGTAATAGCTTTTCTGCATAAATGTGCCATGAAGTATAATTCTAGTGCAATGTGATCTTCAGGTTCATGGAAATTTGGGGATTTAACTAAGTTACCCTCCAAATACGCTTCAAAGACCCTATCAATTACATCGCCGTACAAGTGCCCATCCGTGTAAGCCGACTCTGAGGGATGCGGAATACCTTTACCGAAGAAGGCGTACTTAACTCCTAGAAATAAGTTAGCATAGTCTGCCGCAAGCTCTAGTACCGTCTCATTCATTCTCCCCTCATCTAATGTGCTTAAATATTTACTAAGCTCCTCAAACCCCTCTTTAATAGTGATAGCATTTGGATCATTGAGTGACTTATATCTTAAGAGCATCTCTTTGCGTGAAATAAGGTTCTCAAGCAACCGTCTATCTACTTCCCTTTCAAATACTCTTCCAAGGAATGAGTATGTTATCTCTCTCCCGCTTAGAAATTTAATCAGATCACTTTTTCTCATTAACATCATGTCATATCACATTGAACAATAAAGCGTTTAAGAATTTAATTTTTGTGTAAAACTTTGCAATAAGGCTTGTGAAGCGTGCTCAGATCTATAACTGCTTTTAGTACCGGGCTTTTACACCAAGATTTGTTCTCTTTTGTTACTTCACTGAGAGTAAATTCGCTTTTAGATGAGGAACTTAACCTTTTTGTCCAGTCTTCATAAATTTATTAAAGGTGCTTCTTCTGGCAAATTTAGGTTTCTCCCCAACCTCTATATAGATTATGTTTAATACCTAAGCAATCCAAGATCTTGCCTATTGAGTGGTTTATCATATCATCAATGGTTTTGGGTTTATGATAAAAGGCTGGGATCGGTGGGAGTATAATTGCTCCAGCTTGGGCAGCCCTTAACATATTCCTTAAATGAATTATATTTAGAGGTGTCTCTCGTGGAACAAGGATAAGTTTCCGTCTCTCCTTTAATGTCACATCGGCGGCTCTAGTTATCAAATTATCTGTATAGCCGTTTGCAATGGCGGCTAGCGTCTTCATACTACATGGAACGATAACCATCCCATCCGCCCTAAAAGACCCGCTTGCAATAGGCGCAAATAAATCATCAACCTCGTAATAGAAACTCGCTAGATTTTTAACATTCTCAACATTCCAGTCGGTCTCAATGGCAATAATCTTCTCAGCCCACTTACTCAGAACAAGGTGGGTTTCTATACCCTTATCCCTTAAAACCTCCAATAATCTAATTCCATAAATCATACCTGAAGCCCCTGACAAGGCCACAATTAGGCGCATAATAACCCCCAAAACCCTTAATGTAAAATTGGCTAAAAATATTCGTCCTTAATGATATTTATACTCAATAACCCCTTATTAAGGTCGCGAAGAGTGCTTATTTTCACTTAAACTTAACATAAAAATATATACGATATTAATCAATATATATGTTATTTCGATTAAGTATTAATCTTTGTTTTTTTATATTTATCTCTGGTGAGATGTATGAAAGTACTTGAAATAAGTCCCTTAGAAAGAAAAAAGTTAAAGGTAATAATGGTCGAAAAAGAGTATAGTGAGCCCTTCTGGATCGCCGAGCCGCTCTACGATAAATCTAAGAATTCAATTCCATCGGCCTTTAAACCTTCAATTGCCTTCTGCGAATTCATTGAGAGGCTCATCAATGAAGTTAAACCGGACTTCGCAACGGAAGAGCTAGGTAATCGCACATTAAAAGAATTCACGGAAAATAACATGCTATACCAAGTTTTTAAGGAGAAGAATATACCCTTATTCCCTGTTGATGTCGATGAACGTGCAAGGGAAAGTTTAGCCTCATTGGTGGACGAGAAGAAGCGATTGCGAGATGAGGTGGTTAAAGCCCTTGAGGAAATTTCCAGCGAAAAGAAAGGAAAGTACAGTTTCGAAGAAGAATTCCTAGCTGCCTACTTGCAGTACTTGCAGCAGGATATTGAGGATGCCGAGCGTGAAATAAAGTTCTCTGTTAGAGAAAGATGGATAGCAATGGGGGTTCTTGAGAACGCTAGAAAGATCGATAAAGAAGAGATTATATGCGTGCACATATCAAGTCCAGAACACGTAGGTGGTGTTAAAAAGATTCTGGAGTCAGTCGATGTAGAAGTGGACGTAATTAAACCGGAGAAAAGGGTGATTTTTGCAGAAAAAGTATCTTCAAGCGATCTCAGGGAAATACTGAAGTCGATGCAAATCCAAATAAAGCCCGTAATTAGGAAGTCAACTGAAGAGATTCCCTATATACTCTTCTTCTTAGACACCGACGAGAAGGCCAGTCCCTTTGATATATGCATGGCTTATGATGCTGGCTTCAACGTGGTTGTTCCTTATGAAAATGTATCCGCAAAAGAGGTGAAAAAGATAGTTCAAGATGCCATCTTCTCAAGGGACCCAAAGGGGATTAAACGAACATGTTTCTTTATTGGAGGAAAAGATATGGAGAAGGCAGAAGAGGTCTTTAAAGTCGTCCAGGAATCAATGTTTCCGCCATTTAAGACAAGCGCTATAATTGATCCTGCCGGGGCATATACAACCGCCGCTGCTATGGTCGCTAAAGTTGAGGAGGGTCTGGCTCGCCTAAACCTTGGGAAGCTAAAGGATAAGAGATGCGCGATCTTTGGAACTGGCTCAGTTGGAAGAACAGCAGCGATCCTATTATCTAGACTAGGATGCGACGTCACAATAGTTAGCCTAAATCCGCAACGTGCAGATGGAGAGGAGTATGTTGCTAGTCTATCTAACTTGTTACGCACTAAATATAATGTTGAAGTTAAGGGAGCCTTCGCCCCCACTAGAGAGAAGAAGATGGAGGTTATTGAGAAGGCAGATGTGATCTTCTGTGCCGCTGGGGCTGGGGTTCAGGTCATCAATAAAGAGATGTTGAGTGCCACGAAGTTTATTAAGGTCATAGCGGACGTTAATGCAGTTCCGCCTCTGGGAGTCGAAGGGATAAAGCTTGATGATGATATGAAAGAAATTGTTCCAGGGGTCTTTGTAATAGGCGCTTTAACTATAGGCAGATTAAAGTATAAGTTGGAACAGGAAATTTTGAGGGAAGCTCGAAATAGTGAGAAACCGGCGGTCTTTGATTACAACTATGCGTTTCAGCTGGCGAGAAGAATTTTGAAAGGCGATGTACTCTCTGCGAAGCTTGCCGTGACTTTAAAATATCCCTCAAAGAAAAAAGATTAGTTAAGTAGAATAGTATTCACTTGTAGAGACGGTTAATGGCGATTTCAGATATAGCAACCGAATGATCTCCTATCCGCAATATACTGTCACGCAGTGCGCAACACGCACATATAGCCTCTGCACTTTTTTCCTCCGAGAAAGTTAATGTGGCTATCTCCATATCTATTTTCTTTATTCGATTTTTATACTTAATAATATCGCCTAAATCTTTCAGTTCTCCCTCTGAGAAGATTGTGAACGCTTTTTCATAAATAGATAAGACTTCATGACCGATAGAATATATCCTTTCTAATAGGCTATTTGATAGTCTCTTCTTTCTTTCTTCAAGCATTATGACATGTCTCGCTATAGTTGCAGCCTGATCAGCAATGCTCTCGATGTTATAGGTTAAATATTGATAATCAAAGCAGTCAATAGGGTCTAGTCCAAGTTCATTCGCTAATGAAGGCTCTTTAGATGCCTTGCGGAATACTCTTGAGAGGAAAAATGCAAAATGATCTACTTCATTATCAAGAAGGTATGTAGATCTGGCAAGCTCGGCGTCATAATTTTTAAGGGCCGTAAGAGCATCATGGCACATGGAGTTAGATACACCATGCATTCTTGAGATGCTAGCCTTCACGGAACTCTTTGATTCATCCATAAGAGTCATCAAGCACATCTCCTTTACACCAGCTTCCATAATACGTAAATACATTTTTTGCGCAGTTCTTCGAATAACTCTCTGTTGTGCGACTGTGAAGTAATTCCTTGAAATGAGCCTAATAATAGAATAACCATTTAAGTAGCAGGCAACTATCTTCCTAGATAGAAGGAGACCGTCTTCATCGGGCTCAATATAGAGCGTTATCTCGTTTAATTCTTTTTCCTTCTTGAGACCTGGGTAAACTATTAGAGATCGATCACGACCAATCGAGACTGAGACGATGTCGCCAGCTTTCAATCCGGCTAGTTGAGTCCAGTACTTTGGAAGGGAGATCACCAACGAAGAGCGCCCAAGAGACATTATTCTTCTTTGCTCCATTTTCTCACAATATCATTTAGATTTCGAAATATATAAACGTATATACCTTTAATGTTAGAATAAATATTTTGCCTTTATAGGCTAAATAAGGAAAATCATCATTTTCCGCTAATCTATTTTCCTGCAAATATCTTAATGTATCTCTTGGCTTTCTCTTTCACTTTATTCCGTGCATTTTCACCAAGATTGCGGAAATCTTTCTCGCTTGGATTATTTTTCCATGCCTCTATGAAGCCCTCTATAAAGGCTATTGAAAGAGCTGTTGCAACATTAACCTTAGTTACTCCACCAAATTTGATGGCGTCTACCAACGTTCCTTCCCCCTCTGAGAGAGTGATTCCCTTATTTTTGGCATCTTCTGACGTCATGAGTATTCCAGAGGAGCCGTGCGAGACGAGTGGTATGCGCACCCTCTCCTTTATGGCTATCAGTCTATCCAATCTTATGGGCAATATATCGTCCCACATACCGTGGATTGAGCCAAATGAAACTGCTAAAAAGTCACATTTAGTTTTCTTGACAAAATACTCAGCCTCATCCGGTTTAGTCATCAATTCCTCAAGGGATCTACTAACCCTCCCACGAATAATCTTTACCACCTCTGCTGGCGGTAAGTATCTTAAATGGGCTATTTCAGATTTGGTGAAGTAGTCCTCTATTTTGGGTATCTTGCTGATCTCCGCCTCTACTGGTACACCCTTAGCATGACAAATCTCAACAACCTGACGGGTTAAGCGGATATTTTCCTCTAATGGCAGCGAGGAGCCGTCAAAGAGTACTGATGTGAAGCCCTCTTCGATGGCCCTCTTGATCTGCTCTACCTCAGTTGCGTGATCAAGGTTTAATGCTACACGCACATCAGTTTTGGCAGCTGCAATTTTAACAATTCCAGCAGCGAGGTTCCATCCAGCGTACTTCACGGCTCCAGGGCTGACTTGAATTATCACGTCGACTGGCTCGCCCAGATCTTTGCTCGCTTCCTCCGCAGCCCATATTATCGCTTGAACCATCTCCATATTGCTAGCATTAAATGCTCCAATAGCTCTTCCTTCTTTAAAGGCCAACAGAAGCAGATCTCTTCCATTAACGAGTGGCATTCATTCACCCCAAATAATGTTGCCCTTATAAATGATGTTTTAGCCACCGTCCAAAGGCGGAATTATTGCTACTCTATCTCCGTCAGATAGCCTGGCATTCATTCTGCCCAGAAACTCTACATTTTGTCCATTAAGTATTATGAGAATCCCTGTTTTTGAGAGAGTCTCCATAATTTCTTTCCCATACTTTAGGGCCGCATTTTCTAATAAATCTCTGAGGGTTGAACCCCTTGGGAGCTCGAGGGTTACCTCTTTTGCACCAGCAATTTTTCTCATTTCCTCATCCAGAAGAACAAGCGTGACTTTAATCATTGGTCTTCATGGGTAATATATTTAACGGCGAAATTTAAGCCTAGCTCAACAATTTTATCTTTCCTTGGCATACCCTCCTCATCTAATCCGCGCTTAGCATAGTACTCATTTAGCATAGGTTCTAATTTAACGATCTGCCCCTTGGCTACTCCCTCGCTTAATGGCTCCTCCAGAAACCTTTTTGGCAACGTATCATCTTTCCGTCTCACACCCATCCTCACATTGAAGATTCTTTGAAGAATCCATATTCTCTCCCCAGCCTTCATTAAATCGTTCAGCGTTGTCTCCCACCCAGTTATGGCGGTATAGAGCTTGGCGAGCATCCACAGCGGCACCCCGCCAAAAAGATAAACGAACTTACACAGACCTAGGGCATCCACCACACGGCATAGATCTTGCATTATCTTAACTAGGTGGGCTTTTCCATCCACCGAGAATCCATCAACTTGTTTATCAATCCCTATCTCTGGGAAGAGGATTCCTCTGGCCGGAAGCATGGAGAGACCTCTTAGATGGCATGCCCCCCTCTCCGATACAGCATACTGTAGCCCCATTTCCTTGAACCGGTATGGGCTGTGCATTGGGATCTCAAGACCCTTGACGTGCATTGCATATCTTTCTGCCCCCTTGCCTATTCTCTCGGTTGCTCTCATGGATCCCTCACTTAATATTGCGCCGAATCCCTCCCTCCGGCCAATAAGCTCGATCATTCTAATTATTACATCTGGATCACCCCACCTCAATTCAATCCCGCCGGTATCATCCTTGGTTATTATGCCTCTCTCATAACACTCCATTGCAAATGCTATTGTCGCTCCAGTAGATATTGTATCCAAGCCAAGTCTATTGCATTGATCATTTGCCTTCGCAATAGCCTCTAAACTATCGTTTATGCATAAAGAGCCTAGGGCAGCTATAGTCTCATACTCTGGACCATAGCCCTCAAGAGGGGCGTAAGGCCCCTCGCTTACCTTAACATATCTTCCGCAAGCTATATGACATGTGAAGCAGGCTTTTCTACCTGCTAGAATTGTCTCAGCCATCCTTACGCCTGAGATCTTCTCGGCCCCTGGAAACTTACCCCTAGTCCAGTTTTTATTGGTAGGTTGCTCATCTCCTCAAATGCTATAACGCCTCTGGCGGTCCCGTAATCGGAGAGACCTCTTAAGCGTTCCCTTGTGATATCTATTATCTCTCTTCGTAGCTCCCTAAGATGATCCGGGTTAGCTACACTTATGCTTCCAGAGCCTAGTGAGGCGATCGCTTTCAGGTTCTTTGAGCCCATAATAGCGCCTAGACCGCATCGACCTGCTGCCCTCCCATTATCACTTATGAGAGAAGATATTCTAACAAGTCTCTCACCAGCCGGACCAATACATATAACGGCGGCCCTTTTCTCGCCTAGGTCGCCCTTAATGGCTTCACAAGTCGTATACGTATCCATGCCCCAGAAAGCGCTTGCATCCCTAATCTCAACGCCCCCATCATGCACCCATAGGTATACTGGTTTATCCGCAGCCCCATCAACTATAAGCATATCATATCCGGCGCGCTTGAGCTCGATCCCCGTATTGGCTGAGAAGACGGATTCACCCCAAATGTTTGTTAATGGTGACTTAGATACGACTATGGACTTGCATGCAGCTGGCGCTGTAGAACCCGTTAAGACGCCCGTTAAGAAGATTAGCTTATTCTTTGGGCTAAAGGAGTCAACGGTTGGATCTATTTCCTCGAGCATTATCTTAGAGGCAATACCTAGGCAGCCGAGCAAATCCCTCGCCAACGAAAAGTCCAAGTCCTTTATGTGGACTTCATTAGTAGAAAGATTAACCCTTATTATTTTGCCAGCATACCCGCATATCGACTCATTCTTCTTATCTCCCATCATAATCTCCTTGATAACCCATTCATTAAACCCTCCTCACTTTAAAGGATTCATTAATAATCTCTTAATGAGGGACTATTTAAAAGATCTCAGCGAGCAATTCATTCATATTTTCCATACATTTTAACCAGCTCGATAACCCTTTTATAATTTTGGAAGCTGACATTTTTTGGGATAGAGTGATCTGAGTGATAAATATATCCTCCGCTCTCCTTGGCGACTGTTATCTTCCTCTTTATCTCCTCCTCTATTAGTCTTGGATCATCGAAGGCCATAAGCCTTGTGTCTATCCCGCCCATAAACGCAATCTCATCTCCATACTTTTCCTTTAGCTCCACAAGATCCATCCCAGCCTTCACCTCTAATGGCTGTAGACAGTCTATTCCCTCCTCAATGAAGTATGGTATTAGGTCTTTAACACGCCCACAGGAGTGCAAAAAGACGTACATCCCGTGACTATGAAAGAAGCGGCAGAGCTCCCTAAAGACCGGGTGGAGCTGTTCCTCAAAATGCTTTGGCGAGAATAATAAGCCGTTTTTATAGCCTAAATCGCAGTAGAGTAATGCCCCATCAAACTTAAAGCCTCCCCACATCATTCGTTCACACATCTTCATAACAAGTTTTGCGTCAGTCCAATACATGTCGATGACCCAATCAGGCTCTTTAATGAGTGCCCTTAACAGTCTCTCGGAAGCAACGTATTTCTGCACTCTGTCATATCCTACTGTAGCGCCATATATTATAAAGCGCCCGCGGCTATACTCGCGATGGAACCTCCTTAGACCAGAAACCCAATCAACCCTATAGTCATCGGCGATTAGCCTAGGTTTAATGAGATTTTCCCAATCCTCCCTACTCTTGCATGGATAGTCTATAACCAGTGGTGTCGTAGAGTAATCTCTGTGATTTTTCCTTACGCCGCCATACTGATCTCTCTCGATGATATATTCTTCATCTTCATAGAGCACCTCAATTGGAAAGCGTGGACTTGTATCCGCCTCAAAAATAGCGATCTCAAAACCAAAATAGTCATCTGGGGAAACCCCGGGAGGCAAGCCCTCGCTCCTCCATCGATCGATTGTTGCCTGCCAAATGCTATCATGAATTGGGATGCGATCCGCCTCGTGGTGCTGTAGGATTCTCCCTATTCTCTCACGTGGCTTTAATTCATTTCTCATGCTTAATCAACTCCCCCGATATCCATGACTTACATATATTTATGCCGTCAATCGCGTCCTCAGCGGCAGCGTCGGCGCCAATTTTCTCCGCAAATTCCTTTGTTATTGGGGCTCCACCAATAATTACTTTGACCCTGTTCCTTAACCCAGCCTCTCTGAGCGCCTTAATGACGTTTTCCATCTCATTCATGGTTGTCGTTAGTAGCGCTGACATAGCAACTATGTCTGGTTTATGCTTTTCGACCGCTTCAACGAATTTTTTTGGGGGCACGTCTACTCCCAGATCTATTACCTCAAAGCCCACGGCCCTTAATAGCGCCGCAACAATATTTTTGCCTATATCATGTAGGTCGCCCCTAACAGTTCCGATGACTACCTTGCCAATTCTCTCGGCTCTCTCGCTCTTAAGGTGTGGCTCAAGGATCTTCATCCCCTCTTTAACAACCTCGCTAGCCACCACAAGTTCAGCCAAATAATATTCTTCCCTCTCATATTTTTCGCCGACCACTTCCAAGCCCTTAGAAAAGCCCTCCATTATAATGTCATAGGCGGAGACTCCTGCCTCAATAGCCTCCATGCATAGCCTTTGAATATTCTCGATATCGAGGCTTATAACGGCCCTCTTAATTCTCTCTAATATCTCTTCCCAGCCCATAGGGATCTCAACGCCACTCTTAACTCTCCTTATATTTCATAAACTTCTCCCTTTTCTGGCAAAATTATCTTGCTATCTAAGTCACCTAAAAATTTGCTAAAGAGCTTCGGGTATTCGCCGTGTATTGGAAAAATCCTCTTTGGTTTAACCGCCTCAAGAAACTCTCTGAGGTGTATTGGCGTTATATGTCCGGAGACATGTATATAATATTGTGGCAAACCATAGTATTCCAACCAGCTTACGAGCCTATTAAAGTCTATTTCCATCTCCTCATTAAATGGCTCGGATGCTGACAATATATAGCAGCTCCCTGAGAGAGGACTAATTTCAACAAGCCAGTTGAGATCAAAAAAGGGTAAACACATTACTATTTCACGCTGCCTTACGGACACCTCCTGGGGACTTATGATTTCGCCATAATTCATAACCTTCTGTTCCCACTGAAAATATCTCTTCTTCTCTTTCTGGAAGATCAAAACATCCTTAAGATCCGGGGTTTTCAGATGGCAATCTGAGCTCAAAATGTACAGAAGGTAAGCCTGCTTTGTTGTTACTACAAGTCGTCTATTATTTTTTGATGCTATCTCATAAAGTGATCTTAGCCTATCAATGTCAGTATACGCGAACTCTGTTAAAACCAGACCAGAAGTTTTTCCAACAATAACATTAAGCTTTTCCATGACCTCGCGCTCTGAAGAGACCTCAATCTCAGTCATATTTGTATGTTCGCATATGACAGCCTCAGGTTTCTCTTTGGCCGAAGCCGTTAGGAAATCCTCAGTTAATTCTGGTCTTTGCCCATGTCTCCTAAAATCACCTGTATAGACGATTGGGCCTGAAGAAGTATAAATTATAAAGCCGTAGGATCCTGGAACAGAATGATCCACGTGTATTGGCGTAACCTCTATAGAGTCAATCTTTATTCTGTCGCCAGTACGGAATTTCCTAAATGTTACTCCTCTAAGATTAAACTCCACGTTTGTTGGACGGGCCTCGTTTAGGGTGTTAAGTATGAGGGCTGTTGTTTCACCACAGTAGACTGGTATATCCCTTCTGAGGAATGATAGGTGGGCTGAATGATCCATGTGGGAGTGAGAGAGGAAAACCGCATCTACACATCTTTCAGACTCGTCAAAATGATATATTCCCCTTAAGTTCGGTAGTAACCCGATCTTAACCAGCTCAGAGCCGCTCTTCGGCGAGAGAAATGGTGTGGAATAGAATCTGTCTCTTAAAGTGAAGGATGCCCCAAAGTCGAAGAATACTTTTGTACCGTTATCTTCTATTAAGATTTTGTTGCCGCCCACCTCATTTACGCCGCCATAAAAAGATATCTTAACCCCCAAATTCTCCTTCCCCCCCATTTTCATAACTTAGTTTTCAGAAGATTTTTACATGAGCTTACTATGGTTAAGATTATGTGCGGCGGCGTGAAGAAACTAAATACTCTTACATACTTAAGCGATAACGCCCTTTTTATGTTCTCCAGATTTCCGCCTGAAGTGACGTAGCCGTTTATGAACTCCCTCACGATTTCTTCAATCGCGTTTGCTGGCAATAAAATATAATGTCCAGAATAGTAGAGAAACTCAGCAATGTCCCACGCTTGATCCCCTCCTCTCTCTGCCTGCTCAAGGTCTACGAAAAATATCTTCCCCTCATGAGTTACTAACATATTCTCTGGCTTACAATCTCCAATTGATATACCCAGCTTGTGGATGTTAGCTATCTCGCATCCTATCTTCCTAATTATCTTGAGGAGACTCTCTCTTTCTCCTTCTGAAGCCTTGCATAGTTGTTTAATTACTTTAGATGCTGTTATCCCCTCGATATGCTCTTGAATGATTATCTTCTCTTCCGGGTTAGCATATATTATTGCTGGGACGCTCACTCCATTGGAGGACAGAAATCTATTCATTGCATACTCCTTCTCAAGCCTAGTTTTCCCTAGCAGGGCAAAGTTTCTCACTCCAAGCGTCCAGAGAGCTATAGGAAACCATTTCCAGCCATGCCAATCCTTAAATATTTTGGCGACAACCCTTCTCTCCTTTCCATCTTCAAAAAACTTTAGCGCGTACACGCTGTTTAGAACACCGCCTAGTCTCTTCGTGCTGTGCTTTAAAGTGGTTTTTTCGAGAACATGCTTGCTAACGAAATCTTTTATACTTAACTTTTCAGTAAACGGTGTTGCGCCTAGCGCAGTAGGCACAAAAATATATCTCCTAGGGTCCTCAAGGATTTTAAGGGGATTTTTTGAGTGGTGTGCCTTATATATCCTACTTTCATCTAGGAGAGATTCCCTAATTTCTGGGAAGATTCCAAGGACATATCGGACTACATTTGCTCTGGCAGTACTAAATAGTCCCATTAAATAGAAACTGCACTTCTCCCTAACCTTCTTAGCATATTCTTCAGAAATCTTAAAGAAATCCCTATTGACCTCGTGGAGAACACCTTCATCAGTGAGTTCCCTTATTGCTGCTCTAAATCCTTTCATCATCACCGAAATATTCTTCTCTCCTTCCTTTCCCTTGAGGATGTTCAGGAAGCGATAGGATATCCGTGGAAAGAGGGTTGACCTGCGCATTAAGTACTCATACATGAAGTACTCGGGCTTGATAAGAAAGTCTTTTGACATTTCTGGAAAGCCTAAAATTAAGTTTCTCAAAATGCTATTTATGATACCTTTCTTTACTCTAATTTCTTGATTCCATAAATAGTCTGCGCCAATGATCGGCTTATAGGGGGTCACTAGGTTTTCAGAGAATATTCCACCAAAATGTTCATATTTAATATCGTTCTCAAAACTGTACTTATCAACAGTTAGCAGGCGAACTTTTTTATTCATGAGCCACTCAGACCAGCATCTTAAGGTAGTTTTATCCGACTTGGCTATAACTAGAATATCTATTGCACTTCGCTCATCAGCATACCCTCCGGCGTGTGCTCCATAAATTAAGCTAGCAAAAATGTTAGCAACCCTATTTTTTAAGAGTAAGTGGAGGTTTTCCTTTATCTCCCCGCTCAATCGAATTAGCATCTCTATAAGTAATATGCTCTCCCTTAGAAATATTCCTATTAGGTTTTCTTCCTCTAAAGTTATTATTTTGTCCCCCCTTAAATATGTTTATGCGTAAGCTTTATGCTGAGGCTGTTAGAACAGGGTTCTGGGCCCCTGGAGAAAATTATCTAGAAAGGATAGCTGAAGCTGTTAAAGGAAGAGTTTCTGACGGCGATATAATAGTCATTTCTGAGAAGGCAATTTGTACGGCAAAGGGACTACTAATTAATGAAGAGAATATCAAGCCTAGTCTCCTCGCCTGCTTTTTAGCCCGTTTCTGGATGAGACTTGTTTGGGGTTATTTTCTCGGGGTTCTCTGCCACCTAAAGAAAAAGAACATCGAGCGTTTAAGAAGGTATCCGCTAAGAGAGGGCGCAGCTCACAAGGAAGTTGCGTTGAGATATGCTGGTTTCCTTCATGCCTTGATGTGGGGCTCTGAAGGCGGCATAGATGGCAGTAATCTTCCTTATGCATACGTTAGTCTCCCTTTAAAAAATGCTCAGCGGGTCGCGGAGGAGATTCAGACGTACTTGAAAAAGAGGCTCGGAAGAAACTTGGTCATCATGATCGTCGACACGGACAAAACGTATTCCTTAGGAAACTTTCACTTCACGCATCGACTAAGGCCACTAGGGGGGATCCGGACTTTCCTGGGATTTGTAGCGTATGTTGTTGGCAGATCTCTTAAACTCAAGCGCAGACCTACTCCGCTGGCATTGACTGGCGCTACGATGAGCATGGAAGCGGTGCTCACTATAGCTGATGTTGCTGAGAAGGTTAGGGGACACGGGGCTGGTCGCACTATTTGGGATATGGCCGAAAAGTTTGGTGTAGATTTAACTGGTGTAACGTGGGATATGCTCAAAAAGTTAGAGCATAAGCCAGTAGTAATCATTAAGTTTTTAAGTTTCCAAATTGAGAATAAACAGTTTTGGGAGACTGAAAAAAGGCATGAGAAGTCTTGAAAGAAAATTTGAGAGATTAAATTATCTGGTTGAGAGACTTAGGGATGAGGTTTCTAGAGGCGCGCTGTTAGTCGTTGAGGGGGAGAGAGACGTTGCCTCCCTTAGGACCATTGGGATAAATAGTAATATTATAGCCATTAAATCCGGCGGAAAAACCTTTCAGGAGATTATGGATATTATTTCCTCTTCGAGCAGAGAAGTTATAGTATTAACGGATTTTGATAGAAAAGGCAGAGAACTCGCAGAACGCTTATGCAGTTTTCTTGAGGGAATGAAGATTAAGGTTAATTTAAGGTTCTGGAAAGAACTGTATGAATTGCTTAATGGTGATATAAAAGACATAGAGGGGTTGGCAGTCTGTTTAGAGAACTTAAGGAGGAAAATTAAAAAAGGGTATTAGTCAGAGGATAAGAATATATGTTGGATCTGAGAGAAAATAATTAAGGTTACCAAAACTGCATGTCGTCAGCTTAACATGTCTTATTGTTGGGGGTTAATAATTTATGAGCTCACATTCATCGACGATGAAGTATGTGATTAGAGCAAAGTTTGAAGTTGATGGAGTAGTTGAGAAGCCAGACGTCATTGGCGCAATTTTTGGTCAAACAGAGGGGCTATTTGGAGCAGAGTTAGATTTGAGGGAGCTTCAGAAATCTGGTAGAGTTGGCAGAATAGAAATCGAAATGATCTCGCAAAGAGATAATAAGACGGTGGGAACGATAGTTATTCCTACGAGCCTAGATAAAGTTTCAACAGCAATTATTGCCGCAAGCATCGAGAGTATAGATAGAGTCGGACCATACGCTGCCAAAATAACCCTAGAAAGGATTGAGGATATTAGAGAAACTAAGCGTAAAGCAATAATCGAGAGGGCAAAGGAGATCCTCCATAAGTGGAGCCTTGAGACCTTGCCTGAAACTGAGGAAATGTTGAAAGAAGTTTCAGAAATGCTTAAAATTGCGAAGATAAGGGAGTATGGACCGGAGAAGCTTCCGGCTGGGCCAGATGTGGATTCTACAAAGGAGATAATTATCGTTGAAGGTAGAGCGGACGTAATAAACCTCATGAAGCATGGTATATATAATGTTATAGCATTAGAGGGCGTCAAAATACCTGAAACAGTTATTAAACTAACTAGGGAGAAGGAGGCAACAGCTTTTTTAGACGGTGATCATGGCGGAGACCTAATTCTTAAGGAACTATTAAATGTTGCTAACGTAAAGTATGTGGCTAGGGCGCCTAAAGGAAAGGAGGTTGAAGATTTAACGGCTAAAGAGATTGAGGAAGCCTTACGTAATAGGGTTTCAGTTGAAGAGATCCTTGAGCGAAAGAAGAAGCGTAAAAGAATTCTTGTATCAAAGGAAATCATTGAGGCGGCGGAAGAGCTTAGGGGAACATTTGAAGCAATCCTCTTCAATGATAAAATGGAGAGAATTGGTAGGCTCCCTGTGAGTGAGTTGGCAGAGAAATTAAGGGAGATTGAGAGTGTAAATACCGTGGTCTTCGATGGAATAATAACTCAGAGGTTAGTTGATATAGCCAGTGAAAGAAATATTAAATATCTTATTGGTGCTCGCATTTCAGACGTCGTTAAGCAGCCTTTAGGAGTCTCTTTACTAACATTTGATGACATACTTAATTAATGTGTTAACACTTTAACTTTTTCCAAAGAATTCAAGTAATGTTTGAGCCCTTCCCACTTTTGTAGGTAACAAGTCATTTTCCTTGATGTTGAACAACGAAAGTATTCTCAGCGCCGCCGGGACGATTTGGTTTGTTATGTAGTATTCTATATCAATATCATCATATGATGCTAGTACATATGGCTTAGCTCGCTCATGAAGCTTGCCCGAACCCACCGTTATGATGTAGCCAACTTTATCACCAATTGCTAATGTCCAACCCTCCCTCTGAAGTGCCCTCGCAGCCTCAACATGCGGCGCCTTCACCTCATATTCCTCAGGGGGCTTTGTCAGAGTCTTCCATATTATTAGATCACGGTATGGAATCTTCTTCTCTCTTAAGTTCGTTATATACATGCGTACATAATCCACGGCCTTTCTGACCGACCCCTCCTTCATAATTATCTCCAAAACTTTCTCTTGAATTTGTTTTGCAGCGTTCGCCCAGTCCCCTCTAACGACCTCTAATCCCACTATGTCAAGTCTGCCATCTGGCATCAGGCCACAGTAGCGTTTCTTTGCCTCAGTGAAGAGCACGCGTACATATACTTTATCTGGCTTTATCTCTAAACCAAATTTCTCCTCAATAATTTTGGACAATTTCTCAATTTTATCTGGATCATTCTTCACAAAGATGCTATCTGTGTCGCCGTAGATCACTTCTAGACCAAGGTCTTTAGCAATCTTAATGGTATTCATAATGATGTATCTGCCCCAAGCTGTGACAGCCTCGGCAACTGGCTTAATATACCACCTTGCACCTATCCACCCAGCGTAACCATAGGTTGCATTTGCGATGACCTTGATTGCCTTCTGGCGGGCATCGAGGAGCCTATATTTAACGGTTCCGTGGTCAACTCTTTTAAGCTCCTCCCTCACATAATTTCTTGCCCTAATAAGTTTCATGAGAACCTCATGGTAGAACCCCGGCGGCTCCCTCCTAAATCTATGGTTAACTTCAGGCGCTATGAAGACGCCTGATTCTGGCTCCAGCTCCTCTGGCGGAACATAAGTATCCGGGGAAGCATTGTACGTTATCATTATGTTGGGATACATAGACTTAAAGTCTAAAACTGCTATATTTTCGTGGATCCCAGGCTTAGGCTCTAGAACTAGGGCACCAGCATATGGAATATATGGCCTCTCGATCTTCTTCGGTACCAGTTCGCCCATTTGATAGGCGTGGCGTATTAAGAACCATTCGACCCTAAAGCCGACTGCCGCTGTGCCAACTTGGTCCAATGGTAAGCCAACCAAACTTGAGAGCTGAATTGCGAAATCTAGGATTGCCTCGGTTATACCCATTATACACTTTGTATTATCCATAGAAAATTTCAGTAGTTTTGGTCTCTTTGCGGGGTCATCCCAGTACTGTGCGTATTCGATATCTTCTATTAGTTCTCTCTCCCCAATCTTCATGATGCCTAGATAATCAGATATATTCTCAAGAGTCTTAATCTTAACTTCGGGAAACTCATCAGCATAGTCGAATAGATCAACGTTAGCCCTGCCAGTTATGGAAATATGTCCATAGGCGCTTGTGTGCGGCTCAGTATTTGCCCTATCAATCCTCAAGGATAACCCGCTTATCTTTGCTCTGGTCATTAAGTATGGTATATCTCTCCTATTTGTCTCGAAGCCGACGATTATGTCGGGGTCAAAATTTCTTACAAAATCTATAAAATCACGGATAATTTTTCCATCCTCTTCAGTCTTCTCTGCAACGAACTCTCTCTTCTCGCCAGTGTTAGTTATGGCTGAGATAACTATAATGGGGTTCTTCGCAGGCTTAGGAGAGCCCTTCAGACTATAATATATCATTGAAAAACCTAGTATTCTCAATTTCGGGATTTCGATAATCTCCGGCAGATACCTCGGTCTTGACTTTGCAATTAACATTCTATCAACTTGAATGTCATGGGTATCTGGCTCCTCCTCAACTTCCGCCTCATGCCAGCCGCAGGGAACAATGCCATTGTCAATCATGTAGCGCATAGAATATCTAATGTCATCCTCAAGAAAGTTACCAGCTCCTTTGACTTTTGAGATAACTCTAATGCACTCCGGCATAGCATCCGGATCCTGGCAGTAAACTTTAATTGCCTTTACATGCTTACCGAAGTATTTTTTGTCTATGACTTCCAAGCCGACTACGCATGGCAAGCTGGCACTTACCTGCTCTATCCCTTCAGCGAGTTTCTCGGCGTCTTCACCCTCTTCAGGGAGAACATAAAAGTACGTTATGAAGTCTCTATCTGTAACTAGGACCCTCTTTCCTTCATCGTCTATACCCCAAAGCCAAATTTCAGGTCGTTGATCTTTTACCTCATAGTTTATGTCCAATAGCCAGAAGCGGCAGAGCGGCAATTTTCTGCACCTCTCTAATACAATATAATAAGGTACTCCTAAAAATTAACCTTTAAAGAGAAGCAGTAGTTGTTGCTTGCAAATAAATTTCATAAAAATGTTTATATTCTATTTGTAAAATTAATTAATATTACTCTATTTGGAGAGATGATGAATGATCATTACTATTTTAGGTGGCGGTGTTCTCGGCGAAGCTATCGCAAGAAGCTTGATTTCGGTCGGTTATGAAGTTACAGTTACAGAGAAGAGAGCTGAACGTATAAGTGAGCTTGAGAAACTGGGCTTCAAGGTTACTGGGGATAATAAAGCGGCTATTAGAAAAGCTGATATTGTTATACTTTGTGTTAAACCAAAGGAAGTTGAAGAGGCGCTGAAAGAGGTCGGTGAGGAGATTAAAGGTAAAATCTTGATCTCTGTAGCAGCCGCTGTCCCGATAGGTTTCCTCAAGAAGCTAGCTCCTGAGACAAAAATAATTAGGACAATGCCGAATCTGGCAGTGCTTGTCCGCGAAGCGTTCATAGCTTACTCAGTCGATTCTAATGTAACTGATAAAGATCTTGAGGTCGCTTTGAAGGTGCTTAATGCTCTTGGAAAAGCTTATAAAGTTAATGAGGGGCAGATGGACGCTATGACGGCCTTAAACGGTTGCGCTCCGGCTTACCTATCACTTATCGCTGAAGCCATGATGTATGCTGGTTTAAAGATCGGTGTGGAGCGGGATCTAGCCCTGACAATAGTGGCGCAGGCAATGATCGGTACTGGGAAGCTGATCCTTGAAGGAAAGAAGACTCCCTCAGAGATATGCGCGATGGTTACAACACCAGGTGGAGTTACGATAGAGGGGCTATTTGAGATGGAAAGCTTTCCAATAAGGCATGCTTTCATGAAGGCTATTGAGACTGCTACTGAAAAGACGCGTAAAATATCCTCTTCCTTTAGCTAAGTCTTTAACTTTGAGACACAGTTTTATCGGATTTTGTCAGGTCTTTTAGTCTTTCAACCCCTTTTATCTCCTTAATGAAAGTGGCAACACTCTTGGGAAGAAGTTCTTCCCAATTTTGGTCCAAGAGCATTCTACGTCTAATCTCAGTTGCTGAGCAGATGTCTCTCTTATAGAATGGTATTGATTCGACTCTGAAGCCACCCTCAATAAATAGGCGTCTAGTTAATGGCTCGTTAGAATACACTACATCAAACTTAGGAACATGTGAGCATACGTGCGAAACCCATAGACTGTGTATGTCAAGATCCGCAACTGGGATAATGTAGTATCTGCTGGGGTCAACACCTATTTCATTTAATGCGAGTCTAATCATGTAAACTCTTTCTCCGGCTGTAAATGGATTTTCAAGGGTGTGACTTTCTTGGGAGCTCCCGACAACAATTATTATTTCTTTGGCTTTGCTAAGGATATATTTTATAGCTTCTAAGTGGCCTAGGTGAAATGGCTGGAAACGCCCAACATAAAGTGCCCTAGAAAACCTTATATTGTCTTTGTCTCCCTCCACCTTCGATCTCTCCTACACTTAATAGTTCATTAATATGCTATTATTAATGCAAGCTAAGATCTTAAAAATATTGTGATTTAAATGTGCTGGACTGATGGAAGAGAGGAAAATTTAATTAGGTACCTATCTAACATGACGGAGTTCAAGAGGTCTGTCCTACTAGCGGTTTATAAGATACCTAAAGGCAAGGTCTCCACATATAAGCGCATAGCCGAGAAAATTGGACGGCCGAAGGCATTTAGGGCTGTTGGAAATGCCCTGCATAAGAATCCACTTTCACCGGTAATTCCATGCCATAGGGTCGTTAGATCCGACGGCCGAATAGTTGGCGAGTCTATTAAGGAAGTCGAGGAGCGAAGGAGACTGCTGGTAGAGGAGGGGGTGCCAGTAATTAATTATCGAGTGAAACTAAGCAATGATATTCTCTACTGAGAACGAAAGGCTCAGCAAAGCTTAAACAGTAGCTCAAAAAGTTAAGTTTTAGTGGAATCTCAACAAAATATATTAGTTCCTAGATCATATTTTGGATATGGAGAGGTGTTACATTGGCTCATTACCTAACGATTCCAGGAGCCACAACCGTTGGAATAGTGTGCTCTAGTGGTGTCATTTTAGCATCGGAGAAGAGAGTTTCGTACGGAAACTTTGTTTTGAGCCGTTCCGCTAAGAAGGTTTTTAAGATATCTGACCATATAGGTGCAGCATGCGCTGGCTTAGTTTCTGATATGCAGATTCTTATACGTGAGGTTGGGGTTTACGCAAACCTCTTTAAGCTTGAAACTGGGCGCCCAATAAGCATTAAGGCAGCTGCGAAAGTAATCTCCAGCTTACTCTTTAGTAGTAGGTTGCTCCCATACATAACTGAGACGATAGTTGGCGGTGTTGATGATGAGGGCCCATCGCTATACGTGCTTGACCTTCTGGGCTCAGTGATACCAGATAAATATGCAGCCGTTGGCTCTGGAGCTGAGATAGCAATAGGCGTCCTAGAAAGCGAGTACAAAGAGGGGATGAGTATCGAGGAGGGAAAGAATTTGGTTATAAAAGCCATAAAGTCTGCAATAAGCCGTGACGCTATGAGCGGAGACGGGATAGATCTACTGATAATAACTAAAAATGGGGCTAAAGAAGAGTCAATAATGTTTTAGTCTACTTGTAAACTTTTTAGTTTTCATGGGAAAATAGTGTTAGGTGAATGATCCTGTTCGGTTTGAGTGATGAGGAAGGAGCCCTTCTCGTTAGGCTTGCAAGGAGAGCTGTTCTGGAGAATCTTAAGGACGGAAGGATACTTAGCCCGCCGAAAGATGTTTCGCCGAACTTGCTTGAGAAGAGGGGGGTATTCGTTACAATAAACAGTATAGTTGGCGGTGAGAAGTCTCTTAGGGGATGTATAGGTTTTCCATATCCAATTTATCCTCTCGTTAGGGCGGTTATAGAGGCTGCCATAGAATCTGCAACTAGAGATCCACGATTCCCGCCAATGAAAATGGAGGAACTAAATCAGGTAGTTTTTGAAGTGAGTGTTTTGACAGAGCCAGAGTTGATTGAGGTTAAGTCTCCGCTTGAGTATCCATCTAAGATAAAAGTTGGCGAAGATGGGCTTATCATTGAAAGGGGATTCTATAGAGGTCTACTGCTGCCACAAGTTCCCATTGAATGGGGATGGAATGAGGAGGAGTTTCTTTGCCAATGTTGCTTAAAGGCTGGCTTACCGCCGGACTGCTGGCTCTTAAAGGAAACAAAAATTTACAAATTTCAGGCAATGATATTTGAGGAAACAAGTCCTAACGGCCCGGTTGTTAGGAAAGTTCTCAGAAGGGAGTGAAGAAAACCTAAAATAGAGCAATTTTTTCTTAGTTATTAGTTTCCGTCAATTTTATGGCTCCTTCTTCTCCATTTATTAGCACCGTATCCTCCACACGTGCTCCGCCAAGTCCCGGGATATAGATGCCTGGCTCAACAGTTACAACGTTACCCGCGAGCAGCACATCCTTGCTCAGCGGCCCCAGCGTTGGCGGCTCATGCACATCCAGCCCTACTCCATGGCCCAGATTGTGGATGAAATATTCGCCGTAGCCATTTTCCACAATGAATCTTCTGGCGATATTATCGACTTCCTTCGCCATAACACCATCCCTAATATATTTTATCGCCATCCCTTGCGCTTCTCTGAGGGTTTCAAGTATATGCTTTTGTATCCGCGTCCCCCCTCCAACAATGACGGTTCTAGTCATATCTGCGCAGTATCCGCGGTATCTGGCGCCAATATCGACTACGACGAAGTCTCCGTCTCTAATTTCCCGCTCGCCCAGAGCCCCATGTGGATAGGCGGTTTCAGGTCCACTGCAGACTATTGTATCAAATGCCACTCCACTTGAACCAAATCTCCGCATTTCGTACTCCGCCTCTGCGGCAACTTCCCACTCCTTTATGCCAGGTTTGATGGTTTCAAGAGCCCTCTTCATCCCCCGGCTTGTTAATTCAGCTGCCCTCTTTATGAGCGCCAATTCATCTTCGTCCTTGACTTTCCTCAAAGACCAGATAATATCCTCTAGAGATTTAATCTTAACTTCCTTCAAAAAGTCCTTCATCCTTTGGTACTCGGCAGCGTCCATTCTATCGAATCCTACGTTTTTTAAGGCTTTTTCCAAAATCATGTCAAAAATTTTTCTTTCAATTTTTTCACCAGTCTTCACCAGCTTAACCACCACATTTTTGGCAAAATTTTTGGCAGCTTCATAGTTTATTGGGTGTACTAAGAGAACGCTGTCTCCATCAACTGGAACCAGAAGTTTTGCTTCCCACGGAAATCCGGTAAAATAATATATATTTTTCTCGTTACCCATTAATATTGCCTCAAAACCCTTCTCCGCAACCTTCTCTCTTAATTCTTTCATGCGCTTTTCATATGCCATGTAGAGACACCAAAAATAAGTATTCATTAAAGGCACTACAAAAAGGATATCTTGTGTAGAATCTTCTTCGGTTCAAATTCTCCTTGAGATCTAATGGAAGCCTCTTCAATATATATTCGAATGGCGTGTTCCATAGAATCCTTGCTTACTGGTATAAAGTTCTCCCTCGCGCTGAAATATTCCATTAGTGATGCGGAGCAAGCGAAGCTTAAAGCCTTATCTTCAAGCCTTGCTGAAAACATGAGGATCTCATCTTCTATCTCGCTGAGTATGAGCTCTCTAGCCTTGGCTATCATGTTATACGCGTACTCAGTTATCATTACTGGCTTATATGGAAACTCATCTTTGATAAGGGGGTGACGCGTCTCAATCGCGTAAATTAAGGTTAAATGATCCCTTATTACCTGCGCCATCTCTCCAATATCCAGCTTCCCAAGAAAAATTCTCATTTGACTCTCGGCTATCTCCATAAAGCGCTCTTTAGTTAAGCGGTGAAGCCTACATAACATACGGTCCTCTATAGCCCTGAAGTTTGGATCCTGGATCGTTACTCTATATCCTCCTTTGTAGATTGACACATTATAGTTTACAACGAAGAACGAGGTGAACCTATATGGACCTATACTCTCCCGCTGGGTCTCATACCTTATCTCACCCTGCTCCATTGCGATCTTGAGCGGCTCAATAATACCCCTGTACCTGAAGAAATCATTAAATTCCGGAATAACGAAATTAAAGATTCGCCCAGCATACGCTTGGCCGATTCTGATGAATCGAGCGGGGGTCATCCCTCCACAATAACGGTTTCTCCCAGGTATTCCATGGGCTGATAGACCTATACTCGCTTTCCCAAATATCATATCTCTTGTCGCAAAGCTTTTTCCAGTTCCAGGGTCGCCGAATAATGCTAAAGACCATCCTGTCCTTTTGCATACTTTCCCATAAGGATTAATTACCTCTACGTTTGCTAACCCGTATTGTTGCGTTAAGCTAAGTAAGCTGTCAAAGTATAGAATTGGCCCAAAGAGACTTTGAAGATATTTTGAAAGTTCCACTATGCTAAAGTTTCTGCCAAACCTTATCGTCTCCTCAAGCCTATTCTCAATTAAATCGGATAAATATGAGCTTAATTCATGATCCATTTTCTCAACGAGGGCCCTTTCTTCGGTCAATGGGTCAGCAATCTTTTTTCCATCAGTAAGGCTTACGGTTTGTTTTTTCTGTTTCTTCTGAGAGTCTTTTCTTCCGGATATTTCGGCATCAATTATTGGAAGCATCTCTTTCGGTATACTCCACTCTTTATATTTTTCGCCAATGTGAGATGCATATATTATGCCAAGATCCTCTAGATCACTCAGCATCTCATAGATCTGAGGGGACTCAATAATATCTTTGATTGTGTAAGAATTTATCGTACCACCGCTTTCAACAATGCTCTTAAGAAGACTCATTCCAGTTAAACCATACGTTAATTTAAATCTATGTAATCCATTTCTGACGAAGCTCCATGAGCCTTCAAAGGAAATTTTCCCATTAATCAGCAAATAATATTTCCCCTTAAAGGTTACCCAACTCCTCGGCTCATACCTTTGGAATATCTGCTTTAGATTATCATCAGTTATCCTCAAAGATATCTCGGCGGCAGCCTCGTCTTCATCCATGTCCCAGCAACATGAGATTCCCTCAAAATAGGGTATCCTTAACCACTTACCAATCTCAAATAAATGGTTTATTGAATAAGCCCTCCTCAAAAGCTCTTTCCTTTCAGAGATTCTCTCCTCTTCTTCTGGAATCAACCTCTCCCCACTAATTTCTCTCTAGAAAA
>JAWAXF010000011.1:0-49414 GCA_038897035.1 Bathyarchaeia archaeon
CTCGTCTCCCGCGTCACCGCGGTCAACTTTGAGGGGGCTCACTCCTTGAGGGCCGCGCACGTTCCTGTAGCCGCCTGGTTTCAGGCTCTTTTCACCCCCCTTCCGGGGTTCTTTTCAGCTTTCCGTCACCGTACTTGTTCGCTATCGGTCTTGGGACGTATTTAGCCTTGGAAGTTGATGACTCCCTGATTCCCGCACCCAAACCGGGGTACGGTACTCAGGGACACCAGCTCCATAACCCCTCTCAGCTTACGCCTACGGGGCTTTCACCCTCTACGGCGGGCCGTTCCAGGCCACTTCGGCTTCACCGAGGAGGGGCGTTAGCCGGGCCCGCAACACCACATCCCCCGTGGGTTATCCCCGCGGGGTTCGGTTTGGGCTCTCCCCCTTTCGGTCGCCCCTACTCAGGGGATCCCTATTGGTTTCTCTTCCTCCCCCTACTTGGATGTTTCCGTTCGGGGGGTTCCCGCTCCCCCTCCCCGAGGGAAGGTGGGAGCACTATAGGAGCTTATCACCCCTATAGCAGGAGGTCCCATTCGGGGATCCCCGGATCTACGGCTGCATGCGCCTCCCCGGGGCTTATCGCAGCTTGCCGCGCCCTTCCTCGGCGCCCAAGCCGAGCCATCCACCAGGCGGCGTCGGCGTGCCGGGTCTACTCGGGTTCGGCGTCTGTCTGGCGTTGGCCTATGCGTGGTGATCATCATGAGAGGGTAACTCTCATTTTCACCCTTCCCCCGCCAACACTTAGTTGGCGTGGTGCATTCCACAATTTTTCAGCAATTTTTGATTATACGTATTTCCAATATAAACTTTGCTAATACCCCCTATATAAATTTAGTTGATGTAATTGTTGGAGCGTTAATACATATTTCCCAGAGAAGATTAACATTAATGTTGATGAGCGATGAGGGAGCTTTCTAAGCTATGCGCCGCATTACCCTTATTATTAATCTTACTGGTTATTTTGTTCTTTGTAGGCTACGCTACTGCGTCAATAATTATTGATCTAGGTTTGGGCTTCCCCAGATATAATGGTATCTTCAAGTACGAATTTAGAGTTAGCGTTGAGGGGGATACCCACGTCAAAATAACCTACAGCAGTAGCCTTAGGAGGGGGTCATCTTGGGTTCTTGTCCCAAGGTTCATTAGTTGGGTGAATAGAACTCTCCATGGGAGACTCCTCGGGTGGACAATTGAGGAGCCGGAGAAGTATACTGGCTCACATTACTATTTTTACCAAGCACTGGTTTTCAGCTTTGTCTCGGATAATGTGGGTTTCGAGATCATTATAGAATATGATTTTCCTTTAGCAGCAATGGTTATCGAGTTGGAGTCGACGCATGGAATATTCTATTCTCCGCAGATAGGCTTTGAAGAGAATAACCTCTTTGAGGCGGTCGTAGCATTTCCTGAGAAGTTCAGGGCAAGAGTTAATGAGACAATCGCCATCGGAAAACATGATCTTTACAGGGCTGATGAGGGCTCAAACTCAAGCCATATAATCTTCAAAAATATCCCGCCCAGTGATAACCTCTTGAGAATACAGATAGGCTTTGATTCGACACGCAGCGCAGCAGACACCGTGACCCTTAAAAATGGATTATTCGAGTTTACTACCGTTACACGTTATGAGAGCCAGGCTAAGAAAATTATGGATCTCTATAACGTAACTTACAACGCCCTCGCCAACATATTTAACGTAACTCTTGATCACGTAAAAGTAAGGTTTTTTATCCCGGACTTTTATACACTTATGTTGATAGGCGGCTACATCCCATTTAAAGGAGGAAATCTAGGGGACATCTACATTAATTTAGTCTACACACGTTATGTAGAAGGTTACCTTGAGGTAGTAGCGTTACACGAAATCATACACCACTTTATATGGAAGGCTGGGGTATCCCCGGAGAAACTTCTGTGGTTCCATGAGGGAATAGCACAGTTCATCAGCATAGAGATCGCGGAGGGCATGGGCTATAGGGGGGCTGGAATGATCAAGGAAGAAATTAGCGAGACCATCAGGAAACTCGATCTCTCCGCGGAGAGCAACTTTAAGTTCCTCACGGAGTGGACGCCATACCACATGCCAAAAGAGACCGTAATACTATATACGTCTGCATACTATATTATTAGCGAGCTGGCTAAAGAGTATGGCGGACTAGAATACTACACTAGGTTCTTCACGTTAATTAAGGACGTGAACCTTGAAAGCAACGCTATGCTATGCCACTATTTAAGCCTAGCCGCTAACAGATCAGTTTTCGATAAATTTAATTCCTGGGGCTTTAATCTGCCCGAAATATATACCCATTGGCCACTCATACTTGAGGTGAGGGGGGCCATAAATAACATAAGTCCAGTGAATCCATTTCTGCAGCCGTTTAGGAAGATAGCCGAGCTATTTTATTGGGCTGTGATCTCCGGCGAAGCTCCTCAAAGTATTGCGGAGCCACTTTTGCTGGCAGCCCTATTTATAGCAAGAAATGCGTCGCTTATAGCATTAGTGACATATTTGTGTATTCTGTTTTTAATAATTTTCCTATTAGCTTTAGGATCTAGAAGGAAATAGGAAATTAGGGCACTAAAAGATGAAAGCCATTTACATTACGTCTATTTCGACGGCTACTCCCTGTTTTATCAGGGCCCTCGCATTCTCTTCCGGGAGAACGGCTATATCTTCTGGTTTAAAGGGGCCATATACTCTCATGTCTACACCAATTATCTGGGGAATTTCCTTGAGTACGCGAACAACGGAAAAGCCCTTAGACTTAGATTGCTTAGCCCTAGGCTTTTGTCCATGTAAAATGTCGCTTAAGAGGTGATCAAAGGCTTTTTTGCTTGCCATTAAATCGCTATACAGGCTTTCTTCTTCCTCCGTCAAAGAACCAAGCGGGATAACTTCGTTCTTCTCAATTAATTGTAGAAGCTTTGCATACCTTGCTCTAACCAGATCGCTGATCATCCTCTTGACATTCTCCTCCTCAAGCTGGATGAGTTTGCCTCTAAGGCTCTCCTCATCCAATAAACGCCTCTCCTCACGGACCCTGCGTACATAATCTGCTAGGCGGGCGTAGAAATCTTTGGGGAGAGACTGTAGCTCCGGACTCTCTATCTCCCTCTTCCAAGCATCTAGGAGCTCATCATACATTTTAGTCTACCACCCTAGCAGCACCCTTACAGAGGAGGAAGATGGCTGCTTGAGCTGGCAATGTAATAATCTGCTTCTTAAACGGCCCGAGGACTTCATCCCCAAACCTAAGCTCCGGAGCCTCCTCAACATATAATTTGACCTCGCCGCCTTTAAAGGCGATGGCCTCTTTAAGTGGATCGAACTCCTCTATTCTGCCCGCCGGAAAAGAGACTTTAAGAAGACCAGTCTTACCATGAAGTGTTCCGGGCAGCCGTATAAGTCTATGAACATCCACCGTCACAACCGTGTCCACCTTAGCTGACTGGAGGGATGCCCCATACTGAATAATTTTCCTCCAGCCCTTTATCCCCAACCCCCTTACTATGCTCCAAGGGCCGCTTGCCCCCCAACTCTCTAGGATAGCCCCTCTCTTTTCGATGATCTCCGCAATCACATCCTTTTTAAGCCCGAGGCTCCTAAGATCCTCAGGAGTTGCCGTTAATAGGAAATCGTACGTCCCCCTTGCGACGCGGCCCCGCCAGCCAGCGTCGTCCAGACGTGGGCCGACGATCATTCTGGAGCCGCCGCTCCTAATTTCGCTGAGCCCGTGGAAGACAGCATCTATCCCGGTCCCAGTTACATAGTCAACTATCTCCTTCCTAGCAAGCGCATCCAACCCCAAAACTTCGTCGCTCTCGATGCCAACGTGGTAGCCCCTGTGGCCACTAAAGGAGCATTTTATTTCATCAACCGAGAAGCCGAACTCCCCTGTCAATATATCTATGAGCCTTATGGTTTCGAGCTTAGCTGCCTCTAGACATATCTCACATGGCCATGTCTTCTCATCAAAGCTCTCATTTCCGCAGCTCGGACATTTCTCCGGAGCCCTCCCTTTACCCATAAGACCACAGCCCTTACACGTCCACGAGTCATGCTCTTTATCGCATTTGGTCGGTATGTGATCGGCATCTATGTCAAAGAACAGGTCTGAACCAAGCCAGCCCTTCTCATCCATTTTCGCTTCAGGCAGGCTATAATAAGCTGATGAATAATAAACGTTTGAAGGAACGTTCTTCTTAATAAAGCCCCTTAACTCCTCAACCCTAGCGAAGCCCTTATGCCTGACCATAACGTTTTCCTTAAACAATGTGAAGCCGAACTCCCTATTCTTAATAGATTTTGGAGACTCTATCTTATCAACATTCTCGCTATAAAATTTGGAGAACATTTCACGTATAAACAATATATTATCGGCTTCAGCCATCAAGCTCTACCCACTTTTCTCCTCTTCTTCCTAAGGTAGTATGTTAATGGATGCCTAACTTTTTTACATAACTCATCCATGCCTGGACATAAGCCATGCGTCTGCAGCGTATCACATTTTGGTGGGGCATACTTTGTTCCTGAGCCCCTCTGCCCAGCGATGTGCTCAATTTGATACCTAGTCATCCTCTCATTGAAGTCCGCGGACTTCCGAAATAAATCAATAACTAAATTTGGATCCATGCCTATATTCAAAAGGAAGGATGTTAAAGTAAAGCGCCCGACATGCGGTATGTGCCTTCCTGAGAGGGCTGCCTCATAAAGCACCCTTATGCACGGCGGGAAGAGATCACTTTCAACATCAGACAAGGAGAGACCCTCAATCACAAGGGGCTCCTCCTTGATCCTCTCCGCGTGGATCCGCTTAAGGGAGTCAGCGCATTCAACAATTTTCTCTGGAAGGCGGGGGCGCATTTTCGGATCAATCTTTGATTCAATGTAACGTCTAACCTCCTCCTGGAGGAGCCGGGCAACATCCTGCTTTGAAAGGTATACCTCACCCTTCATAACAGGCCTATTAATGAGCTTCCAGTCCTTTTCATGGAACAGCGGAGCTGCGCTTTTCAGGTAATCTGCGAAGTGAAGAGCAAAATCAAACTTCTCTAAGCCAATCTTAACGCCAGCCAGCCTTATTCTCCAGCCGAACCTCTTGGCAATCTCAATTACCTTCCCCTCTTCTTCAACCCTCAGGAGATTATAGACCCTCCGCGCTTCGGCTAGGGCGAATCTCCTCCTTATATAATCGCTAGCTGTGGCGGAGATTATAGCTATTGCCACTGGGAAAGATAGAATTTCGATGCCAGCGTCATGCTTATGGGGGTCATAGCTTACCTCCGGCGGATTACTCGCCAAGGCTTCAGATATCCTCTCTTTAGCCCTCTCAAGAATGGGCGCATACCCCGGCTCTAAAATATCTTCTATCTTCTCAAAGTTCAGCCTTTTAATTTTTTCAGTTGCTTCTGGCAGAAAGGGGTATTTCGCTAGGTCGCCCGGCAATAGTTTTTTAATTTCCTCTTGGGGTCGAGGGATCATTACTCAACTTCAACCCTGGGCGCTAGGAGGTAGACGAGTTTGCCGTCGTATCGCTGCCTAAAGTCTAGGCGTAGGGGCATATCCGTCGAGAACTCTAACGTGACTATGTCTGATGTATCGGAGGCGGCTTTAACAATATCGGTTAAGTAGCTCAAGCTAAAGGTTGCTTCAGAGGGCTCCTTAACCTCTATGGATAGTAGGGCATCACTCCCCTTCTCCATCTCTATCCTCGTGCCAGCAACGTCGCCCTTAGCGTTCATTACAAGACCCTTTTCATCGGCCTCGATCCTAACGTTATCACTCACTAATTCAGCGTCTTTGAGGGTATCATAAAAGTCATTTGCAGTCAACGTAGCCTTCACATTAAACGTTAGTCTAGGTTCAGGAACTTCCTCCTCACTGATCTCAAGTATTGGTAGGGTGAAGGAGCGGGTATATCTGCCCCTAATCTTGACTCCTAGCTGATTGCTTCCTTTCTCTAGGGACAGCTCAATAACATCATCTTTGCTAGCCCTTTTAAGAACCTTCTTGAACTCGCTCAAGTTTATGCATACCTTTGATTCCTCATCAGCTTCATATTCATCAAAGCTCGTCCTCTGCATCTCCCAGTCAACCATAGCCACACGCGAGGGATCCATAGCCCTAAGCCTTATGCCATCTGGCCCTACAATAAAGGTTGCCTCATCAACAACGGCCGAAATAGCGTCCATCACACTCTTAAAGCTTTTCGCGTCTGAAATTCTTATCTTAAACAACGACACCACCTACATCAATAAACATTATCCCTAACAACCCCCCTAAATAGTTTTATCGCCTCGCTCACATAACTGATAGCGATTATTACGAACACCTAAACCAGTAATCTAGACAAGTTCATCTAAAAAGATCTGGTTAAACTAAATAAGAAATATTATACAGGCATGTAAAAACTGGTTTTGAAGGAGCCGTCCTTTCCTACACTGCTCTGATCATTAGTATTCTCTAAATACATAATTGCCGCACTTGGCGCGCCTAGAGAAAATCCCCTTCAATTGAACAAAACATCGACACAAGATAATAAGACAAGACAATTAGGAGAAATGCAAACCCTCTTGAGCAATGCATTAAAAATCCTAATAAACATTGATGGGCTCATCAGAACTTAAAATATTTTCACATCTATATCTCACTAAGAATGTTTAATAACAACATTTATCAATATACTAATATATATAAAAAAGATTAAGCTTTAAATATTTAATTCTAGATAATTAATTTCAACTATGGGGGCCGGAGAGGGGATGTGGGATTACGGTGCTTTGATCTCCTCGGCCTTCATGATATTTAATCTCTCCATAATCCTGTTTGTAATTGCAGGCATCATAGCAACTATAATAGGGATAATGAGAAAAAGATGATTTAAGAAAATTTATCGGTATTATGCATTATATCGAATATTTCTTCACGATAGATAATGCAATGAGCCAGAGGGAATAATGTCCTAGAATACCTATCTTCTTAGCCTAAAAGCAACATTCAAAATTTTTAATATTATCTTCTAAGTACGCTAGAATATTCCTTTCCTTTAATTTTCCAAGCGTTTATGAGTATTCTCTAAATGTGTAGCCGCACTTTGTGCATCTGAAGAATTGCGTTGATGATTCATCAGCGCTTCTCGTCTGAACCTGCCAGACGTATGCGAGATTATTTCCGCATTTCGGGCATTCAATTGTGATCACAGGGAGAGTCTTCAGCTTCTGCTCCTTCTCGCCGATCACGACAATATAGTCTTCCTGCTTAATCTCAGTAACCCTCTTGCTTGCCGGCAGGATGGGGGCTTCTACTTGCCTTTCATACCCACACTTAGCGCATACGAGGTAGTACTCTTTCGAATCCTTTTTACGCTTAAGCGTTAACCTCATCCCACAATTGGGACAAAATTCTATCAAGCCTTCATCCTCGCGTTAAACATAACTTAATCTTTAAAGGAAACTTTTAAACCTTTCCCAATACTAATTCATAAATTTTTATTAGTGAAGATTAAGTATAAGTTTAATTACTTTTTAATTTATCACGGAGAAAGGAATTAGTAGATGGTAATGCAGATTATATCTTTAGTTGTCGGCCCCCTGCTCACAAACTGCTACATAATAATATGCGAGAGAAGCCGTGAGGCTGTAATTATAGACCCCGGCTTCGATAAACTTGATGAAGAAATTATTCTTGGAAAGCTCCTTGAGCTAAGGTTGGCAGTCAAGTATATAATTAATACTCATGGCCACATGGATCATATAAGCGGAAACCTAAAAATTAAGAGGAAGACTGGAGCAGACATAGCGATACATCGTTATGACGCTGATATGCTGACGGATCCAAAAAAGAACCTCTCCATGATGATGGGCTTAAATGTCGTCTCGCCGCCACCAGATATCATACTGCAGGATGGAGATGAAATAAGGGTTGGAGACCTTAGGATTAAGGTTCTCCATACGCCTGGGCATACGTCTGGAAGTATATCCCTATATCTAGAGGAGGAGAAGGCGATTTTTACTGGAGACACCCTCTTCGCCGGCTCAATTGGAAGGACAGATCTTCCAGGCGCATCATATGAGGATATCATATCATCCATTAAAGGGAAATTACTCAGGCTGCCGGACGAGACAAAGGTTTACCCTGGGCATGGCCCCGAAACAACCGTAGGCGTTGAGCGTAGGGAAAATATATTCCTTTTATAGGTATTCTCTTGGGTTCAGTATGTTATTTGGATCGAATATTCTCTTTACGCTCCTCATAAGCTCAATATATTTTTCGCTTAGGGCTAGACTTAGGCTCTTCGCTCTTATTTTTCCTATGCCATGCTCTCCAGTTATCACGCCGCCAAGCTTGAGGGCTGCCATGTAGATGTCGCGTCTTATTTCCTCAGCCAAGTCCATGCTTCCGACATCCTTCATTATATGTATATGTAGGTTTCCATCACCAGCATGACCATAAGCTGGCAAATATACACCGTATTTGGCGGCTATTTCATCAAGAGCATTCATTAAATCGCCAAGATAGGCTGGCGGTACAGTTACATCTAGAATGTCCACAACATCATGTTTAAGGGCCGTATACATGTTACTCCTTATCCTAAGGATCCTATTTTGTTCTCTTGGGCTATCGGCAACCAGCACGTCTATGGCATTATATAACTCACATATCCGAGCTACTTCTTCGCACCCTGAGAAAACTTCCTCCCATCTTGTCCCATCTAGAATTATTATTAGCTGGGCAAAGCCCTTTTCAATGGGCCATCTCTCACCAAGGTGCTCAGCGGCCCTCATTATCTCCCTTAATTGAACATACTCTATTGCCAACGGGATTATTCCAGATTTCAGCATCCCCGGAACAGCTTTAAGCGCGTCAGATCGAGAAACAAATGGCGCAATAAGGGTGACCATATACTGGCTCTTTGGAAGCAGTTTAATCATAGCCTTCGTTATAATGCAGAGCGTTCCCTCACTACCAATAAATAGATGCATGAGGTCGTAGCCAGTGTTATTCTTTAAGAGCTTGCCACCAACAGTAAGTATTTCCCCAGTAGGTAAAACCACCTCTAACCCCTTAACATAGTTCCTCATAACACCATACTTCACGGCCCTAACCCCTCCAGCATTGGTGGCTATCAGACCCCCAATCTGAGCACCCTCATCACCCGGGTGTGGCGGAAAGAATAAGCCAGCGCTTTCAGCAGCCCTTATAAGGTCGCGAAGGGTGGCTCCGGCCTCAGCGACCGCCATCAGGTTCTTTTCATCCACTTCAATCTTATTCATACGCTCAAGCGAGAGCACTATGCCCGACATAGTGGGTATACAGCCACCAGCAAGGCCAGTTCTGCCACCTACCGGGAAGACCGGGATCCCATATTCATTAGCGATCCTAAGAATCGCGGAAACCTCTCCGGTTGACGCCGGCTTGACAAGTATTAAGTGCTCTGCCGGCTTTGGTCTAATAGGTGTGGGTGTCTCATCATATAAGTAGCTCTCTATTAGCTCGCGCTCAGATATAACCCATTCTCCGCCAATTATTCTCCTTAATCGCTCCGCGGCAACATTCAACACCGCGATATCGCAATCACCCAAGAAAGCACCCCCAAATACCATTAACCTTGTAAGGATAATTTACTTTGTGGAGGACTCTTAACCTAAGAAATAACCTTTTAATAACAGGCGTAGGTTGAGAGAGCCATTAGTAAGCTCTGGCTACATAAATGACCTTTTTTGCTTCTCTACCGCAAATTACGCATGGTCTATCGGGCTTTTCTTCAATGTCTATTCTATGCCCTCTTATCTCCCCTCCTGAAACTTCTCTAATCTTATCTGCACACTCCAAGCTCTCGCACCAGCAGACCCTAGCAATCTTTCTTTTCTCAATCACCTCTTTAAGCTCGGATTCCTCGGACACGTCTATAATAAACTCCTTAAGAGTCCGCTCGCTCCTCTCCCTAAGAGCCTCAACAACTTCTTTGAATGAACTCTTTATCGCCTCCACGGTCTCCTCCAAATTAACTACTCTCCTTCTAAAGCTGGCTCTATCAACGATGGTTACTTTTCTCTCCTTTTGGTCTCTTGGACCGATTTCAACCCTGACTGGCACGCCGAGCATCTCCCAATAATAATACTTCTCTCCGGGGGTTTTATCCTCAGTATTATCTAGGTATACCCTTATTCCTTCACGCCCAATTATTTCATAGACTTCCTTAGCATAGGCATTGACTTCCTCCGCAACCCCCTTATAGACTATTGGGACTACAACTACCTGAATTGGCGCAACATCAGGCGGCAGTATAAGACCATGATCATCACTATGCTGAGCTATTATCGCCGCTAGAACGCGGCTAACCCCAAAGCCATAGCATGTTTGAACGACATATTTGTGGCTTCCCTCAATATCTTCATAAGTTATCTCAAAAGCCCTAGCAAAGTTCTCACCGAGGTTGTGCACCGTACCTATCTGATTCACTCTACCGTCTGGGTTCCATGCATCAAAGGCTATTGAGTACACCGCGCCAGCGAATTTATCGAAGTCGGGTCGCATAACCACCAAGTAACTTAAGCCTAAGTACTTAAAGATGCGATCATAAATCGCTGTTGCCTCTCTCACCTGCCTTTCGGCGTCCTCCCAATTCTTATGGGCCGTATGAGCCTCATTCCAGAGAAACTCCCGCATCCTAAGGAGAGGTCTCGTGGCCTTAGTCTCATACCTATAGACGGCAACGCTTTGATAGACCCTAAGCGGCAAATCCGCGTGGGATCTTATCCAAAGGGAGAACATCGGGTATATGGCTGTCTCAGATGTTGGCCTCAGTAGAAGTTTCCTATCGAGCCTTCTGTCGCCCGCATGAGTAATCCAAAAGACCTCGGAGCTAAAACCCTTAATATGTTCAGACTCCTTTGCGAAGGCATCTTCCGGTATAATTACTGGAAATAGCATCGGCACATGACCAGTTTCATCGAGCTTCTCCTCAAGCATCTCTATAATCCTTTTTATTATTCTGAAGCCCCATGCCTTGTACACCGCGAACCCCTTAACTGGGTATCTGTTATCGAGTATGTCGGCATTAAATAGTATTTCGTCAAACCATTGACTGAAATTCTCAAATTTTTTCATAGGCCCGTTTCATCCTACCGAGCTTGCGTACATCCAAGCTTGTATTTGTCTTTACAGTCCCCTATAAAAGCATTCTACCAAGAATGATAAATGCTAGCAGCAGATTTTTAGGTTTCTAAGCAACTAAACTACTAAGAATGGAAGGAGAGGAAAGGGTGGGATGGGAGAGGTTAGTTACGAGAAAATGCTTGAGGAGGCATATAAGCGGCTTCCAAGTGAAGTCTTTAAGCGTGAGAGACTTGAGGTCCCAAGGGCAACATGTATGACTCTTGGCTCTAGAACCTTCCTAGAGAACTTTAAGGAGATATGTGATGTCTTAAATAGGAACCCAAACCATGTCTTAAGATACCTCTTAAAGGAGATGGCTACCTCAGGATCAATTGAGGGGCCAAGAGCGGTTTTCCATGGAAGATTCGATTGTGAGACGATTGATAAGCTCATTAGGCGATACACAGAGGAGTTCGTCAATTGCCCAATATGCAAAAGGCCTGATACAAAAATTATTAAGGAGAAAAGATTTAACTTTCTAGTGTGCGAGGCCTGTGGCGCTAAGTCGCCAGTTAGACGCATATGAGTAGGTGAGGAAGGAATAGGATCTTGGAAGTATATGTCAAAGTCACTAGGTGGGGGCGCCACACACTCTTAGCTATATGCGATGCAGATATACTTGGTAAGAAAATTGTAAAAGGAGACCTCATCTTCGAGATTAAAGATGAATTCTATAATGGGTATAAAACGGATATAGAGGAGGCCCTATTATTAATCAAAACATCAACTATCGTCAACCTCTGCGGCAAAAATATAGTTGAAAAGGCTATTGAACGAGGATACATTCACCCAGAAGCCGTTTTTGAGATCGGTGGCGTCCTCCACGCACAAATAATGAAGATCTTATAAAAGCCCACAAAAATTATTTATCTAAGTCAAACCTGAAAAATATTTTGGTTTGCGCCGGGGTGGCCGAGTGGTTAGGCGGCGGGCTGCAGACCCGCTGACATGGGTTCAAATCCCATCCCCGGCTCCAATACCCCTAGTTTTGGAGCCCTACACATAGCCTCTCCTTTTAAGTCTTCGGGCACAGAGTTTAGTGTGGGCTTCGATATACATGGATTTGAGGGGCGGCTTGAGGGTTATAGGCGGATTATAGCTGGTTTTGGGCATAATGGTGAGGTTGCGCTCTGCTTCTTAGACCACCTCCTTAGCCTCAGGCTTAGTGGGGCGGAGACCCGAAATTATAGGGAGTTTTCATAGGAATTATCTCCAGCAGTTCTTTTGTTTAGATTCTGCCTAAATATTCTTTTTTAGATAATCTCGGTATCGGTTACTTCGTGCTTAAACCTAGCTCTTTTAGCTTTTCTTCAGTTGGTAAGCCTTCTTCACTCCATCCCCTATACCTGTAGTACTCATTCAGCATTTTACCAAGAAATGGCAGAGATTCCGCTGCTCCGCCACTTCCGCGTTTATGGGTTAGGAATCTAGGCGGTAATATGTCGTCTTTTCTACTTATTCCTCTACGTATATTAAACATGCGTTTGAGCGTGAAAATGCGTTCACCTATTTTTAACATGTCATTGATAGATAGATCCCAGCCTGTCACATAGTTAATCCATTTTACTAAATAAGATGGCTGAACTCCAGTGCCGCGGCGAAGCGCCCAATTGCCAAGAAGGAACTCACAGCAGACCATAGAGTCTATCACGTTATGAAGATTCTGGAATTTTGCGGCCAATATACCTTTTCCACATGATTCAAAGCGATCCGGCTTTATCGAGTATCCCAGTTCTGGATATAGGAAGTTGCCAATTTCTAATTGATGCACTCTTAAGGCCTCTGTATGTGTGGCTCCCACGCTTCCGGTCGCATACGCCACAGCATAGGAGATTATTGCTCTTGGATCATGAGCTGGTATTTCTAAGCCTTTCACGTGTAATGCATATTCATAGGCGAGCCCCCCGAAAAATTCGCTTGCTCTTTTAACACCTTCTCCTAAAATTTTTCCAATACTTCTTCTCCTCGCTATCCTCTCTATAAGCTCTATCAATGCATCAGAGTTGCCCCAGCTTAAATCGAGTCCCTCCGTATCTTCGCGGGTAATAATATTTTTCTCAAAGCATTCCATGGCAAACGAAATAACGCCTCCCGTTGATATCGTGTCCAGCCCATACATATTGCAGAGAGTATACGCTTTCTGCAACGCCTTCATATCGTCTATCAAACATTGGGATCCCATTGGTGCAACAGCTTCCCAGACTATATGCCTTTCACCATTATCTGTTAAGTTTGATTCTAAGCAACCTGTTGGGCAGCCTCTACAAGGAGAAGGCTTTGCTTTTAGCCACTCATCAATTATCTTTTCCTTAAAGCCCTCAAAAGTTCCCTTTAACCAGTTCTTGACGGGGAAGTTCCCATCCTCAACGAAATGTGTAAGCATCTGCATAACAAAGTTTTTTCTGACATCAGAGGTGATGCCACCTGAAGGTAAAAGCTCTTTTACACTTTCCCTTATTTTATCCTCATTGTACACCTTAGGTTTCTTAGTTCCTTTAACGGCAATTGCTTTAAGGTTCTTATATCCCATTACTGCGCCAAGCCCACATCTCGCTGCCGCTCTGCCGATTTTTCCATCATTTATTATACAGGCGAATCTAACAAGATTCTCGCCAGCTGGACCTATAGCAGCGACGCTTGCGTTTGGGTCCGTCTCTTTTCTAACCACCTCACATGTACTATAAGTATCGAGGCCCCAAAGGTGCTTTGCATCTCTTAACTCTGCTTCCCCATCTTCAATCCATAAATAGACGGGGCGCTTACTTACGCCCCTTATAATTACACCATCAAAACCAGAGAACTTTAGCTCGCTTCCCCAAGAGCCGCCAGCATGGGCTTCCCCCCAAATGTTCGTAAGGGGGGATATGGATGCCACAATATATCGACTACTACATGGAACGCTTGTGCCAGTAACGGGCCCAGTCATGAAAATTAATAAGTTTTCAGGAGAAAATGCATCCGTTTTAGCTGTTGTTTCCTCCCATAATATTTTTGCCGCAAAGCCTACCCCACCTAAATATAGCTTCCGTAGGTCGTTTGTTTCCTCCCTAATTGAAAATTTCCCTTCGCTTAGGTCAACCCAAAGTATTTTGCCCATGTAACCCATATTTTCCATCGCTACACCTTCACAAAACTCTTTTCACTTATTTCTTCCAAGACCAATTTATAATTAAATATTTCTACAAGAAAATTTTGCCCAGATTAACGCGCCGAAACTATCATACAAAAATCGCCTATAAACATTTAAAAACAACTCTCTAAGAGAATTTAAGCAGAATTAGCTAACATCCTCCTAGGAAAAGCTTATAAAGAGTTCAAGTTAACTAAATTAGTTAGTGAGAGTTTATGAAGCATATTAAAAGCGGTTTTTTGACTTTAAATAATAATGTAAGGGCCATTACAAAGATGCAATTTATCCTTGTTGTAATCTTAGTTATTGTGGCTGGCGTTATAGGGTACTATGCTGGAGTATGGACAGCGCCTAAACCACCCATGCTAAAGGAAATAACAATAGCGTACGGAGCTCAAACTTTATCCTGGGGCCTTACCTACGTAGCAAAAGAAAAAGGTATATTTGAAAAGTATGGATTGGATGCAAGGGTTATCTTTCTTGCTGGCGACACTGTAGTTATGCCAGCCGTGATTGCTGGCAGTGTTGATGTAGGTATTGGTGGGCTCCCAATAGTGGCTTCCACAAGGCTCAAAGGAGAAGATGTTATTTGCATAGGCATAACTAATTATGTTCCAAAGGGCACAGGGGTTTGGGCTCGCCCAGAAATAAAGAGTGTTCAAGACCTCAAAGGCAAAGTTATCGCCGTTCCAAGCATAGGTGGACATATACACTCTATTACTAGGGCAGCTTTAAGAATATTAGGCGTAAATCCAGACGAGGTGAAGTTCATTAAAATGACTTACGCAGAGGCCTACGCAGCCCTTAAGGAGGGGAAGCTAGATGCTAGCTATGTTTCAAACGACTATTACCTTTTGTGTCAAAGAGCGGGTTTTAATAAACTTTTTGAATATGGGGATATCCCTGAATTAAGAAGGGTTATATGGGGAACTTATTACGCCAAAAGGAGCTGGGTAGAGGCGAACAAAGGAACCGTCGTAGCATTCCTAAAGGCAATAATTGAGGCAGTAGACGTGTTCAAAGACATGCCAGAAGACGAATTCCTTCCTATATCTGAAAAATATGTTGGAATCACTGACTTAGAAGCTATTCGAGTTGCAGTAAAGAATTACGGCGCGACTTTTGCGAAAGATATACGGGTAGTTGTTAGCGACGCAAAATATTTTATTGATATGTTAACAGAGTTTGTGCCGGAATATAAAGACCTTGATGTTAATCGAATGATTGAGAACACTTATGTTGAGCAGGCGATGAAGGAGCTAGGAGTAACATGAAACCTAGGGACGCTAGGGGTTTCATGGGTTTCAAGTTACTGAAGCGTATTTCTAATAAGACTTATGGTATTATAGGCTTCCTCATTTTTTTCTCTGCTTGGGAATTTTTTAGTAAACTTCAAATAATCTCCAATGTTTATCTGCCACCCCTTGAAAATGTTTTAAGTAGTTTATGGTTTATACTTGGTCAGCACGACACATATTTGCACATTGCTGACACACTAAGGAACTTTGGTATCGGGTATGGACTTGCCTTAGCAATGGGAGTTCCTTTCAGTTACGTAATGGGCTTATCTAAAAGGTTGTATTCCATGTTTGATCCTCTAATTTCAGCTCTATTTTCAGCTCCGCTTATAACGTTACTTCCCCTCTTCGTTATCATTTTCGGCATTTATGATGAATGTAAAATTGCAATGATCTTTATAGCTTCGATCTTCCCGTTGATTATAAGCTTAACCGCTGGGTTACGCGCGGTGCCCCTCGACCTTATAGAAATGGCGAAAAGCTTTGGCGCAAACGGCTTCCAACTATTCTATACAATTTATCTTCCTGCTTCCCTTCCCTCATTTATCGCTGGGTTAAGAGTTTCTTTTACTAGGGCATTAATTTTTACATTAGTCGCTGAAATGTACGTCTCTGTAGTTGGAATTGGCCACTTAATATCATGGTCCTCTCAATTCGTGCGGATGAGCGAAGCATTTTCTTACATTTTCATTGTAGCGTTTATGGCCGTATGCATTACATATGTGCTCAAATATCTTGAGACAAAAATGAGAGGGTGGGGAATGTAAACGAAAATGCACACCTATAAACTCTTTATTGAACATATAAATGTCACATATCTCACACCAACAGGAGAGAATTTTACTGCTGTAGAAGACGTCACTTTTGGAGTAGAAGAAGGAAAGTTTGCGTCCATTATCGGGGTAAGCGGATGCGGCAAAAGCACGTTACTTAAGGCTATTATGGGGCTCGTACCACATCGTGGCAAGGTCTATATTGACGGCAATGAAGTAAAAGCGGGGCAGGTGGCAAAAGAATGTGCAATGGTTTTCCAAATGCCAACACTTCAACCGTGGCGTAAGGTAATAGATAATGTGACCTATGGGCTTGAGATTAGAGGAGTGCCTAAAAGGGAAGCAGAAAAGAGAGCTAAAGAAATAATTAAGTTAGTGGGGCTTTCAGGCTTCGAAAATTACCGGCCTTACCAACTTTCAGGCGGGATGCAACAAAGGGTTAATTTAGCAAGAGCTTTAGCCGTCAACCCGTCCATATTACTTATGGATGAGCCATTTGGAGGCTTAGATGCGCAAACAAGGGAGTATATGGGACTAGAATTACTGAGAATCTGGCGTGAAACCAAAAAGACAATATTGTTTGTCACTCATCAGATTGAAGAAGCAGTCTTCTTATCAGACGTAGTAATAGCCCTAACTGCGAGGCCGAGTACCGTAAGAGAAATTATTGATATAAATCTGCCAAGGCCGCGAGAACCAAGCTTGATGGAAGACCCCACTTTTCTAAAATATGTTTCACATCTGAGAAGAATTATAAGAGAAGAGTATAACAGAGCGCAAAATAGTTCTTAGCATGTACTTAGGTGAAGAAGCCCCGATATAATACTTGACACTTTTCTTTTTGGATACTTTATAAGTTTTATTAACGATTCCGTCCAATTTGAGATCATTAGCCTTAATAAAAGTAGAGGAAGCCTCCTGGTTTATTATGCGCCAGATTACTAAAGTTCGGCTTTAGCATGAACCAAGAGTTAATAGAAGACCGGAGTGTGAGAAGGTTTAAAGCATCTTTCAATTACATCATTTTGATCAAGGAGCATCTCAAAGAAAATCACGGTCGCCTTCTTCCTCCCGAAACTATTTTATTCCCTAAAAATAAGTTGAGACCTTAAAGTTGCCTTTCTTTATGCCGAAATATATTGGGGGATTTAAGACCTCTTTATGGATCTTTCTATAAGCTCCATAATATTTTGGACATTTATCGGAGACTTAGTTGCTTCTAGTGCCGTTTTGAAGGCATATTCACACCATGGACAAGCCGTGATTAATGTTGAAGCGCCAGTTAGCTCAGCCTCTTTGATTCTCTTACTAGAAGCCCAAGCCATGAAACTTGGGTATGCAGCCATAACCCCACCGCCAGCGCCACAGCACCAGGCGTTCTCCTTTATTCTCTCCATTTCGCGAAGTTTCAACCCATTAATGGCGTTGATTACTGCTCGTGGCGCATCATATACATCACACCTCCTTCCCAAATTGCAGGGATCATGATATGTTACTACTTCCTGGACATTTGTTAGCTTAAGCTTGCCCTCTTCGATGAGATCCTTTACAAATTCTGTAATGTGAAGGACCTCTGCATCTATGCGCCCTATACGCGGGTAATATCTCTTAAAGGCATTGTATGAGTGTGGATCCGGAGTCACTATTGTTTCCGCACTGAGTTCATTAAAGGTCTTTATGTTTCTCCTCGTGATCTCCTCAAAGAGAGCTTTTTCTCCAAGCTGAAGGGCATAAAGCCCGTCATCAATTTCTTCCTCGAGTAAACCGAAGTCCACATTAGCTGCCTTTAAGACCCGAGTAACGCTCTTAATAGTGTCACAAACTAACGGTTCTAGCGCGTACATACTTCCCACATAAAGGAGAACGCTTGCCTTCTCTTTTGGTACAAATTTGACTTTAAACTCCAAATCCCTAACCCACTTAAGTCTTTCTTCCTTCTTGGCCACACCAAATGGATTTCCATAACGCACTAAGCTTTCAAGGGAGTTTTTATGCGCTGGGATTCTTAAAAGTCCCCTTTCAACAATCATAGCCCTAAGCTCCTCTAATATAGTGAGGTGGTCAAAGTATTCATTGACTAAGTGTACATACCCTATGCGCTTTTTACACTGAGCTACGCAGGATCCGCACTCAGTACAATAGTAAACGATATCCATAACCCCCTGCGAAATATCGATTAACCCTTCAGCAACAGCTTTTGCGATCCTCAATATGCCCATACCTGAGTAAGCTTTAAACTTCCGGTATTCGTACATCGGACAATTGATAAGATGAGTCTCTTCCAGTCTAGTACATAGCATACACCCCAAACAAAACGTTAGGTGGTTATAGTATTGCCCTAACTCTTCAACCTTACAATAATCAGAGTACATACCACATACCTCACTCAAATACCTCTTTTACCACAGTCACTTTACCTTCTCTCACTAACAGTTTAGCTAGCTCATAATCGTGCGCCATTTGACCAAAGGGATTACAGATGTGGTTTGGATCAAGTATCTTTGTAATCTCTTTTCTCAAAACGGAATGCGGTTCCCAATAGGTTTTAGGAGCCGCTGTCCCTAGATTTTTGGCTTTAGTGCAAAGCCATTCAGGGGGATTTATGCCTGCTTCATTTAAGATAACCCTTAGTAAGAAAGGATTCCCTGGCGGGCTTATTAAAGGATAATACTTTTCAATAATCCATTTCCACAATTCATGGTGTATCCTAATGTTATTCTTTGTTTCCTCCCAGTCCATTCGATCTGTAGGGATATGCCACCTTATCCAGCACATAACCCTTCCCCCACCCTGTGGTCTACCACTATAATAACCAACGTTTATGCCAAAATCTTCCCAAGCCTTCCTTAATGCTTCTCGCTCAAAGTCTATGACAATATTTTTAGGTCCATTAACAATAAAATAATCTTCAGTTAACACCCTCTGTTTAAGCGAATAGTGATAGGTCGCAAATCGAGACGCGCATGCATGAGACCAATACTCATACATATTTGGCAAAGTCTCCTTGAATTCATCATCTGAAATTACTACTCCGCCTATTTTCCCCACGACTTTTTCTATAATCGCCCTTTTGCTCTCCACGACCTCTGAGGGACCGCATGCGGTGGCCCAAGTATATACATAGTGGTATAGTGGCGGCGGCTGCTCAAAGGCAGGTATTTGCTGCAACTCATACCATTTTAAAAAGCCTTTAGACATATCACCTGCATAGAATTCGCTATCCACCATGCGTTTCCAGTGCCATATCATACCCCCGTCTATCAGGTATCTGCGCGCACAGTACACAAGATAATCCCATGCACGTGAAAAAGACGGGAAACCTGCCCAAATTACTTCTTGCTTTTCATCAGATGGATAAATAATTATTGCTGCCTTAGTAATTATTCCTGGGCATGCCGAACTTAAGAATAGATCAAGTAAGTCAACACTCCCTGCAGCGGCATAGGGTAGCCATGAAACTTGCGGCGCGGCACTAGTCCTAATTACCCTACATGTAGGGGTGACGACTTCTGCTGAAAGTATGAGTCTCCTCTCATACACACCCCAGTTTTGCGGGAAGTGTATATAGCGCGCTACCACACTTGCAACTGGCGGGTAGCTCCCAGTAGTGCACCAACAGCCATGTTTAGCCAGCTCATATTGCAATTTATCAAATGTTACGCCTCCCTCAATTACAGCATAACCTTCATCAACATTTATTTCAAGGATCTTGTCCAAATAGGTAAGATCCACAACTATATCTGGATGCTCTTGAACGCCATAAAGCTGTGGGCTCCATAAATGAGAGATATCGGCTCGCACCGGCACAACTGTCAGTTTATATTCATTTGCTAACCTGAAAATGTTTACTATATCCTCCACACTCTCCGGCATACACACCAGCTTGGGCAAGTCGGACTCAAAGGGGTAATGTAAGGGGCCATGTTGCCCTCCACCACGATAGGTTACCGCAACAGCCGGATTGTCGCTTACCTTATCCGAGCCCAGTACTTCCTCGAATCTCTTGGTGACCTCTGAAGTAACTGTTCCATAATGCGCCATACCTAATCACCACTAGCTATAAATTATCCCAAGCCGTCGAGCCCAATAATGATACCCAAATAAGAAATATTCGCGCCCTACATCGTCCCTCAATGGAATAAATTTGATGGCACCACGGCGACGTTGCTGCCATACCCGTCTTCTGAGGTCATAGCTATCCTTGGCGTTTAACATGTCTTCTAAGGCTTCCATTGTGAAACGCACTGCAAAATTTGTCTTTTCAGGTTTCCCCAGAATTACAACTGCTTTACCACCTTCCTTCTTAAAGGTAAAAGATTTATCATCAACCAGGAACTCCATGACACTTCCATCTCTCAAAGCCCTGAGAGACGACAACCCTGGTCCTTTATTAAAGAATCCCTCAATTCTAACCATCAATTCCTGTATATCTCCCATAAATTTGCCCCTTTAATTAACATTTCTTGACAAAAAAGAGATATTAAGAGAAAAATATTTAAACCTTTTTCAAGCGAGGTTATATACTATTGGGTGGGTGCACAACTGAATGTCTTTCCTCTCAGATTTTATTATATGCCAATTCGGTATTAACACCTTTAAAAGATATAAGATGAATTAAAATTGAGAGAAAAATGCTGAAAATTATTCCTCTAAAAAGACCTAAGTTTTTACTTAAGTTTGTATTTGCCCTCGGCTGTTTTCTCCACCTTTCCCTCTTTAATCAATCTTGTTAGCTGACCTTTTACAATACCCGGTTTGGAGCCTGTTGCCTTAACTAAATCCTCAACAGACTTAACGCCGGTCTTTAGCTCTTCAAGGATTTTAGTCTTAACGCTCATAATCCCGCCCCCTAATCCATTAATTGATTTATAAATGGGCAAATAAAACTTTTTCGGTCACCAAAAAGCAAAAAAATTGATTTACGATCTTATTAAAAACGTTTAGTCTGTATTAGAGACAAAAATATGGAATTACTTGAATATTTAAAATTTATCGTAGGGAGATTAGCGACAGAGTAGGTAGAACCAATGCACCTAAAGCTTGACTCTTAAAATAAGCTTATATTGTCCGGAGAGGTAGATTTATTGAGAGAACGATGTATGAGGGCGAAATTGAGACGGAGGGAAGACGATATCTTGGTATTGAGGATATTCCAGGTGTAACACCCCTCATAGCTGAGAAACTCCGTGAGATCGGATTTAATACTGTTGAGTCCCTTGCGATGGCAACAGTGCGCGAGCTCGAGCAGGCTGGTTTAAGCGAGAAAAAAGCCCTTGAGATAATTAATGCCGCAAGAGCCTCAATCATGTTGAATTTTGTGCGAGCAGATGAGCTACTAGAGAAGAGGAGGAATGTGCTCAGGCTTACTACTGGGAGTAAAAAGCTCGATGATCTTTTAGGCGGAGGGTTAGAAACTCAGACGATAACAGAGTTCTATGGCGAGTATGGCACTGGCAAGAGTCAGATTGCCCATCAGGCATGCGTTAACGTCCGGTTGCCTCCCGAAAAGGGTGGGTTGGAGGGCGGGGCGCTTTACATCGATACTGAGAATACCTTCAGACCAGAACGAATAGTTCAAATGGCAAAATTCAGGGGATTAGATCCGCAAAAAGTTGTTAAGAACATAATTTGGGCCGAGGCTTACACATCAGACCACCAAATATACCTTTTAGAGAACGCCGACAAGATAATTAAAGAGAACAATATACGCTTGATAGTGATTGACTCTTTAACAGCGCACTTTAGGAGTGAGTATATAGGCCGCGAGAACCTAGCATTAAGGCAGCAGAGGCTCAACCAGCACCTGCACAAGCTTATTAGATTGGCAAGAGCGTTCAATGCTGTTGCGCTGGTAACAAATCAGGTTATGTCTAGTCCAGAGGCATTCTTCTCCGAAGCGATACGGCCAATAGGCGGCCACATAGTCGCTCATACCAGCCACACGAGGGTATTCTTAAGAAAGGGTGCTAGGGGGCCAATAAGGATAGCGCGGCTTGTCTCAAGCCCATATCTTCCAGAGGGTGAATGCGTATTTAAAATAACAGAGAATGGTATAGAAGATATCACTGAAGATGATAGATTTGAATATGAATAAAGGTGCTATGACGAGCCAACTACTAGGTGACTTTTTTAGAGCGATTTTAAGCAAAAGGTTTAATGAAGCGGAAAAGATCCTCTATGAGATAGAGGGGGAAGCCAAGGGAGAGAACGACGAGTTCAGGCGTGGTTTCATACAGGGACTTAAAGGCATCCTATATATGCAACGATCCAATGAGCAACATACATTCCTAAGTACACTCGATTTAAATAATATTGATCTATTAAGAGAGCATTATAGGGAGTTTTTAGAGAATTCTAGGAAGAAATTACGTTCCGATTACGATAGGGGATACTTTTCAGCTCTAGCAGAACATATTCGTTTTTGTTTAAAAACACTAAGCCCAAAAAAGAATATTCAAGAGGAAAGCGTGTAAAGTAAAATCCATAAAAATATCCAAGACGCAAAATATATTTCTAGGCCTATTCTAGTAATGGATGACGGCTTACTGACTTTTGTGATAAGAATTTGTCTCAAAATTCTATCACTGATTAGGTAAATCATTATACATAGTATTGCTCCAGAAAAAATGTTGGTGATTTTCAGGGCCACGCATAGAACCGCTGCTAAAAAGCCTAGGCAAAACTTAATCCAGTAAATAAGGTTTAAAGGTTCCATTTAATATCAATCCTTCCTGATGAAGCCTCATGGATGGGATAAGCGGTTTCGACTTAACTGTAGTCATAGCAGAGCTCAGTAGAATTATTAAAGGATCTCGGATAAATAAGATTTACCAAGTAAACCCAAAAACTGTGCTAATTAAGCTTCGCGGCCAAGGTGAGACCTTTAATCTCCTAATAGAGGCTGGCAAAAGAATCCATCTAACGGTCTATGAAGTTGAGAGACCAAGGGAGCCGCCTAGCTTCTGCATGGTCCTCAGAAAATACCTAGAGAATGGTGTCATTGAAGATATCTCCCAATATGACCTTGAGAGAATAGTTGAATTACATGTCAAGCGCGGTGATCAAAAATATAGACTTATAGCCGAGCTTTTTGAAAAGGGAAATATAATACTTGTTGATTCAGAGAATAGAATATTGCATGCGCTTTCCTATCGAAGAATGAGGGATAGAAGCGTTCTGCGTGGCGAGGAGTATAAGTATCCGCCACAGAGGGGAATAGACCCAAAAAAGGCGGGACTAGAGGATCTTTATAGGCTCAGAGATTTCAGTGGAATAGAGTCTGTTAGAGGTTTAACAAGACTTCTGGGGATAAGTGGCTCTTATGCTGAGGAGATCCTGTTTAGGTCCAGCGTTGATAAGACCAAACCATGCTCATCACTAAGTGATGAAGAGATAAAGGCGATATTTAGCAGCGTGAATGAGATACTATATAAAATTGACGCCGGTAGCTATAAGCCGTGTATAATTGTTGACGGGAACGGTAACTGGATTGATGTAGCGCCCTTCCCACTAGAGAAGTACTCTATATTTAGCGTTATCGAAATGGAGACGTTCAACAGAGCCCTTGACGAATATTACATGAGGATTACATATCAAGAAAGAGCCAGAAGTATTGAAGAAAAGGCTAGGCAGAAGATGGCGAGATTGGAGAAGATTCTCGAGGAACAGAGGAGAAATCTTAGGGAGTTAGAGGAGGAGGCTTGCACTTACCGCCAGATTGGGGATACAATATATAGTCACTTACATGAACTTAACCTGCTTATAGAAAGAGTTATGCATGAAAAGAGGAGCGGAAGAGGGTGGAAGGATATCGCGAGGAAATTGCTTGAGGAGAAGGAGGGGGGAGTCGCTCCCTCCACGTATTTTGTGTCTCTTAACCCAAGTACATTAACGCTTAAGGTTTCAGTTAACGGGCAATTGTTTGATTTGAGTCTTAAGGCATCAGCCCAAGAAAGAGCAAATGAATACTATAAGAGAGCTAAAAAACTGGAGGATAAAGTTAAGGGCGTAAAGAGGGCCATTGAGGAAACCATTAAAGAGATTGAAGAGGTTAAATCTGAGGCAGATAAAAGCGCTGAGGAGACACTTCCTCCTAGACCGATAATAAGAAGGGAGTGGTATGAGAAGTTCCGCTGGTTTCACTCCTCCGGTGGGTTCCTCGTTATAGGTGGGAGGGATGCCTCAACTAACGAAGTGCTGATACGCAAGTATATGATGGAGGATGATATAGTTTTCCATGCGGACATTCCTGGATCACCGTTCACTCTAATTAAAACTGGCGGGAAACAGCCAGACGAGGAAACAATATTTGAGGCAGCGCAGTTCACAGCCTCCTATTCTCGGGCCTGGAGAGAGCAGATTAGAGTGATAGATGTCTACTGGGTTAAACCGGAGCAAGTGAGTAAAGCTTCGCCATCAGGGCAGTACCTTCCAAAAGGATCTTTCATAATCTACGGGACTAGAAATTATATAAGGAACGTTCCCTTAGAAGTCGCTATAGGTATCAAGAGAGAAGACGACAATATAAGGGTTATTGGCGGACCGGTAAGCGCGATCTCAAAGCAGACAAACCTTTACGTGAAGATAGTTCCGGGCAACACGCCCAGTGGGAGACTGGCCAAGGCCATTAAGGAAAAAATGGCCAGCATGGCCCCCATGGATGAGCGCAAAATAATCTTAAAGATACCACTAGAGAATATTCAGGCATTTATACCACTAGGTCAAGGAGCATTGCTTGAGCCTTATTGAGAGGCCAGATAAATCATAATTAATTACATATTTTTGATTTAATTTGTATTGATGTTTTGATTATTGTTGGGGATAGAGGATGGTCGATGTTTGGCTTCCTTATGGTAAGACTGAGGTGCATGCTAGGGTAACGAGCGAGAATTTAATGGAGATAGTAGGGGTGCGTGAGGGATCGGGCATTAAAGACGCGAGTCAAGAAATCGAAAACACCGTTAAAGAGACAACATTTCCAGAAGGGCTGGCCGAGGTCGCTAAGTCGGGCGGCAAAATTGTGTTAGTCTTAAATGTTCCTGATATCTTCCTGGCTAAACTCGCGGCTTCTTCTGTTATGAGGCTGGCTGAGAAGACTTGCACAAAAAGTTGTGATTTAACGGTTCTGCTCACAAATAACCCCTTTGCGCCAAAGGCATCTAGCGTTATTGATCCCTTAAAGGAGGAAATTTCCTCTTTAGGCGCAAATGTTGTTACACATAATCCACTTAACGATAATATATATGTCTGCGATACGCAGAGTGGGGTGAAAGTCTACTTAAGCAGAGCATTTTATGAAGCTGATGCTAAAATCGTGGTAAGTACCGTAGAGCCAAACCCCTATATTCTATATAACTGCTGCGAGAGCGGAATAGCTTTTGGGTTAACAAGTCTAGAAACAATTAAGGGTATTCTAACTCCAATCTTAGATGCAGGGGATCTGCAAGAGAGAGCGTTTAGGGAGGCCATCGAGATTTCAAAAATCGCTAAAGTAGACTTCAGTATAGGCATTGTTAGGAATTTTCGTGGCGAGGTGACTAAATGCTTCGCTGGCAGCCCTGAGGATACGCTGCACAAGAGCGTAGATTTAGCCGACTCATTATATAGGGTTACTTTTGGGAAGGAGCCGGACATAGTTGTCATTAGTCCGGGCGGCGCGCCCTTCGATGACGACGTTCTTAGCGCCTGCGGGTGCCTAGAGAATGCCATTAAAGTAGTGAAAAGGAATGGGATCATAATCCTTGTCGCAGAGTGTTCAGAGGGGTATGGAGGCACCTGTTTCCGCCAAGTAATTAGAAGAGTTAAGGGGGATTTGACACAGCTAGAAAGAATTTTAGAGAGCGACTTTAGCGTAGACGGCTTTATATCTTATCGGTTCCTCAGGGCATTAAAGAGAGCCAGTATATTAATGGTCTCGGCAATACCAAATTATTATGTCTCAGAAATACCAGGGCTAAAGGTTTTTAGAACCTTAAATGATGCCCTAAACTATGCTCTAAGTAAACTTGGAACAAAGGCTAAAATAGCAGTGATCCCACATGGGAACCACATAATCCTAACAAACAAAGAATAAAAATTATTTAGAAATTCTTAAGTTTAGGGGTAAGTAATTAAAAACGCTGGGTTCGATTTGGAACGTAAGTTCACTTTAAGGAGATTTAGGGAGGAAGACCTGAGAGAGGTTACGTATATTAATCGGACCTGTCTTCCAGAAAACTATACGGCATATTTCTTCATAGAGTTATATATGAGTTATCCAGAAACATTTATTGTCGCTGAAGTAGATAATAGAGTTGTCGGTTATATTATGTGCCGAATTGAGACCGGCTTCTCGGGCTTCAGCCCAATAAAGAGGGGCCATATAATATCGATTGCGGTTCTGCCAGGCTATAGGCGTATGGGAATAGGAGAAGCATTGCTTAGAGAAGCGCTTCGAGCCATGATTGAGCATTATGGCGTGAGAGAGTGTTATTTAGAGGTAAGGGTTAGCAATATGCCCGCGATAAACCTCTATAGGAAACTTGGATTCGAGGTCGATAAAATTATTAGAGGATATTATGCCGATGGAGAGAACGCTTACCTAATGCGAATAAAAGTTTGATAGGTGACCCTAATTGAGCAGGAGACGCATAACAAAAAAAGATGTTGAACACATAGCTTGGCTCGCCCACATAGAGTTAACGGAGGATGAGAAAGAGATCTTCGTAGAACAATTTAATAAGATACTGGAGTTTTTTAGGAAGATTGATAAGGTGGATACTGAGGGAGTCCCGCCGACACATCATGTCCTAGACCTAACGAACGTCTTCCGCGAGGACGAGGTCATAGAATCGCTGCCAGAGGAGGAAGTTCTAAAAAACGCTCCAAAGAGGGAGAATGGCTTCTTCAAGTCTCCAAGAATAGTTTAGTAGGAGAGTTAATTATGCCGAGACTCTACGAGTTATCAGCCTCGGAGCTCATTGATAAAATCAAGCGTCAGGAGGCGACAGCCGAAGAGTACATAGCATCCATTATTGAGAGGACGCGCAGGGTTGAAGGCAAGGTGAACGCCTATATAACCACAACATTTGAGGAAGCTCTTAGGAAAGCCAGAGAAATCGACGATAGAATCAAGCGTGAGGAAAGGGTAGGCAGGCTGGCCGGTGTGGCCGTCGCCATCAAGGACAATATATGCACTCTCGGAGTAAGGACGACCTGCGCCTCAAAAATGCTTGAGAACTTCATACCGCCATACGACGCTACGGTTGTCGAGAGACTTAAGAAAGAAGACGCCGTAATAATTGGGAAGACTAATATGGATGAGTTCGCAATGGGCTCGACGACGGAAACTAGTTACTTTGGCCCTACGAGGAACCCATGGGATTTGACAAAGGTTCCCGGTGGGTCATCTGGTGGTAGCGCCGCGGCACTGATAGCTGATGAGGCAACGCTGGCCCTCGGCTCTGATACAGGTGGCTCTGTAAGGTGCCCGGCGAGCTACTGCTCGGTTATAGGGCTTAAGCCAACATATGGCTTAGTCAGTCGATATGGGCTCATATCCTACGCTAATAGTTTAGAGCAGATAGGGCCGATGGCTAAGAGCACCATTGATTGCGCACTCCTATTATCGGTTATAAGTGGGCATGATCCAAGAGATAGCACATCGGTTAGTATGCAGCCAGTCGGCTACACTAACCATCTAGTAAATAATATAGGGGGGTTGAAGGTTGGCGTCATTAAAGAGTTTTTTGGCGAGGGTATTGAGGACACTGTTAAAAAGCATGTTTGGAGGGCAATACATTTGCTTGAGAATCTAGGAGCCACTTATGATGAGGTCTCACTACCCAGCTTAGAGTATGCTCTGGCAGCCTATTATATTATCGCAATGTCCGAGGCTAGCTCGAACCTAGCCCGCTTCGATGGCTTAAGATACGGTTTTAGGGTTGAATATGATGATGCAGATTGGCCCAAGATATTTGCTAAAAATAGGCAAATTGGCTTCGGAGCCGAGGTTAAGAGGAGAATAATGCTTGGAACATACGCCCTCTCAGCCGGCTACTATGAACAATATTACCTGAAAGCCCTAAAGATTAGGACAATAATTCGTAGGGAGATCGAGAGAGTCCTAAAAGAGTTTGATGTGCTGGTCGGCCCAACAATGCCTCTACCACCCTTCAATTTAGGCGAGAGAATACGGGATCCACTTACATTATATATGTGTGACATATTGACGGTACCGGCGAATTTAACAGGATACCCAGCCATATCGATTCCATGCGGCTTTGAGGGGAAATTGCCGATAGGGCTGCAGATGATGGGAAGACCATTCGACGAAGCCTCTCTCCTCAAAACCTCATTTACGCTAGAAAGAAGCACCGACTTCACTAGAAAGAGGACAGAGCTATAAACAATTATGTGACACGCCCGCGTTCTTTACTTCAGAGAAGATAATATTTGTATTGTTATCTTAATATATTTTAGGAACCGAGCATGGAGAGGTTGGCTAAGCCGGTAGTTGGCGTAACTGTTGGCGACCCTGCGGGAGTCGGCCCGGAGATCTCGATAAAAGCTCTTCTAGAGAAGAGTGTTTTCAATGAATGTGTACCTATTTTAATAGGCGATTTAAGCATTCTAGAGGAAATCAATGGCCGACTGAATTTGGGGGTGGAATTTAGGGTCATAGAAGCCCCAGCCGAGGCAAAGGGGATTGAAGGAAAGGTTAATGTGATTGACGTCAGGGCAGTTAATGTTGGAGAAATTATTGTAGGTGTGGCATCCGCAGCATCTGGCAGGGCCTCACTACAGTATGTTAAGAGGGCTATTGAATACGCTCTGAGGGGAGAGATTAATGCAATAGCAACGGCGCCAATAAATAAAAAGGCTATTAACATGGCTGGAAGCGAGCATATAGGCCATACAGAGATTTTAGCGGCGCTCTGCGGAGTGAAGGACCCGCTCACGATGTTTTATGTGAGGGGCCTAAGAATATTCTTCCTCACGAGACATGTGCCGCTGATCGAGGCAATAAGAGCCGTCAAAAGGGAGAGAATTACTGAGGTAACCTTGAAGATTAATAGGGCCTTGGAGTGGCTTGGGGTGAACAGACCAAGAATAGCCATCGCTGCATTAAACCCTCATGCTGGTGAGGATGGTTTGATTGGAGATGAGGAGACTAAAGAGATAATTCCAGCTGTAAGGGAACTCCAGAGCATGGGTCTAGATGTCCTTGGCCCATTCCCCGCAGATAGCATATTCCATCAGGCGTTGGAGCAAGACTACGATGCTGTTCTATCACTTTATCATGATCAGGGACATATAGCCGCAAAAACCTTGGACTTTTATGGCGCTGTCGCGGTAACCCTTGGTCTCCCCTTCATTCGCACATCAGTCGATCATGGAACAGCCTACGACATCGCTTGGAGGGGATTAGCGAACCCAAAAAGCCTAGTGGAGGCCATAAAGCTGGCTGCAAGACTCTCAAGAACCTATAATCCGGGCAAAGAGTAATCGGTATGCGAAAGATAATATTAGATACAAACTTCCTGCTACTTCCATTCCAGCTTAAAATAGATATTTTTGGCGAGATAGAGAAGATTATTGGCAGGTTTGAACCGATGGTCTTGTCGACAACCCTTGATGAGCTTAGGAAGCTATCAAAATCGAGGTCTGCTAAGATGAGTAAGCTGGCCTCATTAGCTATGGACTTATCTAAAAAGTGTAGGATTATCGAGGTTAATGTCATGCCTGGGGAAAGTTATGATGATGTTATTTTGCGCGTTGCTAAGGAAAACGATTGTATAGTTGCAACTAATGATAGGCTTCTCAGAAAAAAGCTGAGGAAGGCGGGTATAGCGACGATATTTCTTAGGCAGAGAGCTTATCTCGAGGCAGAAGGATATGTATAGGCGAGGCTAACTCTGAAAGCGCGCCACCCAATTAGAGAAAAATTGGGGACTTATTTCCTTCGCTTTGGGAGGAGAAGAGAGATGATTGGAGACTACCACTCCTCTTCCTCTTCTTCCCATTCTTCCTCTTCTTCCCACTCCTCTTCCTCGCCCCAGTCTTCCCACTCCTCTTCCTCTTCCTCCTCTTCCTCCTTCGGCGGCTTCTTCTTTCTCGACATTATCTCACCAGCCGAGATAATAGGCGCATAGGAGTTAAATAAATCTTACCTAAAAATTTTGAAAATACAATGATCAATTAGATTGATAAAAATGCCAAATAAAAACACCATTTATAAAAATAACTAAATTTTCGTATACATTTTTGAGGGGAGAGCAATTAAAGTTGTTCTTAACGGAAAATATTCTAAAAAATCATCGAACAAAGTTCCCATAGAGCTTTTCAAGTCCGGGATTTAAGCGTTACTCCTACACCTCTCGCCCATTATTTCAGAACTTTTCCAGTCCTCATAAACCAGAGGTACATATCTAGTTCGCCTAAAGAGAGGTTGACCCTACGGGCTAAATTGTCGAGTAACCTTTCAATCTCCAAATATTTAAGCTTAGATGGCGTTTTCGGCCTCTCAATCAATTTGTATTCTGTTAATATATTAAGTATGTGTCGGTCTATTATGGCAACATTCATGAAACCTATGTTTCTGAGGAAGTGACTTGCCTCTTTATAACCTAGGCCTTTAACATTACTTACAAGCCATTCCCTCAACAATCTCTCATTAATGTGGGCTTTTAGGAGCGCTTCTAAACGCGGAATATGTTTTCTCGCTTCAACAATAAATCTTGCCCTAGAATTAGGATATCTATGGCCGAGAGCCTTAAGCTTCTCAGCAAGCTCATGCTCTGGCATAAGCAGGAAGCCATCATTTATCTCTAGTTGCATCCTCATGGCTTTCTCAGCGCTAAAGTTAGCGGTCAGTATGCAGAAGCATAATTCCTTAAAGACCTCATTAATGGGCTTATTCCTATTCCTCAGAAACTCTCTAATCCTCGCATTAATTGCCACCCTCACATCACTGCTCCTGAGCGATTTGATTATGGATATAAGCTTGCGTAAGCCATCCGCCTCTGGATGGAACTTGGAGAAACTGTACATCAAACCCACTTATGCCGACGCTTCCCTTCATCCTTTCCTGACCGACCACACCTGGAAGGTAACCATGGCCCCTCATCCAACTCTTCAACCTTCATATTCTTGCTGCCAGACTTTTCTCTTCAAGCAGAACTTTATAATCCTCAAAGTAATATAAAAGCCGCAAGTATAACAGAGGAGCTGGCGAATTCTATCTTGAATCTGTTGTCAATAATGGAGACCATCTTGGCTTTAAAGTGTCACTATGAAGAGTAGTTGCTCCATTAACTCCTTGAATCTATTCCTTATGGTTACTTCTGTAACATTTGCTATCTCGGCTATCTCTCTCTGTGTGCGCTTTTCCCCAATCAGCACGGATGCAATATAACTCGCCGCCGCAGCTATGCCCATGGGCCCCCTACCGGACGTTAATCGAATATCTGAGGCAACTGAGAGGATCCTATTTGCTATCCCCTCAACCATCCCCTGAAGCGCCAGCTGATTTGAGAACTTGGAGATATACTGGTTTGCCTTAAGTGGCGGCAGCGATATCTCAAGCTCCCTAACGAGGAAACGGTAGCATCTTCCAACTTCCCTTTTACTTATATTGGCCGCACTTGCAATTTCATCAAGCGACCGAGGTAGGCCGCATTGTCTACAGGCTATATAGACGGTTGCCGCGCATACCCCCTGAATTGATCTCCCCCTCATAAGGTGCTTTTTAATAGCCTTCCTATAAATTACAGAACTTGTCTCAAGAACACTTTTTGGCAGGGAGAGAACACTCGCTATCTTTGTTATCTCGGAAAGGGCAAAGGCGAGGTTCCTTTCAGAGGCATCTGAAACTCTTATCCTCCTTTGCCACTTTCTTAACCTGTACATCTGCGCCTTCTGATCAGCATCAAGCCCCTTCCTAAAAGTGCCCTTATAATGCCAATCAATTGTTGTTGAAAGACCTTTATCATGAATTGTAAATGTAACTGGTGCCCCAACCCTAGCCCTCTTCTCTTTTTGCTCATTGTCAAAAGATCTCCATTCTGGGCCTTGATCAGCCATCTTCATATCTACCACGAAGCCGCATTCCATACAGACAACTTCCGCCGTATCGTAGTCGCGCATTAATTTGGTGCTACCACATTCTGGGCATCGTTGGATCTCGCTAAGGATTGGGGGAAGAGAGGGAGCCTCTTCATTTTCATCCATATTTATCTCTTCCCCTTCATTCCCCTATCCTTAGGCGAGATATAAATGGGGGAATTAACGAGCTTTTCGGGATTCTGCTCCTCAACCTCTATCTCAATATATGGTGACTTAATTGGTCCAAAAATATCTACAATCCGGCCGATGGGTTTTCGTCTTATGTCAAAAACGGTTAATCCAAGTTTTGGAGTGATCTTAACTTTCGCTATAGCCCTATCGCCCTGAACGACATGAAGAATCTCTCCAATTTCCTCCAAGCTAACCCCCGCCAAAAATAACGAATAGAATGAAGGCAGACGATTATTTAAGCATTTCTTGGGAGGACTGCTGGTAAAGTTTCACTAGCTCAGAGGCGACCTCCTTTAGGATCTTAGATTTACTTTTTCCAGTTTTATTCACCGCCACGGAGCCCATTTTGATCCAAGGCAGCTTAGGGTAACCTGCATCCGGGTGTACTTCATAACTTAACCCAAGATTTTTAACGGCCTTCTCAAGCATGCTTACATTTGGGGAACGAACACATAGCCTCTTCGGCAGTCTTCTACCTTCCCGCCTTGATCTCAGGACATCAAAATAAACTGGCCAGAGTATTAAAATGTCTTTCCTGCGCATCTCCGATTCTCAAAAAATTATGTCTTCTTCTCAATTAATACTGCGTTCAAAACACCATCCTGACCGGGTCTGGAAGCTACTCTGGCTACTCCAAGCGGGGTCTCTATAAGACACCCCTTTGTTATCACCCCTCTCCTATCATAGTCTACGTTAGCTGGGTTTTTTACAACCCTTAGAATTTCAACTTTCTTTGTCTCGCCAGTCTCCGGGTCTGATACGTTAGCCCACTTAGTGCTCACTAACCTAACCTTTATGTTGCCTCCTTTTCCATAATATAACTTCACCTTATGTTCACCTAAGACCGTCTCCACGGGAAAAGAGCCCATTTCATACTTCCGCTTTCCCCTATATGGCTTCCTCTTACCACCGGTGGGTTTTCTCTTATGTAAATCGCCATGCCAAACAGACATCTACGATCACACGCATCCTAAAATTAGAGTTAGCAGATATAAATTTAGCGGATCCTCCCTACTGCACCACCAAAATTACGGAGCGGTGGCAGCCTTCTCCCCGCGTTTTAATTCCTGCTCCTCTATTCTAGCCATTTCCCTTCTATCTTCATCCCCAAGGGATGCCGGCAAGGTCTCCTCACCGCGCTTTTCGAAGATCATCCTCAGCTGGCGTCTCATAACTTGGATATTTCGGCTGAGACCAAAATAGTCCGCGAAGAAATCGGTTGTTTTTAGGATACTATCTCTGCCACATTTCTCCTTGCTAATAAAGCCCATTTTAATGAGCTCTCTTATGTGGCCGTAGGCGTGTCTACCTCTCACCTCAATGACCTGTTTTTGTGTTATTGGCTGCTTATAAGCTATATAGGAGAGAGTTCTCAATGGGCCAACGGTTAATAGGGGCCTTATAGCGAGCCTCTTGACCTTATCGGCATACTCCATCCTAAGTTGCATCACGAACCTTCCGTCATCGAGCTCGAGCACTTCTATAGCGCCATTACGCCTCTTATACTCCTCGACAAGAACTCTAGCGAGCCTACGCACCCTTTCCTCAGAGCGGGAGCCCGTAATGCTGCATAAGGTTTTTAGGTCTAAGGGTCTACCAGCCACATACAGCGCTGCCTCAATAAGCCTAACTTTCTCCTCCAAACCCTCCATTAAAACCTCCCCTGCGCCTATCATCTTTATGTTCCCATCATTATTGGCCTGAGAAGTCTCAGCTGTCAACGTAACCATCTCACTTAACCACCTCGCCATTAAGCGCTATATATATCTCGTCTGAGCCCTCATGCTGTAACAATAAAATTTTACCCCTATGAGCTAAAAACAGTAGTATTATGAAAATTCTAATAGCTTCGATCCTGCTTAGACCTTTTACAAGGTTTGAGAATGTTACGGTTTCACCCATTTTATAAAGCGTGCGTATTTTTTTAAGGAGCTCCTCAAGTCTTTCTTCAATCTCCATTAAGTAGGCGCTTATTATTGGGGTAACCTCAGGCGGCGTTAGCACTGGCTTATCTCTAGCTTTAAGGGGGGCAAAAGACTCATGCTGCAGAGTCTCCTCGAGAGCTTCGAGTAGGCTCTCTAAGGTTGTTGTTGTAAGTTCATAGCGTAAGGGTGGGAAGAGGAGTGGAACTATTTCAGCACCCTCTCCGCGCTCCTTGGATTCAAGATCACTTCGGGGCTCAAATTTCTCGAATTTCAGAAGAAGATTAGATTTCAGAAGATATATGAGGGCCGAGGAATCTAATGCGACTCCGGAAGCTCTAAAGTCTACAGTCGCTCTCCGCTCCATCTCCTCAAGAAAAGAAAGCAGGAGGAAAGCTATGTTAACGCTCCATGGATCAACTTTCTGTAAGCGCTGCGGATCAAAGAGTATGTCCCAAGGCGGTCTAAGGTAAAATGGCCTGGTAATCTCACTCATTCACAATCACTCCCTTAAGTGTCATTGAGACAACATGTGAAACACCACTCTGCCCATACACGCCATAAACCTTATTAGCCTTGCTGATCATTTCTGGCTTAAGCGTTATAACAATAAATTGAAGCTGTCTATCAGCCGCCTCTTTTGTAAGGAGATCGCCGAGCCTTTCGACGTGGAAGGCGTCTAGATGGGCATCTATTTCGTCAAAGAGATAAAAGGATGCTGGCGAAAACTCTTGGAGGGCTAGAAGAAAAGCCACCGCTGAAACGGACCTCTCTCCACTACTTGCGCCGCTTACTGGTATTGGGGATTTGCTCGGAAACTGGACTATTATGTCCACGCCGCCAGCAAATGGATCTTCCTGGTTCTCGAGCTTAAGATATGCACTTCCGCCACCCGTTAACCTAGAGAAGTAGCTGCTTACCCTTTCACTTATCCTATTAAAGGCCTCCATAAAGATCCTAATCTTCTTCTGCTCAATCTCGTCAATAAACTTAAGTATAGCCTCTCTCTCCTTCTCGAGGTTGTTAAGCCTCGTGGAAACCTCCTTGTATCGTGAGACCTCCTCTATATATTGGGATTCTGCGAGCTGATTGACAGCCCCTATATGTTTAAGTTCCTCCTCAACAGCCTTTAGCCAAGAGTCAAGTTCGTTTTCGGGGAGGCCTCCTTGAACCTCTAAGAGCTCCTCATGGCCGAGCTCCCTCAGCCGCTCCCTAAGCCTACTGGCTTGGAGGACAACAGACTGTATCTTAATTTTCAAATCGTTTATGGCTTTTATTTCCCTATCATATTCCATATCCAGATTTGATATCTCCATCTCAAGAGAGTCTATTTGCGATACAAAGATGCCCATTTTATCCTTAGCTTCGCCTATTTCCCTTGAAAGAGTCTCCCTAGCCCTCTCAAGCTCTTCAATTTTCTTACGTATCTCGCCCTCTTCTTTAAGCGCCTCCTCCAGCTCACCTTCAAGGTTTATAATCTGCTTTGAAATTTCATTAAGCTGCGCCATTAGAGTCTCCATATTCCTTTTCAGAACCCCTTCAACTTTCGCCTTCGTCATTACCAATTCGGACTCAACATTATTGTACCTTTGCTTGAGGTGAATAATTTCCTGGATAATTTCAGAGCGCCTTTTATCCTTATCATGAAGACTCAACAGATCAATTTCGCTCCTTAGGCGCTCATGCTCATCCTTTAAGGGTTTCTCCGCGCTTTCCAGCTCATTAAGTCGCTCTTCAATGGAAGCCACCTTCTCGCGCCCATTTCTTATACGGCTTGTTAAGTCCCCTATAGTAGATTCTAAGCGCTTAATCTGGGCATCCGCTTGAGATAAACTCCTCTTAACACGATCGATCTCTCCCTCAACCCTAGCCAATGACTCTGAGAGAGCCATTATCTCATTTTGAGTCTTAGATATCTCGGCCTCGAGCTCCGTAATAATATTCTCTCTATTATCCAGGTACTTTCTAAGCGCGGAGACCGCTTTATCCAGACTCTTTAATGCTTCATCGCCCGGTATGAAGGATGATAAGTCGATATACCTCCTATAAAAACCACTTTCAATTCCTCCCCAAGCTTCATATAGATTCCCATCAATGGTGACCGCTCTGAATCCATCCTTCGACGCCTTTATAGCGACCTCCTCACTTAGGGCTAATAGAGTATCGCCAAGAACAAACTCTACAGCTGGCCTATAGCGCTCCTCACATTGGACGAGAGATGAGATCCATCCATAGACACCATCAATATTAACAGCCCTGCCAGCGCTGTTCGGCGAGAGATTCCTGAGCGGGATAATCTTTATCCTCCCAATCTTCATGCGCCTAAGAGTCTCTATACACACGAACGCAACGTTCAAGTCTTCAACAACTAGCGAGTCCAGCCAGCCGGAGGCGGCTGCTTCAACAGCCCTAATATAATCGCCGTCAACCTTTATCAAATTTCTCAGTCTACCGTACACGCCACCTATAACGCCTTTTGCGCCTAACTCCTCAAGGTGCTTTAGGGCTATTTCCTCAGATTTAATCTTTTTAACAAGATTCTTCTGAACCTCAAATTTTATTAGGGCCTCTCTAGCAACTTCAGCTATCCTCTCAACCTCTTTTGTCTCCTCTTCAATAGAGGATCTCCTCTTAACACGTCTCTCCAATGTCGACTTTAAATCCTCAATTCGCTTCCTCTGAGCGCCTGCAACCTCATCCAGCCCGGCAAGCAGCTCCCGAATTCTCTCGTAAGAGGATTGTAGTTCCCCCTTCTTATTCTCGAGATCCTTAAGTCTCTGTAGATAAATGCTTATTTCGGAGTGGAGCCTAGCGCGCTCACCCTCAAGGTCAATTCTCTCCTTTTGTATCTTGCCTATCCGCTCTTCTATCTCGCTTATCCGTCTAGCCTTCTCCTCGAATATTGATCTGACTTCCGAGAGATCCTTTGATATAGAATCATAGATGGACTGCTTTTCCTCCAATTCTTTACCCAACTGCCCTAGGAGAAGAGTTAGCTGGCTAATTTTCTCTTCAGATCTCTCGATCTCGCTTTTTAGGGACTCTATCTGCTGTTTAAGGTCCTTTTGGAGACCCCCTAACTTACTGAGACTGGACTGCCCGCCGCTTATCTTAGAGAGTATTTCATTAAGTCTAGATTTTAAGCTCCTAATGTTTACCTCGATCTCAACCATTTGCGCATTCTTCTCCTGAATGGCACTGAAGCCAAGCTTACGTAGCTCGCTCTCAAGCTCCCTACGTTTAGCTCTAAGCGATTCTCTCCGCTCAAACAGCCATTTACTCTTCTCCTCGGCCTTAGACAGCTCCTCTAGAAGCCCCTTAGATTCGGCCTCAAGATCCCTTATATTTAAAGATATTTTCATCGACTCCAGTCTCATCATCTCTTTTTTGAGCAAGTTGTACCGTAGAAGGTTATTTCGCTCCCTTTCTAGGCTCTCAACCCTCCTCTGAACCTCACTTATCTGCCCAAGGGCCGCCCTTATCGCCACATCAGCCTCCTTAAGCTTCTGCTCAGCATCAGCCTTCCCAGCATCATACTGAGCTATCCCAAGCATGTCCTCAATTATCTTCCTACGCTCGATGGTTGAGATCTCGGCCATTCTCGTAAGTGTCCCCTGCAAGACAATATTGTGGCCGTAGGGGGTTATGCCAGCAACAGATAAAACTTCAAGTAGATGAGCTCTCGGGACCCTCCGACCATTAATCCTATAAACGCTCTCGCCATTTTTATCAATCTCACGGGCTATCGTGACGGTTGTCGTTTCGACCGGTATACGCCCCTCAGAATTATCAAATTGAATGACCACTTTAGCAGTATTCTTTCTGATACCCGACTTCTCCCCACCATTAAATATGAGGTTCGAGAAGTTCTCAACCCTAAGCCTTTTGGCGCTCAGCTCGCCAAGACAAAAGAGGACCGCATCAATTATGTTAGTTTTACCACTACCATTCGGCCCAGTTATTATAGTAAATCCCCTATCAAACGTTAACACTGTTTTTAACCCAAACGTCTTAAATCCATCTATCTCAATGCGCTTGATGTATGGCATCCTTTACTGTTCTCCCGATATTGATCCCTCCATCAACAGATAGATAATAAGTTCAGGTGGGGAAGCCGCTCTCCCTGGAGCCGCGCGTCCTTTCAGCCACTTTCTTAACAAAGGCCCTCAAATTCTCTTCGGTGCCATACACGAGCACATATCCATCTTCTTCAACCCTAATTTTTAGATTAAATTCGCTGGCAGTATCCCTGATAAACTCAAGCGGAGTAATCTCTGACACTTGAATTCTAATCCACTTCTCCCCTCTTGGGAGACCTAGATGAAATCTAGGGGGCTCCTCAAGTATAAAGCCCTCTGCCTCAAGCTCACATAGTTTCCTCAGAATGTTATTAACATAGTCTTCTCCCAAGACATTCTTCGCGGCTGATAAAACGTAGCTCTCCACATTGCCCAGATACTCCTCTAGACGGGCAATACTCTCCGCGCGGGCTTTGTCAGCCTTAACGACCTCTAACATAACCTTAGCGGAGCGCAGGTCATTGATTATATTTTGGGGCACCCTTTCCCCACGCTTACAAAGATCTACGATCACGTCAGACAAGATCTTCCAGCGCGCATCCCAGCTCATAAAAGCACCCTGCAAAACAAATAGGGCTGATCCAGTCATAAATTTATCGCATGAAAATTGATCCATTATGCAATAATCATATAACATAAGACTCACGCCAAATGTTAGCAGATTAACAAGAATAATTATTGATTTCTAACATGCCGACCTATATGCGCGAAATAATGTTACGAGGAGAGAAATAAATAGGTCGAGGAGTAATTTTCTCCTTAGTCAGGGACATGTCTGACGCAGTTTTTAGGGTGAAGCAGGTAATAGTACTTAGATCTGACATAAAGATGAGTCCTGGGAAGGCTGCCGCTCAAGCCAGTCATGCGGCGGTCTCCTCCGCGGAGGAGGCTAGGAAGAATTATCCATCATGGTGGAGAGAGTGGATCAAGAGCGGTCAATGTAAGATAGTATTAAAGGTTGGTTCTGAAACCGAGATAATGGATCTAGAAAGAAAAGCCAAAGAGATGAAACTCCCAGTAGCCCTAATATCAGATATGGGCCTAACTGAGCTAGAGCCTGGGACGATAACGGCCCTTGGGATAGGACCGGCCCCATCAAACCTCATAGATAAGATTACCGGAAACCTACCGTTGTACTGAGGATGAAATATGCCTAGGGTTCCAAGCATAGAGACAAAGGCTGGAATAGAAGTCTATGTAACTAAATGTAGGGGGATAGGAGGTTCCATAAAGAGGGCCCCCGAGGACTTTATAGTTGAGGAGGTTTTAATTGATGGCTCTAGGGCGTCTGTTAAGCCGGAGGAGAATTTAGCCGGCAACTTTGCCGAACACGGCCGATACCTTATTTGCGTCTTAATTAAGAGGGGATGGGACACAATATTGGCCATAGAGGAGGTAGCCCGTAGGATAGGGATCAGCCCTGACAGAATTGGGCTTGCTGGGATAAAGGATACGGGCGCCCTAACAGCTCAATATATAAGTATAGGCGGAGTCCCTGTTAATAAGATTACACAGGTAAATATCGAGGGGCTTCTGATAAAACCATTGGGCTACTCCGATGAGGATATATCCCCAAGGAAACTCTTCGGGAACAGATTCACAATAGTTGTTAGGGGGATAAAATATAAAGAGGGGGCGATTCGGAGAAGGATTAAAGAGATATCCAGCGAACTAGAAGATTTTGGCGGCATATCAAATTTCTTCGGGCACCAGAGGTTTGGGACAATTAGACCTATAACGCATATGGTTGGCAAATATATTATTAAGGGAGAATTTGAGAGAGCCGCCTTAACATTCTTAACATATGTAAGCCCCTTTGAGAGCCCAAGAGCTAGGGAGGCTAGAAAAGAACTGAGTGAAACAATGGATTTCAGGACGGCCCTTAAAAGGTTTCCGGAGACACTAGTATATGAAAGGATGGCACTTGAACATCTCGTTAAAAGCCCGAGAGACTATATAGGAGCCTTCAATAAGCTACCAATAAACCTGCGCAGACTCTTCATCCAATCGTATCAATCATACCTATTCAACAGGTTCTTAAGCGAGAGGATAAAGTGCGGTATACCGCTGAGGGAGGCGCAGATCGGTGACTATGTTGTGAGACTAAGTGACGTTGGGCTACCAACAAGGAGGTTTATCAAGGTTAAGGATAGTAATTCTTCCTCAATAAATGAGGAGATCAGAGTTGGGAGGATGGTGGTGGCGCTGCCGCTTATAGGTCCAAAACAGCCACCCTCAGATGGACTGCAGGGGGAGATCGAGAGGGAGATTTTGGAGGAGGAAGGTGTCTCAGGCGAGGACTTCAAAAGGGCAAGTATAATCAGGGTCAGCCTCTTCGGAGGCTTGAGGGTCGCGCTTGAGAGGGTGATGGGCTTAAGGGCAGAGGTTATTTCGGGCGGGGGGGCGGCTGAAAACAGCGTTAGATTTGAATTTGCCCTCCATAAGGGCGCATACGCAACCATAGTTCTAAGGGAGTTCATTAAGCCCAGAGACGATAAGGAGTTGATAGAATGTGGTTTCTAGTAGCAACACCCTCATGAAACCTTATTTGCGGCGGCTTATGTTTTGGTCTAGGCGTCCTCTAATCAAGAAATTTTTATTACTTCTTCCTGGACTTTTCTGGCTCTGGTGAGGTTTAGTAGAAGGGTAATATCGTCCAAAAGGCTATTGAAATTGCTTTAGCGCTGGTCTCTATCTCAACAATCCTTACAGTTACTGTAATAAGTAACTTAAGAGCGAAACGATACCTTGAAACACTCCTAATCTTAATGACAACTTTGCATTAGCCTTCATAATTTCATATTTACTGCCAAAAATCCAAGAAATTATGACCAAAAAATTAAAGGGGAACAGTTCACGTCGACGCGCCTTTCTTAATGACTTTTATGTTTACTACGACTATTTTAGTAACTACCCTAGCCTTTAGGTCAACTTCCACGCAGGCTTTACCACCATTGCCGTTTGTCAGCATCACTAAGGCTTTGCTGGCCTCCATAGTGATCTGACCATTTTCTTGGACTGTAAGCTTTACTTGAGCAACTCTGATATCACTGACGTTATAGCCCTCACTAAGAAGCTTCTGAACATCTTCATCCGCTTTCACTATCGCTAAAACTTTCTCTTTGAAGCCCTCGCTCAGCTCCACTTGGAAGCCCTTAAATCCTTTACCCCTAATGGGCCACTTCTGGCAGGGCTTAGGAACGCATGTAAAGTTCTGCGCGCCCATAGCGAATGAGAGCCCTTTCAGTTCAGCTTGCTGATTTGCCTCAACTTGGAAGCCGGGGTGAGCCATGGCGCCATATAATGAGATTGCTATGGCTCCCAGCACCACCAAGCCAAGAGCCGCTAACAGAACAGTCTTCTTCAATCCACTTCACCAAAACTCATGAAATATACCAGCATATAAAAGGTTTTTTCAGAATTACATCATATTTTTGTCAAAAAGTGGGCTCTTCTCTTAAAACTCTATTTTAGGCTTAAGTAGAGTAAGACTATTAGGGCTACTAAGGCGAATGTATCAGGCAGTATAGCGAATGGGCCTAGGCCGAATGCCCGGAAGCCGAAGAACATGTGTATAAATGGATTTGATGAGAGGGTGTAGAGGAGGAGAACCAGCGAGAATATTATTAGGCCAAGGGTGAATTGGGCGCCAGTTTTTCGGTAAATGTCCAAATATATTAAGAGTAAAAATAGCACGAGTACAATGTTGACCGTCGAAATAACTGATCTGACAGTATAGAAGATCTCCAAATCCGGTATCGGCACATTTGGTGGTGGAACGAAACCCCACTCCCTAAATCTCGCCAGCACAGTAGACTCAAGTTCTGTTGGACTTATTTCACCTCGCCGATATCTCTCTATAATGCGCCTAATTTCATCTATTTGGCTTTTAGAGAAGCCCCAGCGCGTCTTAACCTGACGCTCTATAGCTGCACCAGCAACGCTTAGGCTGCCTATAGTTGCAATGATGGCTACCGCTACTACAACAATTATTATAAGGGCAATAATTTTGTCTTTACTATTCATCCTCTTTCACCATTTCACTTTCTTCCTTTTCTGCTTTTCTCTAAATTTCTTCCAAATCTCTTCAAAGATAATATAGTTCTCCATCACTTCGGGAGATAGGAAGTATGTAACACCGTACTTTTCTCCTACGGGCATGATTATTCTGTTCTTCATAAGTATCTCAAGGTGGTGCTTTATTGTTCTATAATCGACGCCTAATAGACTGGCCAACTGGTTAGCGTTCATCGGGGACTCTTTTAGGGACATGATTATTCTGGCTCTCATAACACCGCCCCTAGTTCCAACGATGAGCCAGCTAAGTATATATCTTAATCTCTCAGCCCAGTAGCTCATCTATCTAATCTCCAAGTAGAGACGCCCGAAATAATTCCACCTAAACTTTCGCGTCTCTGAATATTAATAGATTCTGGTTATAAATGTGAAAAATCCTTTTATCATACTCTTTAATATAATCTCATGACCAGGTGGAGAAGAAGATGCTCGTATCAGAGGGAGGTAGAAATGATAAGCTTAAGATTCTACTGTTAACAATCCTCCTTCTAGTAGTGGGCCTCTTTACCGCTGCATATCTAGGCTATTCGATTGGCTATATGGCCGCTATGAATGATGTAAAGGGACTGCGGGAACAAGTAGAAGCCCTCAGCGAGAACATTGCAGTTCTGCAGAAAAGCCTAGAGGTAATTACTCAAAACGCAACAAAATATAGTCTGCCTGCCGGGAATGTTAGCCTCTCAGAGCTATATGAAAGAGTCAGAGACTCTGTTGTGATGGTGAGGGGACTTATTCGCGTGCCAAGCGTTTTCGGATACAGCTATAGTCGGGTTCAGGGCTCCGGCTTCATCTACAACTATTCTGGTCAAATGGTTATAGTCACGAATTATCACGTTGTGCGAAACACCCTGAACATAACCGTGACCTTTGCTAACGGGAATAGCTATCCCGCCTCTATACTCGGATATGATCCCTACGCTGACCTAGCAGTTCTTAGAGTAGAGGCCCCTACCAGCGAGTACCACCCCCTAAATGTAGCGAGTTCCTCCACACTTAGGGTTGGCGACATAGTTATAGCTGTGGGCAATCCCTATGGCCTATATGGATCAATGAGCTCTGGCGTAGTCAGCGCTTTAGGGAGAACAATAACCGCCGAGGGGGTTGGCAATTATCCAATAGCCAATGTTATACAAACAACAGTCCCCCTCAACCCGGGCAACTCAGGGGGTCCACTGCTAAATGTTAGGGGTGAGGTTGTCGGAATAACAACTGCGATTATAAGTGGCTCACAAGGCGTGAGCTTCGCCATCCCCTCAAACACGCTACTAAGAGAAATTAAATGGCTTGTCGAGGAGGGAAGATATAATAGGCACCCATGGCTCGGCGCAGCTGGGGTCGACGTAAATTATGAGATTGCGAGAGCCATGAACGTGGATGTGACATATGGCTGGCTAATAACAGAGGTCATTAAGGATGGCCCGGCGCATAAAGCTGGCTTGAGGGGAGGAACAAAAGTTGTGAATATAGCTGGTGAGATGATTATGATTGGAGGGGATATAATAATTGCTTTGAATGGTGTCAGAATCATCGGAATCGATGATTTATCATCTTATTTAGAGGAGTATACTGCACCAGGGCAAATAGTTAAAGTTACGATAATTAGGGAAAACCGTATACTAACATTGGACGTCGAATTGGGCGCAAGGCCGCCTATAAGTTAAGAGAACATAATTTACGGCACAAGCCTAAATCTATCCCTTGGGAATAACACTACTTCCCTTATGTTTCTTATGCCCGTTAGCATCATTATCAGACGTTCAAGACCGATACCCCAACCAGCGTGCGGAGGCATGCCGTAATCGAATGCCTGGAGATGGTACTTGAAGGATTCTGGGCTCAGGTTCTGCTCCTTCAAGCGCCTGATTAGAAGCTCTTTGTCGTGTATACGCGTTCCACCTGAGGCTATCTCAACCCAATACCACATTAAGTCGAAGCTCTCGCTTATCTCGGGCTTGGCGTCCCTTGGCTTTATATAGAACGGCTTTAGTCGAGTTGGCCAATCAACTATAAAGTAAAAGTACGGGTGAAGCTTGCCGAGAGTTCTAAAAGCTGGTGTGGGAATATCCTCACCCCAGTCAACTTTTATTCCAGCCTCCCTAAGCTCATTAATTATCTCATCATACGTGAAGCGCTTGAAGGGTATCCCAGGAACCTTAATTTTGTGCCTAAGTATCTCCAGCTCTCTCCCGCATCTCTCGCTAACCACTCTACATACGTGCTGTAGAAGTCTCTCAGCAATCTCCATAACGTCCTCAGCCGTGGCGAATGCCATCTCAACATCAACGGAGATGAATTCGGCTAGGTGGCGTCTAGTATGGGATTTTTCGGCTCTAAAAGCTGGGCTAATCTCATAAACTTTCTCAAAATCTATTACAAGCTGCTCCTTATAGAGTTGTGGGCTCTGAGCTAGGAAGGCCTCCCTCTCAAAATATATTACTGGGAATAGGCTTGCCCCGCCTTCAGTCGCTGTCGCGATTATTTTAGGCGTGTGAACCTCGATAAAACCGTTTTTAGAGAAGAACTCCCTCATAGCCTCTAAGGCTACGTGGCGTATTCGGAAGATCGCTTGCGGTTCATCCCTAACCAGATCTAGGATCCTTGCATCCAACCTAACATCTATATCCGCGGGGGTCTTGCCAGCAATATCTATTGGAAGGGGCTGCTTCGCCCTACTCAAGACAATTATGCTCTTCGGTATAACCTCAACACCCCTCGGAGCCTTATTCATCCTCCTAACAGTTCCCCTAACGCTTATACAATCCTGACGTTGGAGGCTCCCAATAATCTTAATTATATCCTCATCAACCTCATCCTTCGGGGCGGTTACTTGAATGAAACCCTCCTTATCCCTCAACAGCAGGAACTTTATGCCACCGAGATCCCTAATATCTCTCACCCAGCCTGCCAAAGTTACCTCTTTCCCATCGAGTTCAAGAGTAATTTCACTAGTATAATGCGTCCTTTTCCACGGATATGTATAAACTAAACTCCTTTCGCCTTCCATAATTATACACCTACTCAGCGAACTCGACCCGCAACGTTATCCCCCTAACCTTCTTAGCAATCTCCTTCGCTACATCAATATTCAATGACTTTTTACGCTTATCTTTTCCTCTAAGGATAACACGTGTTTCAACGGAGCCGTCTGGCAACCAAATCTTATTTATCGTGACAACACTTAAGGGCGCAAAAAGATCCTCAATAAATTTTCTTTCATTAGAATTATACTCAAGCACACGGACACTCTTGCCAATCTTACCCTCTAATGCCTTAATTATTTTTCCACCATAACTCAGGACTTTATTCATATCACCCCTCTTAACAAGTATAACTAAGGTGTTATTGACCTCGAGGGCTCCATGGAAATAAACATCTTGGAGAAGGGGATACTCATCTTCAAGGGAGACAAGTAAGCGAGCGACTTCTAAATCTAATTGTGTTACCTTACCTTTTTCAATCTTCACCCTACATTTGGGGCATAATATTCCACTTCTCAGGCAGAACTGGCATAGCTCAGCCTTCACCCTTTTTTGATCCCTCCAGACAGGGAGGGCGGCGGAGCGGTACTTCAAAGTCTTCTCAGCGTATCAGAGCTATCTCAATTGTGTTTACATTCACTGAAGTTGGCCTATTCTTAGATTGAACCTGCTCAGTTCCTATATTGATGCTGCTAATTTTAATGTCTGGCAGAAATCTTCTCCTAAGAACCCCAACAACACCCACAGCTTTGCTTATAGCGCGCCCTCTAGCCTTAACATTAACTTCCTTTACACCACTATGGAACAGCGTCAGACATGCCACTAAATAGTTCATCACAGGCTTCTTACCCACCAGTATAGAAACGCTCCCCGGCATATTTCACCGCCTCTCCTTAATTCAAAAGACATGTAGAACAATTGAATAAATATCTTACGGTTTTCTACCCCATATTGAGGGCAAATTAATATATTGTGTCTCAAAAATATTTTTCGTGAGGGGAAATTAGTGGATCTTTTCGAGACAATTAAGCTGAGGAGAAGCATACGAGCATTCACTAAAGAGGACGTCAGCGACGAGCAAATAGAGAAAACTCTCGAGGCTGCTAGGTGGGCGCCCTCAGCAGGAAACCTTCAGCCGTGGGAGTTCATCGTCATAAGGAAACCTGAAGTTAAGAGAGAGATTGCTAGAGCGGCTCTAAATCAGACCTTCATAGAAGAGGCCCCAGTGGTCATAGTTGTGTGTGCCAATGAGGCTAGGTCTGGAAGCGTATATGGGAGTAGGGGTGTAAACCTTTTTTGCATACAGGATACTGCCGCAGCAATCGAGAATATGCTGCTAGCAGCATGCGCCCTTGGTTTGGGGGCATGCTGGGTCGGCGCGTTCCATGAAGAGGAGGTTAGGAGGATACTTAAAGTGCCTAGAAACGTGAGACCCATAGCAATAATACCTATAGGAAAACCAGCTGAGAAGCCTAGCCCGCCGCGGAGGAGACCATTAAGAGAGATTGTACACTACGAAACCTTTTAAATAGTCTACTCCTACACTTTTTTCATGCTGGAAATTCTTTCTACAATCTCCATGATCTCGGCTACTTGGCTCTCTGTCAATTGAAGACTATGCAAGTACTTTCCCCTGGCCTTTAGGTTAGCTAATGGAGTTTCTTTTATGGGCACAGGTGGTTCAAACATATATATGTCTTTGAATACAATTGCGCCCTTCCAGTTCATAATCTCACACTCAAGCCTCTCCTTATCGCTTAGGCCGTCCTTCTTCACAAACTCCTCTATAACTCCATAACCAATTAAGGAGTCGCCAACCTCGGATTTTCTAGCAAAAAATACCATGCTACCTTTCTCCCAGCGTCTAGGAACCCCCGGATAATACTTCTTTATCCTGAAAACCCTTCTCAGCCATTCTTCCCTTGTTATCCTTAATACGAAATTTTTGGGTTGAGGGATAGCTGTCTCACTTAGACTCATACGCAACCCTAAAAAGAATAATCCTAGAAGATAGATAAAATTTAGCAAAAATTAGTCTCTGAGAACCAACTAAGAAGTCAACATTATCACTCTATTATTCCGTAGCCAATGAGTCTCCATCTTCCCATTATCTTGCGGCTTATAGCAGCCCTTGATCCGTCCTCTGCGCAGACTGGTCTAACAAGCCTGATTTCAATGGTGTTGCCACTAACACGGGTAACGTTTCCAGCTGTAATCGCCGTTCCAACATCCAATAATAGTGTTTCGTTAACACTAATTTGCTTAACCTCGGTCTGCTCTTTAGCCCCGATAACCCGCTCAAATAAATGGGTTTTCAGAGTTAACTCGTGTCTCGTCGGCGGGAGTAGATCCGGTTTACCAACAACATTTCCCGCAAGGCCATCAGCCTTCGTTAATGATGGATCGAGAAGGGTGCCAACGCCGACTAAGCCGCCGCATACAGCCTCATCAACATATCTCCCGCCAGTATGCAAGCTCACTATTTTGGTGAAGAGAGACTCATAGGCACCTCTAGCCGAAGTACTTATCCCAGGCCTTATCTCAATTTCGTCACCAACTTTAAACTTACCTTGGAGAATAGATCCGCCTATAACGCCTCCTGAGAGACTATTTATTGGGGTGCCAGGCCTATTTATATCGAATGATCTTACAATATACATGCGGGGAGGCTTAGTTAGGTCGCGCGGTGGAGTCTGAATATATTTCTCTATTGCATAAAGTAGAAGGTCTATATTAACGGAATGTAATGCTGAAATGGGGATTATTGGAGCGTTCTCCGCCACAGTGCCCTTAACGAACTCCTTTATCTCTCTGTAGCTCTCCAGCGCGCGTTTCTTGTCAACTAGGTCTATTTTTGTCTGCGCTATGACTATCTTCTTTACACCAATTATCTCTATAGCGGCAAGATGCTCCCTGGTTTGTGGCTGTGGGCACGGCTCATCGGCCGCAATAACAAGTATAACACCATCCATTACAGCGGCTCCAGAGAGCATTGTCGCCATTAAGGCCTCATGACCCGGCGAGTCTACGAAACTAAGCGCTCTTACAAACTCCGTCTTAGAGCCGCATCTCGGGCATATCTCGCTCCTTGAGTAGTTATGCGGCGGCTCGCAGACGGGGCACTTGTATACTGGGGCATCAGCATACCCAAGCTTTATCGTTATACCTCTCTTTAACTCCTCACTGTGCCTTGCTGCCCAAACACCAGTAATCGCCTCCACAAGCGTGGTCTTCCCATGATCAACATGTCCTATTGTACCGATGTTAACTTCGGGTTGGCGTGGTAAGGCAGCTTTTCTTTCAGACACCTTTCCCTTCCCCTTGCAATCTCATGAGCGTTCTAAGAAAATATACATATTAAGCCCATAAACCTTTTCATATGGCTAATGTCTAACCTTAGTCCTAAATAGTCTTAAAAATCCTAAACCCTAATATTTCTTCTCTACTTCTTTTTGCATATATTATGAAAACGAGAACAAGGTATGCGGGTGGTGTGGTAAAGGGGCTTATGCTTTTATTTTATATTGATATTTCATGTTGCCATCTATTATGTAGAATATTTGCTCTTCATCTTCCTTTGCCCTTAGTATTGGTTTTGCTAGTATCTGGGCTATCTTTGTTAGGTCCTCTAGGCTTTCCACGTCTATCGTCGTCTGTGTTTTCGGCGGGCTCCCTACTGCTTCGGCTATTGCGTCCTTATATTCTTCCATAATCCTTTTGA
>JAWAXF010000012.1:0-48768 GCA_038897035.1 Bathyarchaeia archaeon
CAGAACCCTAGCCTTAGATAAGCCTAAACTCTCTAAGTGATCTAAGAACTTTAGCAGTAGCTTACTATGTTCTAGACCGCTAAGTCTAGCCCTGGCAGCCTCAAGCCTCTTACCAACATCATGTATATCCGCATTCACACTAAACTCTGTACCCGAAGACTTAAAAGGAGAGGCTATGTGTAAGGCACCAGAACTAGAGGTATTGGTGCCGCGGGCCGGACTTGAACCGGCGACAGCCCGGTTTCGGGGTTTATTCTCGTCTCTTCAGCCGGGTGCTCTCCCAACTGAGCTACCGCGGCTATTTTCAAAATGAGTAATTGAATAAGCTTTTTTATAAAACTTTTGGCTTCACCTCCATCAGAAACATTTTTGAGTAATTTTTGTCTTTGTATAGGAATTGCAGAGGATTGGTCTTGGGTGAGGTAATAATTGCAGATAAGTTTAATTGGATTCTAAGTTCATCGTTGAGGATGCTTGAGAAGTATCCTCTTTGTGATAGCTGTTTGGGTAGGCAATTTGCTCTCCTTGGCTTTGGTATTGATAATTCTGAGAGGGGTAGGTCGATAAAGATGCTGCTTACCATGACTGCCCACGAGATGAGTCTCTCAGCAGAGAAGAGAGTGAAGGAAGCAGGGATAAAGATTCTGAAGACCCTAGCGACCCGCGGCTCATTTAAAGTAGCGCGCGATCTACTTAAAAAGATGAGAAGAAGAGCAGGTGGAGAGGAAAAATGCTTTTTATGTGAAGAACACCTCAAAAATCTTCAGCCCATAATTGACAGTGCTATTGAAAAAGCTAAGGAGTATGAATTTGATAATTTTCTTGTTGGCGTTAAGCTCCCGATCGAGATTGAGGAACGTGAAGATGAATTTAAGGCAGAGTTCGGGGTTCAGTATGGTGAGAGCATTAAGAATGAAATGAGCAGAGTTATTGGAAGGGAGATATCACAGAGACTTGGCAAGCCAGTTGATTATATGAGACCACAGGTAGTAATTCTTATAAATCCCTTTACGGGGGATATTGACCTACAGGTTAATTCGCTCTTCATAGTTGGCAGGTATAGGAAGTTTATACGTGGTATACCGCAGTCAAAGTGGATTTGCATCAAGTGTGGTGGGAGAGGTTGTGTTAGGTGTAATTGGACTGGAAAAATGTATCCTGAGTCGGTTGAGGAGCTCATTGCCAAGCCTATACTTGAGGTAACACTTGGGGATGGAACTGCCTTCCACGCGGCTGGTCGCGAAGATAGAGACGCTCGCATGCTTGGCAATGGTAGACCTTTCGTGATAGAGATTAAGAGACCTAAGAGGAGGAATATAAATTTAAAGAGTTTAGAGAGAGCGATTAATGAGCACGCTGATGGTAAAGTAGAGGTGCTGGATCTCAGGTTTGGCGATAAAGGGGATGTTAGAAAGCTTAAGGAGATGGAGGGCTCCCAAAAAGTTTACAGAGTTGTTATTAAATTCGACAGAGAGATCACTAAGGAAGAAATGATAGAGTTAGAGAGGAAATTAACTGGAGCGACTATTTATCAGCGCACTCCAGTAAGGGTATTGCACCGTAGAGCAAATCACCTACGAGAGAAACGTATATATGAAGTAAAGGTGAAAAGATTATCAACAGATAGTATTGAAATGTGGGTAAGGTGTCAAGGAGGCTTATACGTGAAGGAGCTTGTAACTGGAGATAATGGGCGGACTGAGCCTAATGTTTCAAAGATAGTTAATGCTAAAGCAGAACCTCTAGAACTGGATGTACTAGATGTCATAATTTAGGAGTTGGGGGCAATGCCTATATCGCATGGATACCGCAGGAAAACCCGTGCACTTATGAGCAGGAATTCCAGGGAAAGAGGTAAAAGCCCTATAAGTAGATTATTGTATGAATACAGACCCGGAGACAGAGTTGTCATTAGTATAGATCCAAGTGTGCATAAAGGTATGCCTCACCATAGATATCAGGGTAGAGTTGGTGTAGTAGTTGGGAAGAGGGGAAGAGCATACGAAATTGAAGTGACGCAAGGAGACGCGATCAAAACAATAATTGTTAGACCTGAACATTTGAAGCCGCTCGCTTAATAAGAGTAGCGGGTGGGATGAATGCCTAGAAAGATAATTAAGATAAAGCCGTTAACGATTCCTGAGGTTAAAGCTATTCTTGAGACCCTAGGTGAAGAAAACATAGATCAATTTCAGCGTAGGACTCTTGATTACGCAGCAAAGATCTCATACCTGGATCCGGAAGGTGCGAGAAAACTTTTTGAGGAATTGAGGGCAGAGGGAATATTGGAGGAAGAGGAGATAGTTCAGGTAATAAACATTATGCCTAAAACTGTTGAAGAATTAAGGGCTATACTCGCAGGAAGGCGCAAAGTAATCGAAACCTCAACGCTAGAAAAAATTTTAAGTGTTTTAGATAAATATAGATAATACCTTTGTGCACAATTGATTTTTGGGTCTACTAGGATTTTTAGCGTTTAGCAGGATAATTAAAGAGTATGAACTCCCTTATGATGGATATTATGATTTGATGATTTCGTTTTTCTAAAAAGATGGGGAGGGGAATTGTTTATAATGGAGCGAAAGGAAAGAGCGCCACAACAGATTTATGAGGAGTATGCTTACGTGTTAGACTTTCTTCCGTATGGGAGGCCTGGTTTAAGGTTAAAGCGCAAAGGAGGAGCCGTTGTTCAATTGATAGGCGAGAAATATTTCACTCTACTGGAGGCGGCGGCGAGGGAAGGTATTATACTGAAGCCATCTGATAAGGTTTATATTGGAAAGGATTACAGAAAGGAAATATTATATATAATTGGCAAAATCAGTTATGAGGAGCTAACGGCCAACGCAAAAATGGAACTTGAGAATATAATAGAAAAGATAATCTTAGGTAGGGAGAGCGAATTTGTTAATTTTTTCAATCTAGCTAGACCAGTAACCCCGAGAATGCACTCGCTCGAGCTCATTCCAGGGATAGGGAAGAGATTTATGTGGAAGATTATAGATGAGAGGGAGAAAAAGCCATTTGAGAGTTTTCAAGATTTGCAGAGACGCACAAATGTGCCTAATCCCGCAAAACTTATAGCTAAGAGGGTTATAGAGGAACTCTCAACTGAATGTAAATACAGGCTTTTCACTAAGCCCTAAATGTTTAGGCAAAGGGAAGCGTTGATGAAACTTCTCAACGAGGCTAGAAAAATATTAATGGCATATAAGATACAGCCAAGGAGGAAGTTTAGCCAAAATTTTCTGGTTGATGAAGCGATTCTCGATAAACTTATTTCTTACGCCTCAGTCGATGAGAGTGACACGGTCTTAGAGATCGGGGCTGGACTTGGCTTCCTCACGGAACGCCTTGCAAATGTAGCTGGCCAGGTAATAGCTGTGGAGATCGATCTAAGCCTGGTTAGAATTCTTACTCGTCGTCTAAATAGCTACAGAAACTTGGTTATATTAAGGGGAGATATTCTAAAAATGGAGAGCCTACCATACTTCAATAAAGTTGTTTCAATTCCGCCATACTCAATATCATCACCGTTAATCTTTTGGCTCCTGAAGAGAAAGTTTGATTGCGCAGTTCTAACGTTCCAAGAGGAGTTTGGAAGGCGCCTTGTGGCCCAGCCTGGCACAAAAGACTACGGCAGGCTCACGGTGGCAGTTTACTATTATGCCGAAGCAGACCTATTGGACTTTATTCCAAAGGAAAGTTTTTGGCCTATGCCCGAAGTGAATTCCGTAATTGTGCGCCTAAGACCCAGAAAACCACCCTTTTTTGTTGAGGATGAAAAGTCTTTCTTCAACTTTATCCGCGCGGTCTTCACGCAGAAAAACAAGAAACTCAGAAATGCTGTTATAACTTTTCTTAGCAGCGGTGGCGTCCCAAAAAACGTTTATGCCCAATTAATTGACTCAATACCTTTCCATTATATGAGAGTTAAGGAAATGAGCCCGGAAGATCTGGCGCTGATATTCAACAATCTGGTAAAAAGATTGCATGAAATGAATTACCGAGTTTAAGTTCTCCCATCTCCGAGACTCTTCTCCTTCCAGTTCTATAGATGCAATATTCTCCTGGAAAATAAAAATTGGGGGTTTGGGAGTCTCCTCTACATTAACCTCTCTAGTACATAGTAGAATGCTGTTGAGAAAGTCTCTATTAACACTACAGCAATTATCGACCCTGAAAATTCGCCAGTAAAGATGTACGTTACGAGTAGGGCGACTGGATCGACTACAAGCCGGTATATTAATGTCTTCTTTAGGCTTCTTCTCCGAGAACGAAGAATTGGCTGGGCATCCCTTCCACCACTGGTAAATAAAGATTATTAGGGTCAAATATTTAAGGATTTACTTTCATTAGGAAGTTAACGTAAAAGCTGTGGGCCCTGTTGTCCCTCAGAGGTGGGTTAATTGAAAAAGCGGAATTATGTCCTTTTCACGTTAGTATCTTTTATATGGGGTTCATGCTGGACTATTATGAAGATTGGATTACAGTTTATTGATCCATTGAATTTTGTTGCACAAAGGTTTCTGCTAGCTTCAATAGCGTTACTGCCCGTCCTGATCCTAAGGAGGAGAACTCTTCCGAGGGATAGCTATACATGGCTTAAACTCATTACGCTAAGTCTAATAATTGCCGTCAGCGCGACTTTAACCAGCATTGGCTTATTATATGAGACCATAGGCTTAAGTTCACTATTAACATATACTCAGCCTCTCTTCGTCTTCTGCCTTGCCATAATCTTCCTCGGCGAAAGGATCACCAAAATTAAGGCTCTAGGCCTAATCTCCAGTTTTTTAGGAGTGGCAATGTTATATATTGGAAAATCTTTCTCCCAGACGTTTTTATTGGAGCCGTTTCTTCTCCTCGTCTTAGGGGCTTTTCTCTGGGCCGTTTCAATAGTTTATTATAAGAAGTTTCTGGGCCACGTGGAACCAGCAATTATAAATATCATTCAGTTTCCAATAGGGTTGACTTTTCTCCTTCTTCTTGTATTTATGACAGGCAGTTTATCTTTTTGTCGTGATACGCTTTATATATTCTCAATCCTTTACACATCTATACTCGGCTCGGCCTTAGCTTCCACAATATGGCTCTTCCTCATTAGAGAGGAGGAGGCAATCGTTATCTCAACATCAAGTCTTATAGTTCCAGTTATAGCAACTCTCCTAGGCTGGCTACTTATAGGCGAATCTATTGGATATGATTTTCTTGCGAGTTTTATTCTCGTATTAACTGGGCTTTACTTAGTTAATATGCCAACAAGTGGGAGATAAGGCTAGTTAAAGCGACAACTATTACATTTTCCTTTCATCCTCTGCGGAGCCAATATACCGTTTATAATGCGTTACACGTAATGTATTAAAATAGCTTCCCGCAATATGTTTCTTGGGGCGTTTAAATGCCAATTTCTCTCATCCGTAAAAGGGATGGCCGAATAGTTGAGTTCGACCCATCAAAGATCACTAACGCGATTCACAAAGCTATTATGGCTATCAAAGGCGGGGATGGGGAGCTAGCCGCTAAGCTCTCGGCCCAAGTCGTCACCATAATCGAGGAGAAGTTTAAGGATAGGATACCGAGCGTAGAGGATGTGCAGGATATCGTTGAGCAGGTTTTAATAAAGAATGGATATGATGTTGTTGCCAAGGCGTATATACTTTACAGGCATAAGAGGACTGAACTGAGGGAGAAGAAGAGACTGCTTGGGGTGACCGATGACCTCAAGCTATCGCTGAACGCCATAACCGTACTGGAGCGGAGATACCTCCTGAAGGATGAGAGTGGAAGAGTTATTGAGACGCCTTCACAAATGTTCCGGAGGGTAGCTAAGGCTATAGCTAAAGTCGATTCGATCTATGATAAAAGCACAAACATAGAGGCTGTTGAGAAGGAATTTTATAGGGTTATGACTAATCTAGAGTTCCTGCCGAATTCGCCGACGCTTATGAATGCTGGTACAGAGATAGGTCAGCTGTCAGCCTGCTTCGTTTTACCCGTTGGGGACTCTATGGAAGAAATATTTGATGCATTAAAGTATATGGCGCTGATACATAAGTCTGGCGGCGGGACCGGATTTTCGTTCTCTAAGCTCAGACCTAAAGGCGATGTTGTTAAGTCGACTATGGGTGTTGCTAGCGGTCCGGTCTCTTTCATGAAGATTTTCGATGTCGCAACCGATGTGATCAAGCAGGGTGGGAGGCGCCGGGGCGCTAACATGGGTATACTTAGAGTAGACCACCCAGACATAATCGAGTTTATCACGGCTAAGGAGAAGGAGGGTGTATTATCAAACTTTAATATTTCCGTAGCGGTTACGGATGAGTTTATGGAGGCTGTTGAGAATGACATATACTATAGCTTAGTTAATCCCAGAAATGGCACTGTTGTTAAGCAGCTAAAGGCTAGAGACGTATTTGACTTAATAGCCACTACTACGTGGAAAACTGGCGATCCAGGCCTGATATTCATAGACGAGATCAACCGAAGAAACCCTACGCCGCACATAGGGATTATTGAGAGCACGAATCCATGCGGTGAGGTCCCATTATTACCGTATGAGAGCTGTAATCTTGGCTCAATAAACCTCTCTAGGATGGTTAAGGATGGTGAGGTAGATTGGGAGAAGCTTAAGCAGACCGTTAGGACAGCTGTTCACTTCCTAGATAATGTTATAGACGCCAACAAGTATCCTATACCTCAGGTTGAGGCTGCTACGAAGGCTAATAGAAAAATTGGCTTGGGCGTTATGGGCTGGGCTGAGATGCTGATAAAGCTCGGCATACCCTACGATTCTGAGGAGGCCATCGCCATGGCTGAGAAGGTTATGTCCTTCATATCGGAGGAGGCTAGAAAAATGTCTGTGGAATTGGGTGAGGAGAGGGGCTCATTCCCAAACTTTTCCGGAAGCATGTGGGAGAAGATGGGCTATAGGGCTATGAGGAACGCGACGGTAACGTCAATAGCTCCAACCGGAACAATAAGTATAATTGCTGGAACATCGAGTGGAATAGAACCACTCTTCGCAGTCGCATTCGTGAGGAACGTTATGGGGACACAGCTCTTCGAGGTTAACCCCCTATTTGAGCAGATGGCTAGAGAGAGGGGATTCTATAGTACGGATCTAATATTAAGGGTTGCTAGGACGGGTTCTGTTCAGGAGCTTAGTGAGGTCCCGCAAGACGTTAAGAGACTGTTTAAGACGGCCCTTGAAATAGCCCCGGAGTGGCATGTACGTATGCAGGCGGCATTCCAAAAGTATGTGGATAATGCAGTTGCAAAGACTGTTAATCTGCCTCCGGATGCCACCGTGGATGATGTACGAAGGATCTTTATGATGGCATGGAAGCTTAGGTGTAAGGGCATAACAGTTTATCGATATGGGAGTAAGCCAGGGCAAGTTCTTGTCATTGGTGGACTCCAGGCGCCAATAGCCCCCACAACAGTAACGCATACTCCTCCGCCCTACACACAGGCGCCAGAGGAATATGCTGGCGAGTGCCCCACGGGAGTATGCCCCTATTAACCAATAGAATCTAAAGCTTCTAGTAAACCTTAAAAATGTTAATTAAGAGGTTATAGAGACAAACTTAAATTTGACTTGAATTGCATAATTCATAGTTAGGGACGAGAGTTGGAGAGAGACTTAACTGAGACCATAAGCTTTGACAAAAGGTTTTTCTTGGCTTTAGCAGCGTGCTATCTTGTGATTTCAATTAATTTTGGGATTAGGTATACGTACGGCTTATTAGCGGTTGAGATGATGAATGACATGAATTTTTCAAATCAGGATATCGGTCTAATGGTCTCCTGTTTCATCTTACTCTTTGCTTTTATGGGATTCGTGACGGGTCCTTTAATAGATAGAAAAGGTGCAAAAATGACCATCTTAATGATCTTTCCTCTGATTGGAGTTGGCTCTATACTTATTGGCATCATGGCCCCCTTAGTAATTTATGGGATCCTTTTCTCAATCATCGCGGGCATTGGTGCATCAGGCGGATGGGCGCCCGTGATAATCTGGTCACAAAAGATATGCTCAAAAAGGAGGGGGTTAATCGTGGGCATTATGGAGAGCGGAACGAAGCTCTTTCCCTTTCTTATAGCGTTAGCGATACCACAATTGGTTCCAATGATCGGTTGGAGGGGAGTTTGGTTATTACTGGGCTTAATAGCCCTTTTCTCAGTCTTTCTTGTGAGCATATCCCCTGAACCTAAAGTTGAAGATAATAAGCCGAGAAAAAAGACATATTTGGGTGATATGGCAGGTATCTTAAGGAGTCGGATCACTTGGCTCATTGGCATATCTTATGCCTCATCAGCATTTGCCACAATGATTCACGTAACGTTTTATAAGGCATACCTTAATAGAGAACTTATGATGAGCTTAGATTTCTCAACGCTATTATATGGGTTAATGAACCTTGTAGGTTTCATTGGATCTTTAGGTCTTTCAGCACTCTCCGATAGATTTGGCAGGAGACCATTAATCATAGCATGTAACACACTGCTGGTTGCGTCTCTGCTCGGATTCCTGTTCTCTAGATCAACCCTAGGCTTAATTCTCTCTACAATCCTAGCTGGAATAGACCTTGGTGCAAAATGGCCCTTGTACGCAACCTTCATAAAAGACCTATATGATTGGGAGGTAGCGGGCTTAGCAACAGCTTTCTTAACGCTTTTCTCTGGAGCGGGCTCCACCTTAGCACCTTATGTTAGTGGTCTACTGGCCGACCTATACAACAGTTACAGGGTATCATATGCACTTAGCGTATATGCTGGGGCCACTGCCACAGCACTAATAGGAGTGGTTAAACGTTAGGAATTAATAGGAGAAGACCGAGAGACGGGTGCATAGCATATGTATTTGTAAGGAAGGTTGAAGTATGGGATAAGAAGAGAAATTAGAAATTAAAGAGAATTAATTAATGATGTAGGGTATTTAGGAAAATTCTGGGTGACTGATATTGGGGTATAAGGTCGGTAAGAGTGATACTTTAATAATAATTGATGTTCAAGTAGACTTTTGTCCAGGCGGGGCTCTGCCGGTTCCGGATGGTGATAAGATAATTCCAGTAATAAATGAGTATATTAGGAAGTTTGATGCCGCTGGCGCCTTAATAATAGCCACTAGGGATTGGCACCCGCCAAACCATGTCTCCTTTAAAACTCGGGGAGGCTCTTGGCCGCCGCACTGCGTACAGGGAACTAGAGGTGCTGAGTTCCATCCGGGCTTAAGGCTTCCAGAGAGAACGATCGTTGTATCCAAAGCTACGGACCCCACGAGGGAAGCCTACTCAGGATTTGAGGGAACCAGCTTGAATGAGGAGCTGAGGAGGGCTGGCGTGAGGAGGGTTTTTGTCGCCGGGCTTGCAACGGAATATTGTGTTAAGAATACTGTTTTAGATGCATTAAAGTATGGATTTGAGGTCTTCCTCTTAGAGGACGCCGTGAAGGGGATAGACTTAACGCCAGGAGATGCTGAGAGGGCTATAAGGGAGATGCTTGAGAGGGGCGCCAAGAAGATAACATTGTCAGATATTATTATGAAGTAGTTTTTTACGCTCATTAGGCGTGATCGAGTACACCAAGAAAGTCTTATTAAATGAGACTCATAACTTCACTTCTAGTGAGGCGGCTGAGGTATGGAAGTATTTGAGGCGATAAAGGGCAGGAGGAGCATTAGGAGGTATAAGAGGGAGAAGATTAGCAGAGAAATTATTGCTAGGTTATTGGATGCAGCCCGCTGGGCTCCCTCGGGTGGGAACATTCAGCCATGGCTTTTCATAGTCATTGATGACCCTAAGTTATTGGGTGCTGTACGGAAGGTTTCTCCGGGGCTCTTTGGTGAGCCGCCCCTTGCGATATTAGTTTGCTCGAATAGGGAAAGAGCTTATAGAATGGGGGGCACCCTTGGGAGGGATTATCTTACAATCTGCGACTGTGCAATGGCCGTTCAAAATATGCTCTTAGCGGCGCACGCGCTTGGCTTGGGGTCATGCGTTATAAAATCATTCTCTCACACAGCTATAAGAGAGCTATTGGACATACCTGAGGGAGTGGAGCCTGAGCTTTTAGTAGCTATAGGTTACCCCGACGAGGCGCCCAAGCCGCTACCTAAAATTCCATTAAAGGAGATAGTTTATTTAAATGGTTATGGCAAGGAGTTCCCGGGCTTGGAGGAGTGGAAATGAGTGAGGCTAAGCCGAGCGGGGATGACTATCTTTTTGAGATAGCGGTTTTTCTCGCCACAAGCGCCTTAAATTGTATGGATGAACCCCACCTCTACGGACCATTCAGACTTTTGGACGCGTTAAGTAAAATTGTAGACTTACCAAAGTATGCGCCATGCTTGAAAGAAGATCCATTCCTCCAGAGAATAAAGGCTATTGTTGATGAGAAAAAGTTTCTCATAATGTACAATGTAGAGGAATTTAGGAGAGCGATAGATGAGGTTGTGAAAATGCTTGCAAAAGAGCTTAAGAGGAGATACCTAGAGACATCAGATAAGGAGAAGTAGTGCTAGGCTCCCCTTTTGATTCGGTGCGCTTGCAACCCTATTTAATAATCAACATCCCTCTTGAATTTATCACCCGAGCCTCATATATCTGCACATCTTTCTATGAAATTTCCATTACATGTTTTTAGTATTTTTCTTAGCTAATTGGAGCCTACCCTCTCTCCTCTTAGGGCGGCATTTAAGACTTGGGGCTTTTGGCCATCATGCTGAAAAATTATGGTGTGGATTGGAATGGAGGGGTGGTTTAGGAGAGGATACTTTCTATTATATAGTATTCTTCCTCTGGCAGTGGTATACCTGTGACTTTTGCAGCCCTCTCTGTTAATGCCATTAAATCGCTCCTATCAATTAGGCTGAGTTTCCACTTTCTCACACCAGCCATTAGTTGCTGTAGGCCGACTTTGATTCTATCTGACAGATATATATAATCCAACGGCGCCCCATGGAAACCTCTTTGAACCTCTCCCCTAATGTGGCCTTTAGGTCCGGGGTTGCTATGAAGAACTTTTCAGGGGTGCTACCGAATTTCTCCTCGAAGCTCTTGGGTATCTGTCCTTTTTCAACCAGCTCTGCGAAGTACGACGCTTTCATCACCGCGGTCAATGGCGCTCTTCCCATCAAAACTGCCTTTACATAGGGTCCATCGCTGAAGTTGCTCAATGCAATTGCCTTGAATATTTGGGTTTCCATCTATGAAGCCCCCGGCCATGAGTATGTCTGGTATATGTTTACCCTTACCCTTCTTCCTCAGTATTTGGGCGCACTTTAGGACTTGGGCCTCAAGGTAAACTGTAGGCGTTCCCTGTTCGTTCATCATTGGGACTGGACTCATTCCCGTCCCGCCGCCAGCACCGTCAAAGGCAACATAGTCCACTTTGGCTTCAGATGCGACCTTCATTGTGAATGCCACGGTTGCAGGCTCATAATTGCCGGTCTTTAGACTCACCTTCTTAGCTCCCTGCTCCCTGAGCCGCTCAATACCTCAACAAAATCTTTCTCAGTTGGCATGCCAACCCGGCTATGCCTCTCAAATGTCTTGAAGACGCCCTGCTTGAAGGCCTCTTGAACATTCTTGTCCTCTGGGTCTGGTATGACAACGTAGCCCCTCTTCTTTAGCATAATGGCCCTCTCTAGGCTGCTCACCCTAACCTCACCGCCTATTGCTTGGCTCCCTGACCCTACTTCCTCTCAATTACGTTAACCTCAAGCTTTGATATTGCATAGACGTCTGTTCCAAGCCGCTGGTCCTCGACGTTCGTCTGCACCACAATATCGCCATACTTTCCATCCCAGAACTTTCTGAACGCCTCACCCTCCTCTTAAGCTCCGCAGATATTCTCGCCTATAATAACCATTATTCCAGAGAGAGCTCCGTCCACGGCAGGGCTATCTCAGTTGGCCCTAGCAACCTCGGTTGAGCCGTATGCACCTATTATGACGGGTATATTTAGCGGTATTCCAGCAATACTGGTCTCCACGTCAACGTTTGGGAAAATAGCCACATCTGAATCCGGCTTTATCCCCATCATTACCCACACTATATTTAAGCTTTATCTTTGAAAATCCTGAAAAGTTATTCTCTAAAGGAGATCATTATTGTGTGGCTCGCCTGAAAAAGTCTAAAACAACCGGAACAAAAACATCTTCACGTACACTTCTAATGCTATGTTTAGTATTGGGCATAATTAACAGTTCGCCCTTTGGGAGGGATCTATAGAATCGCGTAGCCTCTTCTAGCGGAATCAAATTATCACGGTCGCCTATAGAAACTAGAATTGGGAAGCCCGCGCGTCTAAGATATTCTTCGCTTAGGCCTCCTCTTCTTACACTTTTCATGAAGGAAGCCGCCTCTTTAAGGAGACTTCTCCAGCGCTTTCCATGGATCTTTTGAAGTGCCTCCGCAGATTTGGCGTCCTCAGCCAGCATTCTACCAGGGTCCATTTTGTCAATCATAGATAGGATCGTGCCTTCATCCCAGTAAATTTTTGTCGCATGCATTACAAGAGCCTTAACCCTGCTGGGATGGTGAATACCAGCCATTAAACCCACAAACCCGCCTAGGCTGTAACCACATACAAGAACTGATTCTAAATGTAATGCATCGAGAAGCTTAATGAAGTCGCTTATAAAAAGTTCGTCTGATAGCTTACCATCGGGGTTGTCCGTTAGGCCATGGCCACGCATATCCACAGCAATTACACGATATTCTCTAGAAAAGAATGGAATAAACCTCTTCCAGTCGCTCTCAATCGATCCTAATAAGCCATGCAAGAGGATTAGAGGTTCGCCCTCTCCACTTTCCTCTAAATGGAAAGTAACGTCACCTACCTTAATATTTGGCATCCGAGATCCCAAAGTTACTTATAAATAAAGATAGCGCTAATAACAATTTTCCTAAGTAAACCCGCTTTAGCAAGGGATTCTAGGAGGCAGTATCGCCCGCCTCTTTGCTAAAGAGTTTCTTAGTAAACGGCATTTATGATTTAGCGTCCGCAATTTATTGAAGTTTGCGGTAAGACTTTAAACTTCAGTGGAAAAACGTGCGAAAACGCGCTTATCTGGGAAATAAGCCGCATTTCTCATGCTAAAATGGAGAGTGGGGAGAAGCCTCTTGGGTTTGGTAGCCCGGGGGAGATTCGAACTCCCGTCAGCGGGTCCAAAGCCCGCTATGCTTGTCCACTACACCACCGGGCTCCGCGATAACATTTCAAGATATAATAGATTTGTGGGCGGTAATAACTTTAACGTCGGCGGCGCTGCTTAAAGGGCTTTGAACTCATTGCACCACTTCTCGTATTGAGTTAGCATCTCCCTTGTTATGCTCGGCTTTCTCTTCTCTAGGATCTCTAGGAAGTCCCTCATGGTTATTGGCCTAGGCTCCGCTTTCATGTAGTCCTCGCACCTCTCAAATATTTCGCTGTTGACTTTTAGTTGCGCTGATTGGCATACGTCCATTATGTCGCTGCCCGAGTAGCCCTCGGTCAACCTAGCTAATCCATCCAGGTCTACGTCAGGCGCCAGCCTCAACGGTCTTGTATATAGTTTAAACGCTTCTAGGCGCTCCTTGTAGCCAGGTGGGGGAACATAGATCCTCTTCTGAAAACGCCTTATGAATGGCGGATCTAAATCCCATGGCTTGTTCGTTGCGCCTACAACATATACTCTTAGGGGGCTCTTCTTGTCAAGTATTCCATCCATCTCCTTAAGAAACTGATTTCTAACTCTAACCTCACCGCCGACCTCAAGCCTCCTAATACCGACCAATGAATCAATCTCATCTATGAAGATTATCACTGGAGAGTTTTTAGCCTCCCTTCTAGCAATGTCAAATAGTCTGGCAACATTCTTTTCAGCCTCGCCAAGCCACTTAGACATTATGGACGCCGCATCAATCGGTATAAACTTGGCCTTAATCTCATTCGCAACAGCAGCCGCTAGGAGAGTCTTCCCGCAGCCCGGCGGCCCAAACAATAGTATTCCTCTAGGCCAACCTAGTGGAAATATCTCGGGCCTAAGAGATGGGTATATAATTGCCTCCTTTATGGCCCTCTTTGCGTCCTCAAGCCCGACAATCTCATCCCATGTAACCTTAGGCGTCTCTCTTAGAATTAGATTCTCGAAATGTGCGTCATCCTCAGGGGCATATACCGCCATCGGGCTCATATGTAGGGAGGATTTAAGCGCCGCGATTCTCCTCTTATATGCCTCCGCCCTCTGTAAGTATATTTTATTTAGCTCGTAGTTTGGGTTTAGCCTAACTATCTTGAGCAAAGCATCTACGGCCTTCTCGTAGGCCTCTATTGCCAGCTCACCTTTTCCCTGCCTGTCCAGCGTCACAGCCTTTTCCGCATATTTAAGCGCAAGGTGCTCGAGCTCCTGCGCGGCGCTCATAACCCTCCCTACGCCTACTCAACTCTTATTATACCCCTCTTGCTAAGCGACTCGATGATCTCCATAATTTTATTCGGCGGCATGTTTAGCTCTTCAGCACACTTTGATAGATTTAGTTCGCCATTATTACGCTCGATGTAGTCTAAAATAAGCTCCTCCATCAATCTACTCTGATTGCTGTTTCTCACGCCGATTATTGACCCACCTTCACCTATATATGCCTCCGCCCCATTAACTGTTAGGGCTATTCGAGATTTAACGGCAACAGTCCTAGGCGGCTCAGGAATTAGAGTACCTTCTGGCGGCTCAGGAATCTTCTTTTCAACCTCACTCTTGAGGTGATCTAGTGCCTCCCTAAGTATTGCCTCGGTAGCCTCATCGCTTACAACCACAGGTTCGCATTTCGTCGGGCTTATCTCGGTCACCGCCAGCAGCTCATTTATAGAGTTCATAAAGTTGCTCAGCTCCGGCGTTAAGGATGGTACGACTTTAGCGAGCGAACTAAGGGTTTCTTTAACTTCACTAAAGACGCCCCTAATATCTTGAAGCGTTGGCGTCACAGCCTTAAATGTCTCAAGTCTCAGTATCGCTCTCTCGATCGAGAGCTGGACATTTTGTATAACTGATATAATCTTCCTTAACTCGGCAATCTCATTAGCGTAAACGGCCGCCTTGTTCTGCATCCCTCTGCTTAGAGATGAGACGCATTCGTTAAATAGGTCACGCTCCCTCTTTATAAGCCTAGAGTAAACCAGCTCAAGCCTAGAATAGTATTTCCCAAGCTCGCAAATAGACTCAAAGAGCATTTCATTTAGAGTCCTCCTCGGCTTTCCGAAAAAGCCTTTAACCATCGGAGCCATAAAGCAACCTCCTCATTAGCAAAGAAGAACACTCACTTGTCCGTTATACGGACACTTATGGCTGTCTTCTGCTCAGGACTGATGCTGGATCCAGTACTATTTTGGGGAATTAAGCTTGAAAGTTTCTCCTTAATCTTTAATAGACTCATTTTCCTATGCGAGAGATGCTTTATTTCTCTGAGGATGGATAATAATGATTGGCGGAAGGCGTCGTCCTTAACGTTGCCCACACCATGCTCCATCTCAAGAAAAGTTCTGGCGAGATAAAGTGCCTTAATCGAATCCTCCTGTTGCTGAACCTCACAATCTATCTCCTTCAGGAGAACCTGTGCCTCGGCCCCTATCTCGCTAATCAACTTATCTATCTCCGCGCTTAGACTCTCATAAATCTCCGGTAGTATCTCCTTGTTCTTGAATAGGGTCTCAAGCACCTCCCGCTTCTTAATTAGTAATGGCATCCTCTCGCAGATCTCCTCAACTCGTCTCTCTATGTCAAAAACAAGGAAAACGTCTTCCTGCACACACTTTAATCTTCTAACAGGATACTTAACAAACGCCTCATTTCTGCCCTCAACCAAAACCTCCCTAACCGCTCCAGAGGAATCTATTACGAAGGATATTATTCTACCTATCTCCCTACCGTTCTCATCTTTTAAGGGCTTTCCGATCAATGAGGGGAAAACATTATCATCTATCAAAATACATACCTCCCACCATTAATACTACTTAGAGAACTCGTTCTCCTCGGAGCCCTCAGCGGATTTTATGGATGGAAGTTCCGGGAACTTCTCCCTCATCTTCTGCTCGGCTACTAAGGCGGCCTCCTCAAGGATCTTCTGGGCATCATCGCTTGCAGTCTCAAAGTTTGGTGTAAGGCCAGTGACCCCGCCAGCCTCAACAATCAGTTCATTGAGTATTGTGCTCACTTGACCAAGCTCCCTCTCAGCACTCGGCAGGAAACCACTTAATCCTACGCGTACATTCTGTAACACCTGCACCGCCGGGGTCAATGTCGAGACAACATTACCGAGCTGGCTCACAGTCCTAAGTCTTAGCACAACCCTCTCAAGGGCCAATTCGGCGTTCATCATAAAATTCGCCATCTTCCTCAGCTCAGCAAGCTCGTTTGCTAGAACCCGCGCCCTCTGCATCTGATGCCTAGAGTATGCATCAACAACCCTGGAGAACAGGTACTTATCTCTCTCACTTAAGCGGTTTAGCACATCCTCAATATATTGTATCTGCGTCTCGATCCGCTTAATGGCCAACTCAACCTTAGTTCTTAGTGGCTCAGAGGGGTTTAGTACGCCCTTAATCCCCTTAAGATCCCCCTCCTCCCACTTCTTAGCGAACCTCGATGACATTACACTTCACCACTCAGCCCCAAAAGAATGGCTGAAAAACGATAGTTTTAAACTTGTTAATACGCTTAGAACATTAACGCATATACGCACTTAACATACCTTTACGTATGCTTAGGCGGGCAATTATGATCATTTAGTATAAAAATGCATGGGGGGACGACTGCTATTTTACAAGATAAAAGATAATTTTGTTGAGAAAATGGCGGTACCTTGATATAATAATGTAAAATATTTCTGTTATACTAATACAGCTAAAGAATTGTTTTGTTAAAGGTGGGCGATCAAAGATTCAACATTTATTATCCTCACCCTCAAATTATATCTTTATTGTACTCTCAGGCGGTGAGAGATTGGGTTCACCAAAAACGTCTGCCGTCTCCGGCTTCTATAAAATGAGCATTGATGAGAGACTCAAGTTTGTTAAAGACTTTGCCAGCTTAACCGATGAGGAGGTCAATATGCTCAGGGCTTCTGGCTCGCCCAGCCTAGATTTGGCTGACCGGATGATAGAGAATGTCATAGGGATTTTTCCAATGCCCATGGGCGTGGCCGTAAACTTCTTGGTTAATGGCAGGGATTACTTGGTGCCAATGGTTATTGAGGAGCCGTCCGTCGTTGCGGCCGCTAGTTACGGAGCTAAGATGACTAGGGGTAAGGGTGGAATATATGCTAGCAGCACCGAGCCGATAATGATAGGGCAAATACAAAGTGTTGGGATTAAGGACCCGCATAGGGCTAGGATGGCGATCCTAGATGCTAAGGATAAGATTCTGAAGAAGGCTAATGAGGATCATTCATCGCTCCTCGCGGCTGGGGGAGGAGCCAAGGATTTGAGAGTTAAAGTTATTGAGACGATTAGGGGGCCCATGGTGATAACCGAACTTATGGTCGACTGCAGGGATGCTATGGGCGCCAACGCCGTCGACAGTATGTGCGAGGCTGTCGCGCCGCTTATAGAGCGGATAACTGGTGGGAGAGTCTATTTAAGGATAATCTCAAACTTCGCTACAGAGAGGCTCGCTAGGGCCTGGACTGTGGTTGATAAGAACGCTGTTGGCGGGGAGGAGATCGTCGATGGCATCGTCGACGCCTACGCTTTTGCGGCGGCGGATCCCTATAGGGCTGTTACACATAATAAGGGTATATTAAATGGCGTGATAGCCGTCGCCCTAGCAACTTGCAATGACCATAGAGCGATTGAGGCTGCCGCCCACGCCTACGCCGCCAGGACTGGACGTTATATGCCCCTTTCAATATGGGAGAAGAATGAGGATGGCGACCTAGTTGGATCTATAGAGATGCCCATGCCAGTCGGCATAATAGGTGGCGCGACAAAGGCTCATCCGATAGCTAGAATAGCCCTTAAGATTCTTGGTGTTAAGTCTTCGAGGGAGCTGGCTGAGGTCATGGCTGCCGTTGGATTAGCCCAGAACCTAGCGGCGCTGAGGGCCCTTGTCTCGGAGGGCATACAGAGGGGGCATATGGAGCTACATGCGAGAAACGTAGCAATAATGGCAGGCGCAACTGGCGACCTGATAGATATAATAGCGGAGAAGATGGTTAGGGAGCGAAGAATCAAGTTGGAGAGGGCTAAAGAGCTCCTGCAAGAACATTTGGGGAAGAATATTTAATCCTTTTTCACTAACCAATATGTTTTAATTGGGCTTTTCACTCCTCGTTTAATGAGAGGTAGTGATGTGACTAGGCTCTTCTTCGTCGTCTCTGGGGAGAATCCAACCCTCCCGTACTCAGAGGTCAAGTCAATCTTGGCCGCCGAGGGCTTCTCATATAGGGTTCTCGGCGAGCAAACACAGGTCCTCAGGGTTGAAGCCGACCCAATGTGCATTGAATCTGTCAGATCTAGGTCCGCGCTTGCCAGATACTGCTGCCTAGAGATATTCGCCTGCAAAGCTGAACCGGACGAAATCATGTTAAATGTTAGGAGAGTTGACTTCGCAGAATTTCTAAGGGATAATGAGAGTTTCCTCGTCAGAGTGCTAAGGGTTAGGGGCTCATCCCCGCACCTTAGCTGCTCCACCCTAGAGCGCAAGATAGGCGAAGTAATATTTGAGGGCATGAAAGAGAGAAATGTGAGGGTTAATTTAAGAAGCCCGGATAAGACTTTTCTCGGCTTCCTAACAGATGATATTTTCATCCTTGGCTTAAGGCTCGCCGAATTAACCCGGAGGGAGCTAATGGAGCGTAATCCCCGCAAGAGAGTCTTCTTTCATCCGGCCGCATTGACAGCGAAGATGGCTAGGTGCATGGTCAATTTGGCGCAGGCTAGGAGGGGTAGCTTACTTTTAGACCCCTTCTGTGGGACTGGAAGCATATTGATAGAGGCTGGATTAATTGGGTGTAGGGTTATGGGCTTCGACGCCAAGAGGTATATGGTTGAGGGAAGTATAAGAAACCTAGACCTGTTTGGTGTAAGGCCCGAGCACATGGCCGTGGCGGATGCACGCTTTCTACCGCTAATCGCCGAGAGCGTTGACCACATAATAACTGATCCACCATATGGAACCGCTGCAACAACATTCGGCCTAACAGCAAAGGATCTAATAGAACACTTCTTTTCATCAGCAATTGATGTTATTAAAGAGGGTGGAATAGTATGCCTAGCTGCTCCAAAGACCTTGGGAATCTCGGAGATTGGGAAAAGATATGGCTTTAAGCATTTGGAGTCGCATTACGTATATGTTCACAGAAGACTCACAAGAGAAGTAGCCATCTTCAGGAGACTCGAGGGAGCTTAAAGTTGAGCCTGAGAATCATCTTTCTTGGAACTGCTGGAAGTCTACCAACAAACGATAGATCCCTTCCATCAATAGTTATACGGCGTGAGGGCGAGGTTTTAATGTTCGATTGTGGCGAGGGGACGCAGAGGCAGATGATGAGGGCTGGCATAGGCTTCAACCGCAAAATGACCGTCTTTATAACGCATATGCACGGAGACCACGTCCTCGGCCTCCCAGGAATGATGCAGACAATGTCGCTTCTCGGAAGGGATAAGCCACTTAAAATTTATGGGCCGCCGGGGATTAAGGCATTTATAGAAGCCGTCACATCGACCGTAAAGTTCTGGCTTTCCTTCCCAATAGAGGTGAGCGAGATAGAGGTGGATGGAACAGTATATAATGGTGGGGGTTATGAAGTGCGGGCGGTATGGGCTGACCACTCTATCCCATCGCTGGCTTATGCCCTTATAGAGAAGCCAAGGCCCGGGAAATTCTATCCTGAGAAAGCTATTGCGCTCGGCATCCCAAAGGGCCCATTATGGTCTAGATTGCAGAGGGGCATGGATATAATTCTTCCGGAGGGGAGAGTTATTAAGCCATCCGACGTGCTAGGCCCTCCGAGGCCGGGGAGAAAGATTGTTTACAGCGGTGACACAAGGCCCTCCGAAAAGATCGCTGAGCTCGCCAGCGGGGCTGATGTATTAATTCATGAGGCGACGCTGGGCGACGATCTAATTGAGAGGGCTGAGGAAGAGGGGCACTCGACGCCAAGCGGGGCTGCAAGAGTAGCTCTTAAAGCGAATGTGAAGCTCCTCGTATTAATGCATATAAGCGCAAGATACAGCGAGGCTGAGAGACTACTTAGTGGAGCTAGGAGAATATTCCCAAACATTATTATTGCCAGAGACCTCGAGGAGATAGAAATCCCACTGCTGCGAGACTCTGAGGGGTCTTAAGTCACCTACCAATCAGTTTTCTTAGAGTATTTATGCTCTCCTTGATATTGCTTATCGACTCCACCACCAGCGCCCCATTATACCTCACGCTCATAAGATCCCCTATGAGCCCCGGCCAATTTATCTTCCCGAAGCCTATGCCGAGATGCGAGTCCCTATCCCCATTGTTGTCATGTAGATGTGCGTGAACTATCCTATCATGAAAGGATCTTATCATCTCATTCAATTCTCCACCTATATTTGCATGCCCAACGTCAAGCGCAATCCCAAGCTCTAGGCCATCGTCACCTAACTCTCTATAAAATCTCTTAAAATCATCGACGCACCTGAGCACAAAGGGAAAAGTCCTTGGAGTATTCTCAATAGCTATCTTCATGTCGTATTGCCTAGCATCCTTAAGGAGCTCATGAACGGAAACTAAATTTATTTTCCAATCTAGTCCTAGGACGATATCGCTAATGGCGCTCCTCACGCCGGGATGGAAAATCCAATATTCTGGACCTAGTTTGGCCGATAGCCTCATCGATTTTTTAAGTCTCCTCATAATGGCGCTCCTGATGGACGGTGAAGTGGATGCTATGTTTATGTCAGCGAAGGGCGCGTGGACCGATAGGCTTAAATTCCTCTCTTTAATGAACCTCCTAATTACCTCCACCTTTCTGCTATCAAGCTTGTGCATTCCCTCATCGACAACCTCTATATGATCTACCTCAACCTCATCTATGTCTCTGAGGGCGTATCTTAATGGCTTATTGAGACGAAAGAGCGTGGATAATCCTATGCGCATAAATGAGCCCTCTTGGACGCAACATTCACCTTGCAGTTTTTGGCGTTAGCCAATTAATTAAGTCTTGCGGGCTATCGCATCGGATCTCCACACGTATCGGGCCCAGGGGCGACTCACCGTAGGGCTGTGAGAAGGATATGTGGCCGACATAAGCCACTTGCTTATTTAGGTAGAAGATTATTTTATTCCCTTGAACACTCCTTAAAAGGACTGTTCTTGCTGCATCAAGTATGCGTTCCCTCCTAAGTAGTTCGTAGAAGTGTATCAGACTCTCCTGCCCACTAGCCCTCCCAACGAGTTTCTTATAGTCTCCCTCACCAACTAATTCCAGGTTTATGTTCCCAAAAACCCTCTGTACGGCAACCCTAACCCTATCGACGCCCTCGGTGGGGTTAACGTCAACCTCGATTAGGACCTCAACATTCCCTATCCGACCGCTCACCCCAAACCACCCTCTCTATAACCCTATTAACCTCCTTCTCCAGCTCCTCAATTGTTCCTTCATTAATAATCATGTAATCGGCCAGCGCTATAACCTCACCTAAGCCGACACCTAACTCCCTCCTATCGCGTACGCTAAATGCCTCCCAGTTCTTTGGATCATCGCTCCTACCCCTCCTAAGCAGCCTCTTAAACCTAGTACTAGGCGAGGCATGTATGGCCATAACCTTAAAGGATGGAAACTCTTTCTTAAAGAACTCAACTTCCTGCGGGCTACGCAAGCCATTGATCACTATGACATCAACATCCAAACCACTAATCTTCTTCATGCACATCTTAGCCACGGCATCTGGGCCCTTTTCGGCTCTGAGCTGCAGCATTAGCCTACCAAGGTTCTCCGGTGTAGGCTCAAGGTTTCTGCGGGCCGCTTCAGCCCTAACCTCATCACCCATAACGATGACTGGAAAACCGTACCTACATATAATCTCTTTGACAGTATCCTTCCCGGCTCCGGGCATACCAGCTATGCCTATGACGACGCGCGGCTTACCATGAGACAAGCATAACACACTCTTGCTGAGACATTATTTATGCGCCGCATAGAGACAAAGAATAGTATTGCTGGATGAAAATTTAAAGGGTTTCTGTATACGCGGTTACCTAAAGGTTCTGGCATAAGAATTTATCTTTGACGTAATATCTATAACGTATTTGATGGAGGCCTAGTCGGTTTGGAGTTGATCCGCAGCTTCATCGCCTTCGACATAGACGATGAGAATGTCGCCAAGGAGCTGAGTAAAGTTCAGTCTACCCTCCTCGAATGCGGCGCCGATATAAAGCCAGTTGAACCTGAAAACATTCATATAACAGTGAGGTTTCTGGGGGAAATACCCTTAGCGATGATCGAGAGAGTCTATAATGAAATGACTAAGGTCGTTTTTTCGCCATTTGATATAGAGGTTAAGGGTTTAGGAGCCTTCCCAAGTATGAGACACATAAACGTAGTATGGGCTGGCATTGGAAGGGGCATAAATGAGCTAAGAAGCATTTATTATCAGCTAGAACCAAACCTTCAGAAGATAGGCTTAAGGCCGGACGATAAGGGATTCAGCCCCCACATAACAATAGCCAGAGTTAGGAGCGGCAGAAAGCGGGAAGAGCTCGCGGAGATAATTAGGAGATACGAGGATTATAAGTTTGGGGTTGTCAGAGCTAAGTGTTTAAGGCTTAAGAAGAGCGTGTTGACTCCCAAGGGACCAATATATTCGACGTTGAGGGAAGTATGCCATTAAGATTCCTCTATTGATGCCGGGCGGCGAGGAATAAAAATATGCCTAAGGACGTAAACCTAGACAAAAATGCTGAAGTAAAAATCAAGGGTATTTGTGAGGAGGTTCTTAAGCGGGTCACGCCAAGCGAGAGGGAGAGAGCTGAGACATTAAAGCTCTCCATGCTTCTTGTCAACGCTTTAGAGAGGGAGCTTTTAAGGGATAATATTAGCGCAGAAGTTCAGATTGAAGGCTCTATCGCTAAGGATACCTGGTTAGCTGGCGAGAAGGACATAGATGTATTCATTCTGCTCCCACCCGAATATGGTAGAGAAGCCTTTCAGAGGGTTCTAGAGACAACAAAAAGAGTTTCCGGGGGGAATTACTTAGAGGCCTATGCTGAACACCCCTATCTCGAAGCTTACATAGATGGCTTCACAATAAACTTTGTTCCATGCTTTAGGGTCAGGGATCCAAGCGAAGCGAAGTCTTCAGTAGACAGAACCCCATTCCACACACGTTATGTCAAGAGTAGGTTAGATGATTTTCTGAAGAATGAAATACGTTTATTAAAGGCTTTTACGCGTGGCTTAGGCGTCTATGGCGCGGAGATCAAGGTTGGGGGCTTCAGCGGATACCTCTGTGAGCTTCTGATCCTATATTATGGCTCCTTTATAAGCGTCCTAGAAGCAGCGTCAAGGTGGCGTAAGGGCGAGGTCATAGATATTGAGAGATATTACAGGAGCCAGGAGGAGGCAAAAAGGATATTCAGGGATGAGCCGCTCATAGTTGTCGACCCAGTCGATGGGAGTAGAAACGTTGCCTCAGCAGTTAAAGTCAACAAGCTAAACGAGTTCATCTTAGCCTCAAGACTCTTCCTCAAAAACCCCGATATAAAGTTCTTTAGTCCAAGAGCCATAAAGCCCTACTCTGCCGAGGAGTTGCTCAGGATTATAAAGAACAGGGGCTCTGCAATCATCTTTGTAAAGACTGGGACTATAAAGGCTGTCCCAGATATACTCTGGGGACAGCTCTTTAGGTCGCAGAGGGCCATACTAAACTTGATTAGGCAGTTCAACTTTGACGTTATTAGGAGTAACGTTTGGAGCGACGAGAAGAGATCAAGCGTGTTTATCTTTGAGGTCTCCTCACGACACCTTCCACCTATTGAGAGACATTTGGGGCCGCCAATATATAGGGCCGATAATTGTGAGGACTTCTTAAAGAAATATCTGATCTCAGAAAGTGTCCTTTCGGGCCCAAGAATTGAGGAGGACAGATTGGTTGTTGAGAAGCGTAGACGCTACACGGACATAGTTGAGCTCCTTAAGCATAAGCTTGCCCCGGATGGAGGGAAAAGCATTGGCGTTGCAAGCCTAGTTGCTAAAGCCTTCTCAGAGGGCATAGAGATACTAGTTAACGATGAGATACTAGACTTCTATTTATCCAGCGGCGACTTCGCCAGATTCCTAACAGAATATCTTATCGGTAAACCGAGGTGGCTTATTTAAGGCTAGGGTTGGCGACTAATGGAGATCATTGTTCCGGTTGAAAGCCTCTTTGAGGAAAGATATGGGCATATAGTATGCTACCCAAAATGCGATCCAGAGGTCCTTAAGAGGAGGATTAAGGAGATTAAAGAGGTGGGTATTAGAGCCATAGTCTTTTCTGGAGATAAAATGGTTGATGGCATCCCCCTTTTAGGCAAGGGCTGCACGGGCGTGGTTCTCGCAGCCCTCTCCGACAATAACCACAAAGTTGCACTAAAGATCCTTAGGACTGACGTTGAGCCTAGAAGACTACTCCACGAAGCAGAGATGCTTAGAATAGCCAATAGCGTTGATGTTGGACCTAAGCTTCTAAAATACAGCGAAAGTCTCCTATTAACCGAGTATATTGAGGGCGGGCTTCTCCCAAAGTGGGTTAAGGGGTTAAGTCGTGATGAAGAGGGTGCCCCTAGAAGGCTCAGTAGGGTACTAAGGGATATTCTTGAGCAATGCTGGAGGCTCGATTCGATAGGCTTGGATCACGGGGAGCTCAGCTGGGCAGATAAGCACATAATCGTCGACGCCAGGGATAAGCCGCACATATTAGACTTCGAGAGCGCGAGTAACAGAAGGAAAACCTCAAACGTAACTTCAATAAGCCAATACCTATTCATTAGGGGTAGAACCGCAGAGACCATTGCCCAAAAGTTTAGGCGTTTGGATGCGGACAGCCTCATCCAAGCCCTGAAAGCATATAAAGCTAAGCGCACAAGAGAACAATTTGAGTGCATCTTGAGGATCACGGGCTTACAGTCCGAGCAAAAAGATCTTTAACACCCCCCACCATAGGGAAAAGTAAACTCAAAAGCGATTTAACCTCTACCTTAAAGGAGATCCAATTAAGCATTAGTTAACCTTATTTAAGAGGTTAGAATTAATGTAAAAATTGGTGTAGCCGGGGTAGCCTAGCCTGGATGGGCGCCAGACTCATAATCAACGTAGCAACTAAAGGGTCAGGGCATGAATCATAGATAAGAGATCTGGAGGTCGCGGGTTCAAATCCCGCCCCCGGCACCAGCCTCTAGGGTTCAAATCCCTTCACCTCCTTTTAAGCCTAGAAATAATCAGTTTAGCGTGGATCACAGTTAAGTTTCGGCCAATTTAATGATCTTAAACTCTAATACTCCCCATAAATATTCTAAGACCTTCAATCAAATCCTAGATTTTAATATTTAATTTTTACTGTAAGTTTAGGAAAGTTTAAATAGGTTTTCTTTTTCTGAAAACCTATAGAAGGTTAAAGCTCAAAGGGGGGAGCGTTGTGTGGGTAGAGCAATAACAAAAATACAGTCTATAATCCTCTTGGTTATTATTGTAGTTGTTGCCGCAGGTTCATTTTGGTATTATTGGTCCTCTATGCCAGCCCCATCCCCAGCCCCGCCAATAAAGGTGGGAGGAATCTTTCACATGTCAACTGTACGGGGAATAACTAATAAGATAGTTATGGAGATGTGGCGTGACGAGGTTAATAAGCGGGGAGGACTGTTAGGACGGCCAGTTGAAGTAATAGTAGAAGATAATAGAGGAGAAACCGCGGCAAACGTTGCTGCACATAAGAAGTTAGTAACCGAAGATAAAGTTGTGCTTGTGTTAACTGAGCTGACCTCTTGGACATTAGCAGTTATGGATTCTGCTGCTGAATTATATAATGAATATCCACATCTGCAGATCGCTACTTTGCAAAATAGTATCGTTACCAACGAAAAATTATTATCAGATTATAATAAGTATAAATTCTTCTTTGTAGCCAACGATGGAACCTTAGACACTTATCAACGATACTGTGAATCAGCTAAATATTTCATGACTAAATGCGGCTATAGCAAAATGGCCCTGCTTATTGAAAACATGGAATGGACAAGACCTTACACACAAGGCTTACCGAAGTATGGATTGAAGCCACTTAAGGAAGCTTTTGAAGAAATGGGAATGAAAGTCGTGTACTATGCTCTCACGGATATCCAGGAGAAAGTGTTCTTTCCTTTGTTCGATGCAATAGCCGCGTCTGGCGCAGAATTTATCTTCTGGGTAGAGCAAAATATGGATACCCTAACAATTGTTAAGCAATGGGCTACATCAGCAGCTAAAGATATTGACCTATTCTTAGATGGTGGCGCTGTTACAAACTATAAATTCTGGGAACAAACAGGGGGGGCTTGTTTAGGCGTAATCACGGCTGGACCTGATGTGGATTATATAAAGGTGACCGGTGGAGAGCCTGAATTCATCAAAAAATTACGCGATACAGGATATGGAATAACCATGGCAGCATATCACGTATATAATGCATTGTTGGCATTTGAGGCTGCGGTGAAAAAGGCAGGAACTTTAGACGCAGATAAATTAATTCAAGCACTTCTAGAAATAGAGATAAATGGATTATTAGGTAAAATTAAATTCAAGTCACCGCCAGCACCTGACGCGCATAGGGTAGCTGTGGGGTATCCTTACTATATTGTTTACCTTGGTCAATGGAGAGAGGATGGTAATTGCAAAGCTGTGTGGCCTGAAGAGGTTGCTACGATTCCATTTGTTCCTGTCAAAAGTCTGCGCAAGTGAGCTTAAATGTATGATGTAATAGCATTAAACGGTCTACTCCTTAGCTGTATATATTTATTGATTTCAACCGGCTTTTCGCTGGTATATGGAGTTTTTAGAATTTTTTATTTTGGCTTCACAATCACTTATACTTTCGTACCTTACTTGACATGGATATTCTGGAAAGACTTTAATTTAGCTCTTCCAATGGCTTTTGCCATAATGATTGTTCTCCAAATATTATATTCTATAGCTTCCTATAAATGGTGCATTAAACCAAACTTAGCAGACGAAGGTAGACTTTTTATGGCGACTCTACTTATATGGATCTTCTTCGAAGAATTAATAAACTTCAAGTACCCAATAGTTGCGGGGGTTAATTTTCCCGCTTTTCTTAAAGGAGAAATAAGAGTAGGTTCAATTAATCTGGCGCTTCAGCTATTAGCTTGCTGCATAATTTCAATAGCATTAATTCTCTCACTTGCTTTTTTCCTCTTAAAGACTAAAATAGGGCTATCAATAAGAGCTGTTTCGCAAGATAGAGCTGCAGCTGAATTAATGGGAATTGACGTCGATAGAGTTTATCTTTACGCTATGATTATTTCAATATTTCCCCCCACGATATGTCTGGTGATGATCGCTCCTTTTTGGGAAATATCACCCTATATGGGTTTTCCTTTACTTTTAACAGCCTTAATAATCTCAATTATTGGGGGTCTAGGTAATCTAAAGGGGACTATTATTGCATCATTTATTATCGGGTTTCTTCATTCCGCAGTTAGTTTTATTTTCTCACCAAGATTTACAATGTTGAGCGGTCTATTTTGCGCTTTGCTTATTCTACTATTAAGACCACGCGGATTAATCGCGGGTGAGCGGGTGTGGTAAAGTTAAAAAAAACATTTTTACAGAGAATAAAGATTGCTGCGGTGGTAAGTGTTATTCTATCTATAATTCCTTTAATATTATTCATATTTAATCTACATCGCTATATGCATCTATTTATTATAGCTGGCGTATATGCGTGCATCTCTACAGCACTTTACGTTCAGGGAATTGGTACAGGTCGAAACAACTTTGGCCCCCAATTTTTTGTAGCGTTAGGGGGCTTTACTGCTGGGCTATCAAACCTTTATTTATATCTCAGTCCTGCATTCACGCTATTAACTGCTCTATCTTCTGGATTAATATTTGGTTTAGCTACAAGTTTGCTCACAATTTTTGTCGGCGGTCTATACTATTCTCTAGTCACTATAATTATCCCCTACGTTTTCCTGCAATTAACCTATATTTATTCTGGCATATTTGGCGGGGAAGAGGGAATAAAAGGGATAAGCCCAATTGTAAGCACTGGAAGAGTGATTATAGATTTAACCATTTACGCTTACATAATAATTACTTTTTTACTCGTCTACTTATTTGTAATGGATAGAGTTTTAAAATCGAAGTATGGTCTCGCTTTCCGGGCAATAAATGAAAATGAGAGGGTGGCAATGGAACTTGGAGTAAATGTAAACAAATATAAAGTTATTATACATATAGTAACGTCAGCAATGATGTCTTTAATGGGATGGTTTATTGCTCATTATTATAAGACGTTTGCGGGAGTAGAATATTTGCCTCTGTACATATTACTTAAGTTTTATTTAACCATAGCGCTCTCAGGCGGACTTTATGGTATCATTCCAGCATCATTCTTAGTAATCTTCATAGAAGATTTTTTACGGAACATTTTTGGACAACTTAATTACTTTATATTTCCGTTAGTGATGCTAATTTTATTTTTAGTGCTTCCAACGGGGCTGCTAGGAATAATCAGCAAACAAAAAGTAAGCGAGCATTTGCCTATTCGATTCAGACGGACTGATTAATTGAATTTACTAACGAGAACTGCCATGGGCGTGCATCAATAATAAGAATAATAGATTATTTTGTGTTATTATATATCAAACTCCTAAATAGGCTGACTGAATCCTGGAATCTTTTAGAAGATCATCACTATTTCCTTCGAGATATATTTCCCCTCTCCTAAGAACATAACCCCTTTCCGCGATTTTTAGAGCGAGTCTTGCATTTTGCTCAGCTAAAATAATGGTCTTTTTCTCCTCACTATGAAGGTATTTAAAGACATCAGATAATTGCTTAAGAATTTTAGGCATTAAACCTGTAGATGGCTCATCGATTAAAATTAGCTTTGGAGACATCATTAAAACCCTTGCTATTGCAAGTAATTGTTGTTCTCCACCACTAAGTGTTTTAGCAAACGAATTTCTACGTTGAGCGAGTATTGGAAACATGTTAAAAATTTCCTCTAATAGTTCAAACCTTTTATTCCATAAATCTTGTCGGCAACTCGCACCCATCAGAAGGTTTTCAGTGACCGTTAAATATGGGAAAAGTTTTCTCCCCTCAGGGATGAGGGCGATTCCAAGTTTAACCCTCTGGTGGACTGATAAATCTTGAATTTCTTTATCCATAAAAAAGATTTTGCCAGAAAAAGCTTTAACTAGCCCAGCAATGCAGTTTAACAGGGTAGTTTTGCCAGCTCCGTTTGCGCCGATTACGACAATAAATTCTCCTTCCTTTACAAACATGCTTAGATTCTTAAGGGCGGGGATGCCACCATAGAAAACGTTTAAGTTTTTAATCTCAAGCATAAGCCTCACCTAGATAAGCCTCTATAACTTTTTCATTCCTAGCTACTTCAAGAGGTTTTCCTTCAGCTATCTTCTTTCCATAGTTTAGCACTATTATTCTTTCAGCGGCGCGCATTATCACGTCCATAACATGTTCCACCCATAAAATCGATAAATTGAATTCTTCCTTTATCTTCATCATTAAGTCAACCGCTAATGAGCATTGTTCTGGGTTTAAACCAGCCATAACTTCATCGACTAGTAGCAGCTTTGGATTTGTTGCAAGAGCTCTCGCGAGCTCCAGCATCCTAAGTTCATATAATGGAAGATTCCTTGAGAGTATTTTCTTTTTTTCTAATAACCCAACCATATTGAGGTAATACTCGGCTTCTTCTAAAGCCTCTTTTAAAGTCACATCCTTTTTCCGTTTGCCGTAAATGATTGCCAAAGCAACATTTGAGATCACGTCCATAAAAGAGAAAATTTGGGGAATTTGATGTGTACGGCTTATTCCCATGTGGCATCTTTCATGAGGAGGGGTTTTTGTGATGTCTACGCCATCCAAAAATATTTTTCCATAATCTGGTTTATAAACGCCCATTATTAGATTTATCAGCGTTGTCTTTCCAGCGCCATTAGGTCCAATTAACCCTACAATTTCACCTTTTTGCACATTTAGGTCTACATGGTCTACTGCAATCAGGCCACCGAAACGTTTAACCACATTTCTCGCTTGTAGTATCATAGAGATACCATGCCAGTCCCATATTACTTTTTAGTTCAATATGTTCTACATTTAAGATTTATTTTGCCATTTATAAACTTTTTAAGCCCGCTTTGGCGCTCGTAGGACCGCTTTAAGCTAGGTTCCCAACGACAGAGCTTTACACTTGGTTTAACTCTTCCTCCACAGTAATCTTCTGGTGGCTAAAAAGAGACTTTGGAAACAAAATTTTCATTGATTTAATCGAGCAATGAAGAATTTTCGTTAGGGGTTAAACTAAAGATTCCCTATTTTAAATTAATACTTGGATAAACTTGCCCGAGAAAAGGCTAAATGGGGTATCTTTAGGATCCTAAAGAAAATGGGGAGTGAGGGATATTAGAGTGTTTCTTTTAGTATTTCTAGGAGATCTTTGACGACTATTTTATTCTCGACTTCTAGGATTTTTATGGCGTCTTCCAGCATTGTTGCACAGAATGGACATGCAACAGCGATTACGTTAACGCCCAGCTCCAGAGCCTCTTTAACGCGGTTCACGGACGGCCTCTTCTCCGGCTCAGCCTCTTCTGTCCAGACTCGGCCAGCACCGCCCCCGCAGCAGAAGCCGCTCTCCCTAGACCTCCTCATCTCAATCAGCTCTAAGCCGCCTATAGACTCTAGGAGTTTTCTGGGTTCCTCATAGATCTGGTTACGTTTTCCAAGGTAGCATGGGTCATGATAAGCCACTTTACCTTTAAACTCCTTCCTCGGCTTTAATATGCCTCTGTCCAGTAGCTCCGCTAGGAATTGGGTGTAGTGCTGGACGTTTAAGTTTAGGTCTTTGTATGGTTTCTCGTTCTTGAGTGTATGGTAGCAGTGGGGTGAGATGGTAACTATGCGGTCCGCCCTGAACTTCTGTAGGGTATCGACGTTATGTTCAGCTAACATCTCATATAGCCCCTTCTCACCCATCCTCAGGATATGATCCCCACAGCACCACTCTTCCTCACCGAGAGTTGCGTAATCTAAGCCAAGATTATTGAGAACTAAGGTCATCGCCCTAGCAATCTCCATATTTCTGGTATCATACGCTGCTGAGCAGCAGACGAAACAAAGGATGCTGGCCCTTGCAACACTTGGGTATCTCTTTATATCTAGGCTCCCAGCCCAGCCCAACCGCTTACTTTGGTGGACTCCATATGGATTATGGTATTTCATAACGTTTTTAAGGACGTCCTTCACCGTTCTCGGTATTAAACCGAATTCAATGAGCAGACCCTTACTCTCGGTTATGGATGTTAAGCAATCAACCAGCTTTGGACAGAAGAGAGTGCAGGAGTTACATGATGTGCACAGCCAAGCGCCCTCAGTTATGGCTCTAAGCCTATCCTCCAGCCCCTCGTCCCTAGAATCTATTGTGAACCTGTAATTCATTGTTAGTGCGGATGGCCCCAGAAACCTTTCATCTATGGCTGTTGGGCATGCGGAGTAGCAGGACATACACTTGGTGCAGAGGGTTAGATCCCAATACCTCTTGTGATCTTCAGGGGACTGAATAAACTCTTCAAGTCTCTTGAAGCTTTCCGGGGGCTTAATGAGTACACACTTAATTCTATTGAGTTTCTTGAAGAACGGCTCTATATCGACGACCAGATCCTTTATGACCGGGAGGTTTGATAGGGGTTCAATCGTCAATGTGTCAGAGTTTAGGTCTAGAACCTGCGTATAACATGCCAGCATGGGCTTACCATTAACGTTCACCGCGCAGCTACCGCAGATCCCCATTCTACACGAGTATCTGAATGTGAGGGTTTCATCGAGTCTCTCTTTAATATATAATAGGCAATCTAATATGGTTGTTCCGCGTTGAACAGGCACCCTATAAGTGGATAAGTACTGCTTTTTTGTCACCGGGTCATATCGCTTAACCCTAAACTCCACCATTTTCATACCCTCACTCACAGGTCTCCCTCCTCCCTAATACTTTCTCTCAACAGGCTCCCACCTGGTGATTGTGACAGGGATATAATCAAGGCGCGGCCCCTCGACAGTATAGTAGGCTAAAGTGTGAACCAGCCATTTCTTATCATCCCGACTTGGGTAGTCAAGCCTGTAATGTGAGCCGCGCGACTCGGTCCTTACAAGCGCACAGTATGTCGTGACCTCAGCGAGTTCTAGCATGAAGTCCAGTTCTAGAGCTGCCGTCAAGCCGGTATTAAATGTTCTGCTTTTATCCTCAACTTTTATGCGCTTAAACCTCTCCCTCAACTCCCTAATTTTCTTTAGCGCTCTCTCCAGTCCCTCTTCTGTCCGGTAGACCCAGACATCCGTATTCATGACCTGCCTCATTTCCCTCCTTATCTCAGGAACCCTCTCGGGCCCCTCGCTGCCGAGAACTCCGTCAAAGACCCTTTTCTCCTCGGCTAAAGCCTTCTCCATCGATAAGGAGCGGAGCTCTGTTGACAGGGCATACTTGGCAGCCTCCTCCCCGGAAACAGCTCCGAAGACAAGGCATTCAGCCGTCGAGTTAGTCCCAAGCCTATTTGCTCCGTGAAGGCTATAGCAAGCGCATTCCCCAGCCGCATATAGCCCACGGATGGGAGTTTCAGCCCTTATGTTAACCTTTATCCCACCCATAGAATAATGGGCTGCTGGACGTATTGGAATAACCTCGTTAACCGGATCTATCCCAGCAAGCTTAATACACACCTCTCTGATGAGGGGTAGTCTCTCCCTAATCTTCTCCTCACCCAAATGCCTTAGGTCCAAGGCGATATACGGACCATGCGAGCTTTGGAAAGCCCTCCCCTCTAGTATCTCTGTCTCCTCAGCCCTTGCAACGATGTCGCGTGGAGCCAGCTCCATCATCTTCGGCGCGTACTTCTTCATGAAGCGCTCGCCCTCAGCATTTACTAGATATCCCCCCTCACCCCTAGCACCCTCAGTTATCAGGACACCTGATGGAACCAAGCCAGTAGGATGGAACTGCACGAACTCCATGTCCTCTAGGGGGGCCCCGGCTCGGTAGGCGATAGCCATCCCATCGCCTGTTGAGGAGTGGGAGAAGGTCGTGAATTCATATATGCGCTCATGTCCGCCGGTAGCCATGATGATAGCTTTAGCCTGAAAGACCCCCATCTCGCCACTCTTAAGGTCTATTGCCGTTAGACCCCTCACAGAATTATCCTCAACCATCAATGAGGTTGCAAACCACTCATCGTAGAATTTTATGTTATCGTAGGTTACGGCTTTGCCATATAATGTATGCATCTCATGGAAGCCCGTCATATCGGCTGCGAAGCAGGCTCTCGGGAAACTGTGGCCGCCGAAGGGGCGTTGATCAATTTTCCCGTCGGGTGTGCGGCTCCAGGGGCAACCCCAATGCTCAAGGGTAATAATCTCTTTAGGTGCCTGTTTAACGAAGAACTCCACGATATCCTGGTCCGCTAGGAAATCTGCGCCTTTGACTGTGTCCCATGCATGTAATTCTAGGGAGTCCCCCTCCCGCATGACCGCCGCGGTTCCACCCTGAGCACAGACCGAGTGTGACCTCAGGGGATGAAGCTTCGAGATCACAGCAATACTGAGCTTATTGCCCACTTCAGCCGCCGCCACAGCAGCTCTCAGCCCAGCTAGACCAGCCCCAACAATCACTATATCATGCGAGTTTTTCTCCATACCATTTCACCCTAAACCCTAAGTAAAAACTTAAGGAAGAAATTGTAAGGCTTATTTTATAGGCCGATCTCCTCATAGATTTTCCTTTTGCTCTCCTCGACCTTTTTTGAGACTTCCATGTATATGTTGTTTCCATGCGAGTCTATAGCGACCGTTAGTGGGCCGAAGTTCTCAACCTCGAAGATCCATAGTGCTTCCGGCACTCCTAAATCCAGCCACTCGACGCCCCTAACGCTTTTAATTGCTTTCGCAGCCAGCATCGCAGCCCCTCCAGTAAAGGCAGCGTATACAGCCCCATATTTAGCCATGGCCTCTGTGGTTCTCTTACCCATACCACCCTTCCCAATAACAACCCTAATCTTAAAGTTCTTTATGAATTCGTCTTCAAATAGGTCCATGCGCGTGCTTGTTGTCGGCCCGGCGGCTACAACAACCCATTTATCTCCTTCCTTTTTAACCACGGGGCCGCAGTGGAAGATAGCTAATCCCTCAAGGTTTATTGGTATAGTCTTTCCTTCCTTGAAGTATTCCAAGGCTCTTCTATGAGCTTGGTCCCGCGCGGTCACTATCGTCCCCGTTATATATATTGTGTCATTTACCCTGAGCTTACGAACTTCCTCCTCAGATATGGGCGTCTTAAGGTAATAGACTGGCACCTACTCCACCCCCTTATGCGTTAAATACTCAACGCTTCCATCAGGATAAATTTTTGCCGAGGCTCTCCTAGCAGCCCAGCAGTTAAAGGCGACTGCTACTGGGAATGATGCTGGATGTCTAAAAGCATAATTAATGTGTACGCCCAGAACCGTTGCTTTGCCACCTAAACCCATGGGTCCAATACCAAGCCTATTCGCCGCTTCATAAAGCTCCTTCTCAAGCTTATCTAATATTGGGTCCGAGTTGGGCACATTAAGTGGTCGTAAAAGGGTCCTCTTGGCAAGCTTGATAGCTACATCTACTCCGCCGCCTATTCCCACGCCCACTATTGTTGGGGGACAAGGTTGAGCCCCTGCCTCAACAATAGTTTCAATAACAAACTTCTTTACGCCGTTTATTCCCTCCCCCGGCGGAATCGTCTTAGCGATGCACATGTTCTCTGAACCTCCTCCCTTTGGCATAACAGTTATCTCTAACGCGTCTCCTGGAACTATCTCCCAATTTATGTATGGAATGAACCTTCCAGTATTATCTCCACTATTTTTCTGTGTGAAGGGATCAACTGCATTTGGTCTTAAGGGAACCTCTCTTGTTGCCTTTCGAGTAGCATTTATCAATGCCGCCTCAATCTTATCTAAGCCTCTCACCTCAGCACCCGCAGCAATATAAAAGAGAATTGTGCCAGTATCCTGGCATATTGGAGCCAGATATCTCTCCGCCAACTCTATATTATCAAGAATGGCCTTTAGCTGAGTCTTCGCAGCCTCACTAACCTCCTCCTCATAAGCTTTTTTTAAGGAAGCCTTGACATCCTCTGGCAGGTATATCACAGCCTGTCTTATAAGATTAAAAGCAACCTCCTCAACAATCTTTGAAATATCCAACTTTTCATCAACCACCTGTATTAAGGAATAGTTATAGTAAAATTAATTCTATCGTATATATCTTGCGTTTTAATTATATACTTCGCAGAGGAGGATGCCGAAGCTAACTAAGTCAAGTAAACATTATGCTCAGAAGCAATCTTTCTCAATATATATCATAAATATCTATGTATATAAGGGAGAGAAACATATCTTCTTATAAGAAAAGGGTTATTATTGGGGGGAATTTATGTCAAAAGGTGAAAAATTGAGCGTTAAAGAGCTTTTAGCTAAGGCTAAGAAGCCCTCTCTACTTGCTCCGCCTATGCATAGATTTTATGAGGGGAAAGTTCAGGTTATGCCGAAGTGCGCTATAATGAGTTTCGAGGATTTCGCGATATGGTATACGCCAGGCGTCGCGGCACCCTGCAAGGAGATTCAAGCAAACCCGGAAAAGTCATTTGAGTTAACGAACCGCTGGAATTATGTCGCCGTTATCTCGGATGGCACAAGGGTTTTAGGGTTGGGTGATATAGGACCTGAGGCCGCCATGCCAGTCATGGAGGGAAAGGCGCTGCTATTCAAGTATCTTGGCGGAGTAGATGCTTTTCCATTGTGCTTGAAGACGAAGGATCCGGATGAGCTTGTTAAGGCGATGGAGCTTGTAGAGCCGACTTTTGGTGGGATTAATCTTGAGGACATTGAGAGGCCGAAGTGTTTTTATGTTCTAGAGAAGGCTAGAGAGCGCCTTCAAATTCCGGTTTGGCATGATGATCAGCAGGGAACAGCGGCAGTAATATTAGCTGGCTTAATAAACGCCTTTAAGATTGTTGGTAAGGACCCAAAGAAGAGCCTTATAACACTCATAGGCGCTGGGGCCGCGAATATAAGGACGGCGTATGTTCTTATAAGGTGGGGGGTTAAGCCCGGAAACATTATAATGGTGGATTCAAAGGGAATACTGTATCCAAATAGGAAAGACTTAAGGAAAGAGGAAGATCCATGGAAATACGAGCTCACACAAATAACTAATGCTGAAGGAAGGGAGGGTGACATACCAGAAGCTATGAAGGGCGTGGATGCTATTGTATGTGCTTCAAAGCCTGGGCCTGACGTAATAAAGAAGGAATGGATAAAGATGATGGCGGATAATGCAATAGTCTTCGCCTGTGCAAACCCAATACCAGAAATATGGCCATGGGAGGCAAAGGAGGCGGGAGCTCGCATCGTTGCTACAGGTAGAAGCGACTTTCCAAACCAAGTAAATAATAGCCTAGGTTTTCCAGCCATTTTCCGTGGGGTTCTAGATGTTAGAGCAAGAACCATAACTGATGATATGTGTATAGCGGCTGCGGAGGAGCTAGCTAAATTTGCTGAGGAAAGGGGAATCCATGAGGATAATATCCTGCCGACAATGGAGGAATGGGAGGTCTATCCGAGGGAGGCTGTTGCATGCGCCTTAAAGTCTATTGAACAGGGTGTTGCCAGAATAAAGCTTAGTAGACAAGAGTTATATGAGAGGGCCGTAGCGATCATAAAGAATGCCAGAGAGAGCCTAGAAGCCCTGATGAGACATGGGCTAATAAAAAGGCCGCCGCCAGAAGAAGAGATACTAAAGAAGTAGATGGAAGAGAATCTACAGGTAATCTCACTTATTCTATATTTTTATTAATTTACGTTAAGGCTGATGCGAGTAGCTCGGCAATCTCCATAACTTTAATTTTCTCCTCATTACCGGTTGTTTTTACAGCGTCCTCCATAGTGAGTAGACAGAATGGGCATGCGACGGCTAATATCTCCGCTCCAGCCTCAACGGCTTCTTTGACCCGGATTTCAGCTAGACGTGTTCCTGGAATATCAATCCACATTCTACCACCCCCGCCCTCACAGCATATACTTCTGCTTCTTGAGCGGCTAAACTCTAAGAGCTTAATTCCTTTGATGCTCTCAATAACTTTTCTAGGTTCATCAAAGATGTTATTCCGTTTTCCGAGGTAGCATGGATCATGATAAATAACAGTCTTATCGAGACTCTTCGTTGGAGAGATTTTCCCATCATCTATAAGTTTTGCGAGGAATTGGGAGTGATGCAGGACCTCAAAATCTGTCTGCTTATACCTGTTTTTAAAAGCATCAAAACCGTGAGGGCAATTAACTATGGCCTGCTTAATGTTGTACTTGCTAAATAGTTTCGTGTTCTCCTCTATAAGGTACTCGAAGAGCCCTCTCTCACCCATACAATAGACCTCGGAACCACAGCAATTCTCTTCCTCACCGAGAACCCCAAAATTAACGTTTGCCGAATTTAGGCACTTTACAAGGCTCCCCGCTACATCCTGGACTCTTGTGTCATAGGATGTCGTGCACCCAACATAATATAGGATCTCAGCGCCCCGAGAGAAATGTTTAACATCTAAGTTATGATACCACTCAATACGTTTTCCACGAATTCTCCCCCATGGATTCCCATTTATATACACGCTTTCAAGGGCATCCCTAATGGTGGGTGATACCTCACCTTTCTCAATAACTATGCTTCTTATGTCTATTAAAAATTCATATGGTTTCAGTTGTTTTGGACAGCGAATGCCGCATGTAGAGCATGTTGTACAGCTCCATAGCTCGTTGGGTAGATGAATAGCGAGCCTACCGAGAACAGAGACCTCACGCATATACCTCCTAATATTGAGGTTTGCCTTCCTGGCGACAGGGCAACTTCCAGTGCACATACCACACTGAATACATTCCAGAAGATTATGTCTCTGAACTATTTCCTGCAGGCTCATTTTCATCCCCAGTAAATTTAGGAATTAAATTAAAAGAGAAAATGAGTGCTTAAAAATCTTTCCTAGATAAGTACAGTAAACAATACACCTAACCATATATTGAGGGCACTTTCACTTCTACAGCAACATAATGAGACCGCATAATATGCTAGGCAAAACTACTGAGAGGAGCAGAGCGTAACTGATTCCCAAAACTAAGATTAGCGCTCCTGATATAACCGGGCCAACCGCGCTCCCCAAAAGACCTATTGTCTGCGCAATTCCAGTAGCCGTGGATATATTTTCTTCTGGAACGGATTCTTGCACAATGGTTGTTAAGAGACTCCAGTAGGGAGAGATTACTATTCCCAAAACAATGGCGCAAATTACTGAAGCAAATGACTGATCTATAAAGAAGGATACCGCGGCGGTCGCTGCAGAAGACATGCTCAGATAAAAATTACCTTTTCCTTCCAGTCTTCTCAGATAAACCTCCAAAAATTGGCGAGCTTATAGCTCCAGCGATAAGAAATAATCCTAGAATTAAACTAGCTTTTGCTGTCTCTATTCCCTTCAGGACTAAAAATAAGGGCAGCCAAGCAATGATTGAGAAGAAGCTAATGCTGGTTAGCAGCATACTAGCGCTTGAGGACAGAATTCCTTTTGCCCCCAATACATCCAAGGAATTTCATACGTTTTTCGCCACTTCTTTTTGGAGGAGCGTAGGGTACTATGACGATCTGAACTAGAAGCATAAGGAGTTGTAGAATCCCCATTACAATGAATGCCGTTCTCCATTTATGAGGGGCTACAAAAGCGCCTACAAGGTATGATCCAACGAACCCCCATTAATGAGTAATAGGATGGGACAATCATGCCCGATCCTACTCCTGATATTAGTAGTGATATTACTGAAAAGAGATAATTGGGCGAGTAGCTGAAGGATAAGACCCTGATTGCAAGGAGCAAGTAGCCCACTAAAAGTATCTTCTTCCTACCGAACTGGTCGGCAAGCCAGCCTGCTGGTGTCAGCAAAGCTGCGGTCGACCACAATGGAATAGAATATAAAAGCCCCGCCCGGAACTCATCTATATTCATTTCGAGAATAATACTTGGAATGGCTGCACCTAGACTTAACCTAAACATAGCGAATGAAAAGTAGCCGAGAAAGAGTGCTGTAATTGCCCAAATAACGCTGCTCGTTTTTTCCATGTAAGGCTATTTATTCCTTATTCACTATTATAAGTTTTTGAAGAGAAGTGTTGTTAAGTAGTCATTTTTAACCCTTATTAGAGTTTGGCAGAAGTGAAAGGATTGCTTAATGACGAATATGGACACCATAATTATTTACAAATTAGAAGGGATTGGGCGAGAGAAGGTGTAGAAAAACATAAATTTTTCTGAGGATATTATGGTTAAAAAACGTTTGAAGGGGAGAAAAATGCCTAAAGTGGGTATCTTTGTATGTGAGTGTGGCGGTAATATTAGTGATGTTATTGATGTTAAGCAGGTTGTTGATGCCGTTAAGGGTTGGAAGGATGTCGTCGTAGCTAAATATCACAGATATTTATGCTCAAAGCCCGGTCAGGAAATTATTGCTGAGGCCATAAAAAAGCAGGGCGTTGATAGAGTTGTTGTAGCCTCCTGTACACCCAGGATGCACCTCACCACGTTTCAGAGCGTTCTTGAGAGATCTGGATTAAATCCATATTTAATTGAATTTGTAAATATACGCGAGCATGACTCTTGGGCTCATGGGCCGAGACCTAACCCAGAGGCTACACGTAAGGCCATAAACTTGATAAGAGGAGGCTACGAGCGCAGCCTGAATCTCGAGCCCCTTGAAACAATCAAAGATAAGTGTTCTAGAGAGATCCTTATAGTCGGCGGTGGCATAGCTGGTATAACAGCAGCCCTTGAGCTCGCGGATCTTGGCTTTAAGGTTCACCTTGTGGAGAGAAGGCCCAGTATTGGAGGGAACATGGCCAAGCTAACCAAGCTTTTCCCAACACTGGATTGTGCTCAATGTATATTGACGCCGCGAATGGCCGATGTTGGAAGAAACCCAAATATAAACTTGCTAACATGCGCTGAAGTACAAGAAGTTAGTGGCAGACCAGGCAACTACCTTGTTAAAATATTCATGAAACCCAGGGGCGTTGACGTAGAGAAATGTAGAAGCTGTGGTGTTTGCGCAAAGGTATGCCCAGTATCTGTTTCGGACGAGTTTAATGAGGGTTTATCGCAACGTAAAGCCGCCTATATAGAGTTTCCGCAAGCAGTCCCATCAGCCTATGCCATAGATTTCAATGCCTGCACAAAATGCGGGAAATGCGAGCAAGTATGCCCTGCGAAGGCCATAAATTTAAATGACGCGGGAAAAGTCATAGAGCTTAACGTTGGCGCCATACTATTAGCTACGGGCTACGAGATCTATGAGGCGGAGAGGCTTGAGAATTATGGGTATGGCATCTATAAAGATGTTATAACAATGATGGAACTGGAAAGGCTAACATCTGGAACGGGGCCTACAGGCGGATATGTAAAGAGAGCGGATGGAAGCGATGTCAGGAAGATTGCAATCGTTCTCTGCGCCGGGTCCAGAGATAAGAACTATATTCCCTACTGTAGCCGAATATGCTGCATGTATTCCTTAAAGCAGGCGTACGTGCTGAAGAAGATGCTTGGAATAGATGTAACCGTGTACTATATGGATATTAGGGCTACTGGAAAGGGTTACGAGGATCTTTACTGGCGGGCCCAGGAAGCTGGTGTAGTCTTCATACGTGGTAAGGTAGCCGAGATATGGCAAGACAACAATGGGAAACTTATTGTTCAGGCAGAGGATACCCTCACTGGTGAAATTAGAGAGGACGAGTATGACATGGTTGCGTTGGCCGTCCCTATGGTTCCACCAGCCGGGCTTAAGGATCTCGCCGAAAAACTAAAGGTGCCGTTGGGTGAAGACGGCTTTATAACCGAGAAGCATCCAAAGCTGGACCCAGTTGACTCGTTAGTCACGGGCATCTTTGCATGTGGTTGCTCTCTCAGCCCAAAAGATGTTCGGGATACTGTCTCAGATGCCTTAGGAGCCGCCGCAAAGGTAGCTTCCTTTCTAAAGAGTGAATATATAACAACGAGCCCGGAGAAGGTGGTCGTTATCTCAGAGCTCTGTAATGGTTGTGGTGAATGCGTTAAGGTGTGCCCAGTGAATGCCATATCGATATATGAAGCCAAGGCAAAGGTTGATCCATTCCAATGCATAGGCTGTGGCGCGTGTGTCCCCTCGTGCCCCAGGGAAGCCATAGAATTTAAGAATGCGACTATAAGGCAGATACTCGCAACCTTGAAGGGTGTACTAGCAGAGAAGGCTCCAGGGGAGATTAGAATAGTTGCCTTTGTTGATAAAAGTGTTGGGTATACCGGTATGGACTTCTTAGGCCTGGACCGAGAAAATTATCCGGAAAACGTATATATTGTTGCAGTTCCCTCCACGGCGGTTCTTGGAAGCAAGCATATTTTGGCTTCCTTTGCATATGGCGCGGATGGCGTATTAGTAATAGAGGGAAATGAAGAACTCTACGAGAAATTTACTAGAAAGAGAATAACCGAAATGGGTAGAGATCTCACGAAATTTGGGGTTGAATCCATGCGATTGCGGCATAGCTATATACCCTTGCCAGTCTACAAGAAAGCCGCGGAGCTCTTTAACATGTTTACTGATAGAATAAGAAAATTTGGGCCGCTTTCAGAGGAGAAAAGAAAGAAGATAGAGCAAAGTATGCAATTATCATAACCCGAGTAAGAAAATTTTGAGCAAAGTTCTCAAAGAGCAATTCTTTCCCACAACATTAGTTTTTAACGCCGTGATGGCCGAGAAGAATAGCATTTATAAAGAGATACCATCAGCCAATAGCTAATATACAAAAAGGGTGTGGTAGGGAGAATGAATTACTTAGGCGTTTATGTCTTTTTGGCCTTTATCTCATCGATTTTGCTCTTTAGCGCAGGTATTATCTTGAATAAATCATCAACTACGCCATAATCTGAGAACCCAAAGATTGGTGCTTTTGGATCCTTATTTACCGATATTATTATCTCTGAATTCTTCATTCCTAGGATGTGCTGGAACGCCCCGCTGATCCCTAAGGCTATATATAGCTTTGGTTTAACAGTTCTTCCGGATATCCCCACCTGCCGGTCGCTTGGAAGCCAACCCTTATCTACGACTGGGCGTGTACAGGCCAGTACCCCACCGAGTGATTTGGCTAGCTCTTCGACAACTGGGATATTATTTTTATCCTTTATTCCTCTCCCAACAGCCACTATGATGTTAGCGGATGTTATATCCACTCCCCCTGGTGGCGGCGGAACATATTCTATGAAGCGCTTCTTGAGCGCTATCCCCTCTGGAGGCAATGAAAGCTCCTCTATCTTTCCGCTTAATGGTGGGGATGGCTTTTGTGCCGTAAAGCTTCCCTGTCTCACCGTCACCATATAGGTCTCAGATTTATGGAGTACAGCTTTAACATTAACTTTTCCACCATACATTTGCCGCGTAACTTTAAGCGAGCCGTTCTCAAATGCTAAGTCTATACAGTCCGTGGCTAGTGGGATGTTTAGGGCCGCCGCTAATCTAGGGGCGAGTTCAATACCGTATGATGTGTGCCCAATTATCGTTAGTAATGGTCTTTGCTCCCTTATTATCCGCGAGAGCCCCGCTTGATATAAGTCAGAGTTAAAATGCTCCAGCCTAGCGTCCTCAACTAGCAAAACCCTATTCGAGTACTCTGCTAAAACTGATGCAATATTCTTAATATCCTTACCTAACACTACTGATACTACCTCAGCGCCAACCCTGCCAGAGAGCTCATGGGCCTTAGTGAGCATCTCGAAGGTTATGTCTCTTAGCTGACCCTGCCTATGCTCGGCTAAAACAAGTATCACTGCCATTAGACTAACCCCCTTCTCTCCAAAATCTCAATTATTTTTGAGGCTATTTCATCTGGCCTTCCGCTGATAAACTCAACCTTCTTCTCAGCTGGTGGAATAAACAAGCTCTCAATTCTCAGCCATGAGCCAGCTTCACCAACTTCTTTTTCGTCCAAGCCTATGTCCATCAGGGTCATAACCTTTATTTCCCTTTGCATGGCTCTCCGAATAGCCATTATCGAAACATATCTTGGTTCATTTATCCCAGTTTGAATCGTAAATAATGCTGGCAAGTCAACCTCTAGAACCTCCTCAAAGCCCCCTTCGAGCTCACGCTTCACAACAGCCTTCCCATCTCTAAACTCTATCTTCTTAACCAAAGTAGCATGTGGGATCCCAAGCAGCTCCGCAAGAACTGGCCCAACAACAGCGCTTCCATCATCACTGGTTTGCGCCCCAGCTAATATGAGGTCGAAGTGCATGTTTTTGATGACACTATACAGCATCTTCGCTATTACGTAAGCATCTGAACCATAAATTTTGGGATCAGTTATTCGGATGGCTTTATCCGCACCGCGAGCCAAACACTTACGTAAGGTGCTATCAGCATCCTCTGGGCCGACAGTAACAACTGTAACGGTCCCACCAAGCTTCTCTTTGATGCGTACAGCCTCCTCAACTGCGTAATCATCCCACTCATTTATATCAAAAACCAAACCCCGCTTCTCTATGTCCTTGCCACTGGTATCTATTTTTATCTCGGCCTCCGCAGTATCCGGGACATGCTTAACACAAACGATGATATCCAAAGTGGACCCCCATTTTAATGCTTTTAACTAAAAAATAGCATTAAGCCTTATTTAATTTTCGGATTAAAGCAACAAGATACGAATATCCCCTTGATGGATACTTTTAAAGGAAGAAATTTAAAAAAGCCGGAATATTATAGAGTTAATAGTGGGCCGGTAGTCCAGTCTGGTTAGGACATTCCGCAGGAACCTGAAGCAGCCCTTACGAACAAACGATCATTAAGAGAGGCTGAGGTCGCCGGTTCAAGTCCGGCCCGGCCCACCACCTTTTGGGTTCGAGTCTCTTAAAATATAACTTCTTTTTATTCTGTTTTGGGCTAATTCATTATCTGAGAAAGTATAGGAATGGCCTGAAGGAGGTCTTGACTTAATTGAGCTGGCAATAAGAGGAGTTATGTGAACGTGACTCTGCTGGCGGGCCTCGCGTCGCAGCTGGTGTTCTGGCCCTAGTGTATAGCATGGGGTTAAACGGGTGCCCTGGCTTGGCTGAGAAACAGGTCCCGTTGCCGACGACCTGAGTTCAAATTCCCGGCAGTACGTGAACTTCTTTAAGGCTCCATTAATAAGGTTCTATCTGGACTGTCATCTTCGGCTATCAAGATATATCCTGTTTAAGGCTAAATGAAATCTGCCTTTTCAGCAGGACTATACGGTTTGTGAAGGTGCGTTAATCTTATATTTTCTAAAAGAAAGAATCAATATCGTGTGTGTTAATATGACGATGAATGATTTTTGCATGAAAGGATTTGTCGATTATGGGTTTTTGAGGAGGGCTGAGGACGGCTTCTTTGAGTTTTATGGGATCCCCTTGAAGAGGGCTCCATTAATTAGGTTGATGAGGCTGGCTCAACGCAGCGGGGTCTTGTATCGATGTTTGAATATGACTGAATATGTATTTGTGAAGCTCGTTTTTAAGGTGACTGTTGGGGTTCGCAGCTTAATTTTAACCAGTGGCCCTCGCGCCCATAATAAAGAAGTTGTTGGGGGCTTTGCGTGCTGACGCAGATTGATGATTCAAGTTTTGGGGGAAGTCGATTATTGGGTGAGGGCTGCTGGGAGGGCCCTGGCTGAAAAGGTTGCGAGGATCGCCCAATCATGGGGCAACAGGTCCGCCCACAAGTGGGCTAGGGATGAAGGCTTTATCAGATACTTAACGATTATGAATCTTCCTGAGTTGAAGAGGCAGGCGATATTAGACTAGCTGTGCTAATTTAAGATGCCTTGGCGTATAAAGTATACTGGTCATCCGTGGCTTGGGAAGAAACATGAGAAGATCCTTAAAGATGCTGTGGCTGAAGCGATTGAGGAAATCAAGCATATATTGCAGCGGAGGCAGGATGGGGTTTTTGCTTGGGGGAAATAGAGGACAAATTAAAGAGCGAAATGAAGAGTGTATTAAGCAAATTCTCTTAATCAATAAGTCCTTCATGGAAACATTCCCTGAGAAGGGCATAATAAGAGCGGGCTCGACTACTGGTAGCGCTAAAAGGATAAGAGAATGGTAAAAACAGCATAGGGAATTTGTATGCTAGGGATATAAGTAAGTATTGGCAATTTTTATTTGTCGGTGGAGAGTCTTGTCCGTTGAGGCTAGGAAATACATCCTCTGTGGGTAAAAGGGAGGCAGCTCATAAGTATGGGTTTGACATACGTGAAGGTTACGGTTTCTAACCCGATAGAGCCAAGTTTTAAAGAGGATTTGGAGCTCATAGTTGATACAGGTGCGATATTGCCCTGGATACCGCGAGAGGTATTGGAGAGAATAGGTGTAAAGCCAGTGTTAAGGAAGGTTTTTAAGACGATAGAAGGTAAGCCTATTGAACGTTCAACGTCTTTTGCCCGAATAAAATATGGGGAGCATGAAACAGTTGTTGAAGTTGTAATGGCTGAGGAAGGGGATGCTGCAGTTTTGGGCGTTGTAGCACTGGAAAGTATGGGTACAGGGTTAACCCGGTCACAGGGCAGTTGGAGTACATCGGATTGTTAGCCGTGTGAGTAAGGAATGAAATCTAAGAAGAAAATATGCGGAGAGATTCGTTGAACCATGAATTTATTAGTAAACGGGGAAACTTGGAGATTTTTCCGCAAAATTTAAGCGGCTTAAATTCAGAGAGATTTTTAGGAATCAGCCTCTTGAAGCGTATTTTTATGCGCATTTTGAGGTTGAGAGAGCTGTGCAACGGATAACATTTTAAATGCCTTTATTAAAATCATCTGTTAGGGATTTGTATGGGGCACGTTTACGTGGTGGCGACCTTCTACAACGCTGTGGACTACATTCAATATTTAAAGGGGAAATGTAAGCTGGAGGACGTTAGGAGGGTGGATGCTGAGGCGCTAGTGGACACAGGGGCAACCTTTCCAGCACTACCGGAGGATAAAGTTGAAGAGCTCGGCCTACCATTGATAGGCGAGCAGCCAGCCGAGACAGCTGAGGGAGCTAAGAGCGTTAAATTAGCAGCTCAACTCATCATAAAGATAGAGGATAGGAGCTCAGAGACCTATGCCATCGTCAGGCCTAAGGATACAACGCCCCTCATAGGCGTGGTTGCGCTAGAGCAGATGGGCTATAGAGTTAATTCAGCGACTGGAAGCTGATCAAAGGGCTGCCGTTGATGCTTTAAGCATCAAACTTGCCTGAGAAGTGTTTATCGTCTGTTCGAGGCTTAGATTAAAGGGGTTTTGAATACGCGCTGCGGCGTGGCTCAGTTATGTTTATTAGTCTGTTTTGGCTGATTTATTCTGGTAATGTCTGTTGCTCGAGAGTGAGAAAACTTGAAGGGTTGAAGAAAGCATTCGATGAGATATGCGGGAGGGGGTTCAAGGTTAAACTCACCGGACTATGTCTAGCTGGAGATTACTCTAAGGCTGAGCGCATACTTGGTTAGAGGTCTAAACGAGATTTGATGAACTTGTAAAGATGATGGTCAGAGAGGAGGTAGATCGCTGGTCCCGCTGGTTAAAGGGTGAACGATTTCCATGGGACGCCCGAATTATCCAAGCGAAATAAAATACTTACAAGGGCTTTCGTAGAAGAATTTGAAAAATCGTTCGCAGAATATATTGGATTAAAACATGACGTGGCCACATCAAACAGCGTCGCCAATAACTAAACTGATAATGAAATATGGAAACAAATTATTGGCTCTCGCCCCGCATAAAACATGTTGAAGATACCCGGTGCTTAAAGTTTAAAGGCTTAAATAAAGTTGCTTGAAAGCGTAACATATGATGCCCATGTTAAGATTCTACTACGAATGCTCGATAAATTTATACACACGGTTATTTTAAAGTATCACGAGCCCATAAGGTCTAGTATACTCTATTTTACCCGTCGTCGGGTCGACTTTTATCCCAAGCCCCTCGATAACCGTCACACCGAACATGGTTCTGGAGCCTCCATTATTGCCACGGGCAAAATGCCGTCCCTTTCCCCTATCTTTATGTAAGCGTAAGACAGGTAAGCTTCCACTTTCCTCTTGTCAGCTGTCAGCAGCTCAGCCCTCGCCATTGGCCTTATGGCTAGATCCTCCGTCAGCTCCGGAGGCAAGACTGTATAATAAGCACCCATATCAACCAAAAAATCTACCTCTTCAACCCTCACCTTCTCAGGCGATCCGACAAAACCCTTAACCCTCACGTAACCCATTTAATCACCAACACTTTATTGGGGCTATACACGCTGGCTACAACGCCTTCACCTAAGCCCATCGAGGAGATAGAAAAGGAATCTGGGAAGACCCAGGAGCAGGAGAAAAACCCGGGAAATTGACGCTCTCCATGGCTAAAGCCGGGAGATTCTTGCTTCTAAGGTTTTCATTGGTTCTTTGGTTCTGTTGTTCATCACCCTTTTAAGCCGAAAGATTGGTCAGAGATCTTCCAAATGCGCAAAGAAAATTAAGAGTTAACTGGAATACTAAGCTCTGCATGGAAGTGCTTAATTGGCCGCGTCCCCCATATTATTGGGTGCTACTGGATGCGCGCCTCAAAGGCCGTGGAGCTTGAGTTTATGGGTGAGAGGGCTAGATGCACTGCGCTATTTGATACTGGCTCCGGGGTTACAGTAATTCAGAGAGCCTTCTTCGAGGAGGTTTTCGGCGCTAAATGGCTGAGGCTCAGCAGGCCCCTAAAACTCTGCTGGATCAATGGCAATTATATTGAAGCTGACAAGTACGCTCAGCTCACCATAATTATAGATGGCTTCGAGCTGCCAGAAACCGTATTCGTCATAGATGAATTCGTTAAAGAGGTTAAGGTTGAAGGCAGGAAGATTAGACTACCAGAACTAATAGTAGGCTCGGGGACAATGGACAAGTACGGGATAGTATTGGACCCGAAGGAAGGGATCAAAATAGCAGGGGCAACGCTAATACTCTAAAGGAATTCATGCCTCATAATATTGATAGCTACTGTGGAAAAATCTTGACGACCAACGGAGCCGACCCCATGTTGAGCCAGAAAATTCTTTTAAGAAAGCCTGGAACGGGCATGGCAATACTGGCCTTGGCGCTCCTCCTAGCCATAATCACCTCAATGAATTCTATTGTAAACTACATTAACGTCCGGTCAGAAGCCTTAGTGGGCCTAGTGCAGATAGGCGAAACATACTTAATCCTAGGTAAGAATGCGGTAGCCCTTACAAACAGCCAAGTAGACATGGAGATATCTAGGCGCCTAACCGAAGCTTCTGAAGTCGATCAAGCTTTCCCACAAAAAATCTTAACTGCCCGCATGAAAACTGACGAAGCCAACTTAACAGTGACTGTTAGGGCTGTGGAGAACGTTGAAAACTATCTAAAATTTTATGCAGCCCGCT
>JAWAXF010000013.1:0-34723 GCA_038897035.1 Bathyarchaeia archaeon
AGAAAAACTTGGGCTTAAAGTAAACGATAGGGTGCTCTTCCAAGGAGTTTTGGCAGACAGGTATGTGGAGGCGGAGGGCCTATGAACTCTTAAACCACTTTGGACTGACAGGCCTAGCCCAAAGGCTTCCAGAGACCCTAAGCGGTGGGGAGAGACGGCGCATAGCTGCTATAAGGGCTCTAATCAACAGCCCGGAAATAATACTGGCAGACGAACCCACCTCAAGCCTAGACGACGAAAACTCAGCCCTCTTAATGGAGCTCCTCAGCAGAATAAACAGGGAGAGAAAAGTTACGATCCTACTGACGACGATAGACCTATATGAGAGACTACATAATAAAGGACAGCCATTTAATTAAACGCTAACCCCAAGGAGTTAAAGTTTATAAATTTTTAACTCATAGATAGTTCGCTTAAATCCATCTATTTGCGCTATACGTTGGCATTCGCTCAAAACTTATAAATTCTGATGGAAAATTGGATTTAGGGAACTATTCATAAGGGTTATTGTTACTGGTGGCTGCGGCTTTATTGGGAATAACCTTGTCGAGCGACTCATTAGGGAAGCCTAAAGGATATTGAAGGGCTAGATGTAAAGTTCTATAATAGGCCTTATGATGAGATGAGTAGTTTAGCTCCAAAGGCCGATGTGATCTTCCACCTAGCTATGCCATCCTCTTCACCAATGTATAAAAGGGATCCAAGGCAAAATATCCCTTGAATAATAAATGGGTGCAAATGTATGAGAGCAAAAGTATAGCTTCGCGTAATCTGAAAAACGCTGAATTTGGCGGATATGTATAGGTAATTATATTATAGAAAATTTGGAGTTTCGTTGTCTTTGGGTACTGTGCTAATAACTCCTTTTAAACTTTTCTTTTTCAGATTGCTTTGGGGGCTTTGTAAACTTTGCATAGGAGCCCTCTATGAGGTACTACTCCGGTACACCTGTCTGCGTATTCATGGCCATCGGGTATTAGCACGTTAAAGTTATATTTTAGGTTCCCGTAAAGATTTTCTTCCACCTCTTCTGGGAGCGTGTACCAGAAAGCATCTAGAGCTACGACTCCCCGCATCATTGCAGGCGAAACGTAAGCTTTTGCTAGTATTCTTCCCCAGAGAGTTTCAATATATATCCAGTTGCCGTTAGCTATCCTATGCTCTGCCGCATCTTGAGAGTTTATTTCGCATAGAGGGTATGGATAAACTTCTCGGAATTCTTCTATCCATCTGCCACTACCATGAGTGTATGGCCATTTCCTTCCTCTTGATGTTAGAATCAAGTTATATTCCTTGGCAAGGTCAGGGTTTTTGTATGGGCTTAAAGAGGGCTCCTCATATTTGGGTGGAAACACGTCTTTTCCGAAAAGGTCTTCTAAGACGGCTGGTACGTATTCTATCTTTCCAGAAGTTGTGCCTAGACGCTTCTCATATTTTCTCCACCTAAATTCTCCCATAGCAACCCGTTTTTTATGGACGAATTCTTTGAAGGTCATTCTTAGAGGCTCTAAAAGCATGTTAAAAAGCTTCTCTTTATCAGGCATGTCAAGTCCAAGCTTTCTTCCAAGATCCCTATATAAATCGTAGTCGTCATGTCGTTCATATAGGGGTTCGAAAACTTTTTCGCTGCCGGTGATAACAAAGATTATGCCATTGCCTGTGAACAGACAATCCCTTTCTAATGCTCCTGCTGCTGGTAGGATATAGTCTGCTAAAGCTGAGTAGGCTGATGGGAAGAGATCCATGACGACAAAAAGTTCAAGGTTGTCACTTTTTAGGGCCTCGATTAGGCGTTTTTGCGGAAATGCTGAGAGCCCTCCAGCTTGACTTATTAAAGCTTTTATCGGGTAGGGTTTTCCAGTCATTATTGCGTCCAATATAGCTAGGTGGCTTGGTTGAGTAAGATATTGACATTCTAAACCGTAGGAGTTAACTTCTTTCATAGCCTCGTAAAATCTTAACCAAGCCCTGCAAGATCCTATTGGATATTTGTCTGAACCAACGGTATCCCTCTTTCTTTTTGGGTGCTCGCATAAGTACTTCCACATTGCCACATACTTGCCATACGCGCAAATCTCATCAACGTTTCCCCAAATATACATGCCGCCCGGCTCATCTAAACCTGTTAAACTAAACAATGCATAAAGGTAGTATGAGAAAGCCGTATTAGCAGTACCCAAATGGTTAGCGGTTACATAATCTCCACCACCACCCCAAATTACGGGTCTATTATTTCCGATAATCCTTGCAGCCTCGATTATCCTGTCCTCTGGTATCCATGTTATTTTAGAGGCTCTTGAAGGAGGCATTTCCTTAACAGCCTCTCTTAACTTATCAAAGCCTAGTGTATACTTTTCTACAAACTCTTTATCATATAGGCCCTCCTCAATGATAACATTTAGAAAAGCCATTGCAAGCGCCGCATCTGATCCCGGCCTAATTTGCAACCAAAGGTCAGATATGGCTGCTTCTCTTGTCGCTCTAGGGTCAATACATATAAGCTTGGCCCCCGCCTCTTTGCAAGTCATGATTCTATCAAGCAGTTCAAGACGGTGCCACCAATTTTCCGGATCCGAGCCCCAGAAAACTATGCACTTGGTTAATCCAGGTATTGGTATGCCCATAAATGTTATATAGCCATACATGGCCACTTCTATTGGGAACCTTCCGCCACCACACTGTTTTCCTTGGAACCATGCATTAGGTGTACCTAGCAAGCATTGGAAGCGGTATTGCCCTAAGTCTTGGTCCCCATATAATGTACCCTGCGCTAACGCAATCGCTTCAGGCCCATATTCGTCTATTATTTCTTTAAGCTTCTCGGCGATCTCATCAATAGCTTGTTCCCAGCTAATTCTCTGCCACTTGCCCTCTCCACGCCTGCCAGCCCTCTTCGTTGGATAGTTAAGTCGTTTAGGATGATAAAGAATGCGCTCATTAAGATCAGGCCATATCTTTAGCTTCTCGCATTTCGCAACGTAGTCGTTACGTGCCAGCGGGTCAGGTTCGATCCTCAATATCTTGCCACCTTCAACATATGCCAGCATGGGACAACCGACTTGCAAGCAACCGCCACAACTACCCCTTCTTATTTCGACCATAAGCGAACCCAATAATAGTAGTATAGTGTAAGGTTAAATAATATTTAAGACTTTCATGCATCTACTTACAAGCAGTTAGCAAGTTCTATCCTAAAGTAAAAGTTTTATTTAGGCTAAGCAGCGAATAACCTTCTTTAAGGCTTCAGCTTGCTTCTCCTCAGTTAGGTATCTAATGAAATTGGTCTCGAAAGAGACAAAGATACTCGCAGGTTCTTTCGTCGATCTTTTATTTTCAGCTTATTTAAGGTTTCCATAGGATCCTTGAATTGGGGCTCTAAACTCATATGCCCTGAGCGCATTAAAACGATTATAGTTATAATGTTAGGGAAGAGCTTCTGGCTCCACGTTTTAAAGTTTACAGGGCTGTAAACCCTCCGTCGACAATGATGTTTGTTCCAGTTATATAGGAGGCATCATCTGACAATAAAAACACGATTACCGATGCTATCTCGTCAGGTGTAGCAAGCCTACTCAGTGGTATTGACTGGGATACCCTCTCCGCCTCTCCAGGAATTTCTTTCCTGATTGAGCGGCCAATTGAATGAAGCAACTGTGTGTCAACAAAGCCTGGAGAAATTGAGTTTACCCTTATGTTATATTTCGCGTAATCTCTGGCACAAAGCCTTGTAACCGCGAGTACACCTGCCTTGCTACATGTATATGCTATTTCATGTAAGGATATTATGGCTGCTATCGATGAGATATTGACTATCGACCCTTTGCCAGCTTTAATCATGTATGGTATGGCGTGCTTCATACAGAATAAAACTCCATAAAGGTTAACGCGGATAACCTTCTCTAAAACCTCTAAGTGGGACTCATGAATCGGCTTCATATCATGTTCAGGCATCGCGATCCCAGCGTTATTTACCAGCCCTGTTATTAAGCCTAGCTCTGAGGCGATTCGCCCTAGGGTTTCTTCCACCTCCTGCTCATTTGAGACATCCATATAGTAATACTTGGCTACATAACTCTCCCTATTAATCCTTTCAACAACCTCCCTGCCCTGGGCGTCCGATATATCGCATATCGCGACCCTCGCTCCCTCGTGAGCACACCTAATAGCGGTTGCCCTACCAATCCCACTAGCCCCACCAGTAACAATAACCGTCATACCATCTAATTTACCCATTTCTCACCCTCATAAAATTCTCTAGACTGGGGCCTTTTAACCTTTTTAAAGTCTTTCTCCTCTGGATGGCAGCGAGTTAAAAGACTAGCACGGTACTAGGACTATGGGGTGAGGAAATCTGGTTATGGGGAAACAAATTATAGATTATATTTTTATGGCCGTTTATTGGGTTAGCGCAACTACTTCTGATAGCTGTTGTGCGACATCCCTTAAACCGAGTCTTTTGAGAGTCGTTGATGTTGGTATTCCTCTTTTATCCCATCCGCGCTTCTCGTAGTACATGTCAAGAAGCATATCAAATTTCTCTTGGTCAAGCGTGGTTCCCTTATAAGGACCCTTAGTGAGAGGCTCCTTAAACCATCTCTTCGGCGGATAATCCATTAGGCGGCTCCAGTTTTGGCCGAACTCGCGCACCCAAAAGGCTCTTATTAAAGCGTATATCCTGTCGGCCACATCATAAAGCATTTCTTCCGGGCTCATCTCAATGCCGGTAGCCGCCTTCATGAGCTTTGGATACCATTCTAATGAGAAGCCGAGTTCTACCCATGGGAGCCTACATGCGACAATCGACTCGAAGATTCCTCCCCTTATCCTCTGAAGCTCTATCAGCTTATCCACTTTAGACTCCGTATATCCCGTTCTATCGGTTTTTACTTCCCATGCGATTATCCAGGCATCTTTGTGGTGAGCCCCTATAGGCGAGGTTGCATAGGCGAGGGCCATTCCCGGAACTGTATGGCAATCGTAGGCCGAGGCTTCCAGCCCTTTAACGTGCATGGCCCAGTCCTGCGATTCGCCGCCGAGTTTCTGGCTTACTCTCATGACGCCTTCAGCTAATAGATTTCCAAGGTCCCCACGTCGGTATGCAATATCGCTGATTAAAGTCTTCACTTTCTCGAAGTCTCCCCACTCTATATTATCTTTAATTAAGCCTTTCTCTGAGGCTTCCATCGCAAGCCCTATAGTGCTGCCCAAGGAGATCGTGTCTAGGCCGAGTTCGTCTGCTATTCTACTTAGGGCAGAGACCTTTCCAAGATGTCCCAGTCCGATGTTTGAGCCAAGCATAGCGACGTTCTCATAGTCCAGCTCAGATTCTCTTCCCTCATAGTCTAAGACAACGTTTCCACAAGCCATGTTGCAGTACGGGCACCCTCTTCGTTTGATTTTTGCCGCCTCCATTGCAAAACCGTTTATTATATCGCTGTACTCAAAGATTCCCTCTCTGAAATTGTATGTTGGTAGGACGCTATTCTCATTAGCCCAGTTTATTACCGCCATTGTTCCTTGCCTTATCCAGAAATCATAAGAGTCCTTATTTCTGATATCCTCATAGGCTTCCTTAATAAGCCTATTGTAGGCGTCGGGGTCGGCTATGGGAATGTCCCTTGAACCCTTAAAAACTATGGCCTTAACCCTTTTTGAACCCATAACCGCGCCCATTCCAGGCCTTCCGCCAGATCGTCCCCCCTCGGAGATGACTGTTGCGTATCTAACAATATTCTCTCCACCAGGACCTATGACGAGCACTCCAATATCCCTCCCATGAACCTCTCTCAGCGCCTTTTCAGTCTCAAGGGATGTCTTGCCCCATATGCCGTCTGCGCTCAAAATATAACCCATTCCATCCTCAACATAGATGTAGATGGGCTTTTCGGCCTTTCCCTCAATGATTAGAGCGTCAAAGCCAGCTTTACGCATTTGTACGGCGGCCATCGTCCCAATGTTCCCGTCTCCATAACCCCCGGTAAGCGGACTCTTGGCGGCTATGACAAGCTTCCCTAAACTTGGCCCTGGAAGGCCCGTCAATGGACCGGCCGCAACTATAAGCTTGTTTTCCGGGCTTAGGGGATCCACTCCCGGTTTCAGCTCATCGAAGAGAATTCTCGCCGTGAACCCCCTCCCACCAATATATTTTACCGCGAAGCCACCGTCGTATTCTTCAATTACAGATTTTCCCTTTGAAAGATTCACCCTTAAAATTTTGCCGTTCCATCCCCTCATTTTTCTCACCAAACATTGAATTCCCCACTTAAATCAACGGGATATTTTCCATTATCCCAGTAGCATAATATAAATTTTAGTGGTTTGTTAATGTTCTCATTGGGAGTTATTTTCCAGGTTTAAGCTTTAATTTATGGAGATCTGATGCTGATGATATGCAAAAATGCAACCTAGTAATGGACAGAGACTTTTTAGCAGTGCTAAACCTTCAGATGCGGGGAGAAGGGTTCCCCCAAAGAGCCCTCAATGAAATAATTGAGAGGGAAGAGTTAAGTAGGAATACATAGTAAATTGTTGCTTTTATTCCTACTTAACTCAGAACCCGGGATAGATTTTATACTTCCTAAAGAAACCTAAATTTATGGTGGGAGATTGGTGATTGATATTAGGCCGACGAAGAGGGTAGTTATCCTGGGCCTTGATAGGCGTGATCCAGAGAATATTGGTTTTTGCGCCATAACGTTTGGTGCGAATAGGTTATTTTGGGTTGATGGCTTTCTCATATGCTTAGAGGTTTATGAAAAATCTATCGAGTACGAGATTGAGAGGGGAGAATTTTATATAAGCCAGCTTTGCTATGCGAGTTTCCCAAAGTACACTCGACTTCTGGAGATCGAGAAGGGAGCCCAGATACCAATAGTGAACGTCTCAGATATGCGCCTTTACAGGGAGATAATCAGGGCTGTACAGAACTATGGAGTTGGGAAGCATTAGCGCAAAAGATATTTATTTCTCAGATGGAAGTTAGTTTCTATATCTGCGGAGCGTTCCAGCATATGCCGGCAGAAATATTTGATGCCAAAAAGTTCATAGAGCTTTCCGAGAAGGCAAGGTATTGTATAGTGAAGAGGCTGAGAAGAGATAATATCGTTAAGCTTAAGCTTAGGACATCAAAAATGCTCTATACGCTGAAGATTGATCCGGCAAAGGTTGATGAGATATTAAAGCAGATTAAGTGCGAGGTTAAAGAGGCACCCTCCTAGTTTTAGGCAGATAGGTCAGAACTTATTGCCCAGGATTTAATGAAGCACCTTAAGCTGATTCTTGGTACAAAGCTATTCAGGTTACCTTCTATCTTATAAATTTCCTAGCCATCCTGAACCTAGCCCTCTCCTCTACCGCGTCCCTCATAATCTAATAAGAGGGCGACCCCTAAGACTTTTTCCACCTTTCCCAAAGACATGGATCTTGCCTATTAATTCGTTGTGTTTAAACCTAGGATTTCATAGCGGACGATTGTATCTAATCTGCGCCGCCAAAAGCAAAAACGTGGGATCTAAGCCGGAACGTGGCGGACCCGCCGGGATTTGAACCCGGGATCCCCGGCTCCGGAGGCCGGTGCCTTTGGTCCTGGCTAGGCCACGGGTCCCTGCACACAATTATGTCCAGGGGGTCTAAAAATGTTTAGTCGTAGATTACCTCGTATATGCAGACAAGCGGTACGACGCCGCCCGTCTCCGGCACCGACTCTATTGGGTACTCTTTGGAGAAATATGCTTTCTTAAAGTGAGTTAGGTTTATGGTTGAGTATCCTAGGGTTGTTGTCTCCATTCCGTATGCCATCAGCTTATATAATGTTGTGTTTTGGCCTAGGCTGTTTGGCACGAGTTCTCCTGGATCAGGCGATCTGTTCAAGTTTTTGTCCACCCAGTCCCAGCCGAGCGTTAGATTTCCAAAGGCGTTGTCATTGAGCCCGGGTATCAGAGCCATCCACCTCCACTTGCCATTATCTCCGCCATAGGCGCCTCCATAATAGAGCGCATATTCTGGGCCCCACCACCTCACGACTTCCAAGTGAAAAGTTACGAAGACAACCACGTGTGTTGCGTTATATCGCCTAAGTATTTCAATCGCCTCTGTCTCGTTCGACATAAACATCCTTCCAATCTGCTGTATCTGCGTGCTATTTATTGTCCCATTATCCGCAAGTGTTGTCTTATTGGCGAACACCGTTATCCAGTAGCCGTAATCCCACCAGGATGCGACAACGGTGCCGCTTTCCCCAGACTTTGTTGGCGATGGTGGTAAATTATTGCGCATCCAAGTTAACGCGTCTATCCAATCCCTAACGATTGATGATGGCTTGACGCCGAGACTCGCTACCGATATTGTCGTTGGGGCATCAGCGTAAGTCATCGTCATCGGCCCTGAGAACGTTGTTCCCAGGGCATATGTCAAGATGAGTAGTATGAAGAATAATGTCAGAAGGCCGCCGAGAACCTCCCTCCCAAGGAACTTAACCTTAACTTTGCGCCTAAGGGCTCGCTCGCTCTCCTTTAAGAATAGAATGAATGGTGAGGAAATTTCCTTTATAGCTAACGCCCAGAGCAGGCATATTGCTGGTGACGCTAGGATAAGCAGTCTTATCATTGAGCTCGCGAAGTATATTGATGTCAGACAGTATAATATGACGAGTATGCCAAGGTTGGTGGCCGACAAGGCTGCGAAGAATACGCCTATAGGGGCAAACATTAAGCCTACGCCGAGGCTACTGTAGAAGGTTGCCCACCCAGATGGTTTGTGCTCGGCAATAGATTCAAAGAGCGGGCTCTCCGCGCGTAGGTGTGGAAGTATAGTATAAATGAATTTTCTGCCCGGTTCTCCCATGAGCCCCATCATAACTAAAGAAGCAAAGGTAATAATCAGTACTACGACGAACGCTAGGGCGTAGAGAGCTCTCTTTTTCTCCGATTTCTCCCGCCTAAACACCTCAGCCATCAAGAGTAAAATGAATACGCCATAAATTAGCAAGTTAAAGTTCTCCAATAAGAAGCTGATGCCTAGACGTGGGCTCGAAGCTGCTATAGTGAAGGCGGTAATGAATGTTAGCGTGTATGAGGTTAGGAGGCGGGACGTATATCTTTTTAGGAAGAGTAGCACTATTGTGAAGAGCGCAAGTATGCCTATGATGTAGCGGGCTGCGCCCCACGATATACATAGGTAGCCAAGCGATAAGCCCGCGAGGACAGAATATATAAGGCTACTTTTTATAGTCCTATTGCCGTCAATAGCCTTACTGAAGAATAGTAGAGTTAAGAGCGCACTCAATATGCCAATTGTTTCATCATCGAACCATCCGAGAGAAGTTCTGCTGATATAGTTTGGATCCAGCGCCAATAACAGGGCTGAGAGTAGGCCAACAAAATCTCCCCTAAGGCTCTTCCCAAGAAAATATGCTGCAATGCACGTCATCACGGACGCTATGAGCGGGAAGATCGTGCATAAATTGAAGAGTGGGTCTGAGTGTAATGGGTCTAGGGGGTTCGGGGCGGAGGCGAGTGGGACGCCTAAAATATGAAAGAGTTTATAGAGTGTGACTACGCTTAATGATAAACCTAGGTTGGCAAGGCCCGGTATATAGCGGCCATATGGCCACCAGCCCCTCCAATCACGCCAAGAATAGAATGATGGGAGCCCATTTTCCACTATATACTTCGCAGTATAGTAGTGGTAGTATGGATCAAACTCATTTAGATAAGAGCCCCATTGAATGGGGAGCAATCTGAGTCCAGCAGCTAATATAATGATCATTAGTATTAGGGAGGACTTAATGAGGGAGGAATGCGTGACTACAGGTCTGCGAGAAAGAAACTTACCAAGCGATCCTAGTAGCTCAGCACTCCTCATCCCAACACCATTTCCCCCAGTATTATAGAACAATTAAACTTTACAATTGCTATTTATTATTTGTTGTTCAGGGAATCGCTTATTGGTATAACTTCAACTTTTCTCGGCATTAAAAGTAATTTTCTGCCGCATTTGGGGCATCTCCCACCGTACATCTCATAGATTTCTTCCGGAGACTTTATCTCATAGCCATGGTATAGGGTTTCTCCACATCCATCGCAGAGTACTTTCTGAGGCACGGTTCTCACCAACCTTGAAAGATAACTACAATCGCTCAGATAATGTTTTTGGGTTAAACAGTTCTGGCTTCTAGCAACATTTAAATTTTATTAACCCATTTATCTTTAGAGTGGTGGTGTGAAGTAAAAGATGCCTAAAAATTCTTCGTTTGCACAAGCTCTCCGGAGGAGATTTGCTAGGCTGGCCAGATATCGTCCGCCCCCGCTTCTCATAGCAGTAATTCTCCTCCTCACTACAATCTTCCTAATCAGCGGAGGAGTATATCTTACTTTTATGCCTAGAGAAGCGATCGCACCATACCACGGGGGTTTAGTTATAATCTATCCTGGAGTACATAATCAGACGCTGGCTGAGAGTATAGCCGTAATATTAATCTATATCCTGGGAGCGGCGGGGTTAATGCTGATTTATAGGAGCGTTAAGCATAGGCACAATCCCAATCATGCACATATGATGATTGTTATTGGCATAATATTATTAGTAGTAGCGTTCACACTAATCGAAGCGATCTTCTTTTATAAGATTAGAGTCTAATCTATCTTCTGTGGCAATTAGTCTTGTAATGTCGTGGGTTGACCGCCATGAGGACTGTTAGGTGGGAGAACGGTGTTGTAGTCACCATTGATCAGACGCTACTTCCATTTGAGGAAAAGTGGATTGAGCTGAAAAGCTGTGGTGAGGTTGCTAAGGCTATTAAGGAGATGAGGGTTCGAGGAGCCCCGTTAATAGGCGTTGTGGCGGCATATGGCTTAGCGTTAACGGCGTACTACTCAAGGGCAAGGGGTAGGGAGGCGTTCCTAAGGGAAATCGAGTTGTCAGCTGAGGTGCTTAGGAAGACGAGGCCGACGGCGGTTAACCTCTTCTGGGCTATTGACCGGGTCTTAAATAAAGTTCGATCCTGCGTAGGCGGTATTGAGGATCTGAGGCGCATTGTCATCGAGGAGGCGCAGCGCATAGCTGACGAGGATGTGGAGGTTAATAAAAGGATTGGGGAGTATGGCTTAGAATTATTAGAGGACGGCGATACAGTCCTAACACACTGTAATGCGGGCAGATTGGCCACCGTAGATTATGGGACGGCCCTATCAATTATACGCGTAGCTTGGGAGAGAGGAAAGCATATAAAGGTGATAGCAACTGAGACTAGGCCGAAACTGCAGGGGGCTAGATTAACCACCTATGAGCTAATGCGCGATGGCATTCCAGTAACGTTAATAACAGATAATATGGTCGGATATGTAATGTATAAGGGGCTTGTTGATAAGGTTATTGTTGGCGCCGATAGGATAGTCCGCGACGCCGTGATAAATAAAATAGGAACATACACGGTTGCGGTGCTTGCGCACGAGCATAATGTTCCATTCTACGTTGCTGCGCCTCTATCAACATTTGATCTTAAATCATCCTTGAAGGATGTGGTGATAGAGGAGCGCTCACCAGATGAGGTGACTAATATAGGATCGGAGCGCATTGCTCCATCCGGCATTTCCGTACTTAACCCAGCCTTTGATATAACTCCAATAAAGTATGTTGACGCTATTATATGCGAGAAGGGAATACTAAATAGAGAAAAGTTTAATGAATACGCTAAGGGAAAAATGCACAGTTTGGGATGGTGAGATTCTGCTTAAGGACGAGGGGGAGAAAGCCAGTAGAAGGGTCATCGAAGCCTTTCTTAGGGATAATGGGGTTCTAATTAAGAACCCAGAGGATTCGGAGAAGCTGCTCTCGAGGGGCTATGGTATCAAGAAGAACGATGGGCTCCTCTTGACATTCTACGAGGCCATGTACCTGCATAGTAAAGGGATAATCAAGGTGCTGGTTGAGGAGACCGGCGTCTGCCTAAGCTTTCAAGATCTTCTAGAGAAGTATAAGGCTATTGAAAAAAATGCATGGATTAAGTACCTAGTTTATCGGGATCTAAGAGGTAGAGGTTATATTGTCAGGGAAGGCTTTGGCTTAGGCGTAGATTTTCGGCTATACGGTAGGGGTGAATATAATAAGGATGCTGCAGACTACTTAGTTTATAGCATGTATGAAGGTATGGCTTTATCCGTTGAAGATCTTACGCAAGTACTGATGCGCTCTCAAAACTTAAAGAAGACACTTATACTTGCTGTAGTTAGTAGGAGAGGAGAGATAGTATACTACACGCTCTCACAATTAAACTTACAGCAAGACTAGTACTTAAAACTTATTAGCGTCAAAATAATATCTTAAATCAATTTAATCTCCAACCAAAATCCATATATCAACAATATAATTTCACCAACCTATTGCTCCTTTTTCTGTGGAAAAGTCAGCGTCACATATAGTATGTTGCTCCCTCTAACCAAAATTCTGCCATAGTTCGCGACTGGCTTATTGCCATTATATTCCTCAGCGCTGTCCAATATTATGTTCATATAATTGTCGCAGTGAACCATTATCCCCCTAAATTCCACGTTATTCTTCAACGTAATACCAACATAAGAATTCATCTGCTTTATTAAGACGTTTAAAGGCTTCTTACTAGGCTCCATATGTTCATCCCGGCTCTCTTAGGCTAATACCATTTTTATTATTTATGCATAAAAACATTATCGTTAAAGTTTAAAGGCTTAAATATTCTAGCTCCAACCTAGTGTGAGGTTACATTTAATAGCGAGGTAATAATATTCTTCCTATGAGAGGAGAAGGGAGACTATTAAAGGGTAATGGAAACAAGATCTCCTGGCGAGGTTTCCTTTAGGCTTCATGTTGAGGTTTCGCCAGCCTACTATAGTGAGATGTTATTATTCATTTATCAAAAATATATAGTCCCCTACCATCATAAATTTGCAAATGTTAGGCGTTGGATCCTTGATAGCAGAGAAACTTTAGCATTCACTCTTCTTGGGCCAAATAACCTCTGGTATGTCGATGTTGAAGTTACATCTGGGGAACCAATGGAAATTAGAATGAGACCAAGCGGCCCTAACGTTCCTACCGAGGCTCTAAACAGAATAAAAGAGGATTTGATTATTGCGGTTCAAATGTTTGAGGATAATGTTAGGAGAAGCACGCTATATTTTGTGTGGGGGCCAGAGAGACGCATCGCGGATGAGAAGACACTTACATGGAGGAAGAAGTTCCTAAGCCAGATCTTCACCGGCAACATGCTGTTACTATTCATCCTTTTCCTCCTATTCAGCTACCTTATTTTCGCTTTAGCCGGGCTGCTTGGCATACTTGAGTACGCCCCACTAATTTTATTGTTATCACAGTTCATTTTAGTCCTATTTGCTGACAAAATCATAATACAGATGGGCGACTGGCTCATCACAAAAGACTACTCAAAAGTACATATATTACAGTATCATATTCCCTCCGAAGATTTAGAGTTCATTGAACAGAACTATCCGAGAGAGAGGCTTCTTCAAATTAAGAAGGAAATTTATGAGAGAACTCTGGCAATTGGGAAATTAATTGATGCTGATACAATCCAAGAAGCCTTCCTAAAACATGGCATAAGGATTAAGCCTGAGAATCTCATCATAAAAAGTATAGACATTTACAAACTTGTCGATAAAGTTTCTGAGAAATTTGGTATGCCGATCCCAAAGATATCTGTGGCGAACATTATTATCCCAAATGCCGCCGCAACCGGCCCAAGACCCGGCTCCAGCCTCGTCCTAATAACCAGTGGTCTTCTTATTCAGCTTGATGAGGAGGAGATGCTGGCGGTTATAGGGCATGAAATAAGCCATGTTAAGGGTAGAGATCCACTAATATTCTTCCTGCTTGCCTCAGCCGAATACTTATTTAGGGTCTACGTTATCTTGCGTTATCTGCCGCATATAATTTTCCTATTCGGCTTCTTATACCTATTCTTCGCCTTGAGTGTCATATACTTCATTGCAAAGTTTTTTGAGGCCAGAGCTGACTTAGAATCAGCCATAATTCTTGGGAGGGCAGATGCTCTAGCGAATGCTCTTAGAAAGATAGGCTATAGACGCCTACTATTTGAGAGGAATGTAAACAGAGTTAGCACTTGGCTAGGAATGGATCCCCACCCACCGCTATCATTCAGGGTTGAGAGGCTTGAGAGCCTAGAACTGCAAAAAATAAAGCATCCCCTCTTACAATCAATGAAGGATTGTATACGCGGCTTAATTAAAGAGATATCATCCTAAAAAAGGTAATAATACTTATCAATTCAATTGGGTTAGTAGGGCGCTGGGAGAGTGGCGTGATGATCGGGGAGAAACGGTTCGAGTTTCTGGAGCATACCGCTGATGTTTATATTGTCGCTCATGGCAGAAGTCTCAAGGAGGCTTTCGAGAATGCCGCCCTCGCGATGTTTGAAACTATGACTGATACGGTGGGTGTCAAGCGTAAGTGTGAGGATACAGTTGAGGTTGAGGGGGAGGATTTGGAATCCCTGCTTTATAATTGGCTCGAAAGTCTCCTAGTGAAATTTGAGATTGAAAATACGTTGTACTCGGGATTCGATATATTAAGCATAGAGAGAAATAATGGAAAATTAAAGCTTAAGGCCAAGATTTACGGCGAGCCCTTTGACCCCGAGAAGCATAAGCAGAAAGTTGGAATAAAAGCGGTTACATATCACAGGATGGAAATTATTGAAGAACCTGAGAGAGTCATAGTAAAATTTATCCTCGATATATAAATGATCTTAATGCTTATTTAATGAAGAAGGCGTTAAGACCATTTATGATGTATTGAATTGCTATAGCCGCTATTAAGAGGGCCATAACCCTCGCGATAATGGCAGACCCATTTCTTCCAAGCACTCTATATAACAATTCGATGTGTTTAAGTATCAACCATGTAAGTGTAAACACCACCACAACCGAGAAAATTGTTACTAGCATGCCGTGTTCCTGTAGACTTAGGATCGTCGTCGTTATTGCTCCGGGGCCGACAAGAAGTGGGACTGCTATCGGCACGGCTCCTACGCTCTCCGGGGTCAGCCTACCTCCCCCCTCCCAGCCTATCAATATCTTAACGGCAAGTGTTAGCAGGAGAATACCCCCGGCAACCATGAAGCTCGGTAGCCCAACTCCAAATATGCTAAGTATCTCGTTACCAGCAACAGCAAAGGCTAGAAGCAAAATAAATCCCGTTATCGTCGCGGTATGAAAAACTTTTTTTCTTTCTATTCCCTTCATCTCTTGAGTTAGGCTTATGAAGATTGGTATATTGCCAAGCGGATCGACTATTATAAAGAGCGAGATAACGCTTTTAATGAGCGCTAATAGGAAATCAGCTGATTCCATCATGAATAGTTTTTATTAGGGGCGGAATATATTAACCTTGAGCCCTCATTAAGGACTGGTTTGAGATAACTGTTTTTGCGGCGTCTCATTATCTATGAACATTTTTACATATTCGTATGTAAAAGAATATATAAGAGACAGTACTCTTAGTATTGGACATTTATGGTTTCAGGGGGTGCAGCCCTTTGAGGGATGAGGGGGAGAGATTACGTGCTATTGATGAGATAAATGAAAAGATAAAACGTGGTGATGCTGTCGTCTTAACCGCTGAGGAAATGATTAAGCTTGTTGAGAGTAGTGGTCTCGAGGTAGCCGCTAAGGAAGTTGATGTCGTAACTACGGGAACTTTCGGTGCAATGTGCAGCTCTGGGGTATTCTTAAACTTAGGGCACTCTAACCCGCCGATAAAGATGGTTAGGTGCTGGCTTAATGATGTTCCAGTCTACAAGGGTCTCGCGGCTGTTGATGGATATCTCGGGGCGACCGCGATGAGCGAGACTAGAGGATTTGAGTATGGTGGCGGGCATGTTATAGAGGATCTGGTATCAGGTAAGGAAGTTATCTTGAGGGCGGAGTCCTATGGAACCGATTGCTATCCAAGAAAGTATATTGAAACAGCAATAACTCTCGAAGACATAAACCAGGCAGTGCTAGTTAACCCGAGGAACTGCTACCAAAGATATGACGCTGCGACAAACAGTTCAGATAGAGTCTTATATACCTACATGGGCACACTGCTACCTAACTATGGGAACATAACCTTCTCAGGCGCTGGGCAGCTGAACCCCTTATGCAAGGATCCAAACTATGAGACCATAGGCCTTGGTACTAGGATCTTTCTTGGTGGCGGGATAGGATACATAATTGGTGAGGGAACACAGCACAGCCCAGGCGCTGGCTACGGTACACTTATGGTTAAGGGAGATTTAAAGAAGATGAATAGCAGGTACCTGCGTGGAGCATCTTTCCACAAATATGGAACCACGCTTTATGTTGGCATAGGGGTGCCAATACCAATAGTAAATATTAGGGTTGCAAGAACAGCCGCTCTAAGGGATGATGAGATCTTCGTGAACATACGTGACTACGCTATTCCTTCTAGGCCGGATCTAAGACCAATAGTTAAGCGCGTTTCATACGCGGAGCTGAGATCGGGGAAAGTTTATTTGGGCGATAAAGGCATCCAGTCCTCCTCATTGTCAAGCTATAAAGTGGCTAGGGAGATAGCCGAGGTCCTCAAGAAATGGATCCTTGAGGGAATATTCTTTCTCACGGAGCCTATTGAGACGCTTCCCAGAGAGGGGGAGCTTAAGCCCCTTAAGGTTAAGGGTAGGGAGCTTACTGTTGGAGACATAATGAGACGTAATGTCATCACAGCTAAGCCCGACGAAGACATAAGGGACGTAGCCATAAAGCTCGTTGAGAAGGGCATAGATCACCTGCCAGTAGTCGATGACGAGGGCAAATTGATTGGCATAGTAACCTCATGGGATCTGGCTAAGGCAATAGCCCGCGGTAAGAGGAGGGTTGAGGAGATAATGACCAGGAAGGTTATAACCGCCTTTGAAAACGAGTCCATTGACGTTGTTGCCCGGAGGATGGCTCAATATAACATTTCAGGGGTCCCAGTAGTCAATAGAATGAACCATGTTATAGGAATAATAACAACAAATGATATATCAGGTAAAGTTATTGGAGGTAAGGTATATGGTGAGGGTAAGACTGATTTATTCTCATGAGGTTGTTGATAAGCCGATTCTAGCAAGCATAATTTTGAGAACAGGTGTCCCAGTAAATATTCTTGAGGCTAAAGTGAACGCCCAGAAGGGCGAGCTCATAGTCTCAATATCAGCGGCCGGCGATAAGCTTAGAGAAATACTCGATCTATTCAGGGAAGAGGGAGTACAGGTCCAAGAGATCGCCGAGACGCTTAGGATAGATTGGGATCGATGCGTTGCATGCGGCGCATGCGTATCGCCATGCCCAACTGGCGCACTTAAATTCGGGGAAGATTGGACGCTAGAATATGATGAGAGTAAATGCATTGTGTGTAAAATCTGTGTAACCGCCTGCCCACTAAGGGCAATAAGCGTACCCGGAACGGGTGAGATATGATCCACGAATACGGCCTGACGATCGGCCCCTCAAAAATACACATAAAGACTGATAAGAGGGAGGCTATACCAGAAGCTGTCAAAGAGGTAAAGTACCATGTTAGATTGCTGAAGGAGTATGTTGGAAGGAACCCTACGTTCCAGTATTCTCTAGAACCCCTTAAAGATGATCCAGATGCACCGCTAATTGCTAAGTTGATGATTGATGCTTCTAGGGCTGCGGGTGTTGGGCCGATGGCCTCTGTTGCTGGCGTCATAGCCGATTTAGGCCTCAGGAAATTGTTAGAGATGGGTGCCGGGGTCGCCATTGTTGAGGATGGTGGCGAGATAGCCGCCTACACTTCCAGTAGAGATATAGTGGTTGCCATTTCAACTAATGAGAGCTATTTGTCCGGGAGAATAGGTTTGCTCGTAGAGCATGAGGATACCCCACTCGGCATAGCCACAACTACTGGGATAGCTAATCAGAAGACGATAAGCTTCGGAATGGCGGACTCGGTCACAGTTATTGCGGAGAACGCTGCAATAGCCGATGCCGCTGCAACATCCATATGTAACACCGTTCTCGGCGTGGACCCTTGGAAATCAATATCTAGAGGCGTTGAGAGAGCTAAGGGCATAAAGGGAGTTAGGGGGGTCATAATATCCTATGGGGGATACATCGGGTTATTTGGAAAGCTACCAAGAATAATTAAGATAAGTGAATGAACTAAATTTTCGTCCAGTAACCCTCCAGATATTACCCGGTTAGTTAAAAAGAAAAGTTTATATTAATCTTTTTTAAAAAAGAGAAAAGTTTATATACTTAAATCCGCCCTTAAGGTTTTGCGGATCAATGACCTAATCGATTCCGATTAAACATGAAATTATGAGGAATCGATTCTGTGAGAATAATCACCGTTTAATCCCGGTTTAGGAGGGTGAGAAGATTTATGAGTGAGGAGGAAGATATTGAAGTAAGACCCACGCAGGTAATATTGGTTGATAAGTGTCCCGAGTGTGGTAGTACTAACCTTATTAGTGATCCTGATACTGGTGAAGTTATTTGTAGTGATTGCGGATTAGTTATACAGGAATCAAGTATGGATAAGGGTCCTGAGTGGAGGGCCTTTACACAGGAGGAGAAGAAAAGTAGGAGCCGTGTTGGTATACCGATATTATTTTCCGTTCATGATAAAGGTCTCTCAACATCAATTGATAAGGTTGACCGAGATGCCCTGGGGCGGAAGCTGCCGTTAAGCTCTAGATTACAAATATGGCGTTTAAGGAAATGGCAGATTAGATCAAGAGTTCAGTCATCGATCGACAGAAACCTCGCCCAAGCAATGACGGAGATTGATAGGCTCTCAGATAAACTTGCTATTCCCTCAGCTGTTAAAGAGAGGGCTGCAGTTATATACCGCAAGGCCCTTGAGCAGGGGCTTGTGAGGGGTAGATCAATAGCGGCCATAGCGGCGGCTGCCCTATATGCCGCCTGCAGATTGGCCGGAACCCCGAGAAACCTTAAAGAGATATCTGAAGCAAGTCTCGTGGGCAGAAAAGATATTGCAAGGTGCTATAGACTTCTGCTACGGGAGCTCAGCTTAGCTATGCCAGTGACGGATCCCTCGATCTATATACCGAAGATAGCTGAGAAGGCGAATATGCCGGGGCACATCCAGACGTTGGCGCTTAAGATACTGAATGAGACTAGGCAGAAGCGTATATCGGCTGGTAAGGATCCAGTTGGATTGGCTGCCGCCGCACTCTATATAGCAGCTGCCCTAGCTGGCGAGAAGAAGACGCAGAAGGAGATTGCGGATGCCGCTAACGTCACAGAGGTTACCGTTAGGAACAGGTATAAGACTCTAAAGAGGCAATTAAATCTAGAAGTACCGGATTAACACGGCACTAGTAGAAAATCCTTGCCTCTACCTTTTTCTCTGCAGCATTACTGGCGCTGAATTGTCCCTTTATTCTACAATTTACTGCACTTCAATGTTCTCTTTTGGGTAACCCAGTTGGATCAAAAATCGATAAGCTTTTTCCCTCTGATCTCCCTGTAGCATTATCTGCCCATTCTTGGCTGTGCCGCCACAGGCGCAAAAAGACTTCATTTTCTGTGCAAGCCTACTCAGATCAATATCTTTACTATCTAATCCCTCAATCAGGGTCATCATTCTCTTAAATTTCCTTGCCTCCAATCTTATCTTTATTTTTTGCTGTTCTTTGCTTATCTCCCCACAAACACATATATCTTCGGGAAGCCCGCAAACTGGGCATATATTCGCCATTACTTCTACCTTAACCCCTTCCTTTAAGTGTCTCAATATTCTACGTATCCGAGATATATTTAAAAGTTTAGGAATAAAAGCAATTTCACACCTTTAATACTATTTAAATCTTTTTTATCATTCTTGTCCATTTTCCCAAAGAAATTGTTTCAATGAAACCCCTCTTCCTATAAAACTCCTTTGCGAAGAGGTTCTTCATGCCAACCCATAGCCCCATGAGCTCTCTTCCTTTACTCCTAGAATGGTTTACCGCCCTCTCGAGTAGGACGCTTCCAATGCCTATCCCCCTATAATCCGGATGGACGAATATTTCGTGGATCTCGCCTAAAAACTTGCGCTCAAGCGGACTGAACCAGTTAGTATCACATGCTATGAAGGCTACTGGATCACTCAACTCTACTATGAGAAAGCCCTCCGGATCTCTTTTGAGGAGCCATCTAAAGTAATCCTTTATGTCCCTATCCTTAATATATGCATATTCTTCAAGCCCCTTATATGATAATTTATAGAGTCTGGCGAAGGCTTGGAGGTCTTTCAGATTGACTCTCCGTATATGCATTCGGTACGCACACGCACAACATTTATTTATACACTTCATATTTAAAAACTTCTCGATGGACACTCTATCCCTTCTAGAAAAGCTAGCAAGTATTAAGTCCCCTTCTGGGGGAGAAGAGGAGATCGCATCCTTTATTCTAGGTTATCTAAAAAAATTTGGGTATAAGGCCTCTATGGAGGGCCTGAACGTTCTTGTCTCACCCGAGAAAGAGTTCATCGTTGCCTCCCACATGGATACCTTCAAGGTTTTATCTAAGTTTTCGTTTGATGGCGAATATGCTTATGGAACTGGTGTTTGTGATGCTAAGGCTAGTATAGTAGCTATCCTCCTAGCTTTGGAGAGGATTGGCTCTGAAAAGCTCAATTTTGGGGTTGTTTTCTTCGGCGATGAGGAGGGAGATGGAAGAGGCTCGGAAGAATACTGCAAGGTATATAAGCCGAGAATGGCTGTTGTCATGGAGCCTACGGACATGGCCATAGCAAACCTGCAATATGGTGGACTGGAGTTAAGAGTTAAGGCTAAGGGTAGGGCGGCGCATGGCGCCTTTCCGGAGATGGGTGAAAATGCAATAGAGAAGTGTATAGACGCATTAAGGAAACTTGGAAGTATCAGTTGGGTTAAGGCGTCAGTGCAGTATATTAGGGGTGGCGACCCAGAAGATTTTGTAGTGCCAGAGGAATGCGAAGCTCGCGTAGAAATATTCTTTAAACCAGACTTAGCTGTTGGGGATGTGCTCTCGAAGACTAGGGGAATTTTATGCTCTGATAACCTTAATCTCACAGTTGTTGATGCTTATAATGGCTTCATAAGTGAGAAGGCACCTAAGCTTCTTGAGGAAGCCATAAGGTCACTTGGCTATAAAGTCAAGTACACCGAGATGTTGTCATGGACAGATGCCGTTAACCTGCATGAGATGGCCAGCTGTGATACCGCCATCTTCGGACCCGGCGAACTATATGCTTGTCATACGAAGTGGGAACGCGTGAGAGTTAGGGACGTTAATGCAGCCGCAGATATACTTACAGCATTAAATAGCTTATTAGGAAGAAGCGAATTAAAACAGAATTAATGTATGCTAATAATGTATTTTGGGTTTTGAGTATGATGAGAGCGGACATAGTTATACGTGGCTGCACGGTTCTCACGATGAACGAGATTGATGTAATAGGGCGCGGGGTTATTGCCATAAAGGATGGTAAGATACTTTACGTCGGAAGAGAGACTGAGGCACCAAGCTTCGAGGCTGACGAAGTGATAGATGGGCAGGGGAAGATCGCTATGCCGGGCTTAATTAATTGTCATACCCATATAGCGATGGCGCTCTTTAGGGGAATTGCAGAGGATAAAGAGTTAAGCACTTGGCTCAGGGAGACAATATGGCCGTTGGAGTCTAAGCTTAGACCCAGCGACGTATACTATGGCGCTATGCTTGGCTTCCTTGAAATGATTAAGAGCGGGACGACATGTTTATTAGACATGTACTTTCATGAGGATATGGTTGCAAGAGCCGCCGCGGAAATTGGAATGCGATGCGTCCTAGCTCCTGGAATATTTGATGCTGGGCATAAGGTGCTTGGAAGAGCTCTCCTCAGAGGGGCCATGAAGTTTGTTAGAGAGTATCATGGTAAGGGTGGTGGCAGAATACATGCTATGCTCGGACCGCATGCCGTCTATACTTGCAGCCCAGATCTTCTTAGGAGAATTGGCGAGGAGGCGGCTGGGATCAACATTGGCGTACATATACACTTAGCAGAATCGGAAAGCGAATCCATTAACATTAGGAAGATGTATGGGAAGAGTGAAGTTGGGCTATTAAATGACGTGGGTCTTTTGAGGTCAAATCTAGTTGCCGCGCACTGCATCCACCTCTCTGACGAGGACATACACCTCATGGCAAAGAATAACGTTAAAGTTGTCTATAACCCGGTATCAAACATGAAGCTATCAACGGGCATCCCGCGTATCAAGGATCTCTTAAACGCTGGCCTGGTTGTCGGGCTTGGAACAGATGGGCCGGCCAGCAATAATTGTCTAGATATGTTCGAGACTATGAAGGTGGCGGCGCTACTTCAAAAGGCATTATATAGGGATCCGCGAGTCCTCCCTGCTAAAAAGGTCATTGAGATGGCAACTATTGATGGTGCTAGAGTTCTAGGCCTTGACAATATAATCGGCTCAATTGAGACGGGCAAGAAGGCGGATATAATTTTGATTGACGCAAATAAGCCGCATTTGACTCCACTATATGACATCTATGCCGCCCTCGTTTACTCGGCTCGCGGGAGCGACGTAGATGCGGTCATAATTGATGGGAGGGTTATTATGAGGGGTCGCTTAATAGAGACAGTAGATGAGCGAGAGGTTATGGAAAAAGCTGCTGGCGTGTCGCAAGATCTGGTGTCAAAAAGAAGTTTGAGGGAGAGCCTTGTCAGAAGACTAATAAAAAGATTGGAGTAGTGGTGAGATTATACCTTCTCGCCGCAGAGCGTGGCTACTCTTCTCCAGTTATCTTCAACCCATCTCTGTAAAACTTCGAGCTCACGCTGGAATTTTGGCTGGAATAGATGCGCGAATCTTCCCTGCATCTTCAGGAAATCGAGCATAGGTTTTGGCTGCGGCACCCTTATATTAAGCCTATATGTTCCTCTCTCGTACTCATATACTGGCCAATACCTTGTTTGAACAGCTAGTCTAGCAAGCTCTATGCTCTTTGATGGATCAAATCTCATGCCAGTTGGGCATGGGGAGAAAACATGTATGACCGCTGGTCCATTGATCTCTAAGCCTTTCTTAACCTTTGTTATGTAGTCGTTCCAGTAAGCTGGCGAGGCTGTCGCTGCGTATTCTATGCCATGAGCAATACATATGCCAATTAAATCCTTCTTAAATTCCGGTTTACCGGGAATCTTACTTCCAGCCGGGCTCGTCGTTGTGGCAGCTCCATGCGGTGTCGCGCCAGACCGCTGTATACCTGTATTCATATAGGCCTCATTGTCATAGCATATAAAGAGGAAATCATGCCCTCTCTCAAGGGCTCCTGAGAGAGCCTGTAGCCCAATGTCAAATGTTCCACCATCCCCGGCTATCGCGATTACATCAACATCCTTATCCCACAACCCCTTACGCTTAAGAACCTTATATGCAGCCTCTATCCCGGCTGCCACAGCCGCTGTATTTTCGAAGGCTATATGGACGTATGAAACCCTCCATGAAGTGTACGGATAGGGCGTTGTGGAGACTTGAATACAGCCAGTAGCATTTACAATTACTGTTGGCCTCCGTAGGGCTTTCATAGTCATCCTCATTATCGTTCCAGCGGCGCATCCAGCGCAGAGCCTATGGCCAGACGTGAAAAGCTCCTCTGCTGGCAACTCATGGAGCTTAACCATTACTCTCTCACCCCTACAAATTTAACATGTTCCTTTATCCTCTCAGATCTGGCTGTCTCTAACGCTTCCTCAAAAATACCTCTAATCTCCATAGGAGTTATGTCTCTCCCGCCCAAGCCGTAAACGCAATTGAAGACTTTTATTTCTTTTTCATAACGATATAATGTTGCTATGATATCACTGCAGAGCGCGTTGAAGGGCGCTCCAAAACTGCAAGCCCTATCGAGAACTGCTAAAGCTTTAACGTCTCCTAGAGCCTTAATCAAATCCTCCTCTGGAAATGGCCTATACACCCAAGGCTTAACGACACCAACTTTCTCCCCCTCCTTCCTAAGCTCTTTGGCGACCACTTTAGCCGTACCAGCGGTGCTGCCCAGACATAGTATCGCTGCTTCGGCATCCTCCATAGCATAGGTCTCTACGAGGTCATATCTTCGCCCAGACAATTTCTTATACTCTCTGTTAACTTCACGTATAACCTTATAGGCCTCCTTTAAGGCCTGAACCTGCTGGAACTTCACCTCGAAATAGTAGTCTGGAAGGCATATCGCTCCAACAGTTATCGGTTTTGTTGGATCAATCGTTATAAGAGGCCCTCTTGGAGGAAGAAATCTTGCTACATCCTCATCCTCTAAAACCACAATATTTTCTACGCAATGCGAGAGTATAAATCCATCAATATTAACGCTTACTGGCAGGAGAACCCTTGGGTCCTCGGCTATCTTAAACGCCTGGATAGTCCAGTCATAGGCTTCCTGAGAGTTTTCGGCATATACTTGTATCCAACCGCAGTCCCTTGAGCCCATCATATCAGAGTGGTCGCCGTGAATATTTAGTGGTGCGGAAAGAGCCCTGTTAGCAACACCCATGACTATTGGGCACCGAAGCCCAGAGGCAATATAGAGCATCTCGTGCATCAGAGCTAGGCCCTGGCTCGCAGTTCCAGTAAAGACCCTTGCGCCAGTTAAGCTAGCACCTATACAGGCTGACATGGCCGAATGCTCTGATTCAGCACATACGAATTCGGCATCAATCTCACCGTTATAGACATATTCGCTTATTACCTCAACCATTATGGTTTGTGGCGTAATTGGATAAGCCGCTATGAGGTCCACATTACATTGCTTAACTGCGTAGGCTATGGCCTCATTGCCAGTTAAGCCCATAATCTTAGCCATAACTATCATTCACCTCCCTCCTCAACCATAGTGATGCATTTCACAGGGCATTCATTTGCGCAGATGCCGCAGCCCTTACAGTAATCATAGTTTACATCAACGTATTTCTCAAGTCTAATTATGGCTCCGTCCGGGCAGTATATCCAGCATAAGAGGCAGTTTACGCACTTTTTCTGATCCATAACCGGCCTGAAGGCCCTCCAGTCGCCAGTTTTATATTTCATCGCTGAACCTGGATCAAGAATGTATCCGCCTATTGGTAGCTCTTTCCACCCTAATTTTCTCTCGGTCTTACTCAATCCCCACGGCCTCCTCATAAGCCCTCTTTACTACCGCGGCATTTTTTTCACCAAGAGCTCCCGGAAATCTCTCTTTTATAACTTTAACTAAAGAGTCCATTTTGACCAATGGTGAAGCTTTCAGGAGGGCGCCCAGCATCGCTGTATTATAGATTGGTCTACCCAGAACCTCAAGCGCTATTTTCATGGCGTCCACGGTATAAATGCTTAGGTCTTCTACGCTCAAAACCCTCTTTAAATCGTGTGGACCTTTATCCCAGTGCGCCACAATTAAGCCCTTTGGAGGTAAGCCTCTAGTGACATCAACACTGCCTATGAGCGTTGGATCAACGATTACTACTATGCTAGGATTATATATTTGGCTGTGTACCAATATCGGTTCATCAGATATTCGAGTATACCCAGTTACCGGCGCTCCTCTTCTCTCCGGACCAAACTCCGGGAAGGACTGCACGTACCTTCCATCAAGTAAGGCCGCTTGGGCAAGTAGTCGACTAATCGTCACTATCCCTTGACCACCCCTACCATGCCAGCGAATTTCTACAAGAACCAATATCCCACCTTCACTAATTATTTAATCAGCCCTAACGTATTATTTCAAAAGGTCTACACTTCCTCTTATACTTAATGGACTATTAAGGCGTCTATGTCAGATCGCCGCATACGCATTTAATCTCATATAGTATTGTTAAGATCTCACCGAAGTTTTCTCCAGTCTTGGCGGATACTAATGGTACTCTTTTTGGCGGGAAGAATTGTCTTAAGGCTTTTAAGATCTCCATGTCCATCTCCTCTTTAACACTGGACAGCTTCCTCCCAAGAAGACTTTCAGGGTTCTTAAGGATCTCCCTAATTTCGCTTACTTCCTCCTCTGATAAAAGATCAACCTTGTTGAGTACGGCTATGGTGTCAACCCCAAGAGTGTAATATGCTGCCAACGCGTATAAGAAGAACCCCACAAGGTTTCCTCGGAGGGCCGAGAGATCGCCCAAAAATAGACAGCATATATCCACAAACTTGCTTACTATGATTCTGCCAGTATTTCTAAAGAGAAATGGCTCTAGTTGCCCGGGGGTGTCTAACAATATATAATCCGCATCCATAAATCTCGGCAGATCTATTTCAGCCAGCCTACTCATTGCCTCAAGTATCGCGCCATTTGGCCCAAGACTCTTTTCCCGCATTATACTTTCCACCGTAAAGAGGGATCTTATGTCAAAATCAGGCCTATAGCCTGGATCAAGAACCCCCGGGTCAAGATTCATCATCCTGACCCTATAACCCTCATTAACCAGGTATTCTGAAAAATTCTTTACGAAGAGACTTTTGCCAGATCCGGCGGGGCCGAGAACAAATACATTCATTTTTCTGACTCATCCCTCTCAAATTTTTCTCTTTCATCAATTGCCAGATAAGATAGTAGTAAGAGAGGATTTTAACTATTTCTCGGCGATTAAACTCAGGGCATAATCTGCTTTTATGACTTTCCTGAAGCCTGCAAGTCTGAGTCGCCTTATTATGCCCTTTAAGTAGTTCTTCCCTTGCTTCTCGCCAGGTCTCCCCACATAATGGAGCATTCTACCACAACATTTAAGGACTCTGAAGAGCTGCCTATAGAGGTCAAGTGAGTAGAGCTCCGGGGCGACGCTTATCCTTGGGGGGTCGTGGATGATGAAGTTGAAGTATTCATCATTAAATTCCTTCACTACATTCACTATGTCGCCGATTATGAGCTGAATCTTCTTGCTCTTGAAGAGGGGTCTTGAATATGGGTTTTGCCTGGCGATAAATATGACGTTCTCATCCTTCTCAACAGTTACTACCTCCCTAACGTTTCTAGCCTTGGCCGCCAGAATGGCCGTATAGCCTAAACCAGTACAGCAATCAAGAATTGAACCATAAATTCTCCCTAAAGCCTTAATCTTTAGGATAGCATCAGTTTTTGGATCAACCTCATCAGCCCTATGCATACGCATGCCAGATATCTCAAGGTAAGGCCACGTATCGGTCCCAATAAGCCTATAAAATCTCCCCGTCTTTTCGCTATAAAATTTTAGTAGGACCCTGTGCCCCTTGCACTCGTTGATCACAGTCCACTCAAACCTTCATTTAATTAATGGATAAAAAATAATTGGGATTTTATAATTTGTATTGCTCGCCTGGCTTAAGTAGAATAACCTTTATGTGTGGCGCGGATGCTTTAACCTTCTTTCTGAATTCCTCTGGGTTGGTATCCCACCTATGCATTGGGATGACAACCCTCGGATTTATTGCGATCACTGCATCAGCCGCCTCAGGGTTATCCATTGTATATGTGCCGCCGCTTGGAAGTAGGGCAAGATCGATTTTTCTATCCTTAAGCTCCTTCATTTCTAGTATGAGGTCCGTGTCCCCCGCGTGATAAATTGTCTTGCCATAAATCGTTATTAGATATCCTACGCCGAAACCCTTTGGATGAAAGGGCTGGCCTGGAGCCCTAAAGCGCCTAACATTATATGCATGAACAGCCTCAATAGCGACGTTTTCTAAAGCTATTTTTTCACCGGGTTTAATGGCCCTAACTTTTCCATCTATCTTCGGGGCACACTCTTCTGGAGCGAGGACAACAGTGTCGTCTTTTCGTATCCTCTTAATCTTAGTTAGGTCGCAGTGATCATAATGCGAATGCGTAACAAGGATTATATCGGCCTTATCGGTATACTCGCCCTCGTATGGATCAATATACATGACCTTCCCATCAAAGTTTATCTGAAAACTTGCGTGCCCATGCCACTTCACAAGTACCTCGGCCACGGTGATCACCCCACCTAAATAAAGGAGACCTTCACTAATTAATCCTTTTGCCATAAGCCAGAATTTAATAGATTATCCTAGGGAAAAGGTATTTAAACCATTTGATCCATATAAAAATTGTTATAGAGCCCTGGTAGTATAGTCCGGCCTAGTATAGGCGGCTGTCACCCGCCTGACCCGGGTTCAAATCCCGGCCAGGGCGCCAGTCTCATAGGTCCAAATCCCTACGCCCCACTTTTATGCCCCTTAACTTTCCATTTTTTCCACTCCAAATTTTCAAATTTTTGCATAAAACCCCCAGTACTTAGATAAAACTTTTGAAGAATACCTTGGATTTATTCGCGCGCCTCATGGTTATTCGTGAATGCGCTATTAGATTATTTTAGTGATTTTTAATCATTATAATTGATACTAATATTAATATTAGGCTATAAATTAGAAGGATTAGCAGCGGTTTATCTGAGAGTAAAGATAGTTCGTTAAGCCATCTATTCATGACCTCGATGCCCCCATAAGCCGTCCTGTTTGAGCCCGCTACACGCCACTAGCCCAATCATATCTCGAACAAGGGAGGTTGTAACAGCCTTAAGCCCAAAAAGATAGAGCGATCCTAACACGCCCAGAACACCCAATATTGAAACCATAAAGCCAAGTAATTGACATAATCTAGACAATGCCAAACGCCATAAAAGCTGTTTGTCTATTTCAAGAATTAATAAAATTTTGTCTTGATAAACGATGTATAGCTTTTAGGGTTGGTGAGAGGTTTAAGTCTCACCCGAACCTAAAGAAAGTTTATTACATGCATCTTTTTGATCGCGGCGGCACTATTTATTGCCGCTTTAGCGCTGGTTACATGAACTACCTACATATATAATCCGCCATTAACGGCGATAACTTGACCAGTAATGTATCTGGCTAAATCCGACGCTAAAAATATTACTACGTAGGCAATTTCTTCGGGTTCTGCTATTCGATGGAGCGGTATCCTCTCAATAAATTTGCTCATGACCTTTTCAGGAATCTTTCGGGTCATCTCAGTTCTCACAAAGCCTGGAGCGATGGCATTCACTGTTATATCTCCATACCTGGCAAGCTCTAGAGCTAGTGCCTTCGTTAACCCTATTATGCCCGCTTTTGATGCTGCATAATTTGCCTGTCCAATATTACCCATCTGTCCCACAACTGAGGAAATATTTATTATCCTACCATACTTCTGCTCAATCATGTATTTGGCGACGCTTCTGCAACAGTTAAAAGTTCCCTTGAGGTTAACGTTCAGGACGATGTCTCAATCCTCCATAGTCATTTTTTGGAGCAGAGAGTCCTTGGCTATCCCGGCATTATTTACTAAAACATCAACTCTCCCGAAAACTCCAATCACTTTATTAAACATTTGTTCAACTTGATCCATATCTGAAACGTCGGCTCTAATAAACAGAGCTTTTTTATTCAATTTTTTAATTTCTTTAACGGTCTCAGATGCGTCAGCAATATCGTTTACAACAACGTTAGCGCCTTCCTTGGCGAATTCTAACGCTATGGCTTTTCCAATTCCCCTAGCAGCGCCTGTGACTACAACTACCTTGTTATTTAGCTTTAGATCCAAGGCTCCCACATTTTAAGGTGAGACTCTTTCTCAAATATAAGCTACTTTTAGCATTTTATCACAAATTCTATAAATTTGCTTTTAATCTTCTTTTTGTGTTTGGCATTTATGGTGAGGCATAGCTCTGATGGACACATATGTGATGTAAGAGCGTTCGCTATGTATGCGGCTTTTAATTGGCGCTAAATTATGAAAAGGTTATAACCAGACATTTTAGAGGAACTTGCCGGATCGCCCCTGGCTTGGAAGGGCATTTCTTCATTAGATATAAAGCTTCTCCATTTCTCCAGGGATCACGGCTCTATACTCTTTGATGATTATTGGTTTAACGCCATAAACCTTAGATATATTTTCTGCCGTCAATACTTCCTCGGGTTTTCCGGCTGCGAAGATTTTTCCCTGACTTAGCATTAAAATTTTGTCAGATATTCTATAAGCGAATGTTAGATCATGCGTGGCTACTATTGATACTAGACCCCTTATCCGCAGGTCTTTCATGATGTTCTGGGCTTCGAGTTGGTATTTTAGGTCCAGGTTATTTGTTGGTTCGTCTAACAGAAGCACCTCCGGTTCGCCTGCAAGTGCCCTTGCGATGATCACCCGTTGTAGCTCTCCACCGCTGAGCTCCTCGAGAACTCTTTCCGCGAGATCTACTGCCCCTACGGCCTTCAGTGCATCATATACTTTCTCTTCATCTATTTTGGAGGGCATAAAATTTATGTAGGGTCTCCTACCGCTCATCACAAAATCATACACTGTTAGCATCCCAGTCGTATGAAGCCTCTGCGGGACAAGACCTATCCCTTTTGCAATTTCACGCGGGGGAAAGCTGTCCAAACGCTTTTTATCTAAATATACTGTTCCATACCTTGGTTTTAAGATTCCATCAATCACTTTTAGGAGGGTGCTCTTGCCGGAGCCATTAGGCCCAACTATCGAGAGGATTTCACCCTTCTTCACAGACATGGAGATGCCGTCCAAAGCCCTAACGCTTCCATAATATACCTTCACATCCTTAACTTCAATCTCTACGACCATACCTCTCTCCGCTCCTAATCAGTAAATAGACTAATAGGGGACGCCAATCATGGAAGTCATTATTCCAACCGGGATTATCATCGGCGCAAATATCGTCTTACCAACAGTGTCAGAGAGCGTCAGTATCAGCGAGCCCATTAGCATGGAGGTAGGCGTGAGATATTTATGGCCCCCGCCAACTAGCAGCCTAGCCGCGTGGGGCGCAATAAGGCAGACGAAACCCATAACGCCGACAAAGGACGTTGCGAGCGCCGAAATAATGGTTGTCTCTAACCTGATCCGCTCAGGGCGAATGCCAGAGGAGCTAGCTAAGTCGTCCCCGCTTAAGATTAAGTCATAGTCGAAGCTTCGGTAGATGAAGTAGGGGATAATGATAATTGTTGAGACGAGGGCTATGAGATGAAGCTCCGTCCAAGCGATCCTTCCAAGGTCACCGAATGTCCAAAAGACAATTGTGGAGACAAGTATCTCGTTTAGGTAGAGGTACTGTAGCAGATCCAATGCAGCCTGATAGGCGAACGAGATAGCTATCGACGAGAGGACCAGGGCTCCTGCACTGAATCCAGCCCTATAAGCTAATACTAAGATTATGAGAACCTGAATCAATGAGAAAATAAATGCAAAGAGCGATATGATGAAGGGATTGTAAATGTATATTTGGAAGCGCTGAATTGTGCCTTCCTGTATGATTAGAAGGGCAAGCGCAACTCCTAGGGAGGCTGCATGGGAGAGCCCGAAAGTGAATGGAGAGGCCAGCGGGTTTCTCATGGATGCCTGTACAGCCGCTCCAGAGCCCCCTAAGATAGCCCCTATTATTATTGCAGCTAAAACTCTCCTGAGCCTTAGGTCCCAGACAATGATTGAGAGCTGACTATTATCCGGCATAAAAAGTACTCTTAGGATATCCAATAATGAAGCCCTATACCAGCCTAATGAAATGGATACTGGTATAAGAAGAAAGATAAGGGAGACTAGGGTTATCTTTTTTCTTTGAATTATATGTCTAATCATTGCTAAGGCACCTTAAACATCTCTGCCAAAGATACGAAGCCACCATAGGCATCCGCATACTCCTTGTAAATCGGCTTCCCTAGGAAGAAGGTGAATATTTCATCCGCCTTCTCAGCCGGATTAACATCGCCGAATCTCTCTGGATAAAGCACTCTACCTATCCAATAAGCATCGGCCAAGGCGACAGCGATATTCGTGTGATAGTAATTATATGGTAAAGTCCCGTAGACTCTTCCCTCCCTAAAGGCGCTTAGCTGCATATACTTGCCCGGATCCTTGTCGAAATCCTGCTTGACCGTTGCTAAATTACCCTCATCTATGAAGATTATCCCGGGCTGCTCGGCTATTATCGCCTCGTAGTCCCAGAAGAAGACGCCGGCCCCAATAGAGTATTTGTCAGCAATCGATGGAGTGTTTAGGAGAACTAGTGGTGGAAATGGTGTTTGTGTTGTCGTGAATGGCTGACCACCCTTATAGGAGATAGCTCCAACATAGACTTTAGGTCTCTGGGCAATATCTTTCGTCCGTCTATTTAAGTCATTACTGATTCCCTCAATAAACCTGATTAGCTGTTCAGCTCTCTCCTCGCAGTTTAAAGCTTTCCCAAGAACCCTCATGGCGTGTTTGAAACCCTCTATATCGAGTTGTCCAGCCTCCCCATAATCCATAACGATAACCGTAGCCTTCGTCTCACCTTGCAGTCTATTTGGGTCATAGAAGTCGCAGTACGTCCTCGACATTATTATCAAGTCCGGCTTCACGGCAATAATTAGCTCCGGCGCTGGAGGTTTGCCCGGTCCTCCCGGGCCAATTATCGGCAGGTCCTTGAAGCGCTTGCCATGGGCCATCGCGTAATCCCTTCCCCTAAACCCCCATTTTATCTCGCTCTCCTCAACGCCCACAAGCATATCAACAGCATTAAGATAACATACGAGCCTAAGCATTCCGGGACCTATCGCCACCACCCGATTAATCTTCTCTGGAAGAGTTACGTTTCGCCCGACTACATCTACCACATGCCTTATATTCTCTTCCTTTTTGGAGCCCGCGCTTTCCTCTTTAGAGGCATATAATTCGCTCTCTCCAGATGAGGTTGTAACAACCCCCTCCATAGTGGATGGGGGTCCTTGAAGTACATAGTTAAGCATAGCGAAGTATCCTACAAGGGAGACCGCAATTATGAGGGCCGCTATAATTGCTGCTTGAACCTTATGTAAACCGTCCCTATTCATAGTTTTACCTCCTAAATGGAGTTTTAAAGTTTGGGACTATCCCCCTTCCAACGATAGCCTCGCACCCGCCGAGGCAGCTTAGGCAGATGGTTTTTCCGTTAACTGTGCGGACTCTAGTCTTCATGGCTAGTTCGCCGCATATTTCGCACCTAACGCTCTCAAATATTGGCGCCCGCTCGATCTCCGCAACATCAACTTCCTCTATCTCAAATAATTCTTCAGGAGCGTTCGCCATAAGTAAGCCTATCTCAGACCACATTTTACGCAGCCTTTCATTATCCTCCCTACTCCCCTCTCTCCTCACAACAACCTTCTCGAAGAGCTCCATAGCCTCCCTATTGAAGTACTTCTCCCTAATTTTCTCAGAGTCGACGTAGACTCTAATGCCTCTCCACTCACCTCTCTTAACCAGTGTGACAGCATTCTTCCCGACATCCAGATAGATTAAACTGTTGTTCCCAAGGGTGCACCCAGTTGCAACCTGGACACCATCAGCAAAACAGTTATTGCATTCAATGATCGCTAGAATCTCCTCACCAATCGTCTCCTCAGCGCTAGCCTTCTTAACACCGAGTCTCTCCATGGCAATCTCAGAAGCCCTTAAACCCAAAACCAGGAAGGGGCAAATATGACCATGAAACTCCTCAGCCTTTTTGACTAGGGTATAGTCAACCATTATTTTCCCTCCGTATTACTTTTTTATTAAAAAATAACACTAATTAATAAATCTTTCTAGAGAACACAGTTTCCTAAATGTTTAATTTAGGGTATACCTAAATTTTAAATTCGGGGCTGGCGCTTGAATAAATTATTGACTAGGAGGGAGGCTGAGTATCTTAAAGTCGCCTTTGACTTATCCTCTGAGAAGACCTCTGTAGGTAGCCTTGATATAGCGAATAGATTGGGTGTCTCATGTGCAAGTGCGAGCGAAGCTCTTAAGAGGCTCTCTGAGAAAGGCATGATTATAAGGGAGCCTTGGAGGGGAATAAGGCTCACGGATCTTGGTCTTAAAGAGGTCAGTAGGATCATTAGGAATCATAGGATATTTGAAACGTATGTTTATAGGCTCCTTTCAGTCAGCCTCGACGAGGCCTGTGAGTGTGCGCGCAGGGTTGAGCTACATCTTTCCGATAAAATAGTTGACTCAATGTGTAGGATTCTTGGGCATCCTAAGAGGTGCCCCCATAATAAAAATATCCCTGCGGGGGTTTTATGTTGCGTAGAGCTACGATAAGCACGACAATAATGATTACCATGATACTATTAATGCTTATAATTAATCCAAGATCATCTACAGCCTTTGTTGAGCAGAACAATGAGCCCGTGAAGGTAGTGGTCTCGATTGAGATGCTCAAAACTATTGTCTCTCCACTCTTACGTGGAATCGGGGAAGTCTATTCGATTCTCCCAGGAGAGGCTGAGCCGCACAGTTTCACGTTAACGCCGAGCGCCATTAATTATGCGAGTAACTCCGACCTGCTTATTGTGACTGGGCACATGGTGTGGGAAGAAAAGCTTATCGAAGAAGTTGCTAGAATTAAAGGTGCTAGCGCCGACTCGATTTCTATAAACCTGTTAAGACTGAATAACATTAAAATATTGAGCTTAAATGGGGAAAAGAATTATCATGGCTTCTGGCTCCTACCCGAAAATGCCCTTATAATAGCTGGGGAGATAAGGGAAAAAATCTTGAGAATAAAACCCGCTCTCTCCCCAAAGATCACAGAGAACTATAAGGAATTTGAGAGGAAGGTTCATGAGCTTGAGGGTTTTCTCAGTTTTCTTTCAGGTAAGTATGGTATATGTGGTAGAAACGCTATAATAGGCTTTTACGCCGAGCAATATGTTGCCGAGGCAATTGGCCTG
>JAWAXF010000014.1:0-30893 GCA_038897035.1 Bathyarchaeia archaeon
GTGGGCGTATTGTTACGAACCTAGATGATCTAAAGCCCGAGGACCTCGGATACGCCGAGCTCGTTGAGGAGCGTAAGGTCGGCGAGGACAAAATGGTATTCATAGAAGGATGCAAGGACCCGCGCTCGGTCTCAATACTTATACGCGCTGGTTTAGAGCGCATGGTTGAGGAGGCTGAGAGGGCGATACATGATGCCCTCTCAGTTGTCTCAGACGTGATAGAGAAGAGCAAGATTGTCCCTGGCGGCGGTGCCATAGAGGCCGAGGTCGCGAAGGAACTGCGCAAGTATGCCGCCCAGATCGGTGGTAGAGAGCAGCTCGCCATAGAGGCTTTTGCCGAGGCCCTTGAGATCGTTCCTAAGACTTTAGCGGAGAACGCTGGCTTAGAGCCAATAGATATAATGGTTGAGCTTAAAGCAGCCCATGAGAAGCCTGACGGATTCACGTATGGCGTCGACGTTTTCAGCGGTAAAGTTATCAACATGCTTGAGAAGGGCGTTATAGAGCCAGTTGTGGTGAAGGAGCAAGCAATTAAGTCCGCTGCTGAAGTTGCCTCTATGATCCTTAGAATAGACGACGTGATTGCAGCCGCCAAGCCTAAAGAGGAGAGAGGCGAGAAGAAAGAGGAAGAGGAGGTCTCAAAGACCCCCGAGTTTGACTAGCTCTATAAAGTAGAAACATTTTTCAAATAATTCCCAAATTTTATTTTTTGGTGTAGTTTTATGTCCGAGATACGTGAGATACCATCAGACCTACACCGTTTTGAGAGAGTTGGCGCGCACACTCATATTAAAGGCTTAGGTTTAGACGAAAACCTAAAAGCGGTTAGAATTAAGGATGGAATGGTTGGTCAGGAGAAGGCCCGTGAGGCAGCCGGGTTAATTGTCCAGATGATCAAGGAAGGTAAGTTAAGCGGAAGAACTATTATTCTGGCAGGACCGCCCGGAACTGGAAAAACGGCCATAGCTATGGCTATAGCAAGGGAACTTGGGCCAAATGTTCCGTTTATACAAATAAGTGGCAGCGAAATATATAGCAGCGAAAAGAAGAAGACTGAAGTTTTAATTGAGGCTATGAGGAAGGCTATCGGTGTTGAGATACATGAAATCAGGAAGGTTTATGAGGGTGAGGTTACGGGTCTCGAGATAAAGACGGCGCCGCATCCTTATAACCCATACCAAAGGATGCCGGAGAGTGTCAGGCTAACTTTAAAAACAACAAAGGAGGAGAAGACCCTTGAGGCGGGCGCCTCCATAGCTCAGCAGATAATCGCGCAAGGCGTAGCGGAGGGCTGCGTGATACAGATAGACGCTGAAACTGGAAGGGTTGTGAACCTAGGCTTAAGCATGGAAAGCAGTAAAGCTAAAATGTATGAGATTGACGCCCGCGAGAAGGTTCCAAGACCCTCGGGGCCAGTCTTGAAGGAGAAGGAGTTTATATATACCTTAACGCTAGATGACCTAGACAAGATGCATGCCAGAAGTAAGGGTGGAGGTCTCTTTTCACTCTTCTTCGGCTTCAGCGAGTCTAAGGAAATAGACAGCGAGGTTAGGGCTACCGTCGACGAGATGGTTAAGAAAATGGTCGACGATGGGAGAGCCTTCATACACCCAGGAGTCCTCTTCATAGATGATAGCCACCTCCTCGACCTAGAGGCCTTCAGCTTCCTCGGAAGGGCCCTAGAGAGCGAGCTCGTCCCGATAATTATACTTGCAACGAACCGCGGGATAACAACGATACGCGGAACAGACGTTAAGAGCCCAATGGGCTTCCCGCTGGACCTTCTAGACAGAGCTGTTATAATAGCAACACATGAATATAATCCGGAAGACATAAAGGATATTTTGCGGATCAGGGCTCAAGAAGAGAGGATAAATATTGATGATAAAGCGCTTGAGAAGCTAACTGATATAGGATCTGTCTCATCGCTGAGGTACGCCGTTCAACTACTAAGTTTAGCAGCCCAGAACGCAAAGTTTATGAAACATGAAACAGTGACCATCGAGGATATTGAGAGGGTTCAATCGTTATTCATGGACGTTAACCAAGCCGTGGATCATCTAAAGAAATATGAGATGAAAATGCTATATTACTAACATTTTTTCCCCATTAATACTGTTTATAGTGGCCATCTCTAAGCCACCTAAAATAAGCCTCATCATAACAATCACTTGTAAGAATGTAATTTCTAATGAACTCCGTATGCATTCTTATAAGCTTCTCTATTCTTGCGTTACTAATATAAAACCTTCTCTCGCTAGCCATGATAAACTCGCGGAGTAAAACCTCCAACGGCGTGAAAATGTATGGTGTAAGAACACAGCGTAAAGTGGCCCTAATGCCGAGCTCTCTCGCTCTTTTCACTAGCCTTTTAGCTGGGTAATCCAAGAAGCATATAGTTTTTCGCTCTCTGCAATTCTCTATCCAGGTCTCAAGTATATAGTTGCATTCGTTACTAATTAATATGGAAAAGCCGCTTATCACCTTAGATATAATGCTCCGCCATTCATTAACATCAACTTTTCCAGTGATGCTAACCCTCAAAATTAGGGTAGCGATCTCCTCGGCAATCCCTGTAGATAAATTCTCAAAAGCGCTCTCCCTATAACATATGATCTTCAGATCCGACTTCTTTAATTTTAATCCCCTTATTGCCAGAAAAATCGGCTTGAATTTATACTCCCATGAAACTATCGATTCCCGTAAAACGCTAAGCTGCCTAACCTTCTCAATGAATTGCTCATAGGGAGCGCCGGAAGCCAGCTCATCAACTAACCAACCAAACTCGCGCGGAACATTAAGGAACAATGCATCATAGTTCACATTTTTTAGAAGGATAGCCGCTTTTTTGGAGGACGCCCTCAAATTATTGGGCAAAAACCATACTTCAAGCTCGCTTAACATCCATAAAAAGAAAAATTGTGTTATATTTGGACTAAGTTGAAAACATATTTAATCGAATTCGCTTTCCGTTTTTTCGCCCTCTTTAGGTGGTGTCTTAGGCATCTTCGTCTTTCCAGCAGCTATGACATCGTCTATCTTCAGTATCATTGTTGCTGCCTCAACAGCGGACTTTATGACTTGCTTCTTGACCACAAGCGGTTCACATACATCCAGCTCCTGTATATTCCTGACCTTGCCACTGAAAACGTCAACGCCAGCCCATTTCTCACCCTTATCGTGCATTGCCCTTAACTCTGAGAGTATATCTATTGGGTCTAGGCCAGCGTTCTCTGCCAGGGCCGTTGGTATTATCTCCATTGCATCAGCGAAAGCCTGAGCCGCCAACTGCTCCCTACCAGAGAGACTATTAGCGTAATCTCTTATTGCCCTAGCGACTTCTATCTCCGGCGCCCCTCCACCAGCTAGGACCTTTGGCTCCTGAACGACATCCCTAACGACGCAAAGCGCATCGTGTATCGAGCGCTCAGCCTCATCCACTACCCGCTCGCTTCCACCTCTTATAAGTATCGCCACGGACCTCGGATTCTTGCATCCTTCTATGAATACCATTTTGTCCTCGCCGACCTTACGCTCCTCAACGAGCTCGGCGTATCCGAGGTCCTCGGGCTTTAGATCATCTAGGTTCGTAACAATACGCCCACCAGTAGCCTTAGCAAGCTTCTCCATATCAGACTCTTTTGCCCTCCTTACTGCGAGGATACCCTCTTTAGCTAGGAAGTGCTGAGCCATATCATCAATACCCTTCTGGCATATAACAACATTAGCGCCTGCCCTCTTAATCTTCTCAACCATGCCCTTAAGCATCTCAGCCTCTTTATCTAGAAAAGCCTTCATCTGCTGTGGATCCCTAATTCTTATTTCGGCGCTGAACTCTGTCTTCTCGATCTCAAGTGGGCAGTTAAGTAAGGCTATTTTAGCGTTCTCGACGCGCTTGGGCATGCCTGGGTGAACAACCTCCTTATCCAGTATTATGCCTTTAATGAGCCGTGTATCTCGTAGGCTCTCCCCTTCCTTCTTTATTATCTGGATGTTATCAATATCGGCAATCCAATTGTCACCGCGCTTCTCAGCTATTTGCTTAACCGCATCGATCGCCAGCTCTGCAAAGTAGTCTCTAACGATGCCGACAGCCTTGCTGCCCATTGATGTTATTGCAACCTTCTTTAAAGCATCCCTATCCTCAATATCTACGGGTATGGCTACTTTGTCAAGGGTCTCCATTGCCTTTTGAACGGCTTTGCGAAAACCGCTGACTATGACCGTTGGGTGGACATTTTGGTCTAGAAGCTCCTCAGCCTTCTTCAATAGTTCGCCAGCCAACACAACTACTGTGGTTGTTCCATCGCCAACCATGTTGTCTTGGGCCTTAGCGACCTCAACCATCATCTTAGCAGCCGGGTGCTCAACCTCAATCTCCTTAAGAATCGTTGCACCGTCGTTTGTTATCGTTATGTCGCCTAGACTATCAACGAGCATCTTATCCATACCGCGGGGACCAAGGGTTGTCCTTATAGCCTCAGCAATGACCCTAGCCGCCGTAATATTATTTCTCTGAGCTTCCCTCCCGCGGCTTCTAGCGGTTCCCTCCTTCAATATCAGCACTGGACCTGATGGTGTCTGAGCCAGATATGCCATATTACCCCCCCATTATCATTTTCATTATTTAGATAATTATTCTTGTGTTTTATAACAAGACATGGTGGATATAAGTTTTACTAAGGCTTCACCCTTAAAAGGAAGTTTAAGTGTAATGAATCAACGTCCTCTCCATAATTGAGGAATAGATGCATCACTAATGTTGCAGCAAAATCTCTTTAAATATATCTGGCGTCAATGATAAAAATAGTTGATGGAGATGGGTATGGAGAAATGGGACTTAGTAGTCATTGGGGCTGGGCCGGCTGGCTTAACTGCTGGAATATATAGTGCTAGGAGCGGGCTTAAAACCCTAATTCTGGAGAAGGGGTCGGCTGGTGGAGCGCTGAATGAGATACCGTGGATAGAGAATTATCCCGGCTTTTCTGATGGTGTTAGCGGCCAAGAATTGGCGGAGAGACTGGTTAGCCAATGCAAAAAATTTGGCGCCAGAATACAGGAGTTCGAGGAAACCATTAGAATAGATGTTGGCTATGAAGAAAAGGTTGTTAAGACCGATAAGGGAGCCTACCCAACGGAAGCAATTATAATTGCTTCCGGCTCACGCCACAGGAGACTAAATGTTCCGGGTGAGAGGGAGCTTGAAGGGAAGGGTGTTAGCTATTGCGCTTTGTGTGATGGTCCGCTTTTCAGGAACTTAAGGGTTCTAGTCGTAGGCGGGGGAAACACCGCGGCGGTCTCGGCACTATACCTGTTTGATCTTGGAGCGAAAGTCTTTCTAGCGCACAGAAGGAAGTATCTTAGGGCCGATGAGATTTACACCAAGGAAATCAGCAATAAAGGAATCGAGGTTCTCTGGAACACGGAAGTTAAGGAGATAATCGGAGAAAATAAAGTTAGAGGGGTGGTTCTCTATAATAATGAGACAAAGAAGGAATTTACATTGGATGTGGACGGCATTTTCATTCTAATTGGAGAGGTTCCCAATAGCGAGTTTGCAAAGGCTTCCGGGATAAAAGTTAATGAGGAGGGATACATAATTGTTGATGTGTTTCAGAGAACCAACGTGCCGGGCATCTACGCCGCTGGAGACGTAACTACGCATCCAATAAAACAGATTGGATCCGCTGTAGGCCAGGCAATAACAGCGGCTGTAGAAGCCTATAGACATGTCAAAAAACCATATTATGCTTAGGCAAATTATCTAGATCTTAAGTCTGAACCCTTAAAAAGGTTATGAGATTGGGGTTCTGATTAATAGGTGAGGGTTTGAAACATGGTTAAAATACTTATAGTCTATGATTCTAGAACTGGTAATACTGAGAAGGTTGCTTACTTGGTGGCTGAAGGCGTTAGGTCGGTTGAGGGCGTAAATTGTATAGTAAAGAAAGTTGACGAGACAACTTTAGATGATCTTTTAGGCGCTGATGGGATAATAATTGGCTCCCCAACATACTATGGTCTAATGAGCGCAAAGGTTAAGGCCCTTTTAGATAAAAGTGTTGAGATACATGGCAGGCTTGAGGGTAAGGTTGGAGCAGCTTTTACAACATCTGGTGGCACAGCGACGGGGGCTGAGACAACATTATTATCTATAATCGAAGCCATGCTAATACATGGAATGATAGTTCAGGGAAACCCGGAGGATAAGCACTATGGATTAGCGGTAGTCGGAGCCCCAGAGAGCGACGAGGATAAAGATCTTTGTAGGGAGCTTGGAAGAAGAGCTGCTAAGCTAGCAATAAAGATTTTCGGCGGGGAGAAACGGTAAATTTCTCAAAAGTGAGTTCGATGAAGGCTGTCATATTAGCTGCTGGTGAAGGGCAGAGACTTAGACCCCTAACCCACACTAGACCAAAGCACATGATACCCGTCGGCGGGAGACCCATACTGGAGCACCTTATAGACGCCCTCAGGGTATCCGGGATAGAAGAGATAATATTTGTTGTGAATTACCGGGAGGACATTATCAGGGGATATTTCGGCGACGGCTCTAAGCATGGCGTTAAGCTAAGATACGTTCGTCAAAGAGAGGTTTCTGGGACGGCCACCGCTATACTCTCCGTCAAAGATTATGTTAGTGAGCCCTTCTTAGCTATCAATGGCGATATACTGGTATCCTCCGATGCAATAAGGCTAGTTATAAATAGGGCTGATTTAAAAGAGTCCGAGGCGGTGTTAGCTGCGGTTAGAGTCAGTAGACCGGAGCAGTTTGGGGTTCTAAAAGTGAAAGGCGAAGAGCTAACAGATATCATAGAGAAGCCTGCACTAAACATGCCGAGTGATTTAGTAAATGCAGGCATCTACGTGTTTTCACCAGGCATATTTGACTATATAGAGCGAACAGAGCCTGCGGAAAGGGGCGAGGTGGAGATAACAGATTCTATTCGGTTGCTGATCAAAGAGAATAAAAGGGTCTTGGTTGTGGAGATACTTAGAGAGAACTGGCTTGACATTGGGAGACCTTGGGATCTCCTGGAGGCTAATGCTCGTGTTCTTAGCCAAATAAAGCCAAAGATTTTAGGGGAGGTGGAAGACGGCGCAAGAATTAAAGGTCCTGTCTTTGTTGGTGAAGGCGCCTTGATTCGCGACGGTTCATATATCGAGGGTCCGGTCTTTATTGGTGATGGGAGTGACATAGGGCCGAACTGTTATATACGCCCCTACACTAGTATAGGCAAGAATGTCAGGGTTGGAAATGCATGTGAAATCAAGAATAGCATGTTATTAAATAATGTTCATGTAGGACACCTATCTTACCTAGGCGATAGCATTATTGGCGAGAACTGTAATCTTGGGGCCGGATCCATCTCGGCGAACCTTCGTTTTGACAGGAAGACCATTAAGATGAGGATCGGGGATAAGGTAGTTGATACTGGCAGGGTTAAAATGGGGGTTGTTATGGGTGATAACGTGTTAACTGGTGTTGGGGTTCTGTTTATGCCAGGTGTGACGATTGGATGTAATTGCTGGATTGGTCCAAATATAGTTGTCTACCGAGACGTTCCATCCAATACAATTCTCATTCTAGAGCAACAAATTAGGTGCGGAACAATCCAATAAAGTAATAAGATTGAGTACAGATAATATTAGGGGCTAGTTTAAGGGAGAATGATTATGTCGGCTGCTGAGAGGAGGTTCATAACAGAAGTTACCTCATTAGTTGATAAGCTTGTTAGTGTTGTGACCATTGATGGGAAAACATATATTGGTACTCTTGTTGGGATAGATCCAAGTAGTTTGAGCTTATGCCTATCAGATGCAAAGGATGATAAGGGAAGAATAATACCAAAGATCGTGATAAGCGGGGGTAGAGTAGCTGAAATCTCCTCAGCAGAAAAGCCCTTTGACCTTAAGGGCCTGGCAGAAAGGTTAGAGAGGGTCTTCCCAAGAATGGTTAGGCTTTATGAGAAAGAAGGTTTTATATGGGTTATGGATAGAATTAAGGTGACCAAGGATGGCGTTGTAGAAGGATCTGGCCCCGCTGCTGAGAGGGTTCAAAAAATATACGAGCAGTTTATTCAGGAAACAATGGGTTAGATGGAAATACGGTTCAAACAAACCACGCTGGTCTCGTCTCCTCTCTCTTTTTTGTGAGCGCTCCGAAGTCAAAGGGCGATAACACACTTATAAGACTCTTCGGGTCCCCGATCTCGCTCGGGTCAATTTTTAATCCTAACATACTAGATAAAACCCTCAAAAGCGCGCTGGCACCCTCCTTGTCCGGGTATGTTCCAGGGGTTTCTGTGAGTAGGCAAAGTCCCTTCATGCCGCGTAACCTACAGAGGCCAATTAAAAGCCCAGCGACGCCAAAAATACTTATTTCTAAAGGTTCTGCCCCAAACCCTCTGGCAAACTCAGCTACATCATGATCAGATGCCGCAAAATAAATTTTTGGTTTTGTGGTAACCCTTCCGGGTTTGTAGCCCCCTAAAGTTATAACAAGCTTACAGCCTAGGTTCTTCGCAATATCAAGTATGCAGCCACATAACTCGTACTGCCCACGGCTAGTCAATGCCTGCGTGTTCCCGTAAAGTAATATTAAATCTCTTTCTCCGGGCCGCCCCCTATAGTAATATAGCTGGTTAACTGGGTATGATATGGAGCCTCCCTTATCAGTGATCGCTACGTCATGGAAGTATGGCGACCTTAGCTCACAGAAGAGCTTCGCATCAAGCTTTTTTATTAGAAAGGCGACGGCAATATTTGCGACAAGCCCTATTCCTGGAAGTCCCTCGATTAGGACTGGATCGCTTAAATCTGGTTCCTCATAAATCTTAATTAGAGATTTGTGTTGCACCATTTCCCCTCAAGTAAAATATTAAAGAAAAGTTATAGTTAAGCATCTAAGTGAGTGGTGTAATAAGTATATGACTGACTTTGAGCTTCTTGATAGAGATCTCTTGGCGAGGATCGGCAGGCTTAGAACGAAAAGTGGAGTAATTGAAACTCCAGCCTTCCTACCGGTCATAAATCCAGTCAAGGAATCTATTACCCCAAAGGAGCTGTGGGAGAATTATGGCTGCAGGGTCCTAATGACCAATGCCTTCATCATAAAGAAACATTTTAATGAAAAAGCGAGAGAAGCTGGGGTTCGTAGGCTGCTAGGCTTCCCGGGCGCGGTCATGACTGACTCCGGAGCCTACCAGATCCTGGAGTATGGTGAGGTTAGTGTTACAAATGAGGAAATAATTAGGTATCAGGAGAATATAGGCCCGGACATCGCTGTTATACTTGACCTGCCAACTGGCTGGGATGCCACGCCAGATTATGCGAGGTATACTGTCGAGGAGACTTTGAGAAGAGCTAGAGAGCTCTGGTCCATAAGGTCTAGAAGTGACATAATGTGGGTTGGCCCTGTTCAGGGGGGACGATACTTAGACCTTATAGCCCTTTCGGCTAGGGAGGTGGGCTCTCTCCCCTTTGACATACATGCTCTTGGAAGTCCAACCCCCGTCATGAGACAATATCTGTTCCATGTGCTTGTAGAAATGGTCCTTACGGCTAAGATGAACCTACCTGCTGAAAGACCCTTCCACCTCTTTGGTGCAGGGCACCCATTTATGTTTTCTTTGGTAGTTGCCTTGGGGTGCGACTTATTCGACTCAGCAGCCTACTCCATCTTTGCGAGGGAAGATCGGTACTTAACGGAGTATGGGACTGTGCGGCTAGAGAACTTAGAGTATATGCCATGCTCATGCCCTATATGTGTGAAGCATAGCCCGCGAGATCTTCTGGAGATGCCGAAAGCCGAGAGGGAAGCCGAGCTAAGTAGGCATAACCTTTACGTTTGTTTCACCGAGATTAAGAGGATCAAGCAAGCTATTCTTGAAGGTAGGCTATGGGAGTATGTTGAGATGAGGGCGCATAGCCACCCAGCTCTCTTACAAGCTCTCAAGAAAATGGAGAAGTATAATGATTATATTGAGAGGGCAACGCCGGTTGTTAAGAGGAGGGGCTTGTTTTTCTTCGGCTCATCCCTTGATCCAATTAGACCTGAAATAATACGTTATAGGAGGAGACTGATCGAGAGGTATAAGCCTCCGGAGTGGGTAACAACGCTATTATTAATTCCAGATTCAGAGATGAAAGACAATCGTAGGCGGAGATACCTAAAAAAGGTAGTTTCTCTGTTATGTAAGAAGTATTATTTGAATCCGAGCACCGTTCACATATGCTTTTACTCACCGCCCTTCGGCGTCATACCAATGGAATTATCTGAAGTATATCCCCTGTACCAGTATGAATATGTCTATCCGCCGAGCAACGAAGCTATAGAATATGTTGTTGAAAGAATCTTAGAATATATTTCCGCTACACGTTATGAAAGGATAATTATGCTTGTTAAAGAAGGTTCATGGAGTCATAGAGTGGCGGATCTTTGCATTAAGTCATGCTCAGAGAGGAGCATTCGCGCGAGCATACTGACTTTTAACGTTTAATCCTCAAAAAACCGAAAAAATAATATTTTTCGCGCCTTAAATATGAAGGTGAGTTTAACACTATAATGGTGGAAACGTAGTTTGGAAATAAAGTTTTTAGGCGGCGCTAAAGAGGTTGGTAGGGTAGCTATAGCTATAAAGACTAGTAGATCTCAAATTCTACTCGATTATGGAGTCATGCTTAACCACATACCGGGCTTCCCTATGCATATGCCGCCTAAGGAGGTTGATGCGATAATAGCCACCCACAGCCACTTAGATCACACGGGAGCCATCCCAATATTCCACATAAGCGAGAAGAAGCCAGTTTATGGAACAAGATTAAACCTAGAGTTCACAAGTCTCCTGATTAAGGACTTCATTCACTTATCCAGCTATTATCTGCCATACGAGTACATAGAGTTAAACTCTATGGTTAGGAGCTACGTAAATGTCGAGTATAGAGAGGAGTTTAGGATAGGCGATATGATGCTCCACCTCCTAAACTCTGGCCATCTTCCCGGGGGCACATCAGTCATAATTGAAGCCGAGGGAAAACGCCTGCTTTATACAAGCGACTTTAACACTGTGGAAACGAGGCTCCTTCTAAGGGCGGACCAAGACTACGGCGAGTTAGACGCCGTCATAATCGAGAGCACCTACGCAACAGAAGATCACACAGAGCGAAGGCTTTTGGAAGAGAAGTTTGTCAGCGAAGTCACCAGCGTGGTTGAGTCCGGAGGAACAGTCCTTGTTCCAGCTTTTAGCGTTGGGAGAGCTCAAGAAATAGCCTGCGTTTTGGCGGCGCACCACTTCGAGTACCCAACAGCAATGGATGGAATGGCTCGTGAGGCAAGCAGAATACTAATGAATTACCTTGAGTACCTCAAGGATCCAAGGCTCTTCATGGATGCCATGCATATGGTTAATTGGGTTGATGATTGGAGAGAGCGGAAGAGGATTGCGAAGAAGCCCGGTGTGGTAATATCGCCAGCCGGCATGCTTAAGGGCGGGCCCGCGCCGTATTACCTGCAGATCATTGGAAAGAAGCCTAAAAATGCCGTCTTCTTTGTCGGGTTCCAGGTTCCCGGCACGCCTGGCCGCGAGCTTCTTGAAAAAGGTAGATGTGTCATAGATGGGAAAGTTCGTAAGGTTGAGGCTAAGGTGGCGTTCTTTGATTTCTCATCTCACTGCGGAGCTAAGGAGCTTAAAGAGACAATTAGAGGGTTGAGAGGGAAACCAAGGGTCTTTACTATCCACGGTGCTGAGGGAAACTGTGAGAAATTTGCTAGGTGGATTAGGGATGAGGTGGGTTTAGAGGCGGTATCCCCCAATCCCGGAGAATCATTTGTGATATGAGATGATTAAGATGAGGGTTTTTATAATTGGGTTTGAGGGTGTTGAAAGGGGAATATTAGAGTTAATTCAAAGGGGTGTCGAGGAAGTTCTTGGCGGGGGAACTTGCAGGGTTCTGGATGGAGTGCTGAGAATACCGGATGAAGCATATAACCGCATCAGGAGGCAATATGCCTCGGAACTATTATTAGAGGTGACCTCAGAGTATATTATGGAAAGCGGAAGAAAGGACTACATCTTATTAGGCGTAACTGACGTGGACATATATGCCCCTGGAATGAATTACATTTTCGGATTAGCCCACTGCTCGGGTAGGACTGCTGTGATCTCGCTTTTTAGGCTTAGGCCTGAGTTCTATGGCGAGAGTTCAAACAGAAACCTCTTTTTAGAAAGGGCTGTTAAAGAGGCTATCCACGAGATAGGGCACGCGCTTGGACTAAAGCATTGTAAAAATGAGTTCTGCGTAATGTATTTTTCATTGCATATAGGCATGACTGATAGAAAAAGCAAATTCTTCTGTGAGGGATGCTTAAGAAAGATAAAGCATATTTTTAGAGATAATTGCATATATTGAAGCATGAGAAATATAATTATTAGCAGGATATCTTATCGTTTATAGGTGTATCCAGAGATGGTTAGCGCTTCTGATTTTATTGAGAGGGATATAATTTCAACTAAAGATTTCATGAGGGATGAAATAGATTATATTCTTAAGATTGCTGGCGAAATGGAGCATCTCGTTAAAACTGGGTCTGACATGCTTAAAGGTAAAATTATGGCGACGTTATTCTTCGAGCCCAGCACAAGAACAAGACTTAGCTTTGAGGCAGCGATGTATAAGCTTGGTGGCTCAGTAATAGGTTTCAGCGAACCAGAAGTCTCCTCCCTCAAGAAGGGTGAGAACCTCGCGGACACCGTGCGCGTCGTCGAGAAATATTCTGATGTGATCGTTCTCCGTCATCCCTCTGAGGGGGCTGCGCGCTTCGCCGCCGAGTACGCCAGGGTCCCAGTAATAAATGCTGGTTCAGGCGCTGAGGAGCATCCTACACAAGCACTTTTAGACTTATATACAATCATTAAAGAGAAGGGTCGGATCGATGGCTTAACAATAGCTTTGATGGGCGACTTAAAGTATGGTAGGACTGTTCACTCGCTTGCTTATGCACTATCGCTATATAATGTTAGGCTCATTCTGGTCTCCCCTGAACTGTTAAGGATGCGTAGAGAGGTTCTGGAGGATATAAAGGGGCGGGTTGAAGTCTCAGAGCACACAAGCATAGAAAGCGTCCTCCCGGAGGTAGATGTCCTATATGTAACTCGAATACAGAAGGAAAGATTTCCAGATGCTACCGAGTATGCTAAGGTTAGGGGTTCATATAAAATTGATTTAAATGTCCTCAAGAAAGCGAAGAAAGACCTTATAATACTTCATCCGCTACCCCGGGTCGACGAGATCTCAGTTGAGGTTGACTCAACGCCCTTCGCTAAATATTTCCAGCAAGTTGAAAATGGCTTAGTTCTGCGAATGGCCCTCTTAGCGTTAGTTCTTGGGGCAATAAGAGAGTAGGAAACAGACAAAGTTTAAGAGGCCTAACCATTAAACGGCGCCCTTATCTGAAACCTCAGCGGTATTTAATTTAATGGTATATAGAAGTATAGCTGAAGTGAGGGTGGAAGCGCTGGGGCTCAAGGACACTTTAAAGAGGATCTTTATCTTCGATTACCAATTTGATGAGTCAAAAAGTTTGAGTGAGGTTAGATGCAGGCTTGAGAAAAGTAAATTTGAGATAAGGAACCCAGTGGAGTTCAGCGAGCCGCTCGGTTACATGAGGAACTACTTAGCGGGGCTCTACGGGGAGTCTCTTCCCGAAAGCATTGATCGGGACAATGCCCTCGCCGTGAGGAGCTCCACGGTTCATCCGACAATGATATACTTTTTGTTCCTTCAGCGCAATGATAGGGGAGGCCTGCTAATCCTTTTTGAGACAGAATATAGTTGGTATAGCTACGAAAAGATCCTGCATTCTATGCGCGCCTTCAACAAGAACGCGGGGATTAAGAGCAAATATGTCGGGCTCTTTATCCCGAGTCAGAGAGAACTCCTTATGGAGGTCTCGTTTTTAGAGGGTGAGCAGACCACTTAGGATAATTAGGGCTAGTGTTCATGCGGTGGGAAAAGTGGCAGGACACTACTTCACTCCAAAGCCGAGTTCCAAAATACAGTTCAACTTGATAAGCGCCTACTTACGCGGGAGGCATTTCAGATTCTGGGCTTCAAGTGGCGTCTTCTCTAAAGAGCATATTGACCCTGGAACTAAGCTCTTAATAGAAAACATGGTTCTGCCCGAAAGGGGCTATGTCCTAGATATGGGTTGCGGCTATGGCGCAATAGGGGTGGTTGCCGCGGCACTAAACCCGAACCTGCACGTTGTCATGGTTGACATTAATGAGCGCGCTGTCAGGATCGCTAAGCGGAACATTAAGCTTAACGGCGTCATGAACATTGAAGTTAGGCTGGGCAACTTGTATGAGCCCGTTAAGGGAATGCTATTTAATTGCATCCTCTCTAACCCCCCAATAAGTGCTGGCATGGCGATTGTTGAGGCGATTATAACGGATGCTCCAAAATATATGTGCGAGGGAGCGACAATACAGATGGTCGTTAGGTCTAAGATTGGTAAGGAAAGGTTTAAGAAGCTCTTCGAGAAGACTTTCGGGAACTTTAGTGTTCTGGCTAGGGAGGGCGGCTACAGGGTGCTAATGGCTGAGAAAAGAGGGAATATTTAGCCTATTTCTTTTCTAAGTACTTAAGGAGTTCCTTTGGTGCGAGGATTGAGCCGTAGGCAAACTTCCTCTCCTCAGTCTCAAGGATCCTTTTAAGGTCATCGATACTTATAAATTCTCCGCCAGAGATCTCCTCGCTATTAAGCTTAAAGGCCCGTTATGGTAGCATATAAATAAGGCCGATATCTCGCGTTCCACGCTTGAGAAGCACTTAAACATGCATATCTCTTTTAGCGGCCCTCTATCCCCAGCTCCTCCAAGAGCTCTCTCCTTGCAGCCTCCTCGTAGCTCTCGCCGTACTCAACGTGCCCGCTCGCAGAACAGGCATAATAGCCCGGGTAAAGGTCCTTCTTCAACGAGCGCTTCTGGAGGAAAATTTCTCCCTTATCTTTAAGACTATAACGTAGACAGATCTATGTACCAATCCCCTCTTATGGTACTCATTCCTCGTGGCACATCCAACAATATTATCATTCTCGTCCACAACATAAAATTGCTCTTCATGATGCACCTACAATACACTCTTTGTAGAGTTATCGGTTATCTAAATATGGGGTTAACTAGAGGACTAAGATAATAATCTTGTTGTGAGTGCTATGAAATGGATATTTACTCACGGTGATGGCGATGGCGTTTGCTCTGGGGCGCTAGCCTTGGCTGCTAATCCAGGTGCAAGGGTTTTCTTCACACATCCATTTGGATTGTTGGAAGACTTGAGCAACGCTAATTTAGGCGATACAGTAATAATATGCGATATAGCGCTCTCAGAAAACAATTTTCCCCAAATCTTAGATGTATTCTCGGATATAAGCGGATCTGGAAGGCTAATTTATATTGATCATCACCCATTGCCGGAGCGGCTCTCTGCTGAATCCATTTCCGGAATAGTTCTCCATGATATTAGAGCCTCCTCGTCTGAGCTAACTTATAGCTTCTTTAGAAGTGAACTAGCGTGGCCCATGAATAGGGTCGCCATATGCGGCGCCATAGCCGATTACATGGATGATACTCCAGTCATAAACCAGCTGTTACGTGATTGGGATAAGAGAGCAGTGTACTTTGAGGTTGGGGTCTTAGTTCAGGGGTTAGAAGGACATAAAAGGAATCATGATTTCAAACGTGGCGTTGTAAGTCATCTCTCGCTCGGCTTACCGCCGAGCTCGCATGAGGGGCTTCTTAAGTCGGCTCTAGAGAGCGCTAGAAGGGAAGAGGAGATAATCCGCGAATTGAAGGGGTATATCAACGTCTATGGTGAAGTAGCATACGTATTGGATATTCCATTCCCGCTTGGTAAAGCAGCAATCTATGCTAGAGCGCTAGCCAGCACAATCGCGGGGGTTGCTGGCGAAAGAAGGAAAGGCTTTATAGACATGAGCATAAGAACCTCCGAGAAAAATATTGATTTGAACAGAATATTGCGCCGAATATCCCCGGGGCTAGGTGGGAGCGGCGGCGGCCATCCGCAGGCGGCTGGTGCAAGGATACCCGAAGAGAACTTCTTAAGATTTATCGAAGAGCTCAGTGAGGCTCTCAAGGCGCTTAAAGGCGGATCATGAAAAACAGAATCATTTATCTTTCCAGAGTTGCATAGTTATATTTTGCCGATGAGGAGGGCTGCAGTACCCGATTTGGTGAGGGTCCCTGGGGTATCTGAGGCATATTCACTCCATTTTAAGATAATTTTTTAAGGGTCTAAGTACTTTTTTAAAACAACAATAGTGTCTTCTTGGGTGCCTGTCCTTTGGGCTTGGAGGAGAAGGTTGCTGAGATGGCTAGGGCTTACGGCTGGCACGTTGAGCTCAGGAAGAAGCATGGTGGCCGCGTTCAGGATCTTATACTCCGAAGAGGAGGGCTAGTTTTGGTTATCCAGGTTAAGGATTTGTCTAGTCCAGCTGGACCAAGAGCAGTCTCCCAGACCAAGAAGGATTTCGATGAATACATCAAGCATCTGCTTGGGGAGAAGCTTGGAATAACCGTGATCCCCGTGTTAATCTCAAATGATTTATCAGATAGAGCGAGGAGGAGAGCTCTATCATATGGCATTAGATATTATACACCAAACGACCTAGAAAAGATACTTAAGTAGGTGAAGAGCTCACGCCCTTACAAGCAACGTTATTCTGACAGGCTCCCCCGGCCGCCTTAGCTTTTCAACAAGATCCCTTGAAAGGTCACGGGCCGCCTTGTCAGCCCTTATAGCCACGGTCCTACCACATGTATAATCGCTCTTTCTAATCACAATATCTGTTGGATGCGTGAAGGTTAATTTTGGACTACCATACGCTTTAACGACCTCTCTTACCCCGCCAGCCTCTATAATAATTACTATTTCTGCACCAAGTTTCCTCGCCGCCTCTTTAAATTCCTTGCTCAAATCTCTAGCTGCCCTATTTGCTCCAACAGCTATTATGCAGTCTCCCCTCCCGGTTAGATGCAATTCCCTCGTTATCTCGAAGGTCGATTTATGCGTTGCCCTTATGAGTGGGCTCCCGAAAGCCTTTATTTCCTCAGCCCCCTCCAAGGTACATCACCAAGCCATAGGAAATTTAATTACTTCATGGAGCGTAAAATTTATTTGAGGAAGATGATCTCGCCAAATATTTTTAGGGCGTATGATATACGTGGGATTTATGGCGTTGACTTAGATGAGAAGGTTGCTGAGATCATAGGAAGGGCTTTAGCCGAGCTCGGCGGTGAAGGCAAGAACTTCGTCGTGGGCAGAGATGTGAGGTTGAGCAGCGAGCCTTTGGGCAGGGCGCTTACGTGTGGCATGGTTTCCGGAGGTCTAAGCATTATGGATATAGGGGTCGTTACAACACCGCTGCTGTACTTTGCAACACAGTTTTATGGTGTGGATGGGGGGGTTATGGTCTCCGCATCCCATAATCCGCCGGAGTGGAATGGCTTCAAAATACTCCTTGGCGGGAGGTTCATATGTATGGGAATGGGGATGGAAGATCTGATGGGTATAGCGCTTAAGGCCGCCTTTAAAGAAGCTAAACCGGGCTCGGTTAAGGTTAACCCGAACGCGATGGAGGATTACATGAGATATATCTCTAAGAGAGTGAACATTCGGGAGGGATTTAGATTAGCTGCCGATCCAGGGGGTGGCTCCGCTACAGCCCTCATGCCAATGGTCTTCGAGAGGGTTGGAACTAAAGCTTATATAATTTATGGCGAGCCTGACGGCTCTTTCTCGAAGCATCCGCCCGAACCTGACGAGAGAACTCTGAAAGAGCTTAGGAGAGTAGTTTTAGATAATGGTGCCGAATTTGGGATAAGCTTCGATGGGGACGGCGACAGAGCAGTCTTTATTGATGATAGAGGTAGGCTTGTTCCAAGCAGCACAGTTTTAGCCATACTGATAAAACATTACTTGAGCAAGAATAGGGGCGCGCCGGTGGTTTACGAAGTTAGTTGCTCCATGGTGGTGGAGGAGACCATTAGGGCGCTTGGGGGTAAGCCAATTCTAAGCCGCGTTGGGCACACATATATCTATGAGAAGATGATTAGCGAGGGTGCGGTTTTAGGCGGCGAGATGAGCGGGCACTTCTACTTCAAGGACATTTATGGCTTCGATGACGGCGTATACGCGGGGCTTAAGGTTGCTGAAGCTATATCTGAGGATGGCAGAAAGCTCTCAGAAATAGTTGACTCCATCCCAAAATACCCGGAGATGCTGGCAAAAAACTATATTTGCCCTGACAAAGTGAAATTTAAGGTGATAGATGATCTTGGCGAGGAGCTTAAGTCTCTTGGGTTTAGGATGGTGACTATTGACGGCATTAAGGTGCTCACTAATGATGGATGGTTCCTAATAAGAGCCTCAAACACGCAGCCACTCATAAGGCTAACAGTGGAGGCGAGGGATGAAGAAAAACTTAGAAAGCTAACAACGTATGCTGAGAAGATAATCCTAGAGAAGATGAGAAAATACTGCTAGCTTAATGGGAAACGAAGAAGGGCCGCTACACCACCAAGAGATTTAAGCTTAGCACCAGCCTCATGCTCGACGCTGATTATCCGTATCCTGCCACTCCTCCTCTCAACCTCACGCATCAAGTTCTCAAGAGTAATCATCTCCTCCCCTTCAGCCTCCCTTAGGAGTTCATCTGTTATAAGGAGCTCAGCAATAGCCCCTAGCGATGCAGCTCTTTCAACTTCGCTTAGGCCATAGGCTACGTCACCCCTTCCCGCACCAAGACGCCTCAAAGTCTCCTCGACCGCGAGGGTTTCCTCAATCATCCTGGCATGATTAAAGGCTTTAGCGAGTATGCCGGAGCGAAGCGCCTCGTATATCCCGGCCTTACCCGTACTATTCACGCTCTTCACATCAATTACCTTCTCCAAGAGCTCCGGCATGTTTTCCCTCAAAAAGTCTAGAAAGTAATTTTTTATGAAGCCGAGCCCGATGACTATGATTGAGTCCTTCATAGATTCGACGACGTCCTTTAGGGTTCTTGAAGCCGACTTAAACATTTCTCTGAGGATTCTAGAGCGCTCCTGTCCCATGTGCTTTCCTGGGAGACTTATGTTTTCTTCGGCAATTATATCCGGACCGAAGCCCCTTAAGATGGCAATGCAGTATCCCTCATCGTCTATCACTATAATTATTAAGGGCGTTATACCCCTATTTGAGCTCTGCTCAATTTGCTCTAATTGATAGTCCAGCCACCGCTCTTTAATTATTGTTATTGGCGTGTTAAGAGTTATATTAAGCGTGTGGCGGGAGCCCAGGGCCCCAGTATCTTCCGGAGCATCACATACTATTCCGTGAACTCTAAGCCTATTTAGGCTTCTGTCCCAGATAACCTTCTCAACCCTCAAGCCCAGTGTAAGCGATATGCGCTTACTCTTCTCGGGTCTCTCATATCTCTCGCCCGAGCGGATGTCGCGTGTCGTCCTAGCGTATGCAATATCACCCCTCTGGATAATGTTATAGAGAATCCAGAAGTCATCCAAAAGCTCTGGAAGGAGGGTTATGCACCCATGCTTTAAATCCTTCTCTAAAATCTTCATTAATAAGCCTCGTTACAAAGCCATGCAATCACGTATGGGAAACCAAACACGCCAATTTAAATTTTTCTATGAGCACTAATAAATACTTGAGGTCATCATCATGTTTTTAATCCCAGCAGATTTTGAGCTAATCCCCGGAACGTTTATTCGAAGATTAAATCGCTTTATGGTCCTTGTAAAGGTGGAGGGCAAATATGCCCACGCGCACCTCCCAAACTCTGGTAGGCTTACGACCGCATTATATCCTGGCGTAAAACTGCACTTGAGAAGACCGAAGAGCGCTCATTGTAGAAAAAGCGCCTATAGCGTTTTTGCCGCCAGTCACGGTGAAAACGTCACGATCATCATAGACGCCCAATTTTCAAGTTACTTGGCTAGAAAAGCGATCGAACTGGGGCTAATAAGCGAATTAGCGGGCTACAGAATCGTGAAGGAGAATATCAGGCCTGAGGGCTCAAATACTAGACTCGATTTTCTGCTTAGAGCTGGCGCCGAAAGGCTCTATTTAGAGATTAAGAGTGTGTCACATGTTGTAGATGGAACGGCCCTCTTCCCGGACGCGCCGACATCGAGGGGTAGGCGTCATCTAATAGAGTTGTCTAGGCTCTTAAGGAACGGATTTAAAACTGGGCTGATTTTCTCCGTCCAGAGGTCGGATGCTGCGCGTGTAAAGCCGAACTATGATGTGGATCCAGAATTCGCCAGCCTACTAAAAGCCTTAGTGGAGAACGGGCTTAAGATCTTCACTTTAAAGGCGTCCTTTATTCCTGAGAAGGGCATATATATTTGGCCCAATGAGCTACCCTTCTCGTTTTAGCTTCTGGCGATGTGACCCCTTAGGAGTTTTTCCTTATCCTTAACTATTTCCTCAGAGACTAGGTATTTAAGCAGTTCTTCACTTACTACAGGCTTCCCATCCTTGAGGGGATACACGTATGGTAAGTGCACTTCGGCTCTCTCGTTTATTTTTATATATAGCCCCCTTTTGATGGGTATATCCTCAAGCCTAAATCCCTCACATATCATCTTGGCTATGTAAACCGCTCCATCTATGGAAAATTGCCCCTTACCAAGGTTTCTAGCAGCAGCCTCGGGTGCCCTTAAGGTTATCAGTTTCCTTGTTCTCCCGCGCGGTGGGTGATCACCCAGAATCCCGCCAATAATAATTGCCTCTTTCTTCTCCAAATCTTCTGGCTTAATTCTCTCCTTAGCTTTTGGATCAAGAATTACCACTTTTCTCTGGTTGAATATTTCGATGAAGCTCTCGCTTTTGACGATACCTAAGTTAGAGAGGATATTGACATCTTCCTTCTTGACGTTTGTGAAGACAAGCCTATCTTCGCCAACAATTTTTGAGGCATGTTTGTACTCCAGGTAAAGCCACTTACTGATCTCAGGCTCTAGGTGCTCAATTACGAACAGCACAATTCTTACACTCCAAAAAGTGATACATAAACATATATGGTGTGCACAAGCAAGCTTCCATAAGCTTTGGCGTAAATCTTAATTACTCTCTTAAAGCTCTTATAGTTTTCGTAGAGCGTTGCCCTGGTTGGCTCTCCATGTGTGGAATTTTTGGTTGCGCGACGAGGGGGACTAGAGCCGCCGAGATCATTCACGGCGCTCTGAGACGACTTGAGTATAGGGGCTATGACTCGGTTGGAGAGGCCACAGTCTTTGAAGGCAAGATTTACATTAAAAAGGATCAAGGCAAGATCGACGATGTTCATAAACTTTTAAATCTTAATGACCTACCGGGCTCGGTGGGAATAGGGCATACCAGGTGGGCAACACACGGCGCCCCAAACGAAGTTAACGCTCACCCACATACTGACTGTGAGGAGAAGATCGCCGTGGTTCACAATGGCATCATAGAGAATTTCGCTGAGCTGAAAGCAGAGCTAGAAAATCTTGGGCACACATTTAAGTCTAAGACGGATACTGAAGTTATACCGCATTTAATTGAAGAGAACCTTAAGCGCGGGTTTCCGTTCATCGAGGCTATTCGTGAGACGATAAAGAGGCTTGATGGATCATACGCCTTTGCCATAATATCGACCCTTGAGCCAAGTAAAATTATATGCGCGAGGAGAGAGAGTCCGCTTATCTTAGGCATAGGCAATGGAGCGATGTATTGCGCCTCAGACATACCGGCACTACTGCCCTTAACGAATAGAGTTATTGTTGTAGAAGATGGTGAGGTTGTAATCATGTGGCCTGAGGGCTACGAGGTTCGGAGGCTGGATGATTGGAGCATTATCGCAAAGGAGCCGGAGTTAGTCACCTGGACTCAGGAGATGGCGGAGAAGCAGGGTTACCCGCATTTTATGTTGAAGGAGATTCATGAACAGCCACTTGCGCTTAGAAATGCGCTTAGGCTTCAGGACTTATATTTAGATCTTATTGCAACTTTTCTAGACAGAGCTAAGAACGTTTTTCTTGTCGCTTGTGGGACATCTTATCATGCCTGCCTAGCAGCATCTTACATGTTCTCTAAGCTTGCCTGCCTCTCGGCGTATCCAGTTGTGGCCTCCGAATTTATAGAGCAGTTCGGATCGGCAGTCAATATTGATAGCGCGGTTCTGGCTGTAAGCCAGTCCGGTGAGACGGCAGACACCTTGGCGGCAGTGGACTATGCGAGGAATAGGGCTGCAACAATCCTTGGCCTAACAAATGTTGTCGGCTCAACATTGACTAGAGTCTCACGCGTCTATATACTGCAGCAGTCAGGCCCAGAAATAGGGGTTGCAGCAACAAAAACCTTCACGGCTCAGCTTCTTGTTCTGGCGCAGCTAGCCCTGAGGGTCGCTAAATTACGTGGTAAGCTTAGCAGCCAGGAGATAAAGAGCTTGGAGAAGGAGCTTAAAAGTATACCGGAGATTGTTGAGAGGACCATAAAGGTAAACGAGGAGAAAGTTAAGCGAGTTGCTGAAAAATACAAGGATAGTAAGACTTTTTTGTTCGTAGGTAGAGGGATAAGTACGGCGACCGCCTTAGAAGGTAGACTGAAGCTTATGGAAATAGCGTATATCCCATCCCTCGCCTTCCCAGCTGGTGAGAGTAAACACGGTCCGATAAGCCTGATCGAGCCGGGGATCCCAGTAATATTTATCTGCCCAAAAGATAGGACGAGGAGGGCAATTATCGGAAATATAATGGAGATGAAGGCCCGCGGCGCCTCAATAATATCCGTTATTGAAGGGGGCGATGAAGAAATTAAGAGTTTATCAGATGAGTATTTTGAGGTGATGGGTGCAATTTCAGAGATATTCTCGCCAATAGCATTCGTAATACCGCTGCAGATGTTCGCCTATTATATAGCTGTTGAGAAGAGGCTGGATCCTGATAAACCGCGAAACTTAGCTAAATCTGTAACGGTTAAATAGAGGATTCCTGAAGAGATTCGAAGGGAATCGCTATAAGGAAAACTTGATAGTGTAAAGGTCTTAAAGCATTTTTCTTCACCTCTAGAGATAAAAATAAGCCTTTTCTTATCCGAAATACTTATAAAAATTTTCGCTTATTTCAGTATTTTAAGGAGTATGTAGTACTATATGCAGGGCTGGCAAAGAATACTGCTGTCTAAGACCTCTCAAAAAGAAACGGTGGATGTTCAAATTGGGCATTCACATAATCGCCGACTTCCTGGGAGTAGATCCCAGGAAGATTGCGCGGGTAGAAGATTTACGCGTTATTCTAGACAGGGTTATTTCTGAATCCGGGCTTCATATTGTTTCATCAATTTTTCATCAATTTGAGCCTTATGGCGTTTCTGCCGCATATATTTTGTGCGAGTCTCACCTGAGTATTCATACATGGCCTGAGTGTGGCTATGTTGCATTAGATATTTTCACTTGCGGGTCGGATGAGTGCGCCCTTAGGGCATTCAATTTATTAATCGAAGAGCTTAAACCAAAAGCTATGGAAAAGAAGGTGATAAGAAGGGAATTCTATGAAAAGAATAGAAACTCATATATTAAGGTGCCTTCTTGAGTCTGAGAAAAGTATTTGGGAGCTTCTTGATGAAAGCCCCTTTTTAGTGAAAGACTTTGTGGATGCCATTAACAAAATGTTTTCTGAAGGCATTATAAGATTAAAAAATAATAAAATCTGTTTAACGGAGAAGGGGCTTGAAAGGTTTCATAAGAGGGTTATAGAGTTTAAGAGCGGGAAATGCCGCGAGTGTGAGAGAAAGGGAGTAGCGTTTGGTGGAAGATTCGAAGAGATTTTAGAGAGGTTTTCACGGATAGTTAAGGATAGACCGCAGCCAGACGTTATGTTCTTTCAGGGCTATATGCATGAAAGAGATGTAATATCAAGGGTGGCATTAATGCATTATTACAACGACCTAGCCGATAAATCCTTCATAATTATAGGTGATGACGACTTGTTAAGCATAGCTTTAGCTTTGACTAGTCTTCCCTCAAGAATACTTGTCTTGGATATTGATGCGAGGCTCGGGGAATACTTAGAGAGGGTATGCAGTAAATATGGCTTAAATATTGAGTTTCAGCAATATGATGTTTCTAATCCTCTGCCAAAAGACCTTATCGGCAAATTTGATGTCTTCTCATCAGAGCCTCTTGAAACTCTTAGTGGATTAAAAGCCTTCCTCTCAAGAGGAATAGCGTGTTTAGGTGCAGGTGGTGTCGGGTACATTGGGCTTACGACGGCTGAGTCCTCCGCCATAAAATGGAAGGCTGTGGAGCTAATGCTTCTAAGAATGAATTGTGTAATAACGGACATAATCAGAGACTTCTCAAAATATAAAACATCCTACGAAACAGCAGACTATGAAATGTTTATCTCAAGGCTTAGTTTTCCCGTCAGTAAGAATCCAGGAATATGCTGGTATAAATCCTCACTATTTAGGTTTGAGCTCATGGGGAAACCTAAGCCAATAATAGATCCTGAGAAGAAAATATCAGTTGAATATGTTGACCCAGTGGAAGATATAACAAGCCCACTTCTCTATATTAAGGAAGACCCAAGCGGATTTGAAAAAGTAAACTTAAAATAATGGAACTAAATATGATTAATCAAACAGAGTTAAAACAGTAGGATATAGAGTGTGGAGGACAAGTAGATGAGCAGGCCGGAGAAGCCCCACTTGAATCTAATCATAATTGGTCATGTAGACCATGGTAAGTCAACAACAATGGGTCACTTCCTATATTTAACTGGCGTCGTTGATGAGCGAGTAATTAAGCAGTATGAAGAAGAAGCAAAGAAGATGGGGAAGGAGTCATTCAAGTATGCATGGATATTAGACAACCTTAAAGAGGAGCGAGAAAGAGGTCTAACAATAGACCTGCGATACCTAAAGTTTGAGACACCAAAGTTCTTCTTCACAATCATAGATGCCCCTGGGCACAGAGACTTCGTTAAAAACATGATAACCGGTGCGAGCCAGGCTGATGCAGCTATACTAGTTGTCTCGGCTAAGAAAGGCGAGTTTGAGGCTGGCATAGGTCCGGGCGGCCAGACTAGAGAGCATGCTTTCTTAGCGTTCACACTTGGGGTTAGGCAGATCATAGTCTTAGTTAATAAGATGGATGATCTAACAGTCAACTGGAGCAAGGAACGTTATGAAGAGATAAAGAATGAAGTCGGCAGGATGTTAAGGCTTGTTGGCTATAAAGTTGACAAAATACCGTTTATACCGGTATCGGGATGGTTAGGAGACAACCTTGTTAAATCAAGCTCTAATATGCCATGGTACAGCGGACCTACGCTCATTGAAGCTCTAGACTACTTTGAGATGCCACCTAAACCCATAGATAAGCCTCTTAGGATACCAGTCCAGGATGTTTACTCAATAACTGGTGTTGGAACGGTGCCTGTTGGACGTGTTGAAACGGGTGTACTTAAGGAGGGCGATACAGTAATAATAATGCCTCTAGGGAAGACTGGCGAAGTTAAGTCTATTGAGACTCACCATGTGAGGATACCGCGGGCAGAACCTGGAGACAATATAGGCTTTAACGTTAAGGGCGTCGCCAAACACGAGATAAAGAGGGGCGATGTAGTAGGGCATCCAAATAATCCACCTACAGTGGCAAAGGAGTTCATTGGGCAGATAATAGTCATTTATCACCCAACGGCGATTGCCGCTGGCTATACGCCAGTAATGCACGTCCACACGGCGCAAATTGCCGTTAGGTTCGCCGAGCTACTAAAGAAGATTGATCCGAGGACTGGCCAGACCGTGGAGGAGAAACCAGCCTTCCTCAAGACTGGTGACGCTGCTCTAGTTAGGTTTGAGCCAATAAGGCCTGTGTGCATGGAGAATTATTCCGAGATCCCGCAGCTAGGTAGGTTCGCCATACGTGATATGGGTACAACAATCGCCGCTGGCGTCATTAAAGAGATAACTAAAAAGGCATAAAAAGGATTAGGGGCATATTGGCTACGATTCTCCTATTTTCACTATTTTTTAATGAACCTACAAAAGACACAAATTGGGAATCTTAATGTCCTTTGCCTTACTTAAGAGGTTTAAAGGTGTATGAGTGAAAAGAGAAAGAAGAAGCTTGAGATAATATATTTTTATTCGAGTCTCTACGAGAACGAAGAGAGTTTATTGCCGGTGGTGAAGAGGCTTAGAAGAAAAAGGAAGGATGTAAATGTTCGTCTTGTCGATATCGAGGATCCAGAGAATGTTGGGTTGACAGAACTCTATAACGTTAATAGCGTCCCGCTGGCAATATTTTTGACACCTAAAGGCGTCATTGCAGCAAGAAAGAGCATATCTTTGTCAGATGAGAGCGTAATAAACAGTATTTTAGACCGAATTATCAAGGGCGATCTGCCAAAGCCCAAGGTTGATGAAATGAGGAAGGTAATTCTGGGCTCGATTCAATCCATTCCAAAGCGGAACGAATTAACGGAGTTAATCGTTAATCAGATCGAGAACGACATCCTTGAGGCAGATTCTGAGGATGAAGTATATGAGACTGTAAACCTGCATATAAGCATTATTAATCATATAATTCGAGATCTTGAGGAATTCAGGAGAACGTTGCAAGCGCGTATAAGAAGGGATCAAAATTTTATAATCTAGACTTCAACCAATGTAGGATATTTCACTCTCTCTCCTAGTGATCTCTGTTTCAATAGCCCTGCGTTCCTCTACCTTCCTTAATTCTTCCTCTATCTTAGCTATTCTCTCGATCTCCCTTTCAAGATCTGCCAAATCCAACTTCAAATTTAGCATCTTTGCTATGATAATTAATGCGCTTTTCGCAGCCCTCGGGTCAGGTATATAGCCGGGCGTCTCGCTTAGGAGACATAATCCGCTAATATCCTTGAATCTAGCCAAGCCCACAAGTAGACCAGCTGCTCCAACAATAGGGCTTCCAGGAGGGCTGCTTATTGACCCCGCTTCTAAGGCTTTTCTTAGGATTTCCGGGTCTGTTGCTGAGGCAAAAACTTGTGGTGTGCCTACAACATCTTTTCTATAACCACCAATTGTTATAATTGTCTTGGTGTTCTTTTTCTTTGCATACTCAAGTATAGTTTCTGCAACCTCATATTGTCCATCAACTGTCTGCGCTTGTGAATCGCCAGTTAAAAGTATTAACTCGTTATCTCCGTTATCGCTTTTCCAATAATAAAATTCGTTTTTAAGTAATGTTATGGTTCCCTCCTTATCCACAAGAACGTAATAAGCAAAGTGTGGTGAGTATAGCTCGGCAAATTTTTTGGCTCTTAGCTGTTTTATTAAATACTTTACTGCTATTCTGCCAACCATGCCTAAGCCTGGTAACCCCTCTATTAGAACCGGGCTTCTAAATTTGACCTCTTCTATCTCCACTATCATTGTTCTTTTCATCAAGAGGACTACTCCTTAACATACCCTTATAAACGGCATACTTATCATCGGGCGAGAATTTTGCCGGGTGTGGAACGCGCACCCCCCCATGACAATATGGGCAAAAGTCTCTCTTAAGCGTGTACTTTCCACACCTTACACATTTCCTCAATAGCCAGACCATATTTTATCCGCTTTCGGAGATAAATGTGCCTTGACCGCCGAACTTTGTTATAATATCTATGGCTACATCGGCAACCTTCTTTAGGGCGGAGTTTGCCTCCTTGTAATCCTTGGCAATAACCTCCACCTGGTATTTTGGCGGAGCAATTACATATATGTTGACTTTCACCCCCCTGGAAGAGGCGCTCTTTATGGCTTTCGTCAAAGACTCTTTTATTCTTAAGACCCCATCGGGCTTAGCACATGTCATATTCAGTATCCCTTTAACCTTGACGGCGGTTACTTTTATTCTTTCTCTAGCAATTTCCGTTAAGACCTTAGCCATGTCTTCTTGTACTCCTGCCTTAATCAAGACCTCAACTCCCTCTCTTGCGGCTGCCTCAAGCCCATCATAAATGCTGCCGAAGGTCTTTTCAAGCGGCTCGGTGACCAAATTATAGATCTCCTCAAGCCTTATGCCTATTTTTTGGGATGCACTTTTAAGCAGGCTCTCTGCCTTCCTGCTTCTCTTCCAGAGTAAGATTTTCTCCCTTTTTTCGCGCTGTGTTACCCTTCTAAGTGACAGATCTATCTGGTTTCTTGCTGGGTCAACCCTCAAAACCTTTAAAACTACTTTTTCACCCTCACGAACATAATCACGAATATTTTTTATCCATCCGGGTGATATCTCGGAAATATGCAGAAAGCCATCTTTTCCACCGTACTCGTCGAGTTTCACGTATGCGCCGTAGTCTGTTATCTCGGTGACTGTTGAAATTACGAGCTCTCCGGCTTCAGGCCACTCGTCTTCTTTCCGTACTGGCATATTAGTCAACCTACTACTCAAACTTAGATACAACCTCGCCCTTTATATTTACTTTCCCACCAGTTGGCTCTACGAGGACTGAGCCGCATATGTTACATCGAACGATGGTGGTAGCGTGGCTAAAAGTTATCTGCTCGCTGCCGCATTCTGGGCACTTAACTTGAATAAAGTTGCTTCTTGGCTTTGGTATAATTTTCTCCCATGTCCTCATTTTAAATATCACCATTTAATTTTATTCTATTGCGAGTTTCTTTAGGCGTATGCCTTCTCTCTGAAGTACATATCCACAGTTTTTGCATTGGAGTCTTAATGACTGCTTCTTTGTTGTTTTAGCCTTACGCTTAAGCATTGGGTATTTCTGCCCGCCATAGCCTTTTCTCTCCCTTTCGTGGGCTCTCTCTCCTCTCGCAAGAGTCCTACGTCTTCCATCCTTGTATAAGGAGACGGTGTGCACGGTGTGCTTGTTACATCTTGGGCAATATGCTTTTATTTCTTTAGGTATCCTCATTCTTCCTTGTGCCCTCACGGCTCTATTTAGCTCCTATGAAAAAGCCTAGGAAAACATATTTAAGTTTTTTGAGGGGGCCCTTTACACTATAAAATAGTACATTATGTTCCTCTTTGGGGCGCTCACAGTATACTTCCTTCCTTGGGGCTATTTTATATCCGGCGAACCCGGCTAATATTGCTGTTACTGGTGAAATCGTATATAATATTACGTCAATTAACGTTGGCGCATCCTTATAGTACGCTGAGTAGTAAGATGCCAGTTTTATGCCTTGTGCATATAATGTTCCGAGGAGTAATCCAGAGAGCAAGGCATCTGTAATCAAGTAAATTAGTGCGGAGATGATGATTGCGTCTTTTAGGTTCTTTGTTCTAGATGCATATATGATTATTAAAGCCGATATGAATGTTGGTATAAAGTATAGTTCAAAGCCCTCAGCTGTCACAGCGATTAGCGAGGTAATGAGCAGTGAAAGGAATACTCCCGCTAGGCTTAACCTTGTGATCATCTCAAGGCTTTCGGTCTTTTTTTGGGCTTTCATAATCCTTCCTACTGGCTCTCCGCAATTCGGGCAAAAGGCAGCGTCCTCGGGGAGCTCAAAGCCGCAGCTACCGCATTTAGCCAATTTAGTATCACCATGTAATGGTATAATGGGATATAGCGCTATAAAAGCTTCTGCACTCTAATGAGTTTTCCATGAAGCAAAAATTAATTCTCTTTCTTTTCTTTTTATTGTTGATTGGTGTTGAAAATGCTGTTTCATGGGGAAGGCTTACATAATATTTAAAATTTTTAGGCTATAGGCAGATGCCTTTAGGAGATACTGCCTTGAGAAGTTTGTCTGGGTTTGGGGTCGTTATTTGTTAAGATTTGTGGTTTTGGCTTTTTATGTGTGTTAGGCTTTTGTGGTGTATCTTGTTTGTCGGAGGGGGATGGAAAGGCTATAGAAGTCTCGGTTAAGGGGCTAGGCTTATGAGCGCGGTCTCCACCCCCCTCATTTCTTATGAAAGGAAGTTTTGGCTATTTAAATTTTTATATTTTTCTATTGTTTGTTATAATGTTTTTTCTGTTTTTCTTTTAATTGTTCTTTTCTCTCGTATCCTAGGAGTTCTGTGAATCTATCTATTTTTTCGATGATTTCCCTTGGGATTTCTATGGATACTTTATGGTCTCCATTGTTCCTTACGCTCGCCTAGAATATATTTTTTTCCATCCTAATTTTTGCTTGCGAATTTGAGATATGTATCTGTGGTTTATTGGCGTGTTTGCTGGGTTTAGTAATAGTATCGTTAAAGTTGGTTCTAAGGGCTCTATCCCCTATTCTTTTCTTTGATGGAGAGGATTTTTAGGTCATCCCTTAAAACTACCCCGTATTCCATCGCTTCCATAACCATTATCTCCCTTTTCTCCATTAGCATCTTGAACTCTTTTGGGGTTAGGGCGATAATTTGGTATCCTGGGGGTGCATCTATGCTTCTCAGTCTATCCAGTGGGTTTCCCACAAAATCTTCTGAGATGAGTAGTATGTCTATGTCGCTCCAGAGGTTGAAGTCTCCTCTTGCATATGAACCAATTAGGATGGCTGTAACCCTAAGTGGGATTTTAGATGCCCACTCCCTCGCCTCTTCTATGTGCTTCTCCCTCACTCTCCTCCTCTCTTTAATGATTTCCATTTATCCTCAACCCAACCTATTATATTCTCTGCTAGTCTTATGGCTTCCTCGGCATCATTCCTCGTGTAGTATTCGTCTGGGCTTCCCTCAACCCAGGCGTTTGGATACCTTGTTGGCACATAGTATTTATCTAATGTCTTAGCAGCCTGAATTATTTTGTCATCGCATTGAAGGGTTCCCGATGTCTCGGTTAGGAGCCTTGATAGGCTATGTCCATATGATGGCATGCCCAAGCCCCTAAGCAGAGCTTTCACAGCGAACTCCGCTGCCT
>JAWAXF010000015.1:0-24617 GCA_038897035.1 Bathyarchaeia archaeon
ATATATGATTAAGATTCATAAGCATCCCTCGAAAAGCAACCTTATTAAGAGACCCGTAAATGAGAGCAGCCCAGACAAATTACTCTCAATCATAACAATCATAAAGAAGATAGTTGACGATTCAACAAGATCCCGCTCTATGCCTTCGATACATCTTTAGCCTACTGCAGCAACTGCCGAAGAACCCTCTACGGCGCCCAACTAAAATGCCCAATCTGCGGGTCAACAAGCTCGCTAAGCAAATTCGCTCGGGAAGATAAAGATTCACCGTGACAGCATATTAGAGAAAACATTTATCTACACGGAAAGGAAAAGGATAAATTGAGGGGTTGGTGAGCTGGCGGGCGGCTCTCGGGCCAACCGGCCTGAGGAAACTCCGCCCACCACACAGCCCGCGACGCCGCAAGGCGTGGGGCGAGAGCCCCGGCTCCGGAACAGAAACGGAACGTCCACCAGGCCAGTGACAATGTGGCGTGCTAAGTCGCCGAGTAGGCTTGGTGGAAGCGTTGAAACGACCGTCCCGCGGGGTGAAAGGGCAAGTAGGCGCCTATGAGTGCTGTGTGAGGTGCGGGTAGCCCGTTTAGCTAAATGCCGCTTAAAAACAGAAGGCGGGTTACGGCCAGCGCACCAACCCAACACGGCTCCTCTCGCCTCATTTTCCTTTTCCTGCTTCTAAAGAACTATGAAAGTATGTTTTGGGCTTTTTAGCAAGGAGTTTTCTTAGTTTATAATCTTACGATCTATCTTATACCTTGTCTGCCATTATTTTTTGTTTGCTTCAATGTGTACGGAAACATTTCTATTATGAAGGAGCCGCCCTAGAGCCTGCTAAGTGATTCCATATTTTCGATGAATCTCTGCTCCTTAAATTTTTCTGAGATGACTATCATGACGAGATCGCTACCCCTTAATGGGACACCGTAGACCCTTGATCCGAAGAGATAAACCTTGTTGGCTTCAGGTTCTTCCCTCAGTCGCCTCATGAATGTCAGTAGTTCCCTCTTTTGTCTCTTAGATAGTTTAACCCTATTGAGCTTCTCACAGAAGCCACCATTACACATCACTTATTCTAGGATCCTAATTGCCGCCAAAAGGCGCCTCTCAGCTATCTCCCTCATATACACCTAGCTTGGTACCTATTTGCGGCACTCGGCCTTAATATGACGTAGCAAACTCATATTGGGCGACTACCGCCGTATTTATACCTTCTTTCGTTAGATTTCCGACACAATCTAGGAGATTACCCACATGGTCTCCGTGGTTATGGGTTATAGCAAATACCACGATGGAGGTTTTTTCCCTTAATATATTTAAGCCAATTATCCATGCTGGAATATTCTGGGGGACTGGAATGTTAAAGCCTGCGAACCCCCAGTTGTTGATTATAAGTGCATCAACATAGACTATTTGCTTATAATCTGGTGATGAAATTTCCATAACACCTAAACCTAGCCACCGCGCCCTTACTTGACCTACCTCTGGCAAAGCTTTGGCTGGCCTGAAGCAATAATATAATGTAACCGCTAAAGCCAAAGAAACCAAAAGAAAAAGGCAAATAGCGTCTGATTTAAACTTTTATTTGACATATAATCCACCTATAAGCAGAGGGGTCTAAAAAATATTTAAGTATTGCGTTATTTTATGAAAAATCACCATAATTGGCACCATGCCTATTAAAATCTTATTTTGGGAGTAAGATGGCGAAAAAGGGAATATTCTTGGAGATGATGGGAGATCATGTAGTTTGGCGGGCTTAAAGAGCGTATAGAGATTTGTTCCATCGTTTAAACCTTTATGACTTGTGGCCCTTGGTAACCTTAATTTCTAAGGATGCTATTAATATAGGTAGTGGTCCGCTTGGTTCGGGTTGTTGTCTCTAGGTATGGCAAGGTTCCTGACGAAGAGTTACTTTCAATACTAAATATTATGGAGGAATGCTATAGTAGGCTCATGCCCCATGAAGTCTCATTAGTAGACTTATACATTTTTGAGAGCTATTCTTTAGCAGAATCCTTCATTTTGAGGGAGCGGGTGAGCTTAGGCGTTTTAACGACACTATTTCTTGAGGAATCTTTCTTCGCTATGCATGATGCTTGGAGGGGTGTCCCAAGGATTACTCTATTCCTTGATAAACTGGAGGTTCTTCCAGAGCTGGTTAGGGTTGGTGGAATACGCCATGAAGTCGGGCATACAGTTTTGCATGGAAGCTTAGAATACTACTTATTGGCTCTCCCGGCATCCTTACTTCAGGCAATAGATGAATTTAACATTCCTTTAGAGTATGCTAGAAGCATGCTTTATTTGGTTTCGATTGCCGTTAAGGACTATGAGGTTACGCGTCTCCTGTACACCCATGGCTATATTGATGATCAAGCTGAATACGTAAAATTCCTGTTGAAAGATAATGAGAATGAAATTTTATCATGGAGGATTTCAATGGGGAATAGTCTCCTTGAAGCGTTGCACGCACTATCTCTGCTAAAGGTTGTGGGGTGCGCTGCCCCGCTTATTGCTGATAAGAGTTTTGGGGGTGAGATAAGAGCGGAGCTTACGAGATATCTGAGCCACCTGCCTGAGGGTTTATCAAGAGCCATCATGAATATTGCCGAAAAAAATTTCATGAAATTAGAGGGCGACACGATTCAAAACATCAATGAAGTAATGGAGAATTGCATCGTAATTTTAAGCGAGCTCTTTGGGACAACTAGGGTTTAAATATCAAAAAGAAATTCAGCCGTAAATGTTGCAAATGTTGAGCTCAGCGTTACTCAACACATATTAGCGTCTCTGTGGACTCTACACCTTTTATCGAATGTATACACTTTGTTACCAATGTGGCCAGAGCCTTTAAATCTGGCACTTCAATAACAGCCACTATATCGCAGTGTCCTGTAACAGGATAGGCTTCTTTAACACCTTCAACCCTCTTAATAGCTTCAAGTACCATGTTTAGGCTACCAGCGGCTACATAAATCTCCAAGAAAGCCTTCACAAGATCTCACCAAAAATTAATACATAACATGGCTAATAATTAATCTTTCTTTTTGGATCCTCTGCTAAGAACCTGGTGATGATAAGATGATATTATTCTGAGAATCATTTGAATGATATATCCCTTAATAAAGGAGTTTCGTCTCAACCTTTTCTTGGTATGTTCAAGAATTGGGTTGAAGAGAATAGGGGTAAGATAAGCCTATATTTCAGGGGGAGGGGTGCATCTAGTCTGAGACTTAAGTGTCCGCTGTGTGGAAGACTGCTGTATCGGGTTAATCTCTCTGGGAGGTTTGAATGTAGAAACAATAAGTGCAAGCTTATATATATTGAGCTAAAGAACTGGGAAGTGAAGTTTTACCTTGAGCCGCTTTTAAGCATAAAATATGATTTAAAGCAAACTATTGCTGTATAATGTTTATGGGGGATATAATTTGCAACCAATATGCCAATTTGTGGAGATTCCCTCCCTCTTAGGGTAATTAGAAATTAGAATTGCAGCTTAGATCTTTCTTAAGGTATCCTTGGCAAGCTTGAGCCTCTTTTATTAAAAAGTGTTTACTGCCCCGATCACCATAAACGCTATAATAGGATCACCAGGTGGTGAGTATTTTTAGTGGGAGGTGGATGATTAATCTAACGATTAATATTGGGGCATTTAAAATGCTTCGTTTGTCATTGGCTGCGGATAAGCTTTTATGCGGGTGCATAATTACGCATATTCTGGTGAGAATGGCCTTTATATGATGCCTTTAGCCTTGATATTAGATTTAAATATGCTCTTTAAAGATGATCACCTATGCAGGATGTTAAGGAGAGCGTTAAGATAGGGCTTGAGGTCCACGTGCAGCTAACAAGTCTCAGAACTAAGCTCTTCTGCGGTTGCTCAGCTGACTACAGGGGGAAGGAACCGAACACGCTTGTCTGCCCGGTCTGTTTAGGCCTGCCTGGATCCCTTCCAGTTCTAAACAAGAAGGCAGTCGAGTATGCGATTATGGCTGCCCTCGCGCTCAACTGCAAAATCTCCGAGAAGATGATCTTTTTCAGAAAGAACTACTTCTACCCAGATCTTCCAAAGAACTTTCAGATAACCCAATATGATAAGGCTGGCGGAGTTCCACTGGCCGTTAATGGCTACTTGTATATTGAGGATCAGGGGCGGGCCAAAAAGATACGTATAAGGAGGGTTCAGTTGGAGGAGGATCCGGGGCGCTTGGTTCACGTCGGCCCGATAGATCGATCGCCTTATACTCTTGTGGACTATAATAGGTCCGGGATAGCCCTACTTGAAATAGTCACAGAGCCGGATATAACCTCGCCAAGGGAGGCTAGACTCTTCCTCCAGAAGCTCAGGAATGTTCTTGAGCACCTCGGTGTATTTGATGGGAGCCTTGAGGGCTCGATGCGCTGTGATGCAAATATATCGCTGGCTGGCGGAACTAGAGTTGAGGTGAAGAACATTACATCTTTTAAGGAGGTTGAGAGGGCGCTGAGCTTCGAAATTGTTAGGCAGAGGGGCTTAATTGAGAGAGGCGTCGCTGTCAAAAGGGAGACCAGACATTGGGATGAAGCGCGTAGGGTTACAATATCCTTGAGGACTAAGGAGGAGGAGCAGGACTACCGGTACTTCCCTGAACCAGACCTTGTTCCAGTCGTAATAACGAGGGAGATGATCGAGGAAATTAGGTCTAGGATGCCTGAGGTCCCGGATGAGAGGGCTAAGCGCTTTATGAGAATATATGGCTTACCGAAGTACGATGCGGAGGTTCTCACTAGCTCGAAGCATCTGGCTGACTTCTTTGAGGAATGCATTAAATTGTATGATAAGCCTAAGGAGATAAGTAACTGGATGATGAGCGACCTGCTCCGCTACTTATATGAGAATAACCTTGAGCTATATGAGTCCAAGATAACCCCTAAGATGCTTGTCGACATGATACGTCTAATTGATGAGGGCATTATAAGCGGGAAAATAGCGAAGAAGATCCTTCCAATAATGATCACTTCCGGAAGGGATCCGAAGAAAATAGTTGAGGAGGAGGGGCTCATAAAGATATCCGATGAGGATGTTTTGAGGGGTCTCGTGGATAAGGTCTTTGCTGAGAACCCTAAGGCCGTTAAAGATGCCTTGGTCGATGAAAAAGCCGCGCACTATCTTATAGGGCAACTCATGAAATTAACGAGGGGCAAAGCCGACCCGGCTCTCGCAAACAAGATAGTGAGAGAAAAGCTTGAGGAAATCAGGTGCAAGGCTAGCTCTATATAGTTTTTTCTAGCCCGAGCCCAAGGATCCTCCTTAAAAAACTGTATGCGTTAAGGGCGGCATCCCTATCGGAGATAAGGTCAGTTACAGGTCTAAGGATGCATGCTCCCCCGATTCCACGGAGCTTAGCTAGCCCTAAGATGAGACCCGATAAACCAACTATTCTTTTTCCAGCGTATATTTCGGCCCCCATATCAACACAGTCTGAAATGATCCTCCTCGATGTTCCGGCAACATAAACTGCCCTCTTAGGGTATGGTATTGGGATTCCATCCACCGTAAATATGGTGTTACAATTAAGCTTTTCAATGAAGTCTAGAATTTCGCCGCTTATCTCATAGTATGCTGTGATATCGTCTGGTGGAGGTTGCTCCTCGCCTATAAGTATCACTAGGCTCCTTTCGGTGGACGCAAAGAAATTGTATTTAAGGAGACTGCACAGTCCATCTGGGTCGATGGGCGTGTAGTCGGGGAGACATGGTGAGTATAACTCCGCAAATAATTTTGCGCCTAAGAAATCTACTAGAAGTCTCGTGGCCGTGACACCAACCCCGCCAGCTCCCGGGAATCCAGCTATCACAGTACTCTCCTTTAAACTCGGCTGAAAGATTACCTTTATATATGTTTTATCCAAGCCCCTCTCAGCATTAATCCTTAGAAGAGACGTATATTTAATCATTATCATCTCTTCCTCCTCAAGCCCGGTTCTTTCTCGGCTCTAGGGAAGATAGATATTAGCGTTTAACCGCTCTTCAACATAGGGTGATAAACGCTAAAGATATAGAGCGCCTATAAATATCTCTTCTATGAGAGTAAGATGGTCACGAACCTTCCGGCTGAGGCTAAAGCTAAGTGGGCTGAGGTTGTGGCCGCTCGCTCCCCAGAAGAGAAGATAAGGCTAATGCGTGAGTTCCTCTCATTAGTCCCAAAGCATAAGGGAACAAGTAAGCTGGTTGCGAATATAAGGCGTAGGATAGCGGAGCTGGAGCGTGAGCTTGAAAGGTCAAAGGCTAGGAGGAGGGGCGGCGGAGCCAGCTTCGCCATACCGAGGGAGGGCGCTGGGCAAATAGTTGTCTTAGGCCCGCCGAATGTGGGTAAGAGTAGCCTGTTAGCCGCGGTCACTAATGCTAAGCCCGAGATAAGCCCGCTTCCCTTCACGACACAGAAGCCCATTCCAGGAATGCTTCAATATGAGGATATACAGTTCCAGCTGGTTGAGGCGCCAGCGATAGTTAAGGGAGCTGCCGAAGGGAGAATGAATGGTCCCCAGATACTTAGCCTAGCGCGTAACGCCGATGGTTTAATAATAATGGTTGACCTCTCAGATGACCCCCTCAATCAGTTTCACGTAGTTCGGTCAGAGCTGGATAAGGCTGGAATATTGATTGAGAAGCCTGAGGGTGAGGTGGAGATAACTAGGAGGGCGTGTGGTGCGGGGATACAGATTATAGGCGGCGGCTCCCTTGTCAACTGCACATACGAGGATGTGAGGAGCCTATTGGAGGGCTATAGGGTTACATCGGCGGTTTTAAGAATAAGTGGTAGGGTAACTCTCGATGATATTGAGGATGCTCTCTTCTCGAGCAACGTCTACAAGCCGGCAATTGTTGTCGCTAATAAACTCGACTTGCCAGGCGCTAAGGCTAACCTGCTATCCCTTGAAGATGGGGCTAGAAAGTTCAAGGTTCCCCTCTTAGCGGTCTCATGCTTAAGTGGGGAGGGACTTAAAAAACTTGGGGAAAGTATATTCAGGGTTTTAGGTGTAGTGAGGGTTTACACTAAGGAGCCCTCTTCGAAGGAGCCCTCTGAGAAGCCGCTGGTGGTGAGGAGCGGGACAAGCGTGATAGATATTGCGAAGAGGCTGCATTCCGAGATTTATAAGAACTTTAAGTATGCCCGAATATGGGGGCCAAGCGCAAAATATCCCGGTGAACGCGTTGGGCCAACACATATTCTAGTAGATGGAGATATTATCGAGATACACTATTAGGCTCAAAACAATAAGAAACATGTAATTTTCCCCATAATATCAATATTTATAATTTGTTGGGGCGCTAAGTATATTTTGCATCGATTGAGGATTAGAGGATGGGGTTAAAGGAGAATATATTTATGTCTCTTGGTTTAAATGAGATCCGTGTTAAGTGCCCCAAGTGCGGTAAAATGGTTCCAGCGATGAGGTACTGCATTTATTGTGGTTCCCAATTGCCATCAGCCCAGCAGCCGCGCCCTGAAAGACCCCCCTCGAGAGAGACTCCCCCACCAGTCCCACCCCTCGTCCCACCGCCAACCCAGCCGAGCCCCGCGGCCCCGCCAATCGGACTTGAGGGCGAAGTGACAAACCTAATGTCTAACATCTCGGCGATATACGCTAGAAAAATCGCTCTATTCAAGCTATTCCAGTCCGGAGAGGTTTCAGAGAAAGTTTTCCAAAAGCTCTATAACGAGTATAGCGGCAAGCTAAGCGATCTCCTGAACGCTAGGGTCCGCAAGCTTGAGGAACTTAGGAGGAAACTTGACGAGGTGAATAGGCGCTTAAATGAAATAGCCTTAAACATTGAGGAGCTCTCCGTACGCTATAAAATTGGTGAAGTGGACCTTGGCACCTTCTCACAGAAATCTGAGAAACTTAAGGGCGAACAAAGAGAGTTAGAGATGATGGCTAGGAACATTAGGTCGTGCTTAGACCGCCTCGAGAGATTACTGAGCGATAAGGCTCCAATAGAGATAAAGAGTATGGGGGATGATTTAAGGGCAGCCTATGAGACCATAAAGGGCATGGTTAGCGAGGGGAAGATCCCAAGCGAGGTGCTTAATGCAGTGAAAGTCGATGTCGAGGAGACAATAGGCTTCCTCGACTCGCTCATAAGGGATAGAAGAGAAAGGGAGAAGGCGCTTAGGGAGGAGCTTGAGACCCTTCATGTGAGATACAAGGTTGGCGAGATAGGCATCGAGGAATATGAAAAACGAAAGAAGGAGATACAAGAAGAGATAAATAAGGTTTGGTCGTAGACCAATAGACTTAAGCGGTTTCACAAAACGGAGAAAGAGAAGCTCGTGAAACTACTATGGAGTTTAGATCCCTCGTTAAGATCTGTGAGAAGATAGAGAAGACAACTAAACGTAACGTGATGATAAGAGCCCAGAGGAGGCGGACACCATAGACACAGTGCGCAAAATATATGAAGGCCAATTCAATAGAAAATCTAAGGTCTTTCATGAAGAGTAAATCTATGCAGGTTCTTATAAAGAGGCCTGTTGTGGATAGCATATTAAGCTATGCTAAGATGTGTCACCCGAGGGAAGGAATACTCCTCCTAAGGGGGAGAGCTAAAGGGGATGTGATTAAGGTTGAGGAGGTTTTGATCCCACCCCTAAGCATCCGTGGCAATGGCTTCTCATCATTCCCACCGCACATGCCCCCTAGACCTCTCAATCATAGGTGTTGCCCACTCCCACCCCTCAGGAATTCTAGCCCCATCAACAGCGGATCTAAACAACTTTTATGGCAGGATAATGATTATAGCCGCCTACCCATATACAAGCGAGAAAAATATGATTATAATAAACGGTAAGGGGAAGAAAGTAGACTATAAGATTATAGAGGAAGAGGATTAGAGGTGTTCTAATGAATGAGGCAACAGTTATTGCAGAGAGCTTAGTTAACTCTGGGGCGCTGAAGTTCGGCAAGTTTATCTTGAAATCTGGCATCGAGAGCCCATATTATATAGATTTGGCTTGGCTACTATCATCGCCAATAGACTTTGAACATGTCTCAAAGGTGATAGCGGATAGGATTCGTGAGATAGCTCTTAGGAGAGCAGTAGAGAAGTTGGCGACGATAGAGCTTAAGGGCGCGCTAATATTACCCCATGTGGCGGGCATCCTTAAGATGCCGTGCGTGATTGTGAGAAAGGAAGCAAAGACGTACGGTCTCACTGGCAGAATAGTTGGGGGAGAAGTTAGACGCGGTGAGCGCTTCATCTTCTTCGATGATGTGCTCACCGATGGTAGATCAAAGATTGAGGGTATAAGACCCATTGAAGAGGAGGGAGGGGTAATTGACACGATACTGGTTGTTGTGGACAGGGAACAAGGGGGGAGAGAGAACCTTGAGGCCTTAGGATACAATGTCGAGTCAATAACAACGATCTCAGAGGTGGTGAATAGATTGCTGGTGATCGGTAAAATAAATAGTGAGGAAGCTGAAAAGATGATGGCTTACGTTAGATCTCGAGGAAAGATCCAAAGATAAACGCTAACAATATTAGTCATAATAGACTTGTAGATAGTGATGAATTATGTTAAACAAGGGCTTCTACATTGCTAAGATAGTTGGCGTAGATGGGATTTACCCATATAAGAGTAAAGTTGAGAGGTACTTAAGTGATATGCGAGAGCATTTCATGAATAGGCAGGCTGTCGAGGAAATTCTCTCTTCCGGGAGGAACCCCTTAATTTACGTTGTATATGAAATAGCTCGAGAAGAACAGGGCGAGCTTAATGTCGGATGCACGGTAATTTATCCTGGGAAGATAGGCGACGAGTACTACTTCACTAAGGGCCACTTCCATAAGAACCCTCTGGCTGGTGAAATTTATATTGGAGTTAGTGGTGAGGGGCTTATATTGATGCAAGATAAAGGCGGAGCATTCTCTGTTGGGGAAATAGAGTCTGGAACGATAGTTTATGTTCCCCCCGGCTTCGCCCATAGAACGGTGAACACGGGTAAGACAGAACTGGTCTTCCTAGCAATTTATCCCTCCGATGCAGGCCACGACTATGAAACAATAATGAGGACTGGCTTCGCAAAGGTTGTGGTTGAGAGGGGAGGTAAACCTACATTAATCGATAACCCAAACTATAGAAGACTTTAAAGTAAATTTCCCTAAGTTGAATCTCAAACGCGTCTTTATTTAGAAGATTCTTTAGCTTTTATTTTCACAGGAATATGGCGATAAAGATTAATAGTTTTCTTCAGTATTTTTCTTCACGAAGTAGATATGGCTCTCTTCCTAAGAGAGAATTGCGGCGTAGTAGGGGCGTTCTCGTTAGAGGGGCGTAATGTAACCCCATTGCTGGTTGCTGGCTTAGAGGCCCTTCAACATAGGGGACAGGAGTCCTGGGGCATGGCCGTCGCCAATAACCAGACGCTTAAAAGACCCGGTGTGGTCTCTCTCTCAGTTGATGCCGAATACAATGAGATATTTAGAATTAATGGTGGCCTTGGAATAGGACATGTACGATATTCTACAACGGCTAAATCAACGATCGAATACGCGCAGCCAATAGACATAGGAGAACCAAATTACATGGGTTTTAGAATTGCGCATAATGGGACCCTTGACAGAGAGATCCTTGCGGAAAATTTGAGGGGGCTTGGTTTACCCCCGCCGCGAGGCGCATCGGACACGGAGCTCATGGGGTTAAATCTCTACGCTATCTTAAAGAAGTGTGGGAGTTGGGCTGAAGCCTTCGAGAAATTAAACCCATGCTTAAATGGCTCATTTTCAGTGGTCATATTAACATCTAATGGCGAGCTCATAGCAGCAAGGGATGAGAGGGGCTTCAGGCCGCTGTGCTTAGGGTGGCATGAGGAAACATCATCATATGTGGTGGCCTCAGAGAGCTGTGCCTTAGAAGTCCTCGGGGCGAGGCTTATAAGGGATATAGATCCTGGCGAAATAATTACAATAGGCAGGGATGGCTTAAGGTCGGAGCATTTTGCTAAATGTGAGAACCATGCGCACTGTCCATTTGAGTACACTTACTTCGCCCACCCAAGCTCAAAGATTGAGGGGATCACTGTTTATAATGCTAGAAAAAATATTGGGCGTATTTTGGCTGAGAAGTACCCAGTTGAAGGAGATATAGTGGTCCCAGTGCCAGACTCAGCTAGACCCGCCGCCCTTGGCTACTCTGAGAGGACCGGAATACCCTTCGAGGAGGGACTATTAAAAGACCGGTATAGGCGTAAGGGGGGCTGGAGGAGCTTCATCGAGCCCGAAAAGAGAGAGGTGATAGTGTCAAAGATTATTGCCATAAGAGAGGTTATTGAGGGCAAAAAGATAATACTCGTCGATGACAGCATTGTTAGGGGGACAAGTTCAAGGATAATAGTTAGTAATAAGCTTAGAGCTGCGAAGAGCGTCTCCCTACTGTTGACCTTCCCGCCAATAATTTATCCATGTTACATGGGAATAGACTTTCCAAGTCAGGAGGAGCTCTTAGCCTATAGAGTTTGCGGGGCATCTAAGAGTATTGAGGAGATTAATAAGAGGGTTGCCGAGTATATTGGCGCAACAATTGTTGGCTACAATGATATAGATGGATTAAGTAGGGGAATAGGTCTGCCAAAAGATCAGATCTGCTTAGCCTGCACGACTGGAGACTATAGTTGCTTAAAGCGCAAGCCAGTTTTCAGATCCAGAGAGGAAATGAGAAGATAATTCCGCTTTTCCTCTCAATTATTTATGCCTGGAAATTATTGCGTTTTTGTGTTCTTTAAAGAGTTGAGAGGATGCTATCCGCAAAGCGCTTCATCTCATCAATCCCCGGGAAGGTTATTGTGATATATGTGATGCCAGCGTCAGCGTATTTAAGGATACTCTCGATCATCTGATCCTGCTTATTAAATGGAAGCTCACTTAACGTAACTGCAAAGTCCATCTTTTCGCTTCCTCTAATTCTCTTTATGAAGTCTATACTCTCCTTTGCCTTCTCCGGCGTAATTGGTCGGCTGTACCAGCCATCGGCTAATTTCGCTGAAAGCTCCATAGTCTTATGGGAATTACCACCGACCCATATGGGAGGATGAGGTCTTTGAAGAGGCTTTGGCTCCATAACAGCATCTTTAATACAATAATATTTTCCGTAAAAGGTGGCGGTCTCCCGAGTCCAAAGGGCCTTGATAATTAAAATAGCCTCCTCTAATCTATTAATTCGTTCGTCATGTTCTTCCCAAGGAATACCAAAAGCCTCGTATTCTCTTTTAAACCAGCCTGCGCCTAGACTCATTATAAGTCTTCCCTTAGATATGATGTCAAGTGTTGCGGCCATCTTTGCTAAAATTGCTGGGCCCCTAAATGCTGGAATTAGAACGTGAAAACCTAATTTAATGCGCTCCGTTAATGCTGCAAGCGCCGACATCAGCGTCCACGCCTCATGACAATAGAATTCTGGCTTACCAGGCACCGGGAAAGGATGCATCAGGTGGTCAGAAACCCAAATGGAGTGAAAGCCTAGCTCCTCAGCTTTCAAGGCAATCTCTTTAATCTCATCCCAGCTTGGCGTAATCGTTCTTCCCTGTAAAACAACTCCAAAGTTCATTTTCATAGCTCACCCAACTATGATCTTAGGAAGCGGCACTCTATAAAACTTTAAGACAGCTCCTTTCGGCTTTAAAAGTCTCGCTAGCTAAAGTTACTTTAGTGGTTGTGTCAAAGTTAAAAATCTACTTTTTTACTCTTGTAGTTGCTTCTTAGCCTTTTCGCGTTCTCGCATTTTTCGCCCGGGGTGCCAGAACAGGAAATTCCTTGCTAAAAGTTTCTGCTGGCTAATTTTAAGACCCAGAAAATCTAAAAAATTTTCAAAGAATTTAAAGCATCCCAATGCTATAATCTATGGTCTCTAATATAAAGAGAGCGAGGTGATGGCGTGGCTAAAATCTATAATTCTGTTCTTGAGACTATAGGGAATACTCCTTTAATACGCTTAAATAGGATAGCTGAGGATCTAAAATGCGCCATCCTCGTTAAGCTTGAGTCAAGGAATCCTGGTGGAAGCATTAAGGATAGGATTGGACTGAGCATGATCGAAGAGGCTGAAAGGCTTGGCCTAATCAGTAAGGACACGGTGATTATAGAGCCATCAAGCGGCAATACAGGCGTAGCTCTGGCGATGGTAGCGGCCGTTAAGGGCTACAGGCTCATCATTGTTATGCCCGAAAACGTTAGCGTTGAGAGGCAAAAGATTATTAGGGCTTATGGTGCTGAAGTGGTTCTAACCCCCGCGGGGGAGGGCATGGAGGGGGCTGTTAAAAAAGCTAATGAGCTAGCATCAAAGATCCCGAACTCTTTCATTCCAAACCAGTTTAAGAACCCCGTCAATCCGAAGATACATAGAGAGACAACAGGCCCAGAAATTTGGAGGGATACTGATGGGAAGGTGGACATATTTATAGCTGGCGTTGGGACTGGTGGAACAATAACAGGTGTCGCGGAATACATAAAATCGCTTAAGCCAGAGTTCAAGGCCATCGCTGTAGAACCGTATGGCTCCCCGGTTCTAAGTGGTGGCAAACCTGGTCCCCACGCAATCCAAGGGATAGGAGCTGGTTTCATACCTGAAGTTCTTAGGCTAGACTTAATAGACGAAGTTATCAGGGTTAAGGATGAGGATGCTATTAAAACTGCCCGCCTACTTGCTAAGAAGGAGGGTTTGCTCGTCGGGTTTTCCTCCGGGGCAAATGTCTTCGCCGCCTTGGAGGTCGCCAGAAGACCGGAGAATGAAGGCAAGCTAATAGTCACAATTCTTCCAGATGGCGGCGAGCGCTATCTGAGCACAGCCCTGTTTGAAGAACCGATGAACCGATAAATTTTTCCCTAACCTTTCAATAGAAATTGAAGTTATTTAGGGTTGTGTGAGGATTGGAAAGGTTCCTTGAGAAGACTGATAAGACAGCCCGTGTATGGGCCTCTAAGGAGATGCTTGACTTACTCCTAAAGGGTGAAGAATATATTGAGGATAATTGGCTTGAAAATGGTCTCCCGAAGCTTATTGAGAAGATGATTAAGAGCTATGAAGAGTGTGGCGGAATAAACCGGCCTGGAGACATGGAGCTACCATCGAAGCAAGCAGTCATAGAAATACTGGATGATCTGCTCTCCCTGTTATTCCCAGGATATTTTGGAGGCATCAAGGTCGATAAGGCCAACATAAGATACTTCGTTGGCAGCACTTTAAGTTCCGTGTACTCTAGGCTTGTAAATGAGGTTGAGAAGAGTCTCAGATACCTCTCCAAACACTTTGGGATCGGCTCTGAAGAGACCTGTCGAAAAAGAGCTAAGGCTATAGTGAGGGAGGTTCTCGAAAAGCTCCCAGAGATAAGAGCCATGTTAATTGGCGATGTTCAGGCGGCCTATGATGGTGATCCAGCGGCTAAGAGCACAGATGAGGTTATACTAAGCTACCCGTGCATCTTAGCCATTGCAACATATAGGGTAGCCCATGAACTCTATGTTAGAGGCGTGCCCATTATACCAAGAATTATGACTGAATATGCGCACTCAATAACTGGAATAGATATCCATCCCGGCGCTAAAATTGGGAGAAATTTCTTTATAGATCATGGAACAGGAGTTGTCATCGGAGAGACGACAGAGATAGGCGATAACGTTAAGATTTATCAGGGCGTTACCCTCGGAGCCCTAAGCTTCCCGAAGGATGATAAGGGTAAGCTGGTTAAGGGCTTAAAGAGGCATCCAACTGTCGGAAATAATGTTGTAATATACGCTGGCGCAACAATTTTAGGCGGGGAAACAGTAATAGGTGATGACGCGGTTATAGGCGGAAACGCCTGGATAACATCATCAATCCCAGCTGGAACAAAGGTTATAGCAGCGCCACCAAAACTATATTATGAGAACAGCGCTGAAAAATGAGGTATAGACAATAATAAATAACGCAATGAATGGTACCCGCTCTGTCCGACAACAAACGAATCTAAAAATATTAATGGATAAACTTTTATTTTATTAATCTTTGATTTGCTAAATTATTTATTTGCGGTTGAGGCTGATCGATGCTTTGGTGGATCTTTGAGAGCCTTGGACTGGCCGGTAGCGCTGTTGTTTTTTTAGTTGGGATGCTAGCTCTAGATAAATTAAGCGACCTGACTGTAGAAAATGCCGTTAAAGTTGCCGAATTAACTAGGGTTGGTAAGATGACAGTGGGCTTCCTGCTTATATCTACTTTTACGACACTACCAGAACTCTCAGTCTCGGTTTTCTCTATAGTGGATCCAGAAGCTATTGGGGTTGCTATAGGAAACGTTTTGGGATCAAATATTGTAAACATCTGCTTGATTCTAGGATTATGCATTTTAATATTATCATTAATGAAACCCCGTAAAACATATCACTTAGGTAAAACATCAACTAAAGAGATAAGAAACCTGTATTTTGGGTTATTTATTGCGTCATTAATACCATTAATCTTGGTTTACATTGGTTACGCAGGTAGCATTATAGGATCGGCTTTAATAACCATATATATAATTCATGTTATTCAACTTATAAGGTCCGAAAATAGAAAAGAAGAACGCTCCTTAAGCGAAGAAGATAGTGTTTCTAGACCTACGCTATTAACTATCCTCGGCGCAATTGGAGTGGTTAGCTGCGCCTTCTTCATTGTGGAATCGGCCACCTTTATTGCGGAGACCTTGGGTATTCCAAAAGTAGTGATTGGCGCAACGATTGTTGCCTTTGGAACAAGTTTACCAGAGCTTGTGAATGGCATAAATGCCACAAGGAAGGGGCATATTGAGTTAACTTTAGGCAATATTATTGGCAGCGGGTTCGTAAATATAACGTTAATTTTAGGTGTGACGTTGCTGGTTGGGCAATTCAGGGTTAATATGGTGGCATACTCTAATTTGGCGACCTTTTCAATAGTGGCTAATCTTATACTATGGTATTTCCTGTCTGGTGAAAGGATAGGTTGGAGGGAAGGCGCTCTTCTGCTCTTTATATACATATTATTTATTGTCACGAGTTTCGGTGCGCGCTGACCTAAAAGTTTTATTTATCTCTGGGCATGGAAAAGATTATAGGTAAGATTCCTCAATAATGTAGCCTTGCTCTAGAGAGCCAGGAAAGATATAAGGGTTGCCAAATGATATTTACATGCTTAGTGTGGTGAAGGTTTAGGTATGGGGCGCTATAAGCAGATTGCAGAAATAGTTAAGCTGATGGATGATCCAAAGCACGTCAGAAATACTAGCATAATTGCTCACGTAGATCATGGTAAAACCACTCTTTCAGATAGCTTGCTCGCTGCAGCTGGCATAATAAGCATGGAGGTTGCTGGACAGAGGCTCTTCTTAGACTCTTGGGAGCTCGAACAGAAGAGACAGATGACCGTCTTCCCATCAAATATAAGCTTAGTCCATGTATATAAGGGCGAGGAATATCTTATAAACTTAATTGATACGCCAGGGCACATAGACTTCAGCGGAGCTGTAACGAGAAGCCTAAGGGCTGTAGATGGGGCTCTTGTCGTTGTAGATGCAGTTGAGGGCCCAATGACCCAGACAGAGACCGTTTTAATGCAAGCTCTACGTGAGAGGGTTAAACCGATCCTATTTATAAACAAGGTTGATAGGCTAATTAAGGAGCTGAGGCTAACCCCCCAAGAGATGCAGCAAAGGTTCGCAAAGATAATACTTAGGATAAATCAACTGATTGAGAAATACGCTCCGCCCCAGCATAAGAAGGATTGGCAGGTTAGGGTTGAGAATGGCACGGTTGCTTTCGGCTCGGCCCTGCATAAGTGGGGCTTCACCCTACCATATATGAGGGCTAAGGGCGTAACTTTCAAGGATGTCATCGATGCATACTCTGGCACACCTGAGGAGGTTGCCAAGAAAGTTGATGCGTTAAGCAAGACAGTCCCGCTATATGAGCCAGTGCTTGACATGTTTTGTGAGCACCTGCCTAGCCCGCTAGAAGCCCAGCTATATAGGCAGACTCAGATATGGCCGGGGGATCCGAAGAGCGAGGTTGGCTTAAGTATGGCTAAGGTAAATCCCAGCGGCCCACTTCTTATGTGCGTTACGGCCGTTGAGGTCGACCCCCATAGTGGCATCATTGCAATAGGACGGGTCTTCAGCGGGGTTGTTGAGAGGGGTAAAGTGATACAGCTGGTTACTAGCAAGCAGAAGACAACCATACAACAGGTTTACATGTACATGGGTACCGATAAAATCATTGTTGATAGAATACCAGCTGGGAACATAGCAGCTATTTCGGGTTTGCCTCCCCTACAGGTTGGCGAGACGATAGCCGATGATGGCGTGGAAACGGTGCCCTTCGAGAGTCTAAAGTATGTCTCTGAGCCTGTTGTAACGGTGGCCATTGAGCCGGCAGATATTAGAGACCTGCCCCTCTTTGACAAAGTTGTACGCAAGATAACTCTAGAGGATCCAAATCTACATTTCACAATAAACAAGGAGACTGGAGAGTACCTTATGAGTGGAATGGGCGAGCTACACTTAGAGATAGCTGCCTACCGAATGCAGGAGGTAGGTCTTAAGGTTAAGATGAGTAAGCCGATAGTGGTGTATCGTGAGACAATAAGCCGAGACTATAAGGGCTCTCCAGTCATGGGTAAGAGCCCAAATAAACATAATAAGCTCTGGGTTACCGTGGAGAGACTTTCAGAGGATGTTATCGAGACCATAAAATCAGGTAGGATATCTGAGATGCAGAAACGAGATGAAAGACAGAGGATACTTATGCATGAATTCGGCTGGCCAGCAGAGGATGCTAGAAATGTAATAGCGATTGAGGGCACAAATGTTCTCGTAAACAGGATTAAGGGTAGACAGTTCGTGGAAGACGTCATAGAGCATGTTAAGGCAGCCTTCAGGGACGCTGTAAATTCAATGCCTCTGGCGAAGGAGCCGGCCTACGGCCTTAAGGTTAACCTTGAGGACATACTCATCCACGAGGATCCAGTGCATAGGGGACCAGCTCAAATAATGCCCATGACTTGGCGGCCAATATGGGGCAGCTTCTTATTATGCGAGCCGAGGCTCCTAGAGCCTATATTAAGCTTCGAATGTAAAGTTCCAAGCGACTTTCTAAGTCAAGTTATTGCAATTATCCAGAGGAGGCGTGGTAGGCTCATAGATATAACGAGCGAAGAGGATATAATGCTAGTTAAGGCTGAGCTGCCGGTAGCTGAGTCCTTTGGGCTTGCCGATGAGCTTAGGTCTTCGACTCAGGGAAGGGCTTTCTGGGCAACACAGTTTAGTAGGTGGGCGCCGGTGCCAGACTCGATGCAAATGGACGTAATAAGACAGATACGTGAGAGAAAGGGCCTAAGCCCAGAATTACCCAAGCCAGAGGACTTCTGCGACATGGAGTAAAAGGATAATGTTTAAAAGCGCCAAAACGCTCAATGAGGTAGTGGTCTGCTGGTGATAATATGCCGAGGGAGTTTAGGTATAGGGGATATACGCTTGAGGAGTTAATGGATATGTCGATGGACGAGCTCATGCAGTTGCTTACGGCGCGGGCTCGAAGAAGCTTGAGGCGCGGCTTATATTATGAGCAGAAAAGGCTCTTGGAAAAAGTGCGGCTTGCTAGGGAGGGTGGATATAATAAGCCAATTAAAACCCACTGCAGAGATATAATAATACTGCCGGAGATGGTTGGTCTAACAATTCACGTCCACAATGGTAAGGAGTTTGTCCCAGTAGAGATAAAGCCTGAAATGATAGGGCATTATTTAGGCGAGTATGCCATGACAAATAAGACAGTTAAGCACGGAGCCCCGGGCATAGGGGCTACGAGGAGCAGCATGTATGTGCCATTAAAGTAGAAGTATTTCACATTCTTTCGGGTGCCTCTATACCAAGAAGACTCAACGAGTTTCTCAAAACTATCCTTACAGCATCAACTAATAACAGTCTCGCGTCGCTTAACTCACGTGTCTCAGCTTTTATAACGGGCAGCAACGCATAAAACGTATTAAATTTATCTGCCAGAGAATTTGCGTAGTCTGCTATTAAGTTTGGTCTAAGGTTATCGGCCGCCTCAGCGAATATTTCTGGGAAACGCGCAATCATAAGTATTATCTCACGTTCAATGGGTTCTTTAAGTAAGGAGAAGTCCGCATCATTAACTTCTCTCGAAGCCCTCCTTAGTATACTACACGCCCTTGCATGAGTATATTGTATGTATGGCCCGCTGTTCCTCTCAAAATTCACAACTCTATCCCAAGTAAATATGACAGGCTTTAGCGGGTCCGTCTCGATTAATGCATACTTTACGGCGCCTATACCAATTTTCTCAGCTATTTCATGCATCTCGTCTTCAGATAAATCTACTGAGCGCCTTTTAACCTCCATGTATGCTCTCAAGATAGCCTCATCCATGACCTCATCTAAGGTTACGTAGCGCCCCCTCCTACCAGAGAACTTTACACCCGGAAAGTTCACAAGATTATATGCAAAGTGTATGAGGTTCTCTGCCTCCTTTCTATAGCCAAGGGCATATAACGCCAATTTAAGCTGTAGCTGAGCTAGCTTCTGCTCCATTCCTATTACGTTTATAACCTTGTCAGCCCTCTTAAACTTCCATATACTGTAGGCTACGTCCCGCGTTGTATATAGCGTTGTGCCATCTGATCTACCAAGCGTTAGGGACGGTATTTCATAGTCCTCTTTTAGGCCCATGCCCCTCTTAAGGTTAAAGTCTCTTGCAACGCTTTCGGCATCGAACTCAAGCACATCGCCCTTGCGAAAGACGTATGGTGTTTTCTTTAGCATCTTTAAGCACCTCGCTACATCACCGTTCCAGACAAAGCTGCTCTCCCAATCCCATGAATCAAAGTAAACATCGGCTTTCTCAAGCGTCTGCTTAAATCCCTCTAAGCATATAGATGAAACCTCGCGGACCAGGTTCTTTGCCCCCTCATCCTCCCTCTCATAGCTCCTCATAAGAGCGTTTATCTCAGCCTCCGGATCCTCTATTTTCTCAAAAGCATCCAGCATCTTATTGAACATGTCTGGAAATTTTTCTCGAAGTTCTGCAGCCACTCCAACCCATTCATCCAGTTCCATTTTAATCCTTTGAATTTCATCCCACATGCCTTGCTCTTTTTCTAACCGCTTTATTGTATCCTTAAGTATCTTAATCTCGAGTAGGCAGTTGGTAATAGCATATATGGCTCCCACAAAATGGTCTGGTTTCCCCTTTGGGGCGGGCTTGTCCAACAATTTATAGCCGAAAGCTGCTATCGCTGACTGCCGACCTACATCATCAACATAATAGTGTCTTGCTACTACATGTCCCCTAGCTTTAAGTATACGGGCTAGGGAGTCCCCTAGAAACGTGTTTCTCGCTGAACCAATATGGATTGGGTGGACGGGGTTAACGCTTGTATGCTCAACTATTATTCTCTCAGGCATGTTGATCCTAATAAAACCATACTCCACATCAAGTTTTCTGGCGGATATTATTGACAGCGATGTCAGCTCGGCATAGTTCACGTAAAAATTTATGTATCCTTGAGCCGCAGCCACATCCCTTACTAATGGGTAATCTTTAATCTTATTCTTAGCCTTAATTTCAACTTCTTCAGCAACTTCCTTTGGCGTTCTTGACAAGCACCTTGCCGCCTCAAAGCATATAAGTGAGGTTAATTCGCCAAACTGTGGTGGCGGTATATCGAGTGTAGCCTTAAATGCAGCTAGGTCAGGAGAAATTTCCTTCAGAGTCTTTAGCAATAGATCCTTGCATTGCTCCCTAAATTCTGTGAAGGGGCTATAGGATACCTTTTTCTTCATAGACTTTCACGCCGTTAGGGTGTTGAGTTCTCAAATAAAGCCTAGCACCATCAGCTTATTAAGGTCATCGCACTAAGTATATTAGCGATGATGAAGATCATTGGCCTCATTAGGATTATACGCCCAATAAATTGTGTAATGATGGGGTTCGCTGTTATAGTTGGCGCTGTTATATCTGCTGGAGGAAATATCGCTGAGGAGGGCATAACAAACTTAACATTCGGCTTTATAACCGCTTTCACATTAACCGGGGCCTCTATGGCGATAAACGACTATTATGATAGGGAAATTGACGCTGTAAATGAGCCGAGCCGACCAATACCCAGCGGACTAATAAGCCCTCTGGAGAGCATAGTGATATCAGTAGCACTAGTAATTGTTGGACTGGCTTCGGCAATATTGACGAGCCCGCTCTGCCTACTTCTGGCCACGGTATCATGGGTAATATCGGTGGTCTACTCGAAGTCTGGTAAGCGCACCGGCTTACCTGGAAACATGATGGTTAGCGCCTGTGTTTCCATTCCATTAATATACGGTAGCATATGCGCAGGGAAATTCATAGAACCCAGGATAGCAATCTTTGCCATTCTAGCCTTTTTGGCGAATACTGGCCGCGAAATAATTAAAGGCATTGCTGATATGGAGGGTGACAGAATAAAAGGCATTAGAACGCTCGCGACGTCCAGGGGGCCGAAGAAAGCGGCGCAGGCGGCCCTAACCTTCTTTACTATAGCGGTCGCCATAAGCCCGCTCCCAATAGCCCTAAAACTTGTAAACATGTATTTCATACCACCTCTACTCATTGCGGATGTCGGCTTTTTAGCGTCAGCGATAAGCGTAGCAAGAAATGCAACAAGGGAAAACTCCAAAAAAGCTAAGAAAGAAATCCTAGTATGGATGCTAATAAGCATAATAGCGTTCTTGATCGGAACCGTAAAGTAAAAAGGACCCCAATATTACAATATTTAGCAGAGGTAGCGCGGGGATAGCCAAGCCAGGTCAAAGGCGCAGGCTTCAGGAGCCTGTCCCGTAGGGGTTCGCGGGTTCAAATCCCGCTCCCCGCACCAATACCCCTAGTTCTGGTGCGGTTACCATAAGCCCAACTTTTAAATCTTCGAGTACAGAGTTTGCGCCGCGGTAAATACTGACTGAGGGCCTCAAGAAGAAAATAAAGGAACTTGGGATAGAAGTCAAGGGACTAGACTAAGAGCTTGGGAAACTTGGGAAAACTTGGTAAAGGCTTAATAGAGTTCATGAAGCTTAGTAGAACCTTCTGTTATTGGCTAAGTAAATGGGGAGAAATTGTCTTTGCTGAAAAGTTTGGCATGCCATCTGATAGAGCGATAAATGAGCTTGGGGCGGAGGGAAGACATCAAAAGCAGTAGCCCTAGAAGTCATTAAGGAATGGCTTGAACCAGAAGGATATAAGGTAAAGAAAGAGGAAGAAATTAAGACGCATTTAACTGAAAGTGAAAGAGGCTACACAGACCTAGTGGCAGAGAAAGATGGAAAAACCTTAAGGATTGAAATTGAACATCGCTCACCAAAAGAACAAGTAGAGAAAAACATAAGAAAGAACTTAGAGTATGCAGATACTCTTTGTATTATAGCTACTGATGAAACAGTAGAAAGAAAAGCCATTCAAGTTACATTAGAAATGTTGTTCAGGTTGAGGAAAGAAAGGCCTGAAAAAGATTTTGTGATAAAAGTTGGTTCGATAGGGAAACCTTAATAGAGCCTTTATGATTGCTTGCTGCTGGCATTTGACTTAAATTGCTTTTGCTTTAATAGGCTTTTTATTCCATCTTCTAGGGCTATCTTCGCCTTAAAGCCTAGGAGTCTCTCTGCTTTGGTCGTGTCCGCTAGCGTGTGATAGACGTAGTTTTTGATTAGGTTTGGCTCGTAGATTGGCTTTATGTCCTTCCTAAGTAACTTGTTAATCATGTCAACTATGTCGTTAAAGCTATGCGCTTTTCCCGTTCCGACGTTAAATATTTCATATTTATAGTCATATTCGGCTGCCAGCATAAATGCTTCTACGACGTCCGACACGTGTATGAAGTCTCTTGTCTGCGTTCCGTCTCCATATATTGTTGGGGACTCATTACGTTGGATTGCCCAGAGGAATTGCGAAATTATGTTTGCGTACTCGCCTTTATGTCCTTCCTTAGGCCCATAAACACTGAATAGCCTTAAGCCAACAGACTTGACTCCGTGTAACGTATTATAAAGCTTTGCCAGGCGCTCAATGGTATACCTGCACTCAGTATAATAGTCCGTCACGTATATTGGCATATCTTCTTTATATGGCAGCGGGTTGCCGTTATAGATGCTGCTTGTACTCGCGTAGACAACTTTACAGTTCTTTTTTCTAGCATACTCAAATATTGTGATGGCTTCGTTGATCGTCTTTCCAACCAAGGATGGATCACGCTTATACATTGGTGAGCTGGATGGCATGCCAAGATGGAAGATGAGATCGCTCTCTGGCGCGAGGTCGAATAATTTCTCATAAGGTTCTTTAAAGAACCTTACATCTAATCCCTCAATATTCTTCAGGCTACCAGTAGATAGATTATCGAAAATGATTACCTCATAGCCTTCTTTAACTAGGCACTCGACAAGATTGCTCCCAATAAACCCGCATCCGCCAGTAACAATAACCCTCAACGACAACATCCCCAACTACAATCAAAGAGTATGACAAAGATAAAATTTAACATTAGCACCGTAATGGCGCTTCCGGATCATCCCTGTGTGGGTGGACCCTAAGCCAATCTAGGAGCGGCTGCGTGGACGCTACGAGCAGTATTCGTTTAATGCCGGTCTTGCCGTTAACCGTTATTAGGCAGTAGTCCCTCTTAAACTCAACACTGCTCGTCTTCATGCTCAGCAGCTCGCCGGGCCTCAAGGCGCCCTCAAACAACACATGAATCATGGCCCTGTCACGCGGATTATCAGCAGCCTCCACCATCGCCCTAAACTCATCCTCGCCTATAAGTGCATGGCGTGGTCTTGCCATCCCTATCTCTAACAGTAAGCTTTATCCAGGCGACCTCGGACGGCATAGGTGTGCCCCTATCACAGCTACCATACTTGGCGTACTGGATCAGCTTCCTAAGGGTGATCTTCTTAGCATGCTTAGTCCACTCCCTATATGGCTGCCTATTAATCCAAGCGACAATGCGCTCAACATCCCTCTTAGTAGCCTTCTCCAGCTCAAAGTCTATTACGCGGAGTAATGCTATGGCGTGATCCGCGTACTTGCAGACCCTGGCCACACTAAGCCCAAGGCTGAAGAGGTGATCTAGGAATCGGAGAGCCACCTCACCGTTGTGGCCGAAGCCAGCAATAATCCGCCTATAACCCTCAAGCCGCCTCTCAAATCCATGTATATCGAAGCCCACGCTAAACTTACTTTCACTAGACTTAAAAGGAGGGGATATGGAAAGGGACTTGAACCCGGAGAACTGGAGCCTCGGGCGGGCTTTGAACCCGCGACCCCCGCCTTTCTGGGAACTTTACCAAGGCGGTGCCCTAACCGGGCTAGGCCACCGAGGCTCTGCTTTTTCTAATAAATTTCTTCCCAAAATACCTTTATATTTTTTGGATCTCTAGTTTTTAAGTTAAGAGTTTTCTTGAGGCTGCTGGCGTTAATGTTAGGTTCTTTAGGTTTACTGAGCATACTTGCAGAAGTATGCGGTGTTAAGAGGGTTAGATAGGCAACTGCTAATGAAGTTAAGAATTTTACTAGTTAAGAGGCTGGAGCTGTCCCACCAGTTGGTCATG
>JAWAXF010000016.1:0-20681 GCA_038897035.1 Bathyarchaeia archaeon
ATTGATGCCAAGTTTGAGAGCTATGGATGCGCAGCAAATATAGCTGCAGCAAGCATATTAACCGAGATGATTAAGGGAAAAAGCCTGCAGGATGCATGGAAGATCTCCTGGAAAGATGTATCAGATGAGCTCGGCGGCTTGCCATCAGTCAAATATCATTGTGGCGTGCTCGCAGTTGGAGCGCTTAGAAGAGCTATAAGAGCCTACTACGCAGATAAGCCTAAACCAAACTGGCTTCCAAAAGAACCCACGCGTGAGGAGAGACAGGCGCTAGAGGAAGAGAAGCTCATGGAAGTTTTAGCTAAGAGGGCGCAGAAATTCTCAGCTAACGAGTAGCATGATGAGGGTTTCCATAAGCTTAGGTCAGAAATGCCCCGTTTGAGGCTGAGGTTTAGGCGTAAGGAGTCTAATCATTACCCACATGCTCATCCTTGCACGCTATTTGGCAACAATAACAACCGTTACACTTGGCCAGATCGACAACAAACACTTTCACGGCTTAACCCTCACATACCGCTCGTAACATAAACCAGCAGCCTCATGATAAGGCTTTTGGAGGGCTTCGGGGTACTTGGCCCTAAGCTCTTTTAGGTCGACTTTTTTAATGTTAACTAGGTAACTGTCCCGTCCTCCGTGACCCTTCGAGGATCAGCCCAAGCTGAGCCCTTTCCTCCTAAACAGTAGTCCAACAGCGATCAATAACGGTTAATGCACCACATTTTTCTTCCAGTTCCCTTCCCACCTCTATGATAGGAGGAATATTCCCAGCATGTCCAGAAATCCATATGAACTTGAGGGCGCCATGCTTAACAAAACTTTCAGCTATGTCCCTATAGTATTCTCAAAGCACGTTGAAGCGTACGACCAGCGGATCACCCAAGGCTCCAGGCATCCAACGGGTATGATGAATATACCTCCAGAGTCTTCGCGCGTGGCAGTAGTGTGACTAGGATGGTTAAGCCCACTGATGTTTGCTGCTCCTGCAAACGAAAACTTCAAAACACGTGGACCTGAAAGGCTGAAAAAGCTTTACGCCCATAAGGCTTCAGCTGAAAGAATTATTTCAAGACTTAAACAGCACCTAAGCCTAGAAAACCACAAAGTTAGAGGCCTAAGAAACATTCTAACACACGCTTTACTATGCATAATAGCCATACTACTCACGGCCTTAACAGCCATAAAATATGGAAAACCAAACAAAACAAGAGCGATAACAAGCCTCAATAAAATAAAAGAAAATAACAATTTAGCAACAAACTAGCGCGATTAAACGCGGCTAATTAGCTTTACTTTTTTTAAGTCAACATACTTGCTGGGTTCTATTGGCGGCTTGTAGTCTGGCGGCCACTCGTTAACTCCGTACTCGACAATTGTTGGACGCGTATAAACAATTATTTGTTTTATAGGCCTTCGCACATTTCTGGCGACTATCGGACAATGAACCGTGCCTGCAGGCACAAATATTACTGATGGTTTATTAATTATGTATTTTTCTGCTCTATCTCCTATACCTAGCCAAAACTCAATTTCACCACCCAAATCCATTACGTCATTGGGATTTGTTCCCAAGAACAAGAAGATCTCGTCTGTCGTGTGATACATTGGTCTATGGTGGAAAATAACTCTGCCATCCTCGGTCTCATAGACGGGAGATGGGCTGGTGTCTAGGAGCCATTTCAAGCGTTCTCTTTCTGGCGTAACATCAAAACCCTTGTCTGGATAATAGTCGGTTCCATCTCTTACCCACGTAAATACCTCAATATGATGCGTCATCACCGGGTGATTTATTGCATCAACAATCTGAGGACCTAAACGCGGGTTTTCCGGAAACATCCATTCAATAGGCCGAACTGGAGGCAACTCCCTAATTAATTTCTCATATTTTCTAGGCATAATCCTTTCACCCTTACATTTATAAATTTATTTAACCTGATTTAAAATTGTCTACAAGTCTCTGCGCCCTATAGAAAGCCTGGTTACATGTATTCAAAGTTTTTATCATTCAAAACCACACAACTTTGACACATCGTGTCTTAACGTTACGGTGTCATCTTATAATATACATTTTAAGAGAAAAGGGTAATAATTGCGTATAAACTTCTTCAGGTTTTCATTAGTTCTTGCCATAAGAATTTCAATTTTGGTTTCTTCTCACGTATGATATACTGACGCATCTTATTTACAAATTCCTCCAAGGTTGATGATGAAAAAGATCGGTCATGACATCTTCATCACCAACGATTTCAATTTCACCTCGCCTTTGCCTTCGAATACCTTAACTTCTCCTTCCTCTGATACATGGACATTGAAGGACATGGCTCCCGCCATTATCAGGATTTTGATACAAGAATCTGTATAAGCAGTTATGTCTCCAGATATCCTACTAAAAAATTTATCTAATTTCTCTCTGTTTAACCCCTCCTTCAAGGGGCGGTTAAACTCCAAAGTTTTTTGTTAAGCCGTTAACCTCAAGCAGCAATGGATTTTTCCATCCTTGAAATTTTCCCTGAAATATATTTCCATTCCTCCCGGGAAGATTATAATTACAAGAATTAACACAACTCCAAACGTCAGAAGGTCTAGCCCGGCGCTAAATCCGAATGTTACTCTTAAAAACTCACGTAGTGGATACCGTATCAGCGACCCGATGAGAGGGCCCATAATTGTGCCTGCGCCACCTAACATCGTTACTATTATTATGTCGAGGCCTGTAGCGGTTGCCAGCACTCCTCCCGGCTGATGGCTGGGGTCAATATAAGAAATGTACTGTGCGTACAAAGCACCCACCACTCCTGCGAAAAAACTACTCATCATCATTGCAAAAATTTTCAGCTTAAATGAATTTACACCAATGCTTATTGCAGCGTCTTCATCTTCGCGAATAATCAAAAGTTTAAAACCTATTCTTAATTTCACCATTAAGTGCGTTGCTCCAAAACATATGAGCAACAAAAACAACGATATGTAGTAGAAAACTAGTTTATCTCTAAAATCTATTACAAAATTGCCCAGTTGAATTGATGGAGCAACTGGAATTAATACGCCCAATCCTCCATGTGTAAACTCGGTATTAGCCACAATCAAACGGACAATTTCACTAACTGCCAATGTTGCAAAGGCGAAATAGACGCCGCGAAGTCTAAAACATATAGCTCCAAGAGGTAAACTAACAATTATGGAAATTATGCCTCCTAAGATCAGCGCAGGCCAAGGATTCGCTTTAAAAAACTCAGTGTAGTAAACCAGCAAACCTAAAGTGTAAGCTCCGAGGCCAAAAAAGCGTTATGCCCAAGAGAAGGTTGTCCTGCAAATTCTGATAAGATATTCCAACTTTTTTGTGCGAGCGTTGCATACATCAAAATTATAGTCAAAATACTTTATATTAACAGAAATATTCTATATATGGATCGCACCAGTGGCTCCAATATTGGGCGTAATTCTTTGCTGGTACTGGGTTAGATGAGTATTCCTTTGCTGGGGATGGGTTCTCTCCGGTGGGTAGACTAAATAATTCATTAACGTAGCCTATTGCTCCCTCAGATACCATGTGATCTAGGTTACTGATTAGTACGCCATAGATCTCTTTCTCCATATTCAGCTCCCTCATAATCTCTATTAGGTATGGCGTATCTCTAGGCCATACTACAGCTCCATGATACTCCATATCTCCTAAATATGGTCTCCTCTCAACATCCCTAACAAGCACCCCAAAGATCTCATATCCATCGCCCAGCTCCACGAGCTTCCTTCTAACAAGTAACCGTTCTATGTCGTTCCACATGGCTGTAAGATCTTTTTTATTATAGAATGTCCCCATTTGAGATAGGATGGACACGAGACAAAGGGAGCTACTAGTATAATCCTTTAAGCCGCTTATAGGATCGACCGTTATGGGTGGTAAATGATTGCCCCGCAGAAACCACCTCTTATACCCGCAGAGTAGCTCTGATCTAAACTCATAGAATTCACTGGGAGGCTTCTCACCTGACTCAGTAAGCAACCTTATCAATCTATTTAGACATTCTATGAAAAGCGAGTTTACTTCAACGAGGGCAAAATTATCTGTAGGGGAGACCCTACCAATCCAGTCCAGGGGGAGTCTAGTCGGCCACACCACACCGTCAATAGGGTATAGAACATCAAGCCAAGAAGAATTCGCCCTGCAGACTATTAATCCATCATGTAGAAAGCATCCCGAGAAGCTGCTGGGGGACTCCAGCATCTTATAGGCTTTGAGCATGATCTTCATAGACTCCCTTAGCAAAATACTCTCTTTTGTCTTCTCATACAACATCGTTACAACATTAATTAGTTGTGGGAAAGCGTCGCTCACGTAATCGCCCCTATCAACAAACACCTTTAATCCATTGCACCTATATGTAACCAGTATCAGGAACCTCACTAAATCAACAAGCCATCCGGAGAGGCCAAAAATTTCCGTATATGTCAGCATGTTCCATCTTAAGCCTTCAAGTAGGTCTCTAGCCCAGACCCTCTTAAACCACATGGACCCAGCCTCAGGTGCAATTATAGAGTCTAATGGTACGCCAAAGCTAATCAGCCTATCCATCCTAAGCATGATGGCACCCATGATCTGAGGCGATAGACCCGGAGAGCATTTCCTCAGAATCGAGTGGAATTTTCTGAGGCAATCTTTAACAATATATTTAACGTCCATAACTCTTATTTTTGGCAGGGGGACGCTGATCTCAAGGATTCCCTTCTCGGAGATTAAGGCTATTGGCGCCTGAACCCTTCTTGCATGCCTAATAAAGAAGACCTTTTCATTCTCAATTCTCCTCCAGCCCTCACCGAGCTTATATGTCCACTCCAGAAGCAGATCCAGTTTTTTAACGCTATCAAAGCCCCTTATCTCAAGCTTTAGTGGGGCTGCACTCGACCTCACAATTAAAGCGCCATTCCCCTCATAAATTATATAACTTGGCTCCACATAAGATTCCGCATTCCTTACATCGAGTATCGGGATAAATATTGAGGGTCTTTGCGCATGGGCTGAGATAACCGCCTCACCATTCTTAGCATCCACCGAGATCGTTACCACATAGTTCTCACCGTTCTCATCAACATAGACGTAGTCTGCCGAGGCCCTTCGAGAAAGAACTGATACTGGCTTTAAATTCTCCGCATTTAGAGCACGGTAATAAAATGCATCCAGAATCTTATATAACACATTATCTATAGGCCCGACTAGGAGACCCTGCCAGGAGAAATCTCTGTTGCCGCCATGCATTATGCCTAGGCTAGTTGGTATCGATGCGTCGAAGCTTGATGTAGAGTACTCGATTACGCTATCTCTTATTAGAACTTGCTTGTTACGGGCATAATCCCAATCCGAATCCTCAGCGACATCAAATTCACAGCAAACGCTGTAATCGCCTGCAACCTCAATTTTAGTCATATTTTCACGCACTAATCGTCAACAACCATAAATTCTTATCTAAAACCCTTAAAAACTAAAATTTTTAGGGAACAGAAAAAATGTTAGTTTTTACATCGCCATTATTTATGCATACTTCTTACACTTATAACAGTACCATCTCTGGTATTGCGGTATCCATGTAAGCGGTCCTCCGCAGGTTGGGCAAATGTTTGCTTGGGCTTGCTGAGGCTGCTGGGCCGCAGGAGCCTGCGCTGGGCGTTGCTTTAAGACGACAAAATCGCCTACAGCCTGGACGTCTTCCCATGGAATCTCTTTTGTTGAGCCATCCTTCCCCTCTATATATAGCGATATGCCCAACCTCCCAACTGTGAAGCTTATGTCCCTAACAGTTCCTATTAAATATCCATCACCATCTATAACTTGCATCCCAACCAAGCGCTCTCTTGTCACGCCTCTCTCTCTTGCCTGAGACATAACCTTAACTCCAAACTGCTTCTAAAATTAAGTTATGCCGAATATCAATTTAAGCCTTTTTAAACGCATAGAAAGCTTAATAAGGATCAAGAATTATAAAGACAAAGTATGTCAAAATCAGTAGAATCGATTAGTGAAAGCTTTGATATTTCGACAAAAAATCCAATATTATTGGTCCCATATATCGCCCCAATCATAATCCAGATAATCTTTAATGTGTTAGCGCACTTATTTCCCATAAGATATTATTATGGACCCTCCCTCGTAGCCGAAGTACCGAATACGGGCCTAATTATACTTGGCTCATTCATCGCCGGGATCGTCGGCTTCATAGCCGCCTGCACGCTTGTGGACATGACTAATGATGTCATTAACGGTCGGCCCGTAAACCTAAGTAAAAGTTTAAGTTATGTAAGGGGTAGAATTAGCATATTAATCGTCCTAGCTATAATCGCGGCTATATTCAGCATCACCATAATTTTGCTCCCAATAGCAATGTTTCTTGTGGTCGTGGCAATAATCGAGGGAAAAAATGTCGCCGAAAGCATTAAAAAGACCTTTAGTTTTGTATCAAGAAACCTCGGTGAAGTAGTGGTCTTCATAATCATCGTGATTATTGTGGGGATAATCTTTTCATATGGTTTTTCATTGATTCCGGTAGTTGGACTATACATTGGAAACATTATAGGCTGGATCATAAACGCGATCTTTACCATTTCAGCAGTACACCTTTATATCTCGCTGGAGCAGTTGCCTCCCCCACCACCTCCACCACCCCCGCCATAAACTACATTTTACCGTAAACCAAAACATTTCTTTTTCAAGCTAATCTTTTGATAAAAATAGTCACTCCTCAACGACTTTTACAACAAATTTCCTAATTGAGAAGAATGTATTCTTTGATAATATACTTAAAACCTCTTTTAAGTAGGTCTCTACGCTTTGCGGCCTTTCAGTCTCGACCTCAATAATTATTTTCTTCAATCTATTCTCCTCCCATCACCCACATTTTTTATAAGTAGGAACTTGCATTTGATTTTCTCGGCAGCCTTTTTATCATTTTCCTTATCACCGACGAAAAGAACTTCCCTTGGATCCGCATCAAACATTTTAATAATCGCTTTTATCTGCTCATACCTATCTAGGGAGAACTCTCTAGTGACAACAAAATCGAATGAGAAACCAGTCTTCTTCATGATTTCCTTAACAGCTAATTCGCCCTGCAATGTCACAAGACACCTAACTTTATCTCGGAAATCGCTATAAATTTTCATTCCTTCCTTTATTTCCTTCATGTTTTGAACGGCGTCGAGTTCATATTTATCTAAGAGTCTAAAGATCTTCGTTCGGTTCTTTTCGCTGATTTTAAAAAGAATATTTAGGATAGAGCTGGTTTTCTTTATCTTTAACATGCTAGATATTTCAGCTCTAAGCTTCTCATAATCGATTGGAAGGTGAACTAGTGTGCCATCAAGGTCAAATATTACAACCTTTATATACTTAAGGTTCTCTCCACTCATACATCCCCCCCAGGACTTCGCCATTTTTCATTAGGCATGCGGGTGCATCAATATGCCTAACCCAATATAGTCCCTCGGGTAGAACATTAAACTTAGGGAGTTTAGGAGTACTCTCATTGTAGGCTAATTTCAGGTAAATATATGGGAAATTGGCGCGGTAATCACCGTAGAGTATTTTGCTAGCATAGGAGAAGAAAAAGGATGTTGTAAACATTCTGCCAACATTAATTTCCGTCACGTAGGGAACTCCTTCAGAGTTCTCTTTCAAGTCTACGCAGGCGATCCCGCTGAAGTTTGGGTCTATTGCAAGAACAGCCTCAACGGCATTTTTGTTAACCCTTTCATTATGAATTGTCCTTTGAACAGCTGGTGTTCCCGTCACACCTGAAGGAGATATCTCTGGATAAATGTATTCAAGGCGCTCCCTAGCCATCGAAACTACAAGCTCCCCCTCCCTCCAAATACTGTGAAAAGCTATATTTCTGCCACCTAAATATTCCTGCGCGATGAACTCCCAATTTAAGCCTCTGGCTTTCCAATATCTGATCCATGAAATTGCAGTCTCAATATTATGAGCTGGAGTACTTCCCCTCCCTCCAGCCCCATATCTAGCTCTAATCCATATTGGACTGCCAAACTCCTTAAAAGCCCTCGTAACGTCTTCTTCAGATCTAATTAAAATGGCTCTCGCGGTAGGAACGCCTCTCTCAAGCCATACTCTTGTTGCCTCAAATTTATCCTGACATATTCTAACAGTCTCTTTTGATGGCAAGAATGTTAAAGCTCTGAGATCCTCCCTGTTTTCGGATAATACTCTCACTTCGATATCTGGTTGTGCATGAACAAAATCTATATTTTCCTTCCGAATAATCTCATTTAAGGTTTCAATATATCCTTTCTCGGTAGCCCGAGGAACAATGTATTTTGAAGCGACAGGAGCTAAATGTATTCTATATTTATTTGCGTCAACCCCAACAACATAAATTCTTTCTGGAGCAATTCTGAGAGACAATATAAAATTTATTGCTGCTGGACCACCTGCACCCGTAACTAATACTCTTTTCATTCAATATGCCTCCTCTACCTCATAGGCTTGATATGCTATTCTTTAGAATTGAATTTAACATCACTAATTTCGTTTCTCTAATCAATCCATTCTGATTCTCCATCAAATGTGAAAACGCCGACCCGCAGTTATTAAAGTCCCTTCCTTCAACATTTTTCATCCCCCTTCATACGTTCTCTCGAAATTTCTTCAATAACTCTTTCGATAACGTCAACTGGATTCTCGAGCTTAAGAAGCTGTTCTTTAACATTAAACTTTTTCCCAAGCAATGATTTTGCATAACCCATTACTTCATTCAGCTTTACTATAAATATTGGAAAACCTTTTTCATGAAGGTACTCATTAACCTCAGAATGACCGAATATTGGAATCACAATGCTTGGCACGCCTTGTAAAGCGGCTTCCCTCGCAAGGGTTCCACCAACGCTAACCACTAAATCGGCTTCGGCAACTAAGTTTGCAGAATCAACAAAATCCTCTGGAACTATAAAACCCTTTATTGGTTTTCTCTTGTATCTAGAGAGAAAAACGACTTTACCATATTTTAAAAGTTTTTTCGCAATTTTTAATGTTATGTCCTCCTTTCCTTCAGCATAAGTAGCTTTTACCTCCATTTGTCTCACTATAATCAATGGATGCCCATAATCGAATTTTTGCTGGGGTTGCAAATCCCTAATCCATGCTACTTCATCAACACCATTGAACCTTATTATTCTCTTTATGGGATAAGTTCTCAAATGTTCGCCGGACATAGCGTTTGAAACAACTAAAACGTCAACAAGAGGTAATGTGAGCCGGTTCACTTCGTTCGCATGTGTAGTATCATGCGTACAGATAATAGGAATTTTAAGACCAAAGGCAACACGACACTGTTCAACCGAGCAATGGGATACCGCTATATCCGGCCAATCCCCCCTAAATAATCTGTATAACCCTATTTGTCTCTTTAAACTCTCATACAATCTTGTGAACCGAGCTCTTGGGTTGTATTTTCCTACAACCTTAAAATCTATACCCAAGTGCTTCGCCAGCGGTATCGTATCCGGGTGCTCCCTTGTTGTTAAGATTACTTCATATCTTTTTTCCTCAAGTCGCTTTTTTATTGCCGCCCCATATCTGACATGCTTCCCAGTACACGCATCATACCATATTTTCATGAACCTTCACCACTTAGATTAATGAAATAAACACGGCGAGAAATGTAAAGATTACAATAATAAGCGCTATCATCATAACAAGCTTCCGCTCAGTTGTTGGACGGTAATGGGCAATTAGAGTTACAAGACTTCTCCTATGACTCGCCTTTAATATTGGTCCGTTTATGATAAGGCTTGGCCTCCTTTTAAGGAATAAGACGTTAATTAGGATTAGCGACGAATTAAGTACATATGGAAGTATTGATATCGCTAATGTTTGCTCTATATTGGTTATTATTGCGTATGCCGCCAGGGTTATCCCAAAGGCGAATGAGCCCGTGTTGCCTACGAAGATCTTCCCCCTAAAATTGTAGTATGATAAGAGCCAAGAAACGGCGATTGGAGCATAGAGTAGAATCCTCTCCTCCCTGCCGTGAATTATTGATGTTATGAGTAGACCTGTTAGGATTATTGATGGGCAGATGGTTTCTAGACCATTGAGACCACCAAGCTGATTAACTACATTGGTTGTCACAGTCACTATTATAGGGACTATGATAAAGTGGTAGGCTAATCCAAAGTCTATTTTGCCCCAGAAATAAGTGCTCATGACGGTCTCCCCCTCACGGATTACAATTAGTGGTATGACTGCTATGAGCGGTAATAATGCCTTATACCTCCATCTAATGTCAATCCAGTCATCTAATAAACCCATAAAGCCCCCGAAGAGTATGCAGGAGGCTAGGGTTAGCGCGGACGGTTTATTCCAACCTTCTGCGATCCACGTTTGAAGGCCGTGAATAATAAATAAATAAATCGCTGATATTAAAATATATATCACGCCTAAACCGTTCGGAATAAGCGGTCTACCGGGCTTATGCTCATCGGGAGCCTTAGGGAACTTATTTAACATAGCTGGCCACTTCACTTACATTTAAGCATAGATGTTATGCTTAAGCGGCACAATTATCTTTAATACTTTTCTTAGCTTTAATAAATGTTATACATTACGTGGCTGGGTGATATAAGGTATCTTGGCTGAAAATGGTATCAGGCTCAGGTACGCAGGTTTTGTAATCTTCCTATCTAGGCTAATTAGCATCGGGACTGGGTTAATCTTCACTCTCTTGATTACGAGGAGCGTCTCTCCCGAGGATTATGGCGTGTATGGAAATCTTGGAGACATATTATCCTGCTTCACAATAATTTCAACAATAATACCTTTTTGGATAGTGAGGTTCGAGGCGAGGCGTTGGCCCGGCTCCCTTAAAACAGGTTTTATAATGAATTTTCTAATTGGCTTAGCTTCCACTATTTTATATTTGCTTTCCGTTATGGGTATTATATCAGCTCTTCGGATTAATTTAGATTACATGCCAGCATACCTTATTGCTGCGGTAATGATCTTTGAGAGCCATCTATTATCTGCTCTTGAGGCCTCACTGTACCCAAGACGCCCAGAGAAAATTGGTTTTGGGCTACTTGTATTTGAAGTCAGTAAAGTTGTTTTAGGCATCTTATCCCTTTACGTCTTTAGGATGGGCTTAATGGGCGCTCTACTATCAGTTATATTCGCTTACCTGTGTCAAGCAGCATTTTATGCAAAGTTGCTGTTACAGGGATTTAAAGAGAAGATTCGCTGGGGCTACGTCAAAGAGTGGCTTAAGGCATCCATTTTGAACATTTATGGCATCGCAGGCGAGAGATTGCTTATTCTCGCGAACATATTCCTTTTTATTCATGGCGGTGAACTTGCAAGAGCTTATTATGGTGCATCATCTGCAATAGCCTCAATAGTGGCATACTCATCATCAATAGCGCATGCACTATATCCGAAGCTTCTCTCCGAGGTCAGATCAGAGGACATAACTCTCTCCTTAAACTTAGTATTAATGTTCGCTATGCCGATGTTCTTCGGTGCAGTAGTCCTCTCAAGGGAGCTCCTCTCGATACTTAACCCAGTCTATATTATTGCAGCGCCAACCCTAACTATTCTAGCATTAAGCTCCCTTGTCCTCTCAACGTCTTCGGTCTTTGAGTCGGTTATAATTGGGACCGAGAATTTCGATGTCACAGCAAAGATACCCTTTAAAAGCGCATTCGGGAGTAGGCTGTTTCTATTGTTAACATTGCGGTACCTTCAGGCATTAATTGTCCTAATGCCTACATACCTAATGCTATCATTATTTCAGCTAGATGGCATTTCATCAACGTTCTATTTTGCTCTAATAAGCTGCGTGGGGCAGATAGTCATGATGGTTGCTAAGTTCTTCGTTGCTAGAAGTAGCATATCTTTCGCGATTCCGTGGAAAAATCTAGTGAAGTATACTTGCTCATCGCTTGTTATGGCTTTAGGGTTATATGCCCTTTCCATGCCGCCCAGGTTAGCAATGACCCTTTTAAGGGTCATTATCGGCGCAATAATATATTTTGCTATGCTAATCGTTATTGATGATGAGGTAAGGATGATTGCCAGGATTGTGGGGAAAGGGGCGATAAGATATCTGTCATGAGATGTGGTGGGCGTCGTGTCTCTCAAAGCTAGACTTTCTGGGGTTCTCAGTCAACATGAGATAGAAGTGCTCTATAACTCCTTTGATATTGTCGGGGACATAGCTATCCTTAGAATCCCTAAGGCCCTTGAAAGTAGGGGCGAGATGATTGCCGATGCAGTTATGCAGGTAAATAAGCATGTGAAAACAGTTTTATGCCAGGTTAGCCCGGTTTCAGGTGAATACCGCCTTAGGGAACTGAGGTGGTTGCGCGGGGAGAAAAGGACTGAGACGGTTCATAAGGAGCATGGCTGCTTATTTAAGGTTGACTTAGCCAAATGTTATTTTTCGCCAAGGCTCCTATATGAACGTATGAGGATTGCTAAGCAGGTTAAGCCGGGCGAGGTAATAGTAAACATGTTCTCAGGTGTAGGCTGCTTCTCAATAATAATTGCTAAGCACTCTAAAGCTGGAAAAGTATACTCAATTGACATTAACCCGGATGCTGTCAAATATATGCAGATGAACATCGCCTTAAATAAGGTTGAGGATATTGTTGAGGCGATTGAGGGGAATTCTAGGGACGTTATTCTGAATAGGTTAAAGGGCATTGCGGATAGGGTTCTCATGCCCCTGCCGGAGAAGGCCTATGAATATCTGAGCTATGCGTTAATGGCCCTAAAGCAGGGTGGCGGCATAATACATTATTATGACTTTGAGCATGCAAGTAGGGGCGAAAACCCCCTCGCGAAGATTACTGAGAAGGTCTCGTGGAAACTCTCTGATATGAAGGTGGACTTTAATGTGGCATTTGCTAGAATAGTCAGATCTGTCGGTCCAAGGTGGTATCGGGTGGTTCTAGACATATTTATACGAGAATAATATATTACTTTTGGTGGTGCTCATCCATGAAGAGACGGTTAATGGAGATCCTGGCATGCCCAATTGATAAGCACTATCCGCTAGAACTCTATATCTTTGAGGAGGGTGACGAGATAGTTGAGGGTATAATAGTCTGTCCAAAGTGTATGCGGTGGTATCCGATTAGGGATGAGATACCGGAGATGCTGCCGGACGAGCTGAGGAATAAGAGGGAGGAGATAGAGTTTCTGAGGAAGTGGAGGGATAAGATCCCCGAGAAGATACTTCTTGAGGGAAAGCCGTTTAACTTAAGCGAGGAGCATCTATAGCCCTGCCCTTAATAGACTATATCATTATATTCTATGTTGACGACCCTGCCCTCGGCAGCGGACTTCAGCGCCGCCTCAGCTATCCTCAGCGCCTTCACCCCATCGACCCCCGTAACGGATGGCTCTCTATCGCCCAATACACATTTGATGAAGTGCTGTAGCTCTCTTTTGAGGGGTTCCTCCCACTCGTGTCTAGGCGTTAGGGTCTCCCCAGAGGTCTCTATGGTGATCTCCTGCGTTATATAATCTAGGTTTATTATGGCCTCACTCCCAGTAATAGTTAGCTTCCTAACCTTGTATGGTGTAAGCCAATTAGCCTCAATGAATGCCGACTTACCACTTTGGAATGATAGCATTATTTGGGCATAATCCTCGAACCTTCTATGCCTTAATGAGCCAGCCTTGGCGTAGACGGCTACAGGGTCTTCATTGAATAGATAGCGAATAACATCTATGTCATGTATGGCAGTATCCTTTATTACGCCGACGTCCCCTATCCTTTCAGGCCACCTGGAGACACGTTTAGCGGTGGCTAGAACCAGCGTTCCTATCACACCATCCTCAATAGCCTTCTTAGCTTTCATAACACCCGGGTTAAACCTCTCTATGAAGCCAACCTGGAGCTTAAGTCCCTTAGCCTTGGCAAGTCTCAGGGATCGTAGGGCCTCTTCAACCGAGCTGGCCATGGGCTTCTCCACGAAGACATGCTTGCCTGCCTTAAGCGCCTTAATTGTCTCTTTGGCTAGGTTGGATGACCAAACACAGAGTGTTATGGCATCGATCTCCTCAGCTCTATACATTTCCATGCTATCTTTATATGGCTTAAGCCCATACTTCCCCGCTATCTCCTCAGCCCTCCGCCCGTCTGCATCGCATACAGCAACCAACTCAACCTCAGGAATCTCACTTAAAACCCTAACATGATTCCTACCCCAAAAGCCAGCCCCAACAACAGCAACCCTAACTCTATCCATATCACATAAACTCCAACATAAATTGGTAAATTGACATACTTAAATAGAAAAAGTTACTGTAAAATAAGCCTTAGTTCATTTAATCAAGAATGCTATTGGGAATGCCATTACCCGCCTGTTTATAAACCTAGCCATCTCTCCTTTCTAGGAGGTAGATGCGCCTACATTATCTAATGATCGCAAAATTAGCTAAGCTTTAAGTTCTTGTTTCTAATTTTAGGTTAATATGTTCTGCATAAACCTAAAGCAAAACTACCAAAAAGTCTCGGGAGGCGTGATAAGGGATTTGATAACTTTACCTTAGATAGACTTTTCTAGAAAATAATTCATACATAAGAGTGAACGTGGTGTTAGTAACAATGTGGCGTAAAATTGATAAATGCTACCAATTCTTAAAGAGAACATTACTTCGGGCAATTCTTGCTCATGGTTTTGTCCTAGACGTGGGGTGTGGTGGTGGGAGTTTTCCTCTGATAAGAGAAGTGGTTGGGGTGGATGTAGATAGGGATTCACTATTGCGTTGTCATTATAATTATAAAGTTAAAGCTGATGCTCAACACTTGCCTTTTAAAGACAAGTCCTTTGACGTAGCATTAGAGATGGGTTGTTTGCCTTATATTAAAGAGTGGGTAAAAGCCCTAAATGAAATGAAGAGAGTTGGAAGACGAGTCTATCTAATTGAACCCCTTAGAAGAAAGGAGAGAAAACACTGGTTTTCTTTTTCCGAACTTGCAAAAATAGGCTTTCCAGTTTTCCTAATATCAAGAACAATTATCATAAAAGTTAAACGTTAATTAACTGGGGTACTCGGCGTTGATCATTGGGTTAAGACACGACATCGATAATACTTACGGTCTAAGAGGGGGATTGCCGAAAGTAATAGGCTTGGAGAAAAGGTATGATGTCAAATCAACTATCTTTGTACGTGTTGATATTCTCCGCTCTAAGCGAGATTGTGAATTTCTGAGAGAGATTTCTCATGAAGGCTGGGAGATCGGCTTACACCTAATAAATACCATAGAGGATGCGTCCCTAACCCCTCCTAGAGAAGAGTTAAGAATCTTAAGGGAGATTATTGGGGCTGAAATTTATGGTGTTACTCCATGTGGTAAAACGATAGGGTTTAAGGGCGATATTACTTGGAGGGTTATGGACTCTCTTGGCTTAGAATATATGGAGGGTTACGGCTTACCGAATTTTAGTGTTAAAACGTTTGTTATGCCAACACATTTATCACTTGATATATATTATGTGAGGAAATTTGGAGAGGAAGAGGGTTACCAGAAATTTAAAGAGGACTTACTGCGCCAGCTTGAAATTGATGGTGTGGCAACTGTGCTCACTCATCCTGAGTGGTTTGTTAGGTCTGTCGGTGGCAACGGGCTAATGAAGATACCGCTAACAATATTTAGGGTGAAGATGATGAATAGAGTTTATGAGAGATTTTTGAGCGAATTTAGGGATAAAGTAGTTTTTAAGAGATATATAGATTTATATCGCCTAATAAAGGAGGGAAAATGTTGACGGAGGAAAAACTATGCATCTACGCTGTTATTCCCGCTAGGAATGAGAAGGATAGAATAGAGCGAGCGCTGTTAGCCCTAAAGGAGCAGACTCTTAGTTTAAGCGGCATAATCGTCGTAGATGATGGCTCTACAGATAGAACAGCTGAGATCGCTGCACACTACGCCGAAGTTATAAGATTACCTTCCCACGAAGAAAGCTACGTCGGCAGGCCAGAGCTAGCAGCAGTCCTTAACGAAGGATTAAGGAGGGTTCCAGAAGATTGCAACTATGTCTTAATTTTGAATGCGGATCATATCTTACCTAAAGTCTATCTCAAGTCTCTCATTGAGCGGATGATTAAAGAGGATGTTAAAATGGCTTCGGGATACATTAAGGGGGAACCATATAATCCTGAAATACCTAGAGGTAGTGGTAGGGTTTGTGATTTCAGAATATTCAAGAGTATTGGCTTCTTTCCAGTTAATTGGGGCTGGGAAAGCTATATTATATTCAAGTTTATGCAGATGGGTCATAAAGTGAAATGTTATAAAGACATAGATGGAGGAGATGCTAGACCCACAAGCATAAACAGAAGAAAACTCTTCTATTATGGTAAAGGAATGAAGGCTCTGGGATACGACTTTAAATATGCTGTTGGAAGGGCAATCATCAACAGAAGTTGGAGCATGATTAGAGGTTATTTTTCGAGAGATGTTAAAGTCTACGAAGATATAATTTATTTTGTAAGAGAGTGGCAAAGGAAAATATTCTGGAAGAGAGTGAAATCCATTTTTAAAGCAGGAGGTAGAATATGAGCATCCTACATAATGTGTTAGTTCACTTTCTTACCCTTTCGCTCTAAGAATGCCTGATATATTTGATCAGTCTCTACAGCGGCTTTTAATAGATTATTAAAGCTAGTTAAGGATATAAGATATCTTATATCCTTCGGTAAACAATGTCCTTTTATTCCATCTCTCGCCTCTAAAATCTCTATATTCCACTTAGTGTTACAAGCTTCCCGCACCTCATTAAAATCTAATTCTAGTTCATCGCAGATCATTTTCAATTCCTCAGCAAAGGCAATTTGTACATAGCGATAGGCGTTTTCAGCAATCTTACACAGTTCAGCTACCTCAATCGAAGGAGCTATATAGAGCGGAATTTTCAATTCATCTCTATAGAACTTGAGACCCTTCTCAAGACTCTCAGCATCTATGCTTCCTATTACCCTTAATTGTTTCACCCCATAATGTTCAGGATCGCCTGACCAATATCTATGAGGAACATGAACCAGGCTAACTTCTTTATTAAAAACGTTCTCATACACCTTTCGACAAGTTCCTGGCGTTACTGTACTCTCTATTGAAACCAACCGAGGCTTTCCAATCTCTACTATTTTTTCGCAGATATCATAAATTGCTGACATATCTGGTTTCGAGTTTTTCAAGCCTGTTGATACACATATTACATAGATATTTATGGGCGGAATTTTATGTAGACTTTCTCCTACTTTAATCCCCCTTTCTTCAGCCCTGCGAAGAGCATTTGGACTGATATCGTAGCCCCAAACCTCAAACCCTTTATCCTTAATATACAATGCTGTCGGAAGCCCAACTTCACCCAAACCAACTACACAAACTTTTTCGGCAACAATCATTTCCTTCTCCCTAGACTGTAATAACCTTCTAGCATAATACTTATTAAATAAAAAATTTTAAGGCTTATACTTTAATTTATATCTAGTTCTAGGTGAACGCTTATATGAGAATCTTACATGTTTGGAATACTGTTAGTATTGCGAGTGTTATAGTGAAGTTTATGGATAGGCTATGTTGCTCATAGGAGAGCTATCAACCTATTCGGCGTAACAACTTAGGGGTGGGGCTCCTATCACTAGAGCTATCTTCATTAAACCCATAATGATCTCAAAGAGTTTACATGGCAATATATTATCCCGTTCCTATAAGACCAGACGCTATTAAATTTTATGAATGCTAGGATACCCTGAAATGCCCCTACTAACAAAAATCTGACGAGGCTATTTATATAAATATTTATTAAGATTCAAGCATTTACATCATCTATGATGGTAAGATTAGAGGACTGGTATGGCGAGTTTGGCGAATATGCTATCGAAGAGTACATTAGGGAGCGTTTTCTTGAGAGTAAAGATGAGATGGAGAGATTTTATCGGGTTATTTCCTTGATACCGGAAGATGCTACCTCTCTTCTTGACGTAGGCTGTGGAACAGGAATTTTCCTAAAGCTACTCCACAAATATCGCGGTATTGAGGGCGTAGGCATTGATATTTCAGAAGTCAATGTGAATTTCGCAAGGGCACACGGTCTCCTTGTGGAGAAAGGAGATGTCGCAAATTTAAGGTTTAAGGATAAATCTTTTGATGTTGTAACCGCATTAGAGGTCATAGAACATCTGCCATATAGCACCTATAAACGAGCCCTTAAAGAGATAGCACGAGTTTCGAAAAGATTAATCATTATCAGCGTGCCCTACAATGAAAAGCGACGTTTCATTACATGCCCATACTGCGGTACTGTGTTTAACCCAAGCTATCACATTAGAAGTTTTAAGGAGAAAACTTTGACCTCACTTTTCCCAGGATTTAAGTTACAGAAAATTGAGAGAGTAGGAGTTGGTTATCAGCCAATCTTTCCAGAAAAATTAGAAAAAATAATCGGTATTTTGAGGAGGATCCCGCCAACCGCTAAGTATATGTGCCCACTATGTGGCTTTAAAAGACCCCCATCTAAGCCGAGGACTATGAAAGATAAAAGAAGAAGTAAAATTGAGGGCCTTTTGGGGTTCTTGTTAAGGCGCAGGCAGCCACGTTGGATAATCGCAGTCTATGCCAGGAATTTGTTATCTTAATGAACCGTCCTAATATCTTCTAGGCAGGCGACTCATGATAGCTAACATATGTACCACTGTTGACTCTTAGCTTTAGAAGTCTTATTTTAGTTGGTCTTAAGTCTGGCGTAAGTGTGGCCATGAGGGGTAGTATGCGGCTAGCCCGATATGATAAAGCCTTATTTAGTCCATACTCCTCTTCCTAGACTGCGGTATATGAATCCTTCTTTCTCGGCCTCCTGTGGGTCGATTATGTGGGCTAGGTCGACTATTGCGGGGAGCTTCCTCATTAATACACTTATCTTCTTTAAACTAAGGCGCTTAAAATTTTCATGAGCAACCGCTATGACTATGCAATCAGCCCCCTCCAGAGTTTTACTTAAGCTTCCAGTAGCGGGTAAATTGATATCCTTCAATTCTGCCGGCGAATAGAATGGATCGAAAACCCTGACCTCAACGCCCCTACTCTGAAGGAGATTAACTAAGTTTATTATTAAAGAGCCCTTAATCTCTTTGACGTTCGGCTTATATGAGACGCCGAGCACGGCGACTCTAGACTTCCTAAAAGTTCTATTTGCCGCATTAAGTGCGCTCTTAATGAGATTGAATGCCCTCTTAACCTGTTCATCATTCACTTTCCTAGCTAGAAGGGGGATCCTAAGCTTGACACCAACATTTTCAGCCTCATTAATTAGGAGATATGGATCCTTGGGTATATGCCCCCCAACCAGACCCTGCTTAAGCAGGTGACAGTAGGGCTGTGTGTTAGCGGCGGCCTGAACCTCAAGGTAATCCACCCCCATCCTCTCACAGAGAGATGCAAGCTCATTTGATAGAGCCAGGTTAACGTCGCGGTAGACATTCTCAGCCAACTTCACAATCTCAGCAGTCCTAATACTGCTTACCTCAATTATCCCTCCCCTAACTACGGTCTTTAGGACCGCCCTAGCCGCAACTAAGCTCCGCTCGTCTACCGCCGCCAATATCCTTGGGTAATTAACCATATCCTGGAGAACCCTCCCTACGCTGGCGCGTACAGGACTGAAGGCCAAACCAAAGTCTTTACCAACATTTAATCCAGAGGAGTTCTCTAAGGTGCTCTTGACAAGGCTCTCAGTTACCCCGGGACCGACGGTACTCTCTAGGATGATGATGTTTCCAGGCCTGATGTTTAGTCCTATATCCTTGCATGCTTTCTCAAGGCTTGAGTAGTCAGGCTTTTTCTTTTCGTCTATAGGTGTATCAACGGCGACCACTATTATGTCGCTATTGGATAATGCAGCTTCGGCATTATTTGTTGCTGAAAGACGCCCCATCGATAAATTCTTCCTCAATAATTCATCTAGGCCGGGCTCAAAAAAGGGGCTCTCACCTACAGATAGCTGGTTGATGACCTTTGGGTTCACGTCAAAACATATTACCCTGAAGCCAGCTTCAGCAAACAAACATGCCGTTGGTAGCCCAATTCTACCGCACCCAACAACGGCCACAGTATATCCTTTACGCCGCTCATACGACTCCAAATCCCCATCAGTCAGCATCAAAGCCCTACAACTCATGCCCACCACAACACACATAATCTCTAAAAACAAATTCAAAATACACTTTATAAAAATAATCGGGGAAGATAGGGTTAAGGTAATAAAGAGGAAAAGCCATAAAACCTAACCGATAAAAATTTAACCCACAGAAATCTACTAAAAATTTTGATAATGACGCCATAATTGGCGGGGGTTGCCAAGCCAGGTCAAAGGCGCAGCCCTGAGGCGGCTGTCCCGTAGGGGTTCGTGGGTTCAAATCCCACCCCCCGCACCATTTTACCGGTAAAAATTTATATCTAGGTTTGAATTTATTCTTTTGATTATATATGCCGCGCGCTAATAGGGGTAAGACTGAGACTATTAAGGAGAGAACCGTCTATATTTATCTGCCTTCTCTGGAGATAGTTGAGGATTGGAAGCGTCGAGCCGAGAGGGCTGGTGTATCGCTTTCTAAGTTTGTTATTGAGCGTGTCCTAGACTCTATTAGACGTGAGGATGGTGAGGAAGGA
>JAWAXF010000017.1:0-14866 GCA_038897035.1 Bathyarchaeia archaeon
CCTCCTCCTCCAGTCTCTCGAAGTCTAAGCCTAGGCTGAGCATATTGCTGAGGAAAGCCTCTCTGTTCTCAGCGAAGCTTACATATACGCCCCTCTCACCATAATTAACTATGCCATTGTAGAGGAATATTGCCGAGAATATTGTCTTGCCTGTCCCGGGGTTTCCGGCCAGGATTATTAGGCTGCCCCTTGGGAAGCCTCCGCCCAAAACCTCATCTAATCCGCTTATTCCGGTCGGAACCCTTTTTATGTCGCTCACACCCACTTCCTATCATCCTCCTTACCCTTATATGATTCGGCTATCTTCCTAAGTAAGGATTGTATCTCCTTAACTGAGCCGCTGCGCATAAGCTCTAGGAAGCGTTCAGGACTTATATTTAAGCCGCACTCGCCATTAACGCCAGCTATCAGGATGCTCATTATGACCTTTGCCCCCGCGCCAAAAATCCTCTCTAAAGCGCTGTAGAAGGCTCCCGGATCATCCCAGAGAATCTTGAATGGATCACGCCCCAAATCCCCCCCAAAAAGAATAAGACTGCCTCCCCAGCGGACTCTCCGAGAGAGGAGCAAATAAACCTCCTAAAAACATGGCGAAGAACCTCAACAAAACCCCCTTCCGCCCTCCCCCCCCCCCGTTCGCCATATCAATCACCAACCCCCAAACAACACCGCAACGAATAGCCCTCCAGAGATGGCGCCCACAACAAAAAGAAGCGGAGCCCAACTACAGCAAACCATAAAATCTACCCCCTCAACAATAATATATTGGGCAAATGGATATAAGGTTTATAGATTTTTCCTATAGAATAGGCGCCTTAGGAGGCAATTATTAGGCGCTTTTACTAAATATTCCTCTGTTCCTCTCATATGAAGTCATGGTAGTTTGTTAGAGCTATAATTGTGAAGCTGACATGCCCTTAGGCACTAGGGCTAGGCTCGAATGAGGAGGAATGGACGCAAAGGGATGTTGGTCACGAAGAGTAAACAGTTCTTTCAAAAGGCTGCTAAAGCCTAAGTCACGAAAATTAAAACAGAAAACATGAATGCCACTGGTCACGAAAACTTTAACAGAACCGAGGGGTTCTATCAAATGTCTGGTGGCCTATCAACAGAGCCAATTTTAAGCCCCGTTTCGGAAAATCGGCAAGATTCTTGGTGCCGGGGGTGGGACTTGAACCCACGACGGCCTACGCCAGAGGATCTTAAGTCCTCCCCCCTAGCCTAGAGGGGTCTGACCCATCTTCTATTTGTCCAGGCTTGGGTACCCCGGCACCACTATTGTTTTTATTTTTCTGGGTTAAATTTTACTTTTTTGGTTTATTTAGCATCGATTAGTTTAAATCTTTTTGTCTGTTAATTTTGTTATTTGTTTAATTTGACGGGGAGAGCTGTTGTAATGGCTGTTGTGATGAAGCCTGGTGCAAATGAAGAAGATATCAAGCGCGTAGTTAGATTTGTTAGGGAGAGATATGGTTTGCGTGTCGATGTCTCTAGGGGTGAGTTTCAGACCGTGATAGGCCTGATAGGCAATGAGGATAGGGTGGACTTTGAACAGCTAGCAGCATTGCCGGGTGTTGAGAGGGCTTATAGGATTACTTCGCCATACAGGCTTGTCTCAAGAAATTTTTTCCCGGAGAATAGGGTTATAGAAGTTAAGGGTGTAAAGATTGGCGAAGGTAATGTGCCAGTTTTCATAGCGGGGCCTTGTGCGATTGAAAGTAGGGAGCAGATATTTAGGATAGCGCGTGAGGTTCATGAGGCTGGCGCAAACATACTCCGCGGAGGGGCCTTTAAGCCAAGGACTTCGGTTCACTCTTTTCAGGGCCTAGGCGAGAAGGGTTTAGAGTACTTAGCTGGAGCTGGCGAGGAATACGGTATGCCAACTGTTTCAGAGGTTAGAAGTGAAAAGCATGTTGAGCTGGTCGCAAAATATGTAGATATACTGCAGATTGGCGCGAGAAATATGTATAACCAAGACTTAATTGAGGAAGCTGCGAAACAGAAGAAGCCAATTCTCTTAAAGAGGAACTTTGGGGCCAGCATAGAGGAGTTTCTCTCATTTGCGGAGAGGGCCGCCGCGCAGGGAAACAAAGACATAATTCTCTGTGAGAGGGGGGTTCTCCCAATTGGTAGGGGACGTCAGTTCACTCGTTATAGCCTCGACTTAAGTGCGGTTCCAGTGATAAGGAAGGAAACTTATTTACCAATAATAGTAGATCCGAGCCACGGGACCGGACGTAGGGATCTAATATACTCAATGAGTAAGGCTGCGATAGCAGCTGGCGCGCATGGGCTGATGATAGAGGCTCACTATAACCCTGATGAGGCTCTATCTGATGGCCCACAAATGATTACGCCTAAAGAGCTTAAGAGGATAATTGATGTCTGCAAGAGGATCTATGCCGTAAACGTCATGGAAGATAATATGCCGTAAACTCTGCTGGGAACCTGTTTATCTCATCAGGGGACGAGATATTGTTATATTGCCTTTACCTTCAACATATATTTGTTAATGTACCTTAGTGAGCAAAATTGGTCGAAGTTTTACACTTAAGCTTGAGAAGATTTATTGACGAATCTTATGAAATCCTCATAGGATTCGGCCTACTTAATGAGATACCCTCTGATTTAAAGAAGACGTTTCCAAGCAACAAGTATGCAATAATAACAGATTCTATTTTGAGGGACATCTATGGTAAGAGACTCCTCAACCAATTTAATAGGGAGGGCCTTAATGCGTGTCTTATAGACTTTATAGCTGGCGAGGAATCAAAAAACTTAAATACCATCGGTTATCTGGCCAGTGAGCTACTTAAAAATGGCGTTGACAGGAAGTCGGTAATAATCGCATTTGGGGGCGGGGTTATTGGAGATCTTGGAGGATTTCTCGCTGCAATATTTATGCGTGGGATACCATATATTCAGGTTCCAACAACCTTAACGGCCCAAGTTGATAGTAGCATAGGTGGGAAGACTGGCGTGGATGCCGCTGAAGGAAAGAATCTTCTGGGAGCCTTTTACCATCCAAAGAGGGTCTACATTGATCCATCGTTACTAAAAACTCTGCCAAGAAGGGAGTTTATCAGCGGGCTGGCCGAGGTCGTCAAGTACGGAGTGATTTATGATAGGAATCTATTTGAGTATTTAGAAAGGAATGTGGACAAGGTGAAGAGCCTTGACGAGGAGACATTGATTCATGTTATAAGAAGGTCATGTGAGATAAAAAAGACCATTGTCGAGGAGGATCCTTATGAGGAGAATAAGAGGGCTATACTAAATTACGGTCATACACCCGGCCACGCTCTAGAGAGACTTAGCGGTTACAAATGTCTGCATGGGGAGGCCATCTCGGTTGGTATGAGGATATCCGGTTGGGTTGCTGTGCGGATGGGATTCTGGAGTGTAGAGGAGTGGGAAAGGCAGAATGGGCTTCTTGAGAGACTCGGTCTATCAATTGACATGAGATTTGACGTTGAGAAGATGATTGAGGTAATGCGCTATGACAAGAAGGTTGAGGGGGAAACGATAATGTTTGTCCTACCTAAGCGTATAGGTGAAATGGTCTCGATGAACGGCAGATATAAAATTCCTATACCAGAAGAGAAGCTGCGCGTCTTTCTGAAAGAGATTGCCGGAGAAGTCTAAATCCACCATTTAATTTGGCGTTTATGCCAGCGAGATCCCTTACATGCCCGTAAGTTTATCGAGTTAAAGTACTACCTATACTTCCTCCTTACCGGAATCTTCTTCTTTGGTCTTCTTTCAAGCTGCGCGCTGCAGTTCTCGCATATCATCTCCTTTCGGTCCGGAGGATACTTCTTGCCACACGCTGGGCAACGGATAATCCAATGAAATTGGTAGCGTATTCCGAGATTCACTAGTGAAGTATATTTTAGCCCAATTCTCTCCGCAGTATTTTGCATTGAATAGTCGTCGGTGACAACTATCGAGTCATATTCACTATCCCTTAGCTGAGCTGCAAGGGCTAGTACTTGGACATCCGTTTCAGATAACATTATTGAATCTCCGAGACTCTTGGAGGTAGACCTAACGAGATCCACATATTTAGGCGCTGGGCTAATTGTTTTGAGCGCCCCGCTCTCAACAGAGGCTATAAAGCGTAGCTTAGAGGTTGATTCGTTTGTTAGCTCTGACTCAACTTCTGGGACCGTGTATATTTCCTCATTCACCGCTGTTGGGTCGAAGCCAGCTATAAATGCCGACGTGTCGAGCACCAGAGCCCTACGCCTTCTGCTCATTCTCCCCCCCCATTGGAAATAGGAGTCTCTCCCTTAGGCGCCTATAAAAGTCGTATTTGAATCTAATGAAGTTCACCTTATGCTCTGAAACCCTTACAATAACCTTATTTTCGCCATCACCTATCTCCTTTTGGTAATCTCCATCGATGACAACCATGGCCCTCTTTGGCTTAAGTATCTCTATGGTTATCTGCGAGTCTTCTGGGAAGATTATTGGGCGTATGAGGTTGGCCGGGCACACTGGCGTTACTATAAGCGCGTTAAGGCTTGGATCGATAATTGGGCCCCCGCTTGAGAACGAATAGGCTGTTGAGCCAACTTGTGAGGCGACAATTATACCATCAGCCCAACACTCCACAACCTCAGTGCCATTCTTCCATATTTTAGTGTGCAGTATTTTCGATAAGTGCCTAGTGGTTATAAACACCTCGTTTAGGGCGTCCGGAAGCCTAAAGCCCCCAATAAATGATGCTACTTTGCTGTAACTTTCAACTCTATATAAACCTTTGAGATACAGGTTTATGGCTTCTAAAGTCTCTCTGTGCGATATCTCTGTCAAGAAGGCTTTTGTGCCCAAGCCAATTGCGAGAATTGGTGTTTCAGGCCTAGGTACGCGCATACATGTTCTCAGTATTGTTCCATCACCACCTATGATCACAATTAGGTTCACGTCCATATTTTCGAGGGGCACTGCCCTATCAAGCCTATTGATGAGCACGGCAAGCCCCTGCTCAAAGAGAACGTTAAATCCCGCTGACCTAAGATGATTAAAGACTTCAAGAGCTAGCTTCTGGGCGTCCTCGCGGTCCAAGCGTGCAACGATTCCGGCGGTCTTGCCCAATTTCTCACCATGTAGCAAATATATTTAGGTTAACAAGGATTATTAAACATTTTATAGGAAAGAGGCATATGTGGTTGTGGTGAGAATTTATGAGTAAGCCCGTTGAGGTTGGCGATTTAAAGGAGGGGCATTACGTTATTATTGATGATGAACCATGCTACATACTTGAGGTAACAAAGTCGAAGCCCGGAAAGCATGGCTCGGCCAAAGCTAGGGTTGTTGCTATGGGGATATTTGATGGGGTTAAGAGGAGCTTCGTTAAGCCAGTTGATGCAAAGGTGGATGTGCCGATAATCGAGAAGAGAAGCGGGCAGGTAGTGGCGGTTCTAGAAAATAGTGTCCAGATAATGGATCTGGAAACTTATGAGATCTTTGAGACGCCCCTACCGCAGGAGGAGAATTTGAAGTCTAAGCTCGCTAATGGTTTAGAGGTTGAGTACTGGCGTATATTGGGCAGGACAAAAATTATGCGCGTAAAAGGAGGCTAAGAGCTAAACCTATTTTTTAACCCTTAATTCCATCGCAACTCCTTCAATTATTGCTAGCGCTTTCTCAATATGCTCTCTTTCAATACCATAATGTGTCACCATTCTGATGGTAGTTCTGCTGTGGTTTGATGCCAGGAGCCCACGCTCCTTAAGCTTAGCGATAAATACATTAGAGTTAATTCTTAAGCCACTTACGTCAATCAAAACAATGTTTGTCTGAACCCTTCCCAAATCGACATAGAGCCCATTAATCTTTGCTATGCCCTCGGCTAAAAGCCTAGCGTTCCTATGATCCTCCTCTAGTCGGTCTATCATCTTCTCCAAAGCTATTATGCCCGGAGCGGCAATTATGCCAGCTTTGCGCATCCCTCCGCCAAGCATCTTTCTAATTTTTCTGGCCCTTTCGATGAAGTCGGCGTCGCCGACGATAACGGAGCCTACTGGACAGCAGAGCCCCTTAGACAAGCTAAACATCAAGTTATCAACATGGTGTGTGAACTCCCTAACGTCAACTTTCAGGGCTACGGCCGCATTAAATATTCTCGCGCCATCCATGTAAAGCTTCAATCCATTCTCTCTTGAAACTTTGCTTAATGCTTTAATCTGCTCTGGCGTGATTATTGTTCCACCAGCCCTATTATGGGTGTTCTCAATGCAGACAAGCGTTACCTCGGGGAAGTGTATGTCCCTTGGCTTTATGGCTGCTTCAACATCTTTGGGATCTAGGGCGCCCATATGACCCCTTATCGGCCATGGTAATAGCCCGGCTATTGTTGATATGCCGCCGACCTCGTACCAGTATATATGTGACTCAGCCTCTAGAATTACGCAGTCGCCTCTTCTAGTGTTACTCATGAGGGATATTAGATTGGCCATTGTTCCGCTTGGGACAAGCAGGGCTGCCTCTTTGCCCATCTTCTTCGCAGCCGTCTCCTCAAGCCTGTTGACCGTCGGATCTTCTTTATAGACGTCGTCTCCCAGCTCGGCATTTCTTATCGCCTCAAGCATCTCTTCCGTCGGCAATATAACTGTATCACTCCTCAGGTCAATTATATTGTTCCTTTTAATTTTAGCCATACGCTCGCTCCTACATAGCCTAAGGTAAAACTTACGCTTAAATAAGATTTATTTATGCTGGGATAAATACTAATATTATCAATTAGGCAAGGACTGATAATGGAGATCGGGTTTGGTTCTAGATAAACTTGGTTCATCGCTCTATGAATCCCTAAAGAAGGTTTTTGGGGCCTCGATCGTAGATGAGAATGTTGTTAGGGAGCTTATCCGAGATCTGCAGCGTGCCCTCCTGCAGGCGGACGTGAACGTCAAGCTTGTGCTCGATCTTTCAAAGAGGATCGAGGAGAGAGCGTTAAAGGAGAAGGTTCCGCCGGGAATACCAAGGAAGGAACATATTATTAAGGTCGTTTACGAGGAGATCGTCCGCCTATTGGGCGAGAAACCCGTTCCGCTTAACATTAAGCCGGGTAAAAGAAGCGTAATCATGCTTGTTGGTGTACAGGGCTCCGGTAAGACGACGACCGCCGCCAAGCTAGCTAGGTTCCTTCAAAAAAGGGGATTTAAAACAGCCCTTATATGCGCCGATACATTTAGAGCCGGGGCGCTAGCGCAATTAAGCCAGCTTGCCACGCAAATAAATGTACCCGTTTATGGTGATGAGAAAAAGAAGAATCCGGTGGAGGTCGTTATTGACGGACTAAAAAGGTTTGAAGACTATGATGTGGTCATAATAGATACTGCTGGGAGACACAAGGATGAAAAGAGCCTAATAGAGGAGATGAAAGTCATGCAGGAAACAATTAAGCCTGATGAGGTGATAATGGTTATCGATGGAACAATTGGGCAGCAAGCAGCCGTCCAAGCGAAGGCTTTCCATGAGACGACGCCTCTCGGATCAATAATAGTTGCGAAGCTCGATGGATCGGCTAGGGGTGGTGGTGCGCTTTCAGCCGTCGCTGCGACCGGCGCGCCAATAAAGTTTATAGGAGTTGGAGAGAAGATCGATGACGTTGAGGTCTTCGACCCGCCGAGCTTCGTTGGCAGATTGCTGGGGATGGGTGACTTAAAGGGTCTCATTGAGAAGGTTAAAGAGGCCGAGCTGAAGGTACCGGAGAGAAGGGCAAAGGCTATGCTGAGCGGGAAGTTCACTTTAATGGATATGTATGAGCAGATCGAAGCGATGAGGAGCGTGGGCCCCTTTAGCCGAGTGCTTAAGATGCTTCCTGGGCTGGGATACGAGATCCCGGAGGACGTCGCAAACATTGCTGAAGAGAAATTGAAGAAATGGCGCGTAATAATACAGTCGATGACGCCGGAGGAGAGGGAGAACCCACAGATGATTAATGCCTCTAGGGTGAGACGCATAGCTAGGGGTTCCGGGACAAGCGAGAAGGATGTTAAGGATTTACTAAACCAGTATATGTGGATGCGGAGGATGATGAAGACCCTCAGGAGGAAGGGACTACCGGTGCTATTTAGGAAGAGGTGACCTGACAGATGCCTTATTGACTTAGCCCTCAGCGGTGGAAGTGGAAGACGGATGCCAATGCGCCGTAGAGGACTATGTCCTCGCCGAGGGGCGTCAAAGTTATCTCTGGCACTCGGTTCCTGGCATGCCTCCCAATGTAGTGCTTAATTGGATTTATGACCAAGCTAGGATTATTCAATGCTACTGAGCCGCCCACCGTGATTAGGGATGGATCATAGGCATCAAGGACGCATGCAAACCCGATCGCATTTAGCATGCCAATTTTTTTAACGATTATCTTAGCCAGCTCGTCGCCAACCTTAGCGCAATCATAAACTGTTTTGGCAGTCAATTTCCCACTAATATAGGCTTCTCTCAGCAGGCTTTTATCTAAATTCTTAAATCCACTCTCTTCTATAATCAGTCTGGCGTAGTTTGGTATCCCCGTGCCAGAGCAGTATGCTTCCCAGTGCCCTCTTCTTCCACATCCACATGTAAGTCTACCCTCAAAGTCTATTGTGAAGTGCCCTATCTCGTGGGCGTTCCCATCCTTGCCCATTAATAGGTGCCCATCAACATATACGCCGCCTATGCCAGTACTAATAGTTATATATACTAAATTTTCGTGGTCCCCTCCAATGCCAAAATATTTTTCGCCGACAACTGCTGCAACGCAGTCATTGAGTAGGATTACTGGTAAACCGAATTCCTCCTCAAGCGGCTTAACTAGAGGGACATACTCAAAGGGCAGGTTCGTGGGCCTGATCAATCCGCCTCCCCTAATATCCAATGGACCCGTTGATCCTATCCCTATTCCCTCAATATCCCTTAAATCAAATTTCCCTCTGACAATTGAATGAATAATCCTAGTCACTTGTTCACTTACACCCATTGGACCCCTCATTCTTTCAGTCAGCTCGGAGACTCTAGCTATTATCTCCCCCCTTTCATTTCCCAGGGCGACTCTAACATTTGTCCCGCCTAGATCAACACCTATAGCAATTTTCGCCGCCATATCCCACCAAACAAAAGATAAAGACGCCAGCTTCTTTTTAGCTTACTTTCTTTCTTTAGAAGAGATATAGTTAGGGTTCGTGAGACATAATAAAGTTTAAGTTTACTAGAATTTTTATTATAGTGTTTAATATATTGGCTTAGTCTGAGTGGGGTTACTTTGGATAGATCATGGCATGCAATGGGTGAGGATGAAGTCTTAGAGACGCTTAGAACATCGCTTAATGGACTTAGTGGCGATGAGGCTAAGAGGAGGCTCATCGAGTATGGGCCGAACAAGCTCTTGGAAAAAGGTGGTGTGAACCCGCTAAAAATATTCCTCAACCAATTTAAGGATATATTTGTTATGCTGCTCATAGCCGCCGTCATAATCTCAGTAGCTATTGCTCTATTTAAGCCCGAGGAAGGATACGGCGACGCCCTAACAATAGGGGCGATAGTCATCTTAAATGCCATCATAGGTTTTGTTCAGGAATATCGTTCTGAGAAGGCTATTGAGGCGATGCGTAAGCTAACTGCACCGAAGGCCACCGTTCTCAGGGATGGGCGGAGCGTAGTTATACCCGCTGAGGAGGTTGTTCCAGGAGACATACTAATACTTGAGACTGGTGATAGAGTTGCCGCAGACGCTAGGCTAATAGAAGTTGTGGAACTCAGGACTAATGAGGCTGTGTTAACGGGAGAATCGACTCCCGTCGAGAAGCACCTTGGAGTTCTCCCTGAATCAACACCAGTAGCCGAGAGGAGCAACATGGTCTTCATGGCAACTCATATTATGTATGGCCGCGGAAAAGCCGTTGTAACAGCGACTGGAATGAAGACGGAGTTTGGGAAGATAGCTGAGCTAGTCCAGGAGATGGAGGAGGAAGAGACGCCACTCAAAGCTAAACTTGAGAGATTCGCGAAGAAGCTTGCGGTAATAGTCGGCGTTATCTGCGCAATTGTATTCGCCCTAGAGCTTTTTGAGCTCATCTTCTACAAGAATCTCCTAGACTTTACAGGCATAATAGATGCTTTCTTCACGGCTGTCGCCCTAGCCGTATCAGCCGTTCCAGAAGGGCTACCGGCCGTTGTAACGGTATGCCTAGCTCTTGGCGCAAGGGATCTCGCTAAGCGTAATGCAATAATTAGGAGGCTGGCTTCGGCTGAAACCCTTGGCTCAGTGACGGTGATATGTTCCGATAAAACCGGGACATTAACTAAGGGCGAGATGACCGTGCGTAAAATCTACGTTAACAACGAGGTCATCACTGTAACTGGCGTAGGCTACGAGCCTAAAGGGGAATTTCTACGCAGTTCCAATAGTGAGAGGATAGATGCTAAGGATAATTTTGAGCTAAGTTTTCTCCTAACTGGCGCAGCGCTATGCACAAACGCCCAGTATGATGGTAAGAGCGTGCTTGGGGACTCTACCGAGGGCGCCCTGATAGTTGCCGCCGCTAAAGCCGGGTTATGGAAGGATGATCTTGAGAAAATGTACCCACGCATATATGAGGTTCCATTCACTTCAGAGAGGAAGCGGATGACAACCATTCACAAGTCCGCTGATGGTGGAATAATAGTGTTTATGAAGGGTGCTCCAGAAGTAGTTCTGCAGCGGTGTACACGTATACTCAGGAACGGCTCTACAAAGAGACTTACCGAGCGTGACAGAAAGACTGTTCTAGCGGTTAACGAGCAAATGGCAAGCGAGGCCCTCAGAGTTCTTGGAGTCGCATATAAAGAACTAAAGGACTTAGGCGACGAGAAGGCTCATGAAGCTGTTGAGAGCGGCTTAATTTTCTTGGGTCTTTTAGGCATGATAGACCCGCCACGCGAGGAGGCTAAGATAGCGAATGAAAAGTGTAAGAGGGCTGGGATAAAGACCATTATGATCACCGGCGATCATAAGCTAACGGCAATCGCGATCGCTAAGGAGCTTGGCATGATGGAGGAGGGCGATATGGCGCTTACAGGGGAGGAGCTGGATAGAATGAGCGATGAGGACTTCGAGAAGATAGTTGAGAGGGTTAAGGTCTATGCGCGCGTCTCGCCTGAACATAAGATGCGCATAATTAGGGCTCTAAAGAAAAGGGGTCATATTGTTGCCATGACGGGAGATGGCGTTAATGATGCGCCCGCCCTAAAGCAAGCTGATATAGGTGTAGCGATGGGGATAACTGGCACAGATGTCACAAAAGAAGCTGCGGACATGATTCTAGCCGACGACAACTTCGCAACAATAGTTAGGGCGGTTGAGGGAGGAAGAGCTATCTACGATAACATTAGGAAGTTCGCCTTCTTCCTCATGAGATGTAACTTCGATGAACTCTTCCTAATCGGAACCTTCGCTCTAGCGGGCTTAGAGTTGCCGCTGACTGCACCAATGATTCTATGGCTGAACTTAGTGACGGATGGTGGACCGGCCCTAGCATTGACTGTAGATCCGCCGGATAGGGACATAATGGAGAGGCTCCCACGCAACCCTAAGGAGGGGATACTTCATGGAAGGATCCTCTCAATAATAATTACCTTCCTAACACAGTTCTTCCTAACTGGTGGGCTATTCTACTGGCACTACTATATAGTTGGTCCCACCCTGGGGAAACCAATGGATTTAGTGTTGGCCGAGGCTAGGACAATGGCGTTTATACGGGCGACGCTGCAGGAGATATTCGTCGTATGGAACTGCCGGTCAGAGAGGCGCGGAGCCTTTAGGCTCAACCCGCTAACAAACAAGTATCTAATTCTAGCCTGCGTTATATCCGCCGTCACGACAGTGCTTGTACCATACTTCGGTCTCTTCGGAACTATCTGGCTCACAGATCCAATCCCATGGGCAGCATCGATTTTAGCATCGATGTCTGGTCTCCTTATACTTCCAGAAATATTCTACGGTAGAAGGGTCTGGAAGTGGACTTAAGTAGTCCCGCTCCTCATCCTCTCAAGTCGCTTCTTCGGCAAACCTATAACCCTCTCGTACTCATATATTATGCGTGATACAACAGTCCACGCCTCAAGCACTTCGGGATCAACGCAGACAACTTCATTTGCCAGCTTCATCGTCCTCTCACTGAACTCCCCATGCGGGAAGCCGCCAACAAGCACTACTGGTCTTTCTTCCCTAGCAAGCCTAGGGGCAACCTCCTCAAAGGTCATTGGCACACCACCCCTCTCAAAGATGACGGTATAGGTCGGCTTTAGAGTCTCTATAAGATCTGGCAGGCCCCCCGCTTCAATGGATAGGAGAGGTTTTCCAGAGGGTGGTACATAACCATGCTCAAATAGATCCTCGATAAGTCCAACAAAGCGGTTGTAGTTTTTGGGTAGTCTAGTCTCCGGCTCAATATAGATTATGTGGTCATCTATTGTGTGTACATATACTTTTAAGAGCCCCTCCTTATTTAGTGGCGACCCAAGGGCCTCTAGGAGACAGAAGTGGACTATGTCTGGCCTACCACGTCTCTCACTATCCGGCAGTTTCTTCATGGCGAAATAATGATATGACTTATCTAAGAGGAGCAGCCTTGGTGGTTTACCCCTACGTTTTGAAAGATTCTTAATGGTTGGGTGATCCCACATTTCACGCGGAATTGACTCAATGGCAGACTCAGCCAAAATCAGGGTTAGCACTTCAGTCAACCCAATTATTGATGATAATATTTAACGAAATATTTATTTTGGGTCCAATGTGGTTAGGAGCTGTGAGTGGTGAGCTGCTTTGGGCTTGAGGGCAGTCCTCTTTGATTTAGGAGGCACTTTGATTAAAACTGATCCACCAGCAGAGATCATAAGGAGGATTCTGGAGAAGTACGGCGTGAAGAGGGATATTGATGAAATAGCGCTGGCACATAGGTTCGCAGAGGAGAGCACCCCCCTAGAAGACTATAATCTGCCCTACTACGACTTCTGGATTAAATGGAATAGAAGAATACTTAGTATGCTTGGAATAGAAAATGAGAAGGGATTCTTAGCAAGGGTTCTAGTTGATGAGTGGTGGGATAACGCTGGAGTAGAGGCTTATCCAGACGCCCAAAATGTCCTCATTAAACTGAAGGGGCATGGATTTAAGGTTGGTATAATAACAAACGCTTTTGAGAAGGATATGGAGGAGATCCTTAAGAGAGTAGAGATGCCCATAAAATTCGATGTGCTCGTCGGAATAGATACGGTTAAAAGGCCGAAGCCTTTTCCAGAAATATTTCTTTATGCGGTTCGCGCATTGAATATCATGCCCAATGAAGCAATCTATATTGGGGATGACCTAGAAAAGGATTATGTTGGAGCCATAAAAGCTGGCTTAAGGGCAATCCTTATAGATCGCAACTCAACATGTAGAAATGGGCAGAATTTAGTCAGAATTGAGAGCTTAAATAAAATACTATGTTTAATCTTAGGCTAGGGCCTTATTGAATATCTTCCGCTTTTCCTCCTCAGATAGCTCAACATAACCCTTCTCCATAGTTATTGTCGCTACATCAAAGTCATCCCCGGTAAAAACGTTTCTCTTGATGGCGGCGTTAATCGCCTTGACAGCGAGGACAAGGCCCTCTTCAAGGCTTATTCCATCACGGTAACCACTTTCTAGAACGCCGTAAGCTACTGGTGAACCAGATCCGGTTGCAATCACCTTATCCTCTATCGCGCTACCAAATGGATCAAGCGAATATAAGTGGTAGCCCTCATCGTCATATCCACCTATAATTACTTGAACCTCATATGGAAAGAGCCTCTGGGAGAATAATATTAGTGAGGCCATGCTAGCAACAACCCTAACCGGGACTATCCTCCTGCGCTGTATTTGATAGAGCAACGCGTTAGCCCTGAGGATATCAAGTAAGTTTATGGCCTCAGCTGGGATGCCGGCAATCGTCATGCCGACATTGCGCGTCACTTGGTAAACCTTTTTAACCTTCTTGTGGGCGACGAAGCCGGGTAGAACCGTAGCCCTAGTATCGGTGGCCATAACTACACCATCAACACACTTAAACGCAACAGTAGTAGTTCCCTTAAACACACGCCCCTCAAAGCCACTATACATTGACCAGACACCAAATGAAACAGAATAGAACCGAAGTAAATAAACTTTTGCCGTGAAAGAGGAAAATTCTTATTAGCAAGGGGATCTAATGAGAAATACTTGAGAAGAGGGCCGGTAGCTCAGCCTGGTTAGAGCGTTCGGCTGATAAGTGAGAAGAGACCCGGAGACCGAAAGGTCGAGAGTTCAAATCTCTCCCGGCCCACCACCTTTAGATTTTGAGTCCCTTAAATACAGGTGATGTTAGAGTTAGTATGAGAATGTTGCCGTGTTTCTAGCGTTATACTTTCGGTTCAATAGGCAACTTATTCCAGCCTTTATCTCATATCCTATATAGTGGCATTAATTCGGCTTTTCTTCCCCATTTTTATGCTTTTTCACTTTTTCTAAGCCTTTCCTTAGGCTCCCAAGTGAATCTCCATAAACCTTTGCCAAAAGATTCTACTGCGATTTCAAGTTCATCTGCGAGCTTATCATTAATTAATGGCTCATCAGCTAAGGGAGAAACAACTATATCTGCTATTACATCTTTTTCGTGTGCCCCCTCTGCTACAACTCTTATCTTAGCCGTCATTGGGTAAAACCAAGCTCTTAAAGGTCCGCCTGCAGTATCAAGAGTGACTTCTGAAGCATTTTCAGGGGGCCAGAGACCAAGTCTAGTAGCCAGGTTTATTGGAATTAGAAGTTGGGGTGTAGGGGCTTCATAGCCGCTATTAAGGAGGGCTATAGCTTCAACTATTTTCTCACCAACTACAATTTTAA
>JAWAXF010000018.1:0-14766 GCA_038897035.1 Bathyarchaeia archaeon
TACGCTCCTCAACGAGCTCGGCGTATCCGAGGTCCTCGGGCTTTAGATCATCTAGGTTCGTAACAATACGCCCACCAGTAGCCTTAGCAAGCTTCTCCATATCAGACTTCTTGGCCCTTCTAACAGCCAGTATGCCCTTTCTCGCTAGGAAGTGCTGAGCCATATCATCAATACCCTTCTGGCATATAACAACATTAGCGCCTGCCCTCTTAATCTTCTCAACCATCTCGCGCAGCATGTTTTCCTCTTCACGCAAGAAAGCCTCCATTTGCTCAGGTGTCTCGATATTTATTTTCGCATCGAATTCCGTCTTCTCGATCTCAAGTGGGCAGTCAAGCAGCACAATCTTAGCGTTCTCGACGCGCTTGGGCATGCCTGGGTGAACAACCTCCTTATCAAGAACTATGCCCTTAATGAGCTTTGTATCCGCTATTGACTCGCCCGGCTTTTTCTGGACCAAAATGTCGTCTAAGTCAACCTTATATTTGTCGCCAATCTTCTGGGCAACATGAATGATAGCCTCGACGGCAATCTCGGCTAAGTAATCCTTGTTCTCCGAGACCAGTTTGCTTGCCATAGAAGTCATAGCTATCTTCTTAAGCATCACCTTGTCTAATGGGTCCACCTTAATGGCTATATTATCTAGGACATCAAGGGCCTTCTCAGCTGCCTTTCTATAGCCATCGATAACCACCGTTGGGTGAACATTCTTATTCAATAGCTCCTCAGCCTTAACTAGTAGCTCTCCAGCTAACACTACAGCTGAGGTTGTTCCATCCCCAACCTCTTTGTCTTGGGCCTTAGCGACCTCAACCATCATCTTAGCAGCCGGGTGCTCAACCTCAATCTCGTCAAGAATGGTCTTGCCGTCGTTTGTTATCGTTATGTCGCCTAGACTATCAACGAGCATCTTATCCATACCGCGGGGACCAAGGGACGTCTTAACCGTCTCGGCTATCACCCTAGCCGCCATGATATTATTATGCTGAGCTTCCCTACCTCTAGATCTCGTGGAACCTTCCTTTAATATTAGGACTGGGATGCCACCAGCAGCTGCCATAGAACTACCTCCATATATTCCAGTTTTTCTTTGGATATTATTGGTAAACGCACAACTTATATACTTTTCGCCTAATAAAATGAGAATAGAGGAGAATTTGCCGAGAATTAAATATGTTGAAGGGCTACACAAAAGTTTTGTCCATACTACTCATAGCGAGTTTCTTAGTGAATGCTATAACAATTTATGGGCTAATAATCGCGTTTAGGCAAAACAGCACATTAAGGAAACAGATTGAAGACCTCTTGGTTCAAAATGAGAATTTTACCAAGAGCATCACAGACTTATTGAAGGAAATTGAGAACTTAAGGAGCCAAGTCGAATATTATAGGAGCCAGTTAGAACAATATCTTTTTACCTCGCAGATAACAAGTGAAAGCGCAGCTCTTACAGGAAAAAGTAGGATAAATTTAGTAGCAGTCAAAGCCGTCTATAAAGATCCATTTTATGTAAATTATGAGGGAGTCATTTTAGGATGCAGAATAGAACTCAGAGAAGGTTCTGGGAGGGTTTTAGTGAACACGGTCCCGTATATAGGCATAGACTTGCAAGCAAGCGCCCAGATAGCAACCTCAGTTGCCAGAAATATTACTGGCAGAGACTTGAGCAATACGGATATTATAATAACTATTGAAGCCAAGGAAGAGACTCAGGTTGTTGATGGGCCGAGCGCGGGGGCGGCCATGACAATAGCCATTATCGCAGCCATAAAGGGGGATAACTTGTCAGATAAAGTGTTTATAACTGGTACAGTATCGACGGACGGAACAATAGGGAAGGTCGGCGGCGTAGCTGAGAAGGCCGAAGCAGCGGCCCTCGCGGGCGGAGAAATCTTTCTAGTACCAAAGGGTCAAGAAGTGGTCACCACATATAGGCGTGTTGAGAGGAGGATAGGTATAATAACTATAGTGACATGGGAGCTGGTTAAAATAAGCCTAGAGGATTATCTCCAAGAAAAAGGATATAAAATAATGGTGAGGGGGGTAAGCGACATTATTGAAGCATATAGATACTTCATTAGTCCCCTTAGCTAAATCCCTTTTCATATAACAAAAGTTTAAGTGAATCCTTCCCTGAAAACTAGTTTTAGTGTGGTGCACATGGATTTAAAGAAGAGACTAAGAAAATTTGTGCTTAAAGAGCAAAAACTCGACTTTTTTGGCGTGGCCCCTGTGGATAGGTTTAAGTATGCGCCGGAGGGGCACAGGCCTGAAGATTTACTTGCAGGGGCGAAATCTGTTATTTCCATTGGCGCGAGAATATTAAAGGGCGTTAGAGAAGCTGCGCTCAAGGTTCAATATGAGGGTTTTCCGAGATACCTAATTTACTCATATTTGTGGTATGGGTATAGCGTACTTAATTGGCTGATTCTAGATCGTATAGCTTACCTAGTTGCAAATTTGTTGGAAAGGAGGGGATACGCCGCCTTACCTATACCGTCTAGTGGCGCAGAGTGGAAAATTGAGGAGGGAGGCACAAGAGTTTTTGGTCAATTCTCAAATAGACATGCGGCGGTGGCCGCAGGATTAGCCGAGTTTGGATTAAATAGGCTCGCATTGAACCCTATAACAGGACCTAGAGCCAGGTGGGTTAGCGTAATAACTACCGCAGAATTAGAGCCTGACCCGCTTTATGATGGACCAAGAATATGTAGACCCGACGTCTGTTCAAAATTATGCAAGGAAAAGTTTGGTGCCCAAAGACCCATCTGCCATCATGCTTGCCCCGTTAATGCATTTTTAACTAATAGAATGAAAGAAGTGATTATTGGTGACAAAGTTTACCATTATCCGGACATGGATATGGTGAAATGCGCATGGGTATCGGCTTCAGGCTCAATTAGCAATATCGTAGTTGTTCCGGAAAATGTTAAGACCTTTGAAGATATTGGAAAAGAAATTGCAAGGCATGGCGATCCCATCGTTCAATGGGAAATGAGATTCGCCCATAGAGCTAATTACTGTGGAAGATGCGTCAATTTATGCCCTTCCCCCAACTTTGAAATCTCTTCAATAGTTTAATGAATTTTATAGAAAAGTATTCGCCCTTCTAAGTTTAGCCACTAAGAGCCTTTTACTCCCCTCAATTTTTAATTATTGTTTGTTAAGCCTTTCTAATCATCTTACCTCTAATCACAGATGAGATTGAATAGAGAAGACTATAATGATATCTTAAGAGAAATTAAAAGCTCTCTAATATTCGGGCAGTATTTTAGTTTCGATGAGCTGGCATATGATTAAGTAGGGCCAACATTTCTTGATTAACTCTTACATGACGCATAAAGAAAAAGACGCATCTTCTTAAGCCCACTCATTTATTTAGTTATTATGTTATCCTCTTATTGAGTCCCTTTTAGTTCCAGTTACCCTTCTAAGGCAATCTCTGCAGAAACCCTTTCTGTTCAAAATCCTGCTTCCAAGTAATCCCTCATACATTAAATCTATAGGTTCGCTGTGGTGTCTTAGGCCCCTACTGTGACCTAGCCCGTGTGCAGTAACCATTACAGCAGTATCATTTTCTAAAGTGAATAGGGAGACTATGCCAACATCATATGACGCATAATCGCGCACTAAACTAGCCATGTGACTTATCCCCTTAGGTTCAAGCTGGGGGTACACCGCTATAACTGGATCAACTGTCACAGCTAACAGGAGATCTCTTATCTCCATTGCCCCTCTAATTTTTCTGATCTTACCAATCAGGTTATTAAAGAGGAAAGCTTTATAGAATATTCCCTTAATCCCTATCTTCACATCATGTTTTATGTTGGCGTTACCGAGGTATCTAACTTCATCCCACACGCCTTTTGGGAAGTATTCTAGAGCCCTCCAAATAATCTCAAGAATATTTTCAATGCTCTTACTCGCCTCGTTAACGGTCAGCATCTCCATTGAGGGCATTTTTAATCCCTCAATTAATTTTAAGTGAAACAAAACCTATAAAATTACTCTAAAGGTGTGTGAATGAGATTTGAAATCATCTTACTCGGAGTTATCCAAGGCTTAACTGAGTGGTTGCCGATCTCCAGTACTGGGCACTTGAAGCTAGCTGAGATAATCCTTGGACTACGGTTGCCACTGCTCTTTGACATTATCCTACACATGGGAACCTTAGCTATCACGATTCTTTTCTTCAGAAGTGATGTGAAAGAAGTGTTAAGGGCGCTGGTGAAACTAGACCTTTATAAGTCTGAAGGAGGCATCATGCTCCAGAGAATCCTTATTAGCACGGCATTCACGGCCACTATAGGTCCTCTTATAATGTCTCTTGAAAGTCTATTTCACGAAGTTAAAATGATCGGGCGTTTATTCCTAGTTTCTGGACTAATAATATATTTATCTAAGATAAAAGTTGACAGAGATAAACATGTAAATCCTGGAGAGGCAGCTCTCATCGGAGCGATGCAAGGCTTCTCTGTATTGCCAGGTTTATCGAGAAGCGGTCTCACGATATCTGCGGCGCTGATGCTCGGGGTAAGGCGTGAAGAAGCCTTTAAATTCTCTTTCTTGCTCTCAATCCCAGCTATACTTGGAGGACTGATAATAACATTAATAACGCAACATGACGCACTACAAAAGGTCGAGCTAGGAGCTGGGGAAATACTTTTAGGGGCATTTATCTCAGCATTTTTAGGTTATTTCTCGCTGAAGATCCTGAGAAGAACCCTTAAACACTTCCACAATTTTGCCTTCTACCCGCTTCTTCTCGGCTCATTACTCGTTCTGCTAGGAGGATCTTAGGCGCTTTTTTATGTACATTTCTGATCTAAAAAGCTTTAAATATTACATAAAGACACAATTATTAACAATTGTGGTGGCCGCATTGACCTTAAAGGACTATGTAATTCCAATAAAGTTTCACATACGGCTAGTTGACATTTCAGAACTTAAATTTCATGAACGCACAGAGAGTAATAGATTGAAATCTCTTAAGGATGAAATATATTCTGATGGAATTCTCAAAAAACCTATTGTAATAGATGGCACTACAAGAGTTATAATTGATGGACATCACAGAGCAGAAGCCCTACGACTTCTAGGATGCAAAAAGATACCCGTCTGCTGCGTGGACTATACCCGTGACGAAATAGGCTTAAAGTCGAATCCAGAGGGTGCGGAAATAACAAAAGATAAAGTTATAGAGGCGGCCCTAAAAAATAGCCCATTTAAACCCAAATCGACGTGGCATTATATTAAATTCAAGAACGGCATAAGGCACATATCATATATACAAAAGAGAATTGACATGCCGCTTAAATCACTAAAATAAAAATTTTTCTCAAGATATGAACCCCGTAATCACATGGAGGGGAGGAGTTCGTAGGGAACCCAAACAACACACAATATCCACAATTATAGTTCCCCGACCCCCTCCCCTCCAAGAAAAAATGAGGAGCAGAAAGATAAAAACTTTATTTTTTACTAACTCTGTAAAAATTTGCATCTCTGATATGCAAGCTCTATCATTAAAAATGGAAATTTTTGGGTTCCTTAAAGATGACTATTATTTGGGCTTTTTATTTTCCACTAACGTTTTTCTACCTTTTCTTTAGTCTAAAAATTTTGACAATCAAGTTTAAGTATTTATATATTAATCTATTTTCATAGGTAATGTGCGTGTAGCGCGTTCGTACATTGTTGTTATGTTACACGCTTTGAGGTGGTTTGTTACTTGAAGTATGTTAGGAAGAGGGATGGAAGGCTCGAGCCCTTCGATCAAGAGCGCATAACTAATGCTATATGGAGGGCTGCCAAGGCTGTCGGCGGTAAGGATAAGGAGCTTGCTAGGCACCTCAGCGACAAGGTTGTTGAGGAACTCAGGAAGCGCTTCGGCGAGGATGGCGTACCCACTATTGAAGAGATCCAAGATACTATTGAGAAGGTTCTTATAGAGAATGGGCATGCTAAGACCGCTAAAGCCTTCATATTATATCGAAGGCAGCATCAAGAGCTGAGGGAACTGGCTGAAATACTAAGCTCCACAGAGCTTGTTGAGCAATATCTCAACTTAGAGGATTGGTACGTCAGAGAAAACTCAAATATGAGTTTCTCGCTTCAAGGATTAAATAATTACTTGACAACGAAGGTTATAGAGAGATACTGGACGAATAGAATTTATCCACCAAATGTCGCTGAAGCCCATAAGTCTGGTGATGTACACATACATGACCTTGGGGTGCTAGGGCCATACTGTGTCGGTTGGGATTTAAGGGAGCTGCTCCTCTCAGGGTTCGGTGGGGTTCCAGGCAAGATTGAGAGCAAGCCAGCAAGACACTTTAGGACGGCACTTGGACAGGTTGTAAACTTCTTCTACACGTTACAGGGCGAGGCTGCGGGAGCACAAGCCTTCAGCAACTTTGATACCCTTCTAGCACCCTTCATTCGGTATGATGACCTAGACTACGAGGAAGTTAAGCAGGCCCTACAAGAATTTATATTCAACATAAATGTCCCTACGAGGGTTGGTTTCCAAACACCCTTTACCAACATAACACTTGACCTCAAGGTTCCAGAATTTATGGAGGATGAGCCGGTGGTTTATGGGGGTAAGTTACTTGACGACACGTATGAAGAGATGCAGGATGAGATAGATATGCTTAACATGGCTCTCGCAGAGGTTATGGCCGAGGGAGATGCCAGGGGAAGAGTCTTCACCTTCCCAATACCGACATATAATATAACCAAGGACTTTAATTGGAACTCTCCCGTTTCTCGGGAGATCTTTGAATTGACAGCCAAGTATGGCGTGCCATATTTCTCGAACTTTGTTAACAGCGATATGAGGCCGGAAGATGTACGGTCGATGTGCTGCCGCCTTAGGATCGATAATAGGGAACTACGTAAGCGCGGAGGAGGGTTCTTTGGAGCCTACCCGCTTACGGGCTCGATTGGAGTAGTCACAATAAATCTGCCTAGAATTGGGTACCTAGCTAAGGATGAGAGCAGGTTCCTTGAGAGACTTAGCGAGCTGATGGATTTAGCTAAGGACAGCTTAGAGATAAAGCGCAAGGTTCTTGAAAGATTCACTGAGAAGGGACTCTACCCATATTCTAGGCATTACCTACGTTTTGTTAAGGAAAGGTTCGGAGCATATTGGAAGAACCACTTCTCAACAATCGGCATAATAGGCATGAACGAAGCCCTCCTAAACATGTTTGGCTATGGAATCTGGACTGAAGGAGGCTTAAAGTTCACAATCAAAACCTTAATGTTCATGCGCAAGAGACTCCTAGAGTATCAGGAGGAGACTGGTAACCTCTATAACCTAGAGGCCACTCCAGCTGAAGGGGCATCATATAGGCTTGCGAAGCTTGATAAGAAAAAGTACCCGGATATAATTGTTGCTAACGAAAAATATCTTTCAAAAGGGGTGGAGCCATTCTACACGAACTCAACACACCTGCCAGTAGACTATACGGGAGACCTTTTTGAAGCACTAGAGCATCAAGAGAAGCTCCAGCCACTCTATACTGGTGGAACGGTCTTCCATATATTCCTTGGAGAAAGGATATATTCTTGGGAGATCGCCGCGATGCTTGTTAAAAGGATCGCATATAATTATCGCGTACCATATTTTACTCTAACACCAACCTTCAGCATATGCCCAACACATGGATATATAAATGGAGAACATAAGGTCTGCCCAACATGTGGGGTTAGATGTGAAGTGTATTCAAGAGTTGTTGGTTATCTAAGGCCGGTAGACCAATGGAATGATGGCAAGCAGTCAGAGTTTAGGGTGAGAAAGACATTTGATAGGGCTCTAACTTTGGCCGTCCAAAAAATACCTATATAACAATTAAGAAATATTATGGAGTGAAGAAGGAGCCAGGTAAGGGATATTCAACTTGAAGTTCAGCGGTCTCCAGAAGACAAGCCTAATCGATTTCCCTGGCAAAATTAGCAGCGTTCTCTTCGCCCCAGGCTGCAACCTCCGCTGCCCCTACTGCCAAAACTGGAGAATAGTAGTTAACCCTCAGCCTCCATTTCTAGAGGAGGATGAAGCCATAAGGATACTTGAGGAAAGGAGGAGGTTCATTGATGCAGTTGTGATAACTGGTGGAGAGCCCTTAATACATAAGAATTCGCCCCAATTTATTAAGAAACTAAAAGATGGAAGATTTGCAGTTAAACTTGATACAAATGGCTTTTTCCCAGACAGGCTTAGAAAGTGTCTGCCCTATCTTGATTATATAGCTGTTGACATCAAGACAGCGCCACGAAAGTACCATCTACTTGGGGCGGGAAGTATCGAGCCGCTTCTCAGAACAATCGAGATCCTCAAGAAGGGGAAGATCGACTACGAGTTTAGGTGCACTGTAGTCCCAGGCATAGTTGAGGAGGAAGACATAGAGGAAATGGGTAAACTCGTGAACGGCGCTAGGCGCTTCGCCTTCCAGCAATTTATACCGGACGATGCTATGCATGAAAGATTCAGAAGAGTTAAGCCCTATGAGGAAAGCACGATTAGGCGATTCTCAAAGATCATGGAAAAATACGTTAAGGAAGTCATCCTCAGAATATAGCTGAAAAATAAGACTATTTCCCACCTTTTCAGCAAAATAAACCTTCCTTCTTCAACAAAGCACTTCTATGATAGAAGAAAAACAAAATGCTTAAAAGTTTCCTTAGTAAAATTACTAGAAATTGATGTGGTGGGCGGGTAGATCAGTCTGGTATGATCGCGGCGTTGGCATCGCCGAGGTCGAGGGTTCAAATCCCTCCCCGTCCACCATCCCGCACTCCCCGTCCACTCATTTGCGCTTGCGAAATATCATGAATCCATCGGGTGTTGTGCAAACGTAATCGGATCCCGCTTCCACGAGCTCACAAGCTTCCTTAGCGTTCCTGGCGACTTTTGAAATGTATTCGTCTGTTTTAAATTCTACGAGCTGCGTGTAAATTAAAGTATTCTCGATCCTCTTATGCCCGAGGATCCTCATCACATGGAGTATATCCTTTTTAGCGTACTCCATCGTTGCCTTCCAGTGTCTAAATGTATGGAACATTATTTGCAGTATCCGTGGGTTCTTTAACTTGCAGCAATTCTCCTCCTCTGCTTATTAAAGTTTCTCCTCATAATTTCGTGTTGGTTTGAAAGACCCTTATTCCGTTCTTCGGCAGCTCATTCAGCATGCTTGACAAGAGGCTGATGTGGCTCTATGAGAAGGGCATACTGAAATGTAGACCCCGAATACGCCACCAGGAAGAGGATTATTGAAGCCGGGGATGAGCTGAGGTACATGCTTGAAGCTGAGAGTGTTGAGAAGGAGAGAGGAGGCATATTCAACGCAATAATGAACCAATTCATCGCGCTGACGCTCTTCCACATGCTTGAGCTCCTTGAAACCCCAGGGGCCATACACGCTTAAGGCCTTCATGGACAGGGTTAAGCTTGAAAGGCGTGAGAAGCAAAGCTACGCAATATTAACAGGCGACCCGGATTATAAAGCGCTGGAGGCGCTTATACAGCCAAGCCGCCTACCGGAACACCCTAAGGTTGAGTTGCTGAAGCAGATTAAAGCGGGCAGCTGCTGAGCAATCCCTCCTCACGCATACTAGTCTTCACGCAGTACAGGGATACAGTAAGCCACCTGCTCAACGAGCTCCGTAAGGTTCTAGGGGTCAGGGCTGAAGGTTCATTGGGCAAGCATCCAGGAATGGAGATAAAGGATTAAGCCAGGAAGAGCAGGCTGAAAGAATAAGAATGCTGGAGGATGGAAGGCTAAACGTTCTCGTCGCAACAAGCATAGCCGAGAAAGGCTTAGACATCCCGTCAATAGACCACGTGATATTCTATGAGCCGATTCCAAGCGAGATATGCTACATCCAAAGGAGGGGGGAGAACGGGGAGAAAAGCCCTGGAAAAGTCACGATACTAGCAGCGAACGAAAGCCTAGATATGATATACTTGTACGCAAGCAGAAAAAGAACTGGAAAGATGAAGAGAATAGCTGAGACAATAAGTGTGAAGCTCCAGCCAGTAGTGAGGAAACGCACAAAACCCCGCTCAACCCAATGACCCCCAGCGATGCGGGTACTGGATGGATGGGATGTAACCTAGTTATGCTTGCATTAATATCTTGAAGATAAAAAGTTTATCTAAGTTAAGATATAAGTTAAACTTTATAAATTAGTTAACCATAGCATTATTGTGAAAATATGGTTAAAGTTGTACTGAAAGTTAGGAAGAAAGGTGTGCTGATACTGCCGAAGCCCTTAAGAGAGGCTGCTGGTATAGGTGAGGGTGAGGTATCTGCTGAAGCTAGGGAGGGTGAGATAGTGATAAGGCCGCTTAAACCGAGGGTCGTCGATATAGACCCCCAAATCATTAAGGAGCTGCTCAGCGAGGAGAGGGGGCTTGAGGAGGAGAAGTTTAAGAGAATCCTTAGAGAGGTACGTGGTTGATGCTGGGGTTCTAGCAGAGTATGTTGTGAAGGGTTCGCCTCATAGGGGAGCTGTTGAGAAGATTCTTGATGGCACGCTAGCGAAGGTGGTAGAGCTATACATTACGCCTATCACAGTCTCAGAGATCATATATGTGGCGTCCAGAATCTACGAGTTAGCTGGTGTCGAGAAGCCCAATGAGGAGGCGTTAAACCTCGTCGAATGGCTTACCGTAAGAGTTAAGATAGCGGAGATAACGCCAGACATGACTGTTAAAGCCGGAGAGATCAAGAAAAAGCTTGGAATATCTTTGTCAGACTGCTATGTAATAGCTGCTGCAATAAATCTTAAGGCAGAAGCGCTCTTCCTAAAACCAGAGAAGGAGATGCTTAACAAAATAGAGGAACTAAGGGAGCTCCCCATAACATTCCTCACGGAGATCAGCTTAAGGTAAATGAGACAATACTTAATCGAAACTTTATGAAGATAAAAAGAAAGATTACACGCAGCTAATAATTGTTGTATTAATAATAATCTTCGCAGCAATCTTAGTTATTGTAATGCTAACTAAAAGGCGCGGCTAAGACTGAAAGAAACCACAAGCCTATCATGCAAGCTGCGATTCTATCAATTGTTGAAACTAAGCATTTTTACTTTCATAAGCCCCGTCCACCATAAAGTAAATGCTTTGCAACCCAACCTTTTTACGCCCTTAAAAGAAGAAAATAGAAAGGAGGGATTTGGAAGCAAATGCAGTGGCTGGTCTTTATGAATGATTATAGGGCAAAATAATGATTGACGCTATCAGTATCAGAATAATTATTGGGGTTAAATTAATGAACTCCGGAATAATTAGGCCCTCAAAGGTGAGTGTGAGTTTTTCAACTGGTGTGGGGTCATCTCCAAAGCAGAAGAATGCTTGTAGTTGGTAAGATGGGGGGGCAGCTGGTTTACCGGGGTGAGATACCAACCTCTCGGCATCGGGTAAACTAGCCTTCGCCAGAGGGGAGGATAGCGGCGGCGCCAGGTTCGGAGGTAACGTAAGAAACGCTTTAATTAGAGAAAACTGCGATTTCAACCTTCGGTGAGGTGAACCAATCCTGGTAAACCAGCGTTGAATATGGTGATGGAGCGAGAGATTCAACATTAAGTAAGTCTAAGACATTTATTTCATGCGGACCCCGCCCCAGTCTGCACATGAGTGGGTAGCCTACGAATATAAAGGTATGTTCCATCCTACTAGCCGTAACTATAATAAAAGCATTCTCTTCACGGCTTATTGGGATAAATGTATATATATAAAGCCGCCGAGATTCAGGGCTAAGCGCCTCTCCATAAGCCAACCTAAATATCCTGTTAAATCGCTCTTGCCGGGACCAGCATATCATACATAGGAGTACCCTTCCACTATCCCCGTGGAGTTCCATGTAAAGCTCGTATTAAAGGCTTCTTCCACAAGAACCCTTTATAGAATCCGCAAGATACTTAGATTTTTCAGCGTCGGTATCATTAAAGACAAATATTAACACTGAAGAAGATCTGGTGAATGTAACATCTATGCCGAGCAGGCTGGACAGATCCTCCCTATTTATATCCGTATCCGCTGGTGGCGGCAGATGCACCAAGGATGCATTATTAGAACCTACACTGCTTAAAACATCAAGTTCAGCAGTCGTACAATTAACGCATATAGTAATTTTCTCTATGAGAACCGTTGGAATCTCTTCGTTAGCATCCCCATAAGCTAGATTCTTTCTATGGATAAAATCAAAAGAAAAATCGCTGCCTTATTTTTATACCTCATTTTAAACCACAAAATACGTTAACAATTTCGGTCATATTGTAGATTGCCGTCTTTGACATTGTAGAATATATCTTAGATACATAAGGGATTTCTATAAAGAATTAGCCTTTATTAATTGATTATTATGCGAGAGGAGGTTTTTAGAAAAGTTAAAGTTGAGGTTGGTATTCTTTGGGTAGTTTTGTCTATTTCTTTAGGCATTTCTTCGGCGATGATTGGGGATGCAGGAAGAACATTTAGTGCAAATGTTATTTTTAGTTTTGGGTTCGCGCACGCCATTCTGAGGATAATCGAATTTACTGTTGGTATTTTCTGGCTATTCTTAACATTAGGCGCCTTTAAGGAATTTGCAAAGATGAAGCGAAAAAGAAAATACGTGTTTATTTTTCATAAGGCTGAAAAAGAAGAGATATTTAGGGTTTTGAGGGATTTAATTGCGTTCTATAGAGGATACTATGGGGAAATTAAGAAGATGCTTCTGCTCCTATTATTCACTGGTCTAGCAATAATAATATTTGCAGTTTATTTACTCCATGTAGGCGCATTTACAACTGGAGAGTTCTGTCTTAACATGTCGATAGGGGTCGCCGCAACAATATTTTCCGTTGGAGTCTACCGGTTTATAAGTGAAAAATGGGGTAAAAAGCTTCTAAGAATAGAAAGTGAGGAAAAAGTCTTTAGGGATTTTCTCGGTGAAATCAATTGAAGCCCAGAAGAACACGCTACGAAATGGTTTGGGAAATACTTGAATATTGTATTAAACCGAAAAGAATAACCCAAATTATTCAGGGATGCAATTTAAACCCAAATAGCGCCGAGAAATATATTAACCTACTCATTAATAAGAACTTACTTACTAAAGAGGGAGAATTATATAAAACAACTGAAAACGGCATCAAATTTATCGAAAAAATAAAAAGCGTTTACGAAGGGTTATTCCTAAAATAATTAGGAGTGTATTTTTAGTTAGTTTTATTAAACTCAGCACTTCCCTTTCAGACAACATAGGAGATTTGAGATTTAAATTTTAAATATTTAACATAAAAAGAAAGTACCGTGAAGTCAATATTAAAAGAGATTGAGAGCCTTAGAGAATCTGGAAAAATTAATGAGGAAACATATCGGAAACTTAAAAAAGTTGTCAAGGAGCCTGTCGAGTTAGATTTAGGAAAAATCTTTAGCAAATATCTAGGGTCAAGCATTAAGAATGTATTAGATGTAGCTGCAGGAGGCAGTGGAACAGGGCTAAAAGTTTTTGGAAGGAATGTTATTGCATTGGATATTTCAAGGGAAGAGATTAACTCGGTGTTAAAGGACGGAGCATTTGCACAGTGGATTTGCGCTGACGCACGAGACTTACCTTTAAAGCCTAATTCCATAGATCTTATATTCACATTTGTCGGTCTTGCCTATATCAGCGGCGATATAAATAAGATTAGAGCATTAAAGGAAGCATATCGAGTTTTAAAAAAGAACGGACTCATGCTTTTAATAGAACCAGAGATATTGGAGAATTGCCACGATTACGCGCAATACTTCATTATTTATAAATATGGGAGAAAAGTAAACGAGGTGATTCTCGGGGTTGCTGGAGAAAACATAACACAATCAAGGGAATCATTAATTAAATACTTACAAGATATCGAATTCAGAACTGAAATAGAAAAGATGGACAAAATTTTAATCATTATTTGTACAAAAACTTAATAACTCAAGTATCAGGGCAGATACCTAAGGGTCAGGTTACCTCCTGCCACTCTGAGGCTGTCTCTGTTACTCAAGTAACAGTTAAGTTACCATCCCTGAGCATAGTATGTTTTAGGCTTCACAGCATAGGACGGCTTCCTCTCCCAATACTTTGGATCGTCCGTAAACGCATACTGGGGCTTTATGACTGGGATATAGCCGTTTGGCGGCGGGCTTCCCTGTAATATTGGAGTAATTTCAGAGTCCTTAATCCCCCTTAAACATAAATGATCATCATAAAAAGTTTATGTTACAAAGTTTAAAAATAAGAAATAGCATTTCTCTCCTCATGCTTTCACAATTTTTTTATAACTTAAAGGAATATACATTATGGAGGAGGATTCTATCCCCAATCCTCCCCATCAAGCAGATCCCCCCAGAGAAAGGGGAACATCAGTCTTATTCTCAAGCCTCAATTCAGCCACCGAATAGAAAAAGGACTGAAAGACCTACTTAAAATCATGGCAGAACCCCTTAAACTGTTCAATACAAAATTTTTGTCAAAGATGGTTGTATAATTGAGAGTTTGCTTCTTCTAAAACTGAACATGTTCTCACCTCCTTTTACTCTCATGTATGTCTGATCCAGCATTGAATTTAAGCTCCGGATTATCGGCTAAAAGAAACCTATTTTAGGCATCTTCAAATAAATGTTTTGATGAACTAGATGGAAAATAACTAAATATTAAACCTCAGCTTGTAAAAACTAAAGTCGCTAATCCGTTGCTCCTTTAATTTTTAATTAGAGTCGTTTTGCCTTTAAAATGTAGT
>JAWAXF010000019.1:0-13879 GCA_038897035.1 Bathyarchaeia archaeon
GTACTCTAAGTTGAGTAGAACCTCCACGTCGGCGCGGGTTTCATGTAGCCAATCAAGGCCGGTTATGCCTATATCATGTAGGCCATCGCTCACGAATATCGGTATCTCTTGGGGTCTAAGAATCTTCAACTCGATCTTTGGGTCATTTATGGTCGGCCTATATGTGCGCTCTCCACCCGATATAGAGTAGCCTGCCCGCTCAAGAACTCTAAACGCGCCCTCAGCCAGATGCCCCTTAGGTATAACAAAACTGATTTTACTCATAGGCTCAACACCACTCGACCATGTTATCGCTGCATGAACCATACGTTATTAGGTGACAAGGCGGCGACGGAAATTTAAAGCCTATGCAGTTCGAGAAAATGGTGCGGAGAAGCAACCTAAAGCTTATCGTGAAGCAAAATACATAATCGTTTAAGAAACAAGCGTCGTCATTCCTCGTTATGAACGTAATCACCTAGCAAACCATGCATCACCGAAAAGAATAGGCTACTCTATCACAATATAAATCTTTTTCTTTTCGCTTAGCGTATAATCTGCCGCCGCCCTCATGATTTCCGTCTCTTCCTATATATTATGCCGAACCCCTTTACGCCCTGGAAGCTTGTTCCAAGAATGAGGCTTGTTGACGTTATCCCTATGTTTGGGACTATCGCCACCACTTCGCCGCAGTTACGCTCTACATAATCCAATAATTCTCCAAGATTTGACAGCTCATTCTCGAAGTTGTCTATTGGCAGATACAATATGCCCCATGTTTCCCCATCATATTTTATCTGCCATCGTGGTCGAGGCGCTTGTTTATATGGTTTGAGAATTCTTTCTCCGATATCTCTCTGATAGAGGCGGTTTATGGCCTCCTCTCTACTTAAACCCTCCTTTTCAAGCCTATTTATTTCTTCATTCACTAGGTTTCTGCTTCCATATATGCGCATATATAGCTCATATAACTCGGAAAGTTTATCTTCAGCCATGCTTCCTCTAGTACTACAGTTAGAGAGAACATGTTTAAAGGTTTCTATTGCCGTAATCCGTTTTCCTCAGCCTTCTACAGCTGATTTCAGGTTAATAGGCGTGAATTAAATGAGCGTTTTATCTTATTCTCTAGCATTCTTGTATCTGAATTTCTATTCTTCCGCCAGATATTTGCCCAGTTATTAGCTGACCGCTTTTAAGAGGCTGCCAATTCTCCCTGCTATTCGTTTTCTCTGAGGCCACTATTAGCTTCTCTGAATCAGCGATGTATACCATCTGCATTGCCGGCTGATCCCCGTAGCATAGCGACTTAACCCCTCCATCCAATTCTTCATCGTATTTACAGTACGCGTACAGTTTTTCGCCATCACTGAAAACCATATTTAAGCCAATGTAAGGTCTATTTCTCTCCGGATACTTTTCCCGAGTCTCCATCCAAACCCTCAAGAGATCCTTCTGAAAGTTCTTTAATGCGTCTGGCATATTTTTCCCCTTAGAGAGCTCCTTAACTATGTACCAGAAGTAAACTTCACTGTCATTTAAACCTCTTATATTTAGTCTCCAGTCGCCCAACAGCTGCGCTACTTCGTCGGGTACAGAGATCACCCCATTATGGGCGAAAACATATTTACCGTAACTAAACGGCTGAGTGTTTTCAATAGAAACGAGCTTTTCTCTCGGCAGACCCCTCGGATTACTAGCCCTCCTCACATGCGCAATAATAACATTAGATTTAATGCTCTCGACAACAGACTTAAACCGCTCATACTCCTCGAAGATGGGTTTCTCGCTCCTCACAACCCTTAAAGATCCATTTACGTAGAAGCCTACACCCCACCCATCGCCCTGAAGTCTCAGCGGGTTCGATTTACTCTGAGCGTAGAGGGAGCATGGATCATTGAGCAAGTATCCTGCGGCGTTCGAGAAACCGGTCGAAAGCAGACCGAAAAGCCGGCACATAACCAGCACCAGATTAAAAAATCAGGGAAGAAGGCTTTAAAGATTTACATTCGAAGCGGAATATCTCAGAGATTAAGAGAAAAACACTGATGGTTGGTGGGCCCGACCGGACTCGAACCGGCGACCCGCGGGTTATGAGCCCGCCGCTCTAACCTAGCTGAGCTACGGGCCCTACCACAGCATATCTCCAAAAATAATTTTAGTAAACTCATCCTATTTAAGAATATTGCTAACGATCCAACCGTTTTCCATCGCTCCATCAATTCACGCCAAAAATAGCCTTCTAAAGAAAATCCTAAGTTAAACTTTAAATACTTCAGAAAACATGAAAAATAATGGCGCCGCCAGATCTAACAAAAAATACCGAGTGAGCCGCCGTTCACGCATCCCGGCGATGCGTGGACGACAGCTCAGTTCGGTAGAGCAGCGGGCTCTAAGGGGCTTAAAACCCCAAGAGGCTGACGCTGTTAACCCGTTGGTCGACGGTTCGAGTCCGTCCGGCGGCGCCACAACCGAACCTACGATGCTTTTACTTCCTTTTCCAAAAATATTAGTAATTCCTTTCAGACGTCAGAGCGAGATCGCTATGGCTCTATTACCTGTTACTTATAATAATTTTAAGCCCGTGGTGGGATAGCCTACAGTACGCTAAAAGAGAATAAAAACTCAGAAGCATCAAAGCGCCTTATGAAATATACTAGGGTTACTAGTTTTAATAACTTTAGATCCAAAGAACTTACTAACTGGTTATATAATCCTATCAATAGAGGGAGTTTTTCTGCGCTTATTACATTAATCTATGGAAGGGAGTTCAAATCTCTCTTAGCATCAATCTAGATGAGCGATGGAGGAGTAAGACTTTCTAATAAATAGACGCCTCTTTCACAGACAGCCAAAAATTTAAGTAACTAATAATATTTTAATGGTTGATTAATTTGAGCTTTAAGTTTAGTCTATACGCGGATTGGGGTTATGAGTTTGAGAAAAACAATAAAAAGAACATGTTTTATTTACCGGTTTCCGATAAGGTTCCTTTAAAGTCTGTTAGGATCAAATCTTCTGGAACTGATAAAATCAGCATGGTGATAGAAATAGATATACAAGAAGACAAAAAGAAAGGGCAAAGCAGTCCCGCAGAGAACAAAAAGCAAGAGAGACCTGGTCTTCAACAAAAAGGACATGATGCTGGAACATGGGTAGCGCCTGGAGTAACATCGGTGGTTGGGGGAACGATTATTGAACTCAGCGAAACTTCTCTTAAAATGAATATTAAAGATTTATTTCAGTATTTATGTGGTAAAGTATCTTGGTTTAAGAGTTGGTGTGAGGCAAATAGAATACCCGCGGAGATTCGCTATGAAGGGCTTAAAGAGGTGACCGTGAAAAAAGATCAGAAGATTGGGTATGAAATAGCGGTAAAGGAACAGGGAGAAGAGATTAATGTTCTGGCGGGAGGTAAATGGAGATTAGGCATACCTGGACAAGAAATCAAAGTTAGCATATATTATAGTGATGGTAAACCCATGAACCCCGTTGAATTTTTCAGCCTACTTTTCTGGCAGGAAGAATATGATCCGGTCTATAAGGGTAAGTTGGAAGGTGAAAAGTATGTGTTCGGCGATCTTAATAAATATCAATTTGAAAGCTGGAGTGAATCAAAGTCTCATCCGCTTATAAATAAGATAATGACCAGCAAAATGAATGGGGACTCAGGGACACCTAGGGATGATAATTGGATGGGGCTGAGGCCTCCCTTAAGAACCTATAAAAGGGTTGAATGGGAGGCGAAAAGAGAGCTCGCTTTACATTTTAATAGTTGGCAAAGAGATGGTAGTGTTGAAGGACGGATCAAAACCCCTAACATAGAAATGAATGTCGGAAAGGGAGGGAAAGGATATAAAGGTTATTCTAAGTGCAACATTTTTGTGGGCGAAATGGCCTATAGATCGGGATTTAAAACGTTTATCGCCTTTGGGCGCTCCCGCTCCGGAAAAGACAAATTTTTCGGCCCTGATGAACTAACTGAGAGACAAGATTTTGGGGAAAAAGTTGGGGACACGCAATCTATTCAAATCGAACAAATTAACAATGAGATTAAGAATGGAAAATGCATTATTTATGCTAGGCCCAAACATCCATATTATGAACGTGATAAAGATAATAAGATGTGGGAGAAAGAGTTAATTGGCCATGTTGTTATATTAAAAGAAATTATAAAAATCAAAGTATTGCAATTGGAAACCGTAAAAAAAGGAGAAAAAATATATAAAAAAGTAAAAGAAAAGGAGGTAGAAGAGGAAGCTGGAAACGATATTGAACAAAAATTTGATCTCGTCGAAGCATTTGTTATTGATCAACATTGTGATCATAGGAGTCATTTTGCCCCTCGCAGGGTAGGAGGTAAAAACGCATTTATGCTTCTTAGTTCGCCTCCGAAAAGAGGAGTTTTTATCAAGCTTAATCCTGACGATGATCCAAAATTAGACTGAAGTAAAAGGCAAACTAGTTTCGGAAGCATTCGGGCATCGATGCCTACGCGCTCTTAAGGGAGGTTATCTCCAGAGGAGTGATGATCTAAAGATGGATTAATATTGCCGCTAATTACGTTAGGGCATTTAGAGGATTTTGTGAAGGCACTAACCTAGTATTTGTTTATTATGCTTGGCTTGCTCCACATTCTCTACAGAATCTCGCTACTTCAGGTATTATTGTGCCACAGTTCCTGCAGATTTTTGTGTCAACGCCAGATGGTGGAGCATTACCGCAGCTTGGGCATATTTTTGCTTCTAGGGGCATTCTCCTGCCGCAGTGCATACAGTACCTCTTCTTTTCCTTGAAAATAACCTCTGTCCTAGCGTCCATTAATCCTCTCGCGCTTGCCGTGACAGACATTGTTCCAATTTTAGTCGAGGATGTAAGAACGGCTGTAGCCGAGGATTTACCTTTTGGAATAGTGATGGAGCCCGCTATTTTTCCATCTGTTGCGCTAAGCGATACGCTTATATCTCTATCGGCTGGTATTTGATTGCCCTGCGCGTCAACTAGCTCTACAGATATATTGGATGAGGATTCTCCGTCAGCGAAAATCTCCTTTGGGTCGGCGGACAATCTAAGCCCTGATGGCTTAGGCTTCTTCGGCCTCCTCTTGACATACGCTATTAATGCTACAGCAATCCCAACCGCCGCTATTATAGCGATTAAAAGTTCCATAGTTATTAGGGGCGGAGAAGGTTCAACAGTTATTAGTAGTGTATCGCTTTGACTAGCTAATGTTGAAATATCTCCTCCCCAGTAAGCCCTTAACTCAAATGAGCCCTCTGACTCCGTCCTCCAATTGTATGCATAATGCCCCGCTGCATCGGTTGTTACTGTGGCTAATGTTCTCCATGTTGTTTCACCTTCTCCTCTCCACTGTATCATTATGGATGCGCCTGAGCGGGCTGGAGATAAGTTTCCTTCGATGATTACGGTGCTACCAACTTTTGTTCTAGTCTGAGATATTGATATGGATAAAGTGCTAGAAGATAACTCAATGGTTATTGTTTGAGTGCTGCTTTGGCTTGGTAAGGCGTAGGCGTCTCCCTCCCAGATAGCTCTTAACTCAAATGATCCAGCCGTATCTGGTATCCAAGAATACGTATAGTGCCCCGTTGCATTGGTTAGAACCGATGCTAATGTTCTCCATGTTGTTTCGCTCACATTTCTCCTCTGTATAATAATTGGCACATTTAAGCGGTCTGGAGAAAGCTTCCCGCTAACAATTACTGTGCTACCAACATTCACTCTTGTTTGAGATAATGAAATCGTTAGTGTGCTGCGAGATATTATGGCGTATAGCGTGTTACCGAATACAACATAAATCTTTCCATCGGCAATAGCTGGATATGTTCCAGCATCTTTAGCGCCGCCTATAGTGATATCCCAAACCCTAGATCCGCTAGATTGATCTAAAGCGTATAGTTTACCATCGCTTGAGGGCACAATAACCATCTCATCTGCAACTGCTGGCGATGCCCATATTTCTTTGCCAATATTATACTCCCATATCTTTGCACCAGTAGATTGATCCAGGGCATAAACCTTACCATCAGCAGAACCGATAAAAACCTTATTATGGGCAATAGAAGGCGACGCCCATACTCTACCTCCTGTCGTATATTCCCATACTACTGATCCAGTGTAGATGTCAAAAGCGTATGTTTTATTATATGCTAGGGAGCCTATGAAAACTCTGCTGCCGTATACCGCAGGAGAGGAGGAAACATACCATCTGCCATCCGAGACTCTCGCTTTCCATATAGCTGCCCCGCTATATTTATTCAAGGCATAAAGGTATTCGATTGAACCTATAAATAGAAGTTCCCCCGTAACTGCGGGCGAGGAATACGCTATTACTCCTCCCGTAGCAAACTCCCATATCTTTGCGCCAGTAGACCCGTCTAATGCATAAACCTTACCATTAGTAGAACCAACATAAACTCTGCCGTCAACAACGGTGGGTGATGATCCTATCCCCGAACCTGTATCGAATTCCCATATTTTTTTGCCATTGGCCTGATCTAACGCGTAAACCTTACCATCAGTGGAACCAATGAATACTTTGCCATCGGCAACTGCTGGCACCGCCCATATCTCTTTGCCCGCTGTGAATTCCCATATTTTTTCTCCAGTCGTTTGATTGAATGCATAGACTTTTTTATCAGTAGAGCCTAAGAATACTTTTCCGTAAGCCACAACCGGACCCCATGATTGACCCCCCATCACATAATTCCATAATATGGTAGGCATTTTTGGGACCGGGCTTTCCGTATAGCCCGTATGTTGAGGGTCATGGAGATACGTGGACCAAGGATAATCTGTACCCTGAGCCTGTGGGGCAGCGAAAGTTTTTGGAGCACTTAAATTTTGGAAAGACAATACTGAAATCGATAGGGCCAAAAGGATGGAAAGAATACAAAACCTTACCGATCTCTCCAATTTTAAGTTCAAATCTTAGGCTTCCTTTAATATAATACATATTATTTTTAAAGTCATCATTATTTAAAATTTATCATCATTTATGTTAATTGTACATTACTCTTAATGAAAAGTCTTAAATACGAAAAATTGACAACAATATATCCGTCTATCTGTTCGATAGATAGTTGGTGGAATTATTGTCTAGAGTTATACCGGGCGTGGAGATTAAAGTTGTAAAGGAGATTATACCGCCACCGACGTATCCTTCTGGTGTCGTCGCGTTAATAGGGACTGCTGAGAAAGGCCCAGTGTTAACGCCTGTCCATTTGAGTAGCTGGAGGGAATATGTCGAGGTTTTTGGCTCAAACACCGAATACACGCTGACGAGAGATGCTAGGGACTGCTTTCAAAACGGGGTCTTTGAGGTTGTCGCCATCAGGGTGATTGGTAAGGGCGGAGAATACGCATCATTAGTCCTAAAAGATGTTAACAAGGCAAAAACAGTTGAGCTTAAAGCAAAGAAGATTGGCTTCGCTGGGAATAATATAACGGTTAGGGTGGAGAATGGCACACTAGAAAATACTGTGAGATTAATCGCGAGCAACGGCGAGACATTTGAAGTATTTGATAATCTAGTTATGGATCCAAGCAGCGAAAGATACCTAGTCAACTATGTGAACCAGCATTCAACCCTCCTATCAGCTACGGATCTTAAGTCTCCATCGGAATTTCCAAAGAACAATCCAGCTGAAACTGAAGAAAAGCTGAAAGGAGGAAGAGATCCGGGTCCGCCGAGTAAGGAAGATTTTGAAGCCGCCCTAGAGAAGCTTGAGGCTGAGCCATACGTGGATATGGTGCTGGCATGCGATATATCGGATCCAGAGATCCACGCGTTTATAGAAGCTCACTGCGCAAACATGAGCAAAGAAGCTATGGGCAGAATAGGCATTGGAACAGTTGGTAAGGGTGAGGATGTCAAAGATATTGTTAAGCGAACTGAAAAGCTGAGCAGCGACAGATTTGTCCTCGTTGCCCCATACGGTATAGCAGGAGCAGTCGCAGGCTTAATCAGTAGATTAAGCTACTTTGAGTCCCCAACCTTCAAGCCGGTTAAAGGTATCTCAGAATTAGAGAGAAACTATACTCCATCCGAGCTTAGGCAACTTCTTGTCGCGGGCATCATGCCGTTACAGGCTCAGAGGGGACGGGGCATCGTGGTTGTGAAGGGAATAACGACAAGCGGGGAGCAGATAAGCGTCGTTAGAACCACAGACCACGCCGTGAGACTTGTAAAAAGCATAGGTGAAATGTTCATCGGCACATTAAATAGTCCAGCTGGAAGAACAGCCTTGAAAGAGAAACTCACTGAGGTTTTAATCCGCATGGAAAGAGAGGGCGCGATTGTCCCAAGCGCTGATCTAAAGCAGCCAGCTTTCATGGTGGATGTTTACTGCTCAGAATTAGATTTCGCCCAAGGCATAGTGAGAGTAGACCTGGCTGTGAGGCCTGTCAGAGCAATAGATTACATATACGCCACGATCGTTGTTCAAGCGTGAAAAGGAGGTTGGTGAGATATGTCTATTATGGTTGTGTCGGCTGCAACGAGTAAGGTTATGATAGACGGAGAAGAGGTTAAGGGAGTTCAATCCCTTGAGTATAAGGTTAAGAGGAGGCAGGTAGATATTGAGAGCATTGGTAGCGGCGAACGCATAGGCGTCGAATCTGGTCTAGTAACTGTCACCGGAACCCTGAGAATCAGATCTCTGAATAAGAAGCTCGACGACCTACTGTATATGCCTGTTCCAGTCCCATTCAGCCTTGTTGCGGAGTTAAAGATGGGCAATAACCTTGTTAAAAGAATAACATTTGACGAATGCTACGTTGACGATAAAAGCTTCGAATTGGGTGCAGAAGGGGTGGGCATAACAGTCTACAATTTTACGGCGACAAGGGTTAGAGAGGAGTAAAACTCCCCTCTCGGATGTGGGCCTTAATGAGAAAGCTCACAAAAGAAGATATATTGAAGGGAAAGAATAGACGTGAAACCCTTTATATAAAGGAATATGATGCCGAGGTTGTAATACGCCCCCTAACGGACGGCGAATTATTAGAGCTCTTTTCGTTTATCGGAAACCTCCCCATGAAAGAGGATGGAACGCCAGACCTCAGCAAAATGGATGTTGCAACAAACTTTAAGGTTTTAAGACGTGCAGCTTCCATGGGCCTTGTTGAACCCAAATTGACCGTGGAAGAATTAGCTGACATGATCTTTGGGGTTCCAGAGTTTATAGGAGCAAAGGTGCTGGAGATCAGCGGGGTCGTCTCCGAGGAAGAAAGTAAAAAAAAATGATGGAAATAGAGAACTTCGTTAAAAGCCCTGAAGGACTGGAGCTATCAACCCTATGCCTTGATTACGGCTACAAATTGGCTGAGCATCCATCGGAGTTAACTAGGGATCAAATTAACTTCTTGATGGCGGCCTTAGCTTATAGGCTGAAGCAAATTAGTTACACTAGACCGCTGGAAGAGGGAACCACAAGAATAATATTCGAATAGCTTGGAGGATCCAGTTATTTCCGAACTTAACATGAGCGAAAAATTTTGCGGGCTTGTCTCCTATTTTAGTAGGGTTCTCTTTAAAATTTATTCCATCCATTCTCAATTCATAAGAGATTTAGCGAAGTATGCTTTTAGAGTCAGCAAACAAGTGCGCAGCTTTTATATAATGAGATTTACTGGTCTTCGGCCGCAATTAGCTACAGCATTGTTCAGAATCCCAAAGATTGAGGAGGAGCTTATTCTAAATTTAGGCTTTGAATTATTGAAGGTTAGGTTATCTCGCAGTTTCCTTCACTTTATGAATGTATCTAAAACTCTAAGCGACATAAGAAGCAAGCTGGATGAACAAGCCTATTTTGTCTATGAGAAAAGTCCTGTCTTCAAGGCAGTTACGCCGATTACTGCATCACTTCCAACCCCAGCTGCCCAAAGGGTTTACACGAAATACCCTGAAGCTGCTGGCGTAATACCCTATAAATACGCTGATATGGTGGGGTTGAAGGCTATGAAGCCACTCAAATCTTTTGGTGAAAAGTGGTCTCAGCATAATATTGGAGCCATCGAAGTGGCTGATAGAGTATATGTGAGAACGGAGAAATTCCATAGCCTTCTGGAAAACCGTTTGAATGGTCTCATTAAACTTGTAAAATCGCCTTATCAAATCCCCATATATTCTGTCTCTACGAGGAAGGAGATTTCTGAAACAGTTGCCGAAAAGACGCGGCCTACGAGGGCAAACATTGGGTATTATGAAACCAAGGGCATCATTTATATGACATATCTCCTAAGCGAGATGATGAAAGAAACTTTTAAGCCAATTATTCAACGCTCCTCCACAGCATTTGTTAGGCTCTATATTCTTGCTCAAAGGAGAAGAAGCATCTCATCATCCTATGAAGCATATGTTGAGAAGATAATTTACAGCAAAGCCCTCTCGCCTGAGCCTGCATACCTCATGGATTTGAGAAAAACTCTTGAGTCTTTCTTTCACTCTTCTACACTATCCTTAGCGGATCATACACGTATCTTCTTAGTACCCTTGCTTTCTCGAAAAGCGCAGTGGAGTGAACCCCTATATAGACTTCACTCAAAGCTTTACGTTCAAGCATACAGAAAAGCTCGGCGTAGTGAAGTCCATGTCATATCGCGAGCGCTCAATAGGAATCTATTTCCATCATTGTTTCCCAAGATAAGTAGGTCATTAAAGATTGAGGAAACTGAAGAGCCATCTACTTTACTGGAGCATACGCGTATATTTTTTGAGGCCACAGCATATCCTTTAATGAGCCAACTATTCTCCTCAAAAGTAGAATATCTTCGCCCAGTTATCTACTTCTTTGGAAAAATGGTGGAGTTATCTCGTATTTTTCCGTTAACAGAACCTCTGACTAAAAGCTTCGTCGGCGAGAGCTTTAAAGAGGCTGTTAGCGGTGGTCTTCCCTATCTAGTGGAACATTATCCTACTGTAGGTCATTTTGCGCATGAGATTAAGCCCGTAACTTCTCATGTGATTAAGTTGACAGAATATTTGGGGTTTATGGAAAAATCGCTGGATACTATTTCTCCTCTGACTTCAAGTGTTAAAGCGATTTTTGGCGACATGCTTCCTCTAAAATTTGACCTTGAAAGATTTGTTAAGTGGGTAAGCGAGGGCTTAACTGCGCATATTTATCCCGCAATAAGCAGGCCTTTACTTGAGACTCAGATCCCATATGGAGGAAGGGTAACGTCCTTCCAATTGCTGAGAATGCATGAAGTAGCATCTATTCTCCGGATGTTTTCATCCATGTCTCCTTTATCTTCAGAGAGGGTTAGGGTGCAGCGTCCAATAAATATAATGGTTAGGGTTGAGTCTACGGCTGATGAGGGTGATTTAAGGGAGCTGGAAAGGAAGATAGTTAGAATTCTGCGTGAAGAGGCTAGGAGGTATGGGTTAAACATATGAATGTTGAGATTGATGGGATACCGCTAATTAAGCATACTCGGGATCCGGATACTGGGGCAACTAAGGATCTGAGAAGCGTCTATAACATAGAGATTAGTGAGAGGAGGCGTATTGTGGAGCATAAAATCCCTGGATTCGAGGGAAGCATCCTACAGGATTTGGGGAGAGAGCCAGTCACTATATCTTTTGAGGGCATAATATTTGGCGAGGGGGCTAGGGAAGACTTAGAAATAATTAGGTCAAAGTTTAAGGCAGGTTCTCCGGTTCCATTTTCTTCAGACATAACTGGTATAGCTGAAGTAAACCAGGTTTTAATAGAAGACTTGCGGGTTGAGGATGCGGGCGGCACAGTTAATAGATACAGATACCATATGGTTTTGAGGGAGTATATTATTCCCCGAGAAGAGGAGGAGCGGGCTCCAAGCCAAGAGGAGGAAGCCGCTGAAGAGGTTGAGGAGGAAACTGACGAGGCTTTGGCATCAGTCAACTATGTAACTGGCAGGGTTCTAGACGCTGATGGAAACCCCAAAAGCGGCGTATCTGTGAAGATATCCTGGGAGGGGGGAGAATACGTTGTTAAAACTGATGAGGAAGGTGTATTCAGAAAAGATAACTTGGAGCCCGGTAAATACATGATCACGGTCGACGCACCAGAATATGAGGGTATAGTAAAAGAGGTTGAAATAAAATCTGAAGAAAGGGGTAGAGGCTGAGAATGTCACAGCAGAAAAAATATGACGTCGGCACTTTCCAACCAATACTATTAGCGCTTAGAAACAAGCTGACTGGAGGAAACGTGAAAGTGGAGTTCACTATTAGCGTCGGGGGTTCAAACTATAAACCCAATAAACTCGGAGACTGGAATCTAGGCGAGTATCTAAGAAGTTTACAAGGGCAGCAGGGCGGAAAAGTAGAATTACAGCTTACGCCAGATGGGTGGAATGAGGAGAATTGGGGTGGGGATAATCCATCCTCTTGGGGAGAAAAAATCTCTGAAAGCGAGATACCGAATGAAATGTACCGTCCAGCAACTATGACAATAAATATGCAGGATAATAAAATCCAGGAAGTAAATATATCCCCCCCGAATTTGGCGTTTATATATCCTGGTAGTAAATCTAGACCGAGTCAAATAGATGAGAGCGTATGGAATCAAGCGCTTAGCGATACAACAAAACCCGCAGTCTTAGTACTTTTACAGCCAATCTGGATCAAAGCGGCTAACTTCTCTGATAGACCCAATAACATTCAAAGTCCTACATTAATAGTTGTTCATCACACAGGAGGCTCACGAATTGGACCTACCATAAACACTTTTACACAGAAGGGGGGAGCAAGCGCCCACTATATTATTGATACAGATGGATATGTTGTAAAGATGGTTATGAACAGTAAATGCGCATGGCATGCAGATGGAAAGAAGGGTTCTTATTGGGAAGGAAGAAAAAATGTTAATCATTTTTCTATAGGAATCGAGATTGTTCATGAAGATGGACCAAAAACTACAATGCGTAATAACCCATTCACGGAAGAACAGTATAAGGCTCTTATAGATTTAATTAAGAAACTGCAAAAGAAATATAGGATTTCGCAACACAGGGTTGTAGGTCACAGCGATGTGCAAATTCCGCCAAGTCATAATTGTCCAGGTCCGAATTTCGATTGGAAAAAACTAGAAAATGAAGGACTTGGGTTAATTCCGAGAGAAAACCTCATTTATCCTTTTGAAGAGGATTTCCCCATAAGAAGAAATCAAAAAAGTCAAAAGAGACTACTTAATGATGTGATAAGTGCTCTAAAAAAAATAGGCTATTATATTCCTGAAGGTGCGAGTGAATATAGCTCTGAAGTTGCTCAAGCTGTTCATATGTTTAAACGGCATTTCTATGCTGGTAGTAGGAGACCACAAGATAAATCATGGTGGGGCATCGTTAATGGAGACGTTATAAATCATTATGACTATACGATGATTATGTGGGTGGCAGATTACGTAGAGCAACAGCAATAATGATGGACGTGGTTTGCATTGTTGAAGCCCTCTTACAGGGTGCAAGTTGAATCTGATGTTTTTGATTCCTCATCTATGTGCATAGTTGGTATTGAGATTATTAGAAGCGTGGGCGTCTCCGCTGGTAGCTGTGAGATATTATTTAATATAAACGATAAAACCTCTAAAATAGAGGAGGGCGATGCTATCCTAGTTCAGATTGGATATGGAGAAGAGTTAAAAGATGTTTTTAATGGTTTCGTCGATGATGTGGAGAATGAAATAACAAGGGTAAGGGTTTTAGGCTTAGATTCAGCTTCAAAACTTCTTAATACGAGAGTTAATCAGGTTTACGAGGGGCAGACGGCTGGCCAAATAGTTTCAGATCTGGCTGGAAAAGCAGGCGTAAGGGTTGAGGAGGCTGCGGACGGAATACGCTTCCCACAATACACCGTGGACGATGGAAAAAACGTTTATGAGCATATGAGGGATTT
>JAWAXF010000020.1:0-12859 GCA_038897035.1 Bathyarchaeia archaeon
CGTCGCTCCACCCGACTGAGGCCTAGACGAGGCGCGGTTTCCTTGGCCGTGTCGAGTCTAGACTTCGGGAGGGGGGAGAAGTCGTAACAAGGTGGCCGTAGGGGAACCTGCGGCCGGATCACCTCCTAAGATGTGGTTGTGGGGTGGCGCCAAGCCCGCTAAATCCACCATTTTTGTTTCATCAATCTGGGTATGGTAAGATTAAATTTGATCTTTTGATTATCTCTTATAAGAGATCGTTAGGTGGTCTGGATGGGTGGGGTTAAGGGTGTGGTTTTGTGCGGTGGACCTGGAACTAGGCTTAGACCCCTCACCTACTATTTTCAGAAGGCTATGATCCCTATCGGGAAGGCTCAGAAGCCCCTCCTCGAGTATATAATTAGGTTGCTGAGATTTTATGGGATAAATGATGCGGTTTTGCTTGTGGATTATAAAGCTGAACAGATAATAAATTATTTTGGTAATGGCGCTAGATTTGATGTGAAAATAACGTACATGTATGATGACCCAGACCTTAAGGGGACGGCTGGCTCAATAATTAACGCTTACAGGAAGGGAGCTATAAAAGGTGACGAGACATTACTGGTATATTATGGTGACATCCTAACGAACATGAACCTCAAAGATTTCCTAAATTACCATAAGGAGAGGAGGGCCGACGTAACCGTGGCCTTGGCAAGCGGCTTCACCGTTAGAGTTGGTGTGGCCGAGCTAGAGGATAATGGCAGAATAAAATCATTTCAGGAGAAACCTAAGATAGAGAAGCCAGTCAGCATCGCCATAGCCGCTTTAGAGGGATCTCTCCTCATGGAAATTAACAGAGTGATTAATGAGAAACGCGCGCTTGACTTTATGGGCGACGTGGTGCCGCACCTAATAGAGACTGGCAAAAACGTTTACGGCTACCTCACAGGCTCTTTCTGGTACGATGTTGGAAGCATAGAAGCCTATGAGAAACTTGATCCAGATCTTGTCGAAAAAATATTTGCCTTCTTATATGAAGAAGATTAGTGAAAAGCGGTGATGCAAACAAATCCCTATTTGAAAGTCCTAATTTCACCATACATTGTTAATGCTTCTGGTACTAAACCGGGAATTACATTAGATGAGGAGATAGCGGCTGTATCTTGTCTAGCATTTTGTAAACGCAGAAGGGTTGGAATTGTAACTGGTAGGATCGAGGAGATAAAGGCCTTATCGAGGGCATATTACCCCCTAATATGCGCTCCATGGAATAAAAGAGGATGCTTTATCATTGATGGGCTTGGGTTTCTAGGCTTCAATTTTCCAGATATAGCTGTTCCAGATATGTTGCAATTCACTGAGAGCCTAAAGGAAAATAGTGTGGTACTGAAGAAATTTATGGAGACATTAGATTACGGAATTAGGTTATTTACGAATATTACTAAAGGCGGCACTAAAGATTATCGGCTAAATTATCTTGTTGGAGAAAGGGATTTGCTTGAGACCATCTCCTCTCTGAGTGAGAGGTCACCGTTAATCGATTTAACAGAGGAAGAGAAGCCTAAGTTAATACAGCCAAGGTTGCAAATAAGCCAAGTGAGGGATGTTGTGGAAGAAGTCGTCAGCATCCTTAACAGGTTAAATGTGGAAGTGAGTATGCTAAGATACGTCCTAAAAGTGCTAGAGGGCGAAATTGATAGTCACTTAAATGCACTCTCAAAGGAAAGTGCTCTTGTTATGCGTGAGTATAAGAGGAGGGAGAAAGAATTTGAGACGAAGATGGACAAGAGAATTAGGTTTTTAGAAGAGAAGAGATTAAAGGAGATTGATGAGACAAGAAGGAAGTATGAGAAGAAAATTAAAGCTCTTTTAAAGGAGAAAGAGAAGACTGAAAAAGTCCTGCTCAGAAACAAAATTCTCACGGGAAGAAGCTCTAAAAAGAGGAACAGTAAACGTAAATCCACGGGGACTAAAGTAGATTTATACCTTTCGCGAATAGAAGAACTCGCGAAGAGGACGAAAGACCTACAGAGGGCTATTGAAGAGATTGAGACTGAGAAAAATAATAGAATTAGGAGCATTGAGAGGAAGTATGATGCGCTAATAATGGATGAAAAAAATAGAATCGAAGTTCTTAGGGAGTCTAGGGATGCTGATATAAGTAGGATAAATAGGGATATTGAGAAAATTAAGGAAGCATATTCCGTCATTAAAGGAAACATTATACGAATAATTGATGAAAAGGAGCGTTCAATAAACGTGATTAAAGAGCGTCTACTTCCAATAAAAGTTGATGAAACGGTGATAATTGGTATACCATTCTACATGATCATGTATGAGGGGCGAAAAAAGAGTAGACTTGATTTTTATCCCCCAGTTAAACTCTCAGAAGCGGCAGATAAAATTCTTGAGCGCGATTTAGAGCAAAGAATAATTCACCTCTTAACGCCACTCAAAGAGACTTGGAGCGTAGTTATAAGTGTTCTTACTGAGAACTGGGATAAAGATCCATATCTAAGCAGCGAGGTGAAACGCATCATAAACGGGGAAAACATACTTCTCTCCAAAAACTTTATGGAAAACCTAAGACATGGGCTCAATAGACTCAAAGAGAATAAGTGGCTTAATAGCCATGAGGAGAGAGCAATTATAAACTTCTATTCATCGAAAATAAATTCAGCATGTTGAAAATAGCCTTGATTTTCGCCTCTATCTTTTCATCCTTTAGCGGCTATTAGCCTCTACTGGCGAACTTATCTAGTGTTAGGACACCTCTTGGCGCAGCTGGACACCTATAGATAGTCTAATTAGGCAACAAAGAATAATTATCGTTAGTACAAGGATGAAGCTTAAGAGGAAAGCTGGGTAGTATGTTCTATAGGCCTCATTTATCAAGCTGAAGATATATATACCAAGGGCAGCACCCACGAAATGCACGAATATTGAAAGCCCCAGTAGCTCGCCCAAGATTTTCTCTCCAAACGTCTCTCCGATCCAAGCTGAAAATACTGGAGCCATTCCGAAGAAGCTTAAGCCCAGCAGGGCCATAAATGTGTAGTATGCCACTATTGACTTAACCAGGAATAAAGGCGGCACTAAAGAGGCAGCCCTAACAACGTAAAGGATCGAGAATGGTATCTTATAGCCAAGCTTTCTTGGCAGCGGCCCCATAGATATTGTCCCAATAAACGCCATTAGTGCCATATACCCGAGACTATAAGATGCGGTGGCCTCATCTATCCCCCATTCAATGCTTATTGGAACCCAAAGTTGTGTGAAAGGCGTGTCTGTAAACCCGCACATAAACATGATGGCAATTCCAACAAGCATGAAGAAGCGTGTCTTTATGGCCATTTTTACAGAAACCACTTCATTTAGTCTACTACTGCCTAAAGCTCTGATAAAAGATGCCCTCAATTCTCTCATAAAAAGACTTGAGAGAGCAACTACCACTAGGAAAATTATACCGAGTAAAAGCCATGTATATCTCCATCCATAATTCTGTACGAGACTTCCAGCTAAGGGTGCTGTGCAAAACCAGCCGATTGGATAAGCGGATTGAAGAATGCTTAGGGGTAAACTTCTTTTTTCAGCAAACCACCCAGACACCAGAGTTGGTAATGTAACCATGCCAATACTATGCCAAGTGAGACCCAATAAGACCCCATAGAGCAAATATACTTGCCAGATTTCCGAAACGAGGGATATAAGGAGCGTGCTTATTCCAGCTATAGTGCATCCAAGTAGGGTGACGATCCTAGGGCCATATTTATCTGTTAGTTTGCCAATGAGGGGCATTGAAAAACCTGTACTTAACATGCAGATGCTCATGGCATGACTCAGTAAGGATATATCCCAGCCTAGCTCCCTAGACATGGGGACAAGCGAGATTGGAAAGGACATTTGTGCTCCCGAGGCCATAAAAAGCATCGCAAAGGTTAAACCTAATACAACCCAACCACGCCCAGCACATAACCCCAAACTCACTGAGAACATATGAACCCCCATTAATCAGGACTAAAATCCTTTTCATTCTCAAACTTAATAAAACTACTTATAATTAATCTCTCTCATTTAAGTCAAGCTTACTATGAGAAGTTAATCACGAAGACCCGACAAATTCTAAAATAAACATCTTTTTTATAGAATGGAAATATTTTTGGGAATTAAATATTATAATCTGTGGCTATTTATTCCTTAACTGGTAAGGGCCGAATCTTCATCACTTCGGGGTTCACAAGGTTCGGTGGCACTCTACCCTCAAAGAAGGCTATTAGGTTCTCGGCGACCATCTCAGCCATCTTTGATCTAGTCTCATAACTGGCGCTCCCGATGTGCGGCGTCAAAACTATGTTATCAAGCTTCAGTAATGGGTTGTCCATAGATATAGGCTCCTGCTCAAAAACATCCAAAGCAGCCCCAGCAATCCTTCCCTCCCTTAAAGCCTCATAAAGCGCTTTTTCGTCGATGACGGCCCCCCTGGAGGTATTTATTATGTAGGCTGTTTTCTTGACAAGCTTAAGTCTCTCAGCGTTTATCATATGATATGTCTCCTTGGTTAATGGGACATGTATTGTTATGAAGTCGGACTCCCTAAGTAGTGTGTCCAGATCTACATATTCGGCGTCGAACTCCTTTTCCAGCTCCGGTCTTCTGATGATGTCATAATATAATATTTTCATGTTAAAGCCTCTAGCCCTCCTAGCAATAGATGAACCTATCCTCCCAGCGCCAATAATTCCCAGAGTTGCGCCGTAAATGTCCCTTCCAAGCAGCATAATTGGATGCCATGCAACCTTCCACTTGCCCTCCCGCACATATCTATCTGCCTCAACAATTCTCCTGGCAATAGCCATTAAAAGGGCCCACGCAAGGTCCGCGGTGGTCTCGGTTAAAACTCCAGGGGTATTGGTTACATAAATACCCCTTTTTGTAGCCTCCTCGACATCTATGTTATCATACCCAACAGCCATATGGGCGATGATTTTAAGTTTCGGCGCAGCATTAAAGACTTCTGCATCAATCCTATCGGTTAAAAGAGTTACGAGAGCGTCCACGTCCCTAGCCTTCTCAATTATAACATGCTTTGGCGGCGGATCATATTTAGGCCAGATCTCAGCATCGAAACGCTCGATTATCCTCTTTAATCCTCTCTCAGGAATCTCACGCGTAATATAAACCTTTGGTCTACGCATTTTCCCACTCTCTCAGGAACACCTTTAAACCCATTAAATTTGTTTGGTTATATTTTTGTATAAATAAAATTATTGCTACATTAAGGAAATCGTTTTAAGGTCCAAAGTGAAATCAATTCTTTTAGGTGTCAATCTTGGTTCTGCCCGCAAAGATCTTCGAGATTAAGAGTGAAGTTAATTTATTTTTCGCAGCTCAGAAGCTTAAGGATTTCCGTGAGGAGGAAATCTATAAGACTACCAGCGGTGAGATTGTAACACTAGTATCCGAGATATTGGATTTAAAGCTGGACGGGGACACGATTTCCGGCATATTTAGTAGGGATTTTGTTCGGAGTAGAGTTTATAGGCGGAGAGTTATAGAGACGCCTACCACTGAGGAGTCGCCGTTTTGGATTAAGAAGTTCGGCAATAGATTCTTCTTAATAGTGCTGGCTCCATCAACAGCCCGCGGTCTCAAAAAACTACTTACAAACTACGTTGCAAACAAGTTCAGCAAAATTTTATTCATAAAACCTAATGTTATACTTGAAGTCGAAATCCCGCATGAAAAGCTTAAAGCTCTCCATGAATCGAACCCGGAGGCGACTAAGCTCATATGGTTTGATAATGTAGATATGCCGGGCGTAGAGAAGCTCTGTCTAGCGGGCTCGGATCTAACGGATACAAGCCTCTATCAAGAGTATCTTAAACATGGAAAAATATGGTATGTTGTCTTTGAGGTTCAGAGAAGGGGAATCGTAGTTGGTGTTACAAGAAACTGCATTGTAACGCTTTTTAGCAAGAGCTCGACGGAAGACTTTGTAAACTATATTATAGAAGAAATTATTTCATTAATACCATAAATAGAAAATATCGAGTCGAAACGCATTAACCTCTCTTAAAAGTAGAAAATTTTATTAAATGATTTTATATCTGTAAAGGCTATGTCTGGCGTGGAGAGTGAAGTAAGTGGAGTCATTTCCATAGGCAAGTATAGAGACAGAATCGTTCATGGACCAATCATCCGTACAATGTTCTGGCTAGGCATTCCTCCCCTTTTAAACCAAATAATCATTATCACTTATAATACTGCGGACGCTTACTGGCTGAGTCAATACAGCGATGCTCTTGTAGCAGTCCCACGACAGGTATGGCCAATCTACATGCTCTTCAATGCGTTCGCAATGGCTTTGACAGCGGCTAGTTTAGGCATAGTTTCACAGCATGTTGGAGGAAAAATGTATAGAGAGGCCAGCCGATCTGCATCACGGTTCTTCACAATATCCTTCTTCATAGGGGCTCTCCTATGCGCAGTCCTTCTATCAACAAAGGAGCTCATCTTTATGCGGCTACTAGCTACACCACCAGAAATTTTCAGCGAAGTGATTAAGTATTCAACCATTATGGCATTTGACATTTTTATTGGCTATACCTCAGTAATATTTACGGCCCTGCTCCAGAGTATTGGTGAGACAAAAAAGCCAGCTATCGTTAATAGCGCAGCGGTAGGTCTAAACGTACTGCTAGATCCATTCTTAATTTTGGGGATGGGCCCCTTCCCCAGATTAGGTGTTGTAGGCGCAGCTCTCACGGACGTTATGGGGAAGATCATATCAACGCTATCGCTGGCGCACATCATTAGGAGGTATTACCCAGACTTTATGGTAACTTTTAGCAAAGATGTGGATTTAAGGTGGGCTGCCCTTGTCGCTCGCATAGGCCTACCTGTGCTTATACTAGGATTAACGAACAGTTTCGCCTTCATAGCGCAACTAAGGATGGTGAACGAGCTTGGCATAATCACCGCCACCTCTTTCGCGATAGGATTCGTCATTGCAGATATAATTGATGGAGCCCTTTTCGGCCTTACCAGCGCGGTTTCTATAATGGTTGGGCAGAACCTAGGAGCAATGAATCTCAAAAGGGCTAAAGAAGTAGCATATAAAGCCTCTATCCTAATGTTTTCCTTGGTAGCTTTAGGAGCGATCATCATTTATCCGATTAAGGAAACTTTAATAGGGGTATTTACCAAGGACCCAAAAATAATTTTTGAGGCCAACCTATTTCTTGAGACACTATTACCTACGCTGCCATTTTTCGGCTCTTTAATAGTTGCTATATCAGTAGGCAGGGGCTCCGGCCATACAATTGCTCCAACATCAATTGGAATGTTTAGGCTCTGGTGTCTTAGGATAATGTTAGGTTATATATTGGCTTTTGCACTTAATATGGGTTCGGGGGGAATCTGGTTGGCGATATCTATGAGTAACGTTATAGGAGGAATCGCCGCAATTCTATGGATAAAATATGGCAATTGGGCCAAACCAGTAATTAGGGAAGGAGGCAGAGATGATAAGTAAAATCGAATATTTTTTAAAAAAGATAGTTGGATGTATACTTGCTTTGGCAAATATAGTGCCATCGCTGGTCGTAATCTTTAATCCACTACTTTTTGTAATGTTTATCCCGGTCGGAGTTTACGCGGTTCTTACGTGGCCTTGGATTATATTAAAGGATATCCCTGACCCCTTCCATCCAGGCGAGAGTCTATATTGGCTCACTTATATAATCATGTTTAAAAGAGGCGATATTCTCTTTCCAGCATTAGATAAGTGGGGGCTAATAGATCTATCCCTGCTGGTAGTCGGCTCAGCGATCTTTTTAGCATCCTTTTTATCTTGGCTACTTAATTTGAGAAGAAACGGAGATTTAATTACTGATGGAGTTTATAGGTTCACCAGGCACCCACAGTACCTTGGAATAATACTTTTATCACTTGGGTTAACGGTTAGGTCTCTTAGGCCGATATCGTTCATAGCATGGATAACCCTGTTGATCGGGTATCTAATTTTAGCAAGCTTAGAGGAAAGGAGCCTGATTAAGACCTATGGGCTGAGGTATGAAGAGTACTCTAGGCGAACAGCATTTATCATACCATGTTTGAGGTTTAATATCTCAGACTGGTTATCTGTAAGAAAGCCCTATAGATACGCACTCTTCATAGTTATATGGCTTATTCTAGTCATACTAGTATTAGTTGGTGCAAGAAATCTTGCCATCGCATTTAGGTAATTCTTAGCAAATCAGAAAGCCGCTCTCTTATGTCTAGAAAAAAGGTCACGATTATCCCCAACAGCGTGATTTACCGCTTTATTTTACGTAAAAATTAAATATAAATTGGAAAAGCAAGATTATTGGGCTTATTGCTGGTGGAAAGAGATGGCTAAATCAGATTCGTCTTCCATAAGCACTTTCCTATCTTTTTTAGAGAATCCTCTACTTCGCCGTTTTCTCCGTTTTTCATGTAATCATCACTTCAGCGACGGGAAGAGTTATCTTGAAGTAGCACTCGAAGATATAGCTGGGATTGAGAGACCCGGTTTCTCTCTCACTAGATTTGTTTTCTCGGGCATAATTAAGGCGGCCGTATATCTTGGCTGTGTAGGGTTAAATGTTGACAGAAAATATGTGAAAGAGGCTCTAAGGCTCCCATATTTTAGGAAAGGAGTGGTGAATGTTTTAAGCGGTATCGGCATGCACGGTATCACTAAACCGTATAAAGTCCCGGCGCCCTTCCTCGTAGTCTGGAATTATACAAACGCCTGTAATCTTCGATGCAAGCACTGTTATCAGCGCGCCGACAAACCAGCCCCTGACGAACTTACAGCTGAAGAGAAACTTGCAATAATTGATCAGCTCGTTGAGAATAACGTTTCTATGATAGCATTTTCAGGTGGGGAGCCATTAGTTTGTGAAGACTTCTTTAAGGTTGCCAAGTATGCTCATGAGCGAGGGCTATATGTCTCAATTGCCACAAATGGAACCCTACTCACAAAAGAGAACATTGCCCGTTTAAAGGAGGCTGGGATCGCATATCTAGAAATAAGTTTAGACGGGGCGACCGAGGAGACCCACGATTCCTTCAGGGGTATAAGTGGATGCTTCGAAAAGACTATAAGGGGCATAATAAATTCCGTTGAGGCTGGAATGTTTACATGTATCGCAACAACCGCCACAAAATATAATTTAAATGAGATCCCAAAAATAGTTGACTTAGCTAAAAAGTTGAGTGTAAGAAGGGTTATTGTTTTCAATTTTGTACCGACTGGACGTGGAGAAGAGATTGTACAGCTGGACCTAAGCCCCGCCGAAAGAGAAGATCTCCTCAAATACTTATATAAGGAGCTGGCGGAGGGTGGGATTGAGGCTCTCTCCACAGCTCCACAGTTCTCAAGAGTTTGTCTACAGCGATCACTGATTGAGGGGACAGATGCCCTCTCACCAACGCATTTCGCGGCTCTAAAACTTTATGGAAAAGCAAAACAGCTAACCGACTTCTTGGGCGGGTGTGGTGCTGGGAGACTTTATTGTGCGATTCAGCCAAATGGCTTAGTTACACCATGCGTCTTTATGCCAATAGCCGTCGGCGACTTAAGGAAGCAACCCTTAAAGGAAATATGGTTAAACTCGCAGATAATGAACGACTTAAGGGATAGGAGTAAGCTTAGGGGCAGATGCGGCCGATGCGAGTACAAGTACGTTTGCGGCGGATGTAGGGCAAGAGCCTATGCCTATCACGGGGACTATCTCGCGCCGGACCCAGGATGCATCAGGGAACTTGAAGAACCAAGTATACATTCCACGCTAAAGGCTTTAGGCTTAGGGAATGCGGGAAAAATTGGCGGGTGATCCTCCCTTGAAAATCACACTAATAAATCCCCCATCTCACAATGCTGAGCTACTCAGTATTGGAATTAAAGCACCACCCCTAGGTCTAGCATACTTGGCTTCCATGCTTGAGAAAAGCGGATATGAGGTGAAAATAATTGATGCCCCAGCCTTAGATATATCCATACCTCAAATAAAAGACATTCTTAGCAAGGATCAGCCGGAAATTATTGGTATAACCGCGTCTACACCAATGATTTACGACGCGCATAACGTGGCGAGGGCCGCAAAAGAGGTCTGTCCTAACTCGACCGTAGTTCTTGGGGGTCCACACCCAACGTTTCTTCCAATAGAGACCCTTCAAGAGTGCCCATCCGCTGACATTGTATGTATAGGTGAAGGAGAAGAAACGATGGTCGAATTAGCTGAAACCATAAAGAAGAAAATGGACCTCTCAAAGGTGAGGGGAATAGCATTTAGGACTGGGGATGGTAAAATCGTCATAACAGAACCCCGCCCACTCATAAGGGACCTAGATTCACTTCCATTCCCAGCATGGCATCTTTTACCAATGGATAAGTACACAGTTCTTGGAAAGAAAGCCATCATATGCCATGTAATGTCCAGCCGGGGCTGCCCATTCCAATGTATCTTCTGCTCATCATCGCGGGTCTTCGGGAGAAAGTACAGAGCTAGAAGTGCGAAGAACGTCGTTGATGAGATAGAATTTCTAGTCTCTGAATATAATCCGAGGAGCATTGAGTTTTCAGACGATGAATTCACATTAAATCAAAAGAGGACGGAGGAAATTTGTGATGAGCTTAAAAGGCGTGGAATAGATATCGCGTGGGCTTGTGGGTCTAGAGTAGACACGATCTCAAGTAGCCTTTTAAGAAAGATGAGAGAGACTGGCTGCTCCTTCATATACTATGGCATCGAGTCCGCATCCCAAAGGATACTAGATTTCATAAAGAAGGGGATAACCATCGAGCAGATTAAAAAAGCTGTGGAGATGACGAAGGAGGTTGGAATAAAGATGATGGGATCCTTTATAGTTGGATTCCCGGATGAAACAAGGGAGGAAATTAAAAGCACACTTCACTTCCCAAAGAAATTAAATATTGATTATGTCCAGCTTACCATCGCAACCCCGTATCCCGGAACCGAGCTTTATGAGATAGCTAAAAAGGAAAATTTATTGCTCACTAAGGACTGGTCGCAGTACACCACACTCAGACCAGTAATGGCCCTGAGAAACATAAGCGTTAAAGAACTGCAGAAGATCATTAAAAGAGCTTACATAAGCTTCTATCTATCACCTAAAATCTTAAAGGAAAATCTCGGCAAATATGCCCTTCCAGCCTTAAAGCTAGTTCTAAAAGAAATCCTAAACTATCTGAAGTTTTAGTCTCATTAGGGGAAAAAGCCGCCTATTTATGCATACTATTTAATAGCAACTCAAGATCTGCTACTGGACTCCTGCTTCCCTCAGCGCCTCTTTGAGTGTTTCCTCGCTTGGGCATACGCCTATTATGCGTATATCCCTGTCAATCACAACCGCGGGGCTAGCGTTTATGCCATATTCGCTCAGCTTTGGGTTTAGACCGCGGTAAACCTCAACCTCAATTTTATCCTTATACTCTTCTTTTATCTTCTCTATGAGTTTTAGTAAGAGCCTACCGCCGGAGCATGGAGGCTCAGACGTAAAGACTTCAACCTTGACTGGCATATCTTTCACACTCCCATCTCCCTAAGCGCCGCCTCGATCGTCTGCATGCTTGGGCAAACACCCATAATTTTTATCCTTCCCTCATTGAAGACTATTGCTGGAACCACCGTTAAGCCGTATTTATTGAACTCCTCACATGGCCCAATATGCTTTATAACCTCGACTCTATCGCCATACTTAGCCTTAATCCTATCAGCATACCCTAAAAGTTTTAGACAGCCTGCACAAGGCGGTTCAGCCGTAAAAACCTCAACCTTAACAACCATACCCCTTCACCTTTTAAATCACCTGCTCTACAATATATTGCTTAAGAATATTTACTGAATCCGCCGTAACCGAATCGATTAACTTGTATATAAGTGGATCTGTTACGGAATATATTCTTCTATTACCCTGCACTTTAACCTTAACCAACCCAGCTCTCCTCAAAATGGCTAAGTGCCTAGAAACTATCGGCTGCGGTAACCCTGAGGCAGGAATTATCTCACAGACGCATCTCTCCCCCTCACGCAGTATCTCTAATATCTCTAGTCTAACTGGGTCTGAGAGAGCTCTAAAGATCTTCGCTCTAAATTTATTTATATCCTTCATGCTAGTTGACCACGTAAATAATATTTTTAGTAACTGCTTAAAAATCTTTCATATAAATATTTAAATATTTGTATATTGATATAACTTAGTTAAGTGATCATTATGAAGGAAGTTAAGGTTGAGGTTATAGGTACGGAACCGCCGTGCGCTAGGTGCCAAGCAGCTAAGAAGGCTGTTGAAAGGGCTGCTGAGAAGCTTAAGCAGCAGGATATTTCAGTGAAAATCGAAAAGGTTAATATTCTTTCTAGAGAGGTTGTTCAGAAGTATGGCGTTTTGGTCTCGCCATCTATAGCAATAAATGGTGTTGTCAAAATAGTTGGGCGTGTTCCAAACCCTGAGGAAATTGAGAAGCTGATACTTGAGGCGTAGACTGATGGAGGAGAATGTTAAAAGGAGGATTAGGGCGGGCTTAATCCTTGCCTTTATAGCGGTTGTTATAGGTCTCTTAGTGTGGAGCCGGATACAAGCCTACTCGCTTGCGCCAACATATAAGCCGCTTGAGCTACGGGCTTATCCCCCATGGCTTATACCACTAGTATACCTATATGATTACTTCAGCCACGCGTGGATCTGCCTCCTCTTCGCCTTCTCGATGGCCGGCATAATCTATGAGCTCATACCTAAAGAGGTCTTAACGAGGTACATGGGTAGTAGTAGAGTTACTGGATATGCGTTGGCGCTCGGGATAGCTCCATTCCTAACAGTATGCTCATGCACAATGGTTCCGCTCTTC
>JAWAXF010000021.1:0-10739 GCA_038897035.1 Bathyarchaeia archaeon
TTTTCTTAAACGTCTAATGGCAGCAACGTAAGGAGACTTTGACCAACTCCCAGCTATTAGTATTTAAACAAGATTCACTCCGTACTATAACTGTTAGTGCTTTTCAAAATGCATCTCTCACTATAGTGAGACTTTCTCTAAAAATTAATTTGAGGGCGGGGATAAGTACATTGGATCCAAATAGAAGGATGTTCACTCGGACACCCCCGCCCAGACAAGCGTGTACCAAGATAAAATTTTGTCGGTGAAGAGAAATAAAAACTCTTTCCTCATACTTTTCTTGCTCTACTTACTATATTCTTCCGTTAGACTTTACGGGAGTGGTTCTGGATTCTGATGAGGAACCGACGTTTTGCGGCGGAGCTATCCTAGTACCATAGGCTATTTTTGGCCATGCTCCTCTTTTTGGACTTGTTTATCAATGACTCCTTTTTTAGAACTTTGAGAACTCTTAATGATTGCTTCTTCTCGTAAAATTAACTTTACGACTCCTAATAATCTTGAAAGTCCTAGGAGCAACATATACTATTAGATGCATTTTTCCCTAAACTCTTTAAAGCCTAAAGTCTCCCGAACGCTTTGATTTATGTGCTTAGTAACATTAAATCCTTTAGGAGATTAGGGAGGATAAATTATCTTGAGCAGGCGTAGAGTCCTAGGATAATCAGTGTTCACAACACGAAAGTCTTATTAGAGGGCGACGGAGAAAAAAGATAGAGGTGGAGTTCATGAATCCCGCTGTCAAAGATTTAATTGATATAGTAGGTTCGGATAACTTCTTTAATGATGCAGAAACTTTAGAGCTGTATTCTAAAGATTATAGCTTTACACCACGGCGAAGACCCAGCGCTGTGGTTAAAATTAAGGACCCTGTAGTATTACAGCAAGTCATAGATTGGGCGAATAAAACGAAGACTCCTCTAGTGCCTGTAAGCTCTGGAGAACCTCATTTTCGTGGCGATACTGTTCCCTCCGTTGGAGGTTGCGTCATAGTTGATTTAAGTAGTATGAATCGTATCATTAGGATTAACAGATTAAACAGATATGTCGTAATAGAGCCGGGAGTTACATATTTGCAGCTCCAACAAGAACTGGGACGCTTTGGAATGAGGGTCCCTATGCCTCTTCTTCCAAAATCAGGGAAATCAGTTTTAGCCAGTCTGCTGGAACGTGAACCCGTGATGATGCCCAATATTCAGTGGACTTTGCTGGATCCGTTATGTTGCGTTGGCATAATTTGGGGGTGTGGTAAAGAATACGCGACAGGTGAGGCTGGATATAATGTTAGGATGGGCGCATTAAAAGAGCAATGGGAAAGGGAGATGGATCAAATTTTCCCCTATGGGCCAGGTATGTGGGATGCCCATAGAATCGTTTCTGGAGCTCAAGGAACGATGGGAATTGTAAAATGGGCATCTGTTAGATGCGAACTATTACCCAGAGAATATGAAGTATGCTTTATTACTTCTGAAAAGCTCGAAACACTGCTTAAATTTCTAGGCAGATTCCTAAGATTCCGCTACGGCGATGAGATAATTCTTTTAAATAATTGGAATTTGGCTTCAATTTTATGTAAAGAAATTTCTGAAATACAAAGCGTAGCTGCTAATTTGTCTCGCTGGTCTCTTATAATTGTACTTGCTGGCTACGATATTTTACCCAAAGAGAGAGTTGCTTTCCAAGTCGAGGACACGTATAACCTCGCCGAGCAATTCGGTTTAAAAGTTCAAGACTCGCTTCCAGGCGTTATGAATGGCAAAGAAATATTTGCATTACTAAGTAAACCTTCAGAGGATCCTTACTGGAAAATGAGGTGGAAAGGATCGTTTCAGGAAATATTCTTTCTGACAACAATCAAAAAAATTGTTGAGTTTGAAGCTTTAATGACTTCAATTGCGAATGAAAGCGGTTACCCAGCTTCTCAAATTGGATGCTATATTCAACCTCTACATCAAGGTGTAACCTATCATGTTGAGTTTGATTTGCCCTATGACCCAGCTGCGTCAAAAGAGGCTAAGACGGTTGAGGAGACCTTTGTTAAAGCCAGTGAAGTATTCTTTAAACATGGTGCCTATTTCTCTAGACCTTACGGCATTTGGTCTAAAATGGTTTACGGAAGCGACTATTCAAGCACATATGTCTTAAAAGAAATGAAAAAGATTTTCGATCCTAATAACATCATGAACCCTGGAAAGCTCTGCTTTTGAGAAATGCTGGAATAATGGAATTTTAAACTTTTTTACGGCGTCTCTAAATTTAATTAGCTGCTGTCTTCTAATGTTAAATATTCGTCTGAAGCAACATTATTGGGGTCAAAAACTTTTTTGAATACAGCTTGCCACCGAAAAGCCTCTGGATGGGTGCTTTCCTTTATAATTTTTTCTTTTTTCTCCTTTTCTTCGTAAAAGTAGGCCTCAGATGGACCTCCAAAGTTTCCAACATATCCTAGTTTTCTTAAGACTTCTCCGCTTATAAGCCGGTACATTGTTCCAGCATTTCTAGATTCTGGGTCAGCCACATCAAATAGGCAGAAGTTTTCAAAATAAATGACCCCACCGCCGCCACGCAGAGAAAGGGTTCCCATAAGCGCATCCGCCCCATCATCGACAATTAAGCCCTTCTCAATAAGCTCCTTCTTGTGCTCAATGCTCTTATAGAAGAGTGAAAGCACACTATATGGTGAACCGTAAGCCGCATATCCATTCAAGTAACCTCCGGCATAGAAGTTCCAGTTTTTGTAGCATAACCTAATTAACCACATGAAAGTAAGCTCTTTTATCGCTTGGTCTTCACATTCCTCCACGATTCGCCCACCAGTTTCGTCCAATATCTTCCTCAAGGCTGCCTCCTGCCACTCAAGATGCCTCTTTGAATTCCCGACAAGTATTATTTGAAATGATTTTCTCATCTTCTCAGTAAGGTTTTGAACCTCAGGATCTTTGAGAACCTCCTCTAAGTGATATATCGTCTTATTCGGATCAAGTAGAATTTTAACTATAGCAGCCTGCAAATCTTCTCCGAAAAAATTAAATTGCCTGTGCAGTACATATCCTATTTTTGCATCCCAAATCTTGTAGGCGGCATCCATCATTTCTTTAAAGGAGGGAAACGCTATTGTGTGAGCATCCATATTCTCAGGTATCTTCACCCTATATATTGGCAAAGAGCTGGTGATCTCTAATTTTTCCGGCCCAGGCCATGGATGAAGCTTAACCGCGATCTTTGTAATGACCCCAAACGATCCATGAGTCCCCCAAGTCCCTCTAACTAAGCCCCTTATACCAGGTCCTGGGCCTTCTCCACAGAACCACTCACCAGTAGATCCAAGCGAACCTGTCCTTACGATTTCTCCGTTAGGCAAAACCCATTCTGCTGCAAGAAGATTTTCACATCCATGTCCCATAAATATACCGAAGGGACTTTCTCCATGGTAACATGCGGTGCTTGCAAGGACGGAGCATGAGCCACCAGCGCCAATTAAGTGACATGTTAGTCCACGTTTCATTGCCTCGGCTTGTAATTCCGCAGCGATTACATATGGCTCCACAACGGCATACATAGCATCCTCATTTATTTCTATGATTTTGTTCATCCGCCTCAAATCTAATAATATTGTCTTAGGAGCCGACACTAAACCAGCAGGACCCCAGCCAGTTGAATGGCACTTAACTTTTATCTTATACCGGTTACAGGTCTTAATTATTGCCTGCACCTCTTCAACACTTTGAGGAAGTAAAACAGCTTCTGGCCTATGAGGCCTGAAAACGCCTCCCGACCAAGCATAACTATCTAAGATGACAGGATCATTCGATATATTCTCTGGACCCACAATGCTCTCTAGGGCTTCGTATTCCTCTCTAGTTAGAGTCATTATCCCTCCCTCTTAAAACAAAAAGACTAGGTTCACTATATATAAAATTTTTTGGATATAACTCTTTTGTTCATTTTACTTCAGACCTAAACTGAGATGTTGCTGAATTGATTAAGGATGGTTTTCCTCTAAGGTTTTATGTAATTTTAGTCTTTACATTTTCGTGATCATGTTTGCTTTCTTGCTCCTGTTACGTAGTCCTAGTAGAGTTTTTGCGCGCAGCAATATTCTGAAGAATGGAAATAACATAATGCTTAAAAAAATGTTGGCTGGTAATTTATAAAAAAGCGGAAAGTATCTTTCATGCATAATGTTAGTTTAAGAGAGTTTATTAAGGGAGGGAATATTATTGAAGGAAGTTTTAGTGCTAATAGAGGTAGATGATGAGACTGGAAATATAAGTTCAGCATCTTTAGAATTGTTAGAAATTGGAAGAAGGCTCTCCTATGAAACTGGTAACACTCTTTCTGCTGTTATAGTCGGGTATAACTTGCAAGAACTTTCAGCCGAAGTGGCAAAATATGCGTCTAAAGTCTATATAATAGATAATCCTGCCCTAAACGAGTTTAACCCAGAAGCCTATGCGCACGTCCTCGAAAAAATATGTAAACAAATCAGCCCATCCCATGTGCTTTTAAGCCATACGTATAAAGGAGCAGACATCGCGCCTAGACTAGCAGCAAAGCTAAAAGTTCCATTAACAACTGATTGCATCGAGCTAGGAGTTAATAAGGAGACGGGTTTGCTTGAAAGGAAAAAGCAAGTTTTTGGCGGCAACGTTATAGCAACTCTCATTTGTGAAGGTGAACCTCAATTGGTAACAGTTAGGCCTAAAACTTCCAGTAGAATAAAGGAAACTTTGATTACCCCAGGCGAAATAATACATTTAAATTTTGAAATTGACAGAAGCTGCTTCAGAATAAAACTTTTAGAGAGGATTGCGGAGGAGGTCATAAGACTTGAAGATGCGGATGTAATAATAGCTGGTGGAAGAGGGCTTGGGGGGCCTGAAGGATTTAAGGAGTTGGAGAAACTTAAGGATGTTCTCTCAAAAGTGTTTAAGATGGTGGAGGTAGGTGCTAGTAGGCCTCCGGTGGATAAAGGGTGGATCCCCTCAACTCGGCAGATTGGCATAAGTGGAAAGAAAGTTTCCCCTATACTATATATAGCTGTTGGTATCTCAGGGGCAACTCAGCATATAGTTGGGATGGAGGGCTCAAGAATTATAGTGGCAATAAACAGCGATCCAAAAGCTCCCATTTTCTCAGTCTCAGATATAGGCGTATTAGCCGATTATAGAGAAGTATTACCATCAATCATTAAAGAGTTGGAGGGTTTATTATGCAAGGATTAAAAATAATTGTTTGCGCGAAGCAAGTTCCCGATCCAGAAGCCCCAACGTCAGAGCTTGAAGTCGACAATATACAGATGAAGGTTATAACTAGAGGTTTACCGCCCGTAATCAACCCACTTGATGAAGCCGCTTTAGAGGCTGCGCTTCAACTTACGGAGATACATGGAGGGAAAATAACGGTCTTAAGCGTAGGAGACGAATTATCCGCTCCAGTTCTACGTAAGACTTTAGCAGCAGGCGCCAATGAGCTTGTCTTAGTTCAAGATGAATGTTTCAAAGACTTGAATGAGTATTCTATAGCATTTGTGCTTTCGAAAGCCATCCAAAAAATCGGTGAATATGACCTTATCCTTACCGGGAGGGAGGGAGCAGATTGGCATTCGGGGCAGGTTGGATTGATTCTTGCAGAGCTCCTGGGGATACCAGCAGTTAGTTTGGCTAAAAGAATAGAAGTCTCTGATGGGGAAGTAACAATTACTAGAATTGCTTCTAACGGTTTAGAGGTAGTAAAAACGGCGCTGCCTGCGTTGATAACCGTAACTAGTGAATTTGGAGAGCTAAGATACGTCTCTCTCGGAGCCCTAAAAAGCGCTCGCACAAAACCTATAATTTTCTGGAGTGCAAAAGACATTAACGTTGATCCCACCATACTTAAAAAAAGGAAAATAATAAGTCTCTTTAAACCGATGCGGGATAGAAAATGCACGATTATAAGAGGAGAAACCCCGGAAGAAATCAGCAAAAACCTCGTTAATGAACTGCTTAAAGTGTTAAAAACATTCTATCCAGGGAGGTATGGAGAATAATGAATTACGATGTTTACACATATGTGAAAATCTTAGAATCAAAAAAGCGGTAAAACTGGCATAAAGTATTTAGCGCGCATTAAGCCGCCTTTTTATGCCCGGTGTAATTTTTGGGCTGAAGTGATGGCGTATAGCAAAGACATTTGAAAGCGCGAATGCGCCAAGACCTACAAATGGACTAAAAGTTTTCCGTTATCACAAAGCGGACTTTAAAACGAGTTCTATTATATCGTAAACTTTTATATTTTGTTGATTCTTTTGTAGCGCGTCCAAAAAGTTTCTTTTGCACCAAGGACATGCTGTAACAATGGCCTCAGCGCCGGAGGCTAATGCTTCTTCGATCCTTTTTTCAGCCGTCCACAGAGCGAATTTTGGATCATATTCTTTTGCTCCTCCGCCGCCACCGCAGCACCAGGCATATTCCTTTATTCGCTTCATCTCAACCAGTTCTAAACCAGGTATGCTTCTTAGAATTTCTCTAGGTTCCTCATATACTCCATATATCCCCATCCTCCTAGGCTTCGGTGGATCCCAGATTGGAATCTGGTTTCTTATTTTCTTTCTTCTGCCAGTCCACGGCTCATATGGTTCGCCTAATCTTCCTAGATGGCAAGGATCATGATAAGCGACTTTTATTGGAACCGAGCGTTCAAGTTTAAGCCTTCCTTCTTTTATTAATTTATTAAAGAACTGTGTTGCATGAAAAACTTCTACACCAAGTTTTTTATTCCATTTCTCTGAATATCTATATATGAAAGCGTGATAACATTCGGCGCATGGAGTAACTACCGTTTTTATATTTTTTGTTCTCCACAACTCAACATTATGCTCAGCGTATTTGCTAAATTCCCCACGGAAACCAAGTTCTAATGCTCTAACACCGCAGCATGTTTCTTCCATTCCCATAATACCTATATCGACGCCTAATTTTTGGAGCAACTCTACGCAACCCCTAACTATAGGCCAAAGTTCCTCATCATAGCTATATCGGCACCCAGCATGAAATAAAACTTCAGCATTTTCTTTAGTTAAATTTTTAACTTTTAACCCATTAGCCCATCTGCCCCTATCTTTTTTCGGCTTTTGCATCATGTTGTCATCTTTGCGGAGCCCTTCAATGATTGCTCTATGTTCGTCACTAACTAGTCCTTTTTCTACTAGAAATTCCCGAAGATCGATAATAGCTTCCCGTGGCTCTAAGTGCACCTTATTTATTTGGCAAGTAGTGTGGCAGGAACCACAAGTGAGACACTCAAATGCGACATCCATTAGTTTATCTGACAAAACCAGCCTATTTTCTAACAACGCGAGGGCCGTGATTACTCTACCACCTGCGGAATATGTATGAAAATTCTTGTAGCTTATAGATGGGCAACCATAAGAATAATCTTTGTCCCATATAAGACCTAAAGGAATAAATTTACAGTAAGAACAGCGGCTGCACCTTAGAAGATCCTGATAGCGTTCTTTCAGCACCATCGCTTATTGCAACCTCCTAAAAAGGATTATAGCCCCTAACTTTTAAAACTTTCGCCATTTAAATTTTAAAACAAGATTCCATCTCCAATAACTATTGGTGCTTTTCAAAACACTTCTCCTAATATAGCGAGACTTATTCTAAAATTAATTTGGAGGCGTTGGGCAAAAGTTTTGAGGAGCGGAAAGTTAAACCACTTAAAGCCATTTCGCTTTCATAATACTTGGAGACTCAACAAAAATACCGGTTTGATGGATAGCCAGCTCGAGTTCTCAGATCGAGACCTTATTTCTCAGCATGCCCAGAGGGTTTCTGAGAAAATTATTTATCTCATCAGAATAGTGTTTACTAATGGTGAGCATGTCACTTAAAGGCTTCTTAAGCGAGTTATCCTTAAAGAAGGCGCCTGGACCTTTACCATCCTTTAGTGCGCTGGATCTGATCAGGCTTTTGAAGCTGCTGGCTGAAGCTGGTAGCATCGGCCGCGGCAAAATCTCTAAGATTATTGGGCTGGGTGAGGGTGTAATCAGAACTATGCTGGCCCGATTGGCTGAGGCTGGCTTAATCACAATCTCAAAGAAGGGTTGTTCGCTTACGCAAAAGGGCGAGGCGCTTTGGAGGTCCATTAAAGAGGTCTTGCCTAAGACGGTCGAGGTGAAGGGCGCAGGGTTGGGTTTAGCCCCTAAAAGTGTAGCTATATTGGTTAGAGGACGGGCTGAGAGAGTCAAAAGTGGTATTGAACAACGCGATGCAGCGGTATCCAGCGGCGCTAAGGGCGCCATAACGCTAGTCTGTAAAGACAACAAGGTAATCATTCCGGGCGTTAATGCGGACTTAAAAAGGGATTATCCGGCGGCATTTGAGGAAATAATGCGTTTAATGGAGCCTGAAGATGGCGACGTTATAATAATAAGTAGCGCGGATACACTTAAAGAGGCTGAGTATGGAGCTCTTGCGGCAGCATGGTCAATAATATAAACATCTAATACGTGATTTTTTCTCCGCCGGTAAAAATCCTTTCTAATGTAGCATTTAGTTCAATGAAGCCCTCATTTGTTTTAGCCGATACAGGTATTAAAGGAAAGTTTAAGCCCAACCGATATATTATCTTGCTTAGCCTATAGCTGAGCAAACGTTTAGTTCCTTCAAGTCTCTCATTAATAGCTTCCTCTAGGGCCTCCCTATTCTCAGACCATTCCAGAATGTTCTCCACGTCTTCACGTGAGATAAGATCACATTTCGAAAGGATATGTATGTGAGGAAGCAGAAAGCGCATATAGACCGCTGCCGAGAGAAACATGTTTGAAACGAAGTTTAATGGGTTAAGCGAGAAGACAGAATCAAAGAGATAAACTATCGCCTTTAAGTCTTTGCCCATTTCACTTGCTATATATGGTCCGCTCGCCCTGAAGGCGAAAAGCTCCATTTGACCCGGAGTATCCACGAGGAGGACATCCGGCTTTATATCCTCTATCTCAGCCCTTAAATTGTCAATTTCGCTGGCTATTAAATCCGCGGCCATTATAAGAGCCCCATTCGGCCCGAGATTGTACTCCTCCATAATTTCCTCGACAGTTACATAGTCTCGAACATCTATATCTGGCGTATAGGGTAGCTTCATCGCTCCTGGGTCCAAGTTCATTGTCGCAACGTTTTGTTCATTTATCCTAAGCCACTCACTGAACGATGCTGTCAACAGGGACTTACCAGAGCCAGCCGTCCCAATTATAAATATCATGAAGACCATGGCAAACAGCCTTAAGAAGATTACCTTATTTTAGAGACGTTTACATGAGCACTCTTATGCTTGTATCGGCCGTATTCTTCCACCCCTCTCAGATATAAGGGATGAAACCTGCATAATTGACCTCTCAATTCTTTGTCTCGCCAAACTCTCATCACTGCATGTTGTTGAGAGATGGAGCTCTATCTTCTGAACTCTCTCTGAGATCTTTGGGTGAGACTTTATATAGACATAAGGGTTTTCGCGCATAACCTCTTCGATCAATGGCGCTAAATCTGACTCATAGATCCCTACAACTTCTAAGCTTGTCTCATAGAAAAACATGTTACCAGCAGCTTTACGCAGAAGCGGTAGAATGGATTCCTCAAAGATTGCTTTCATTTCCTCTGGAACCCCGGGGAGCATAATTAATTTTGCGCCCTCGTGCTCAAGTAGAACCCCAGGCGCCGTACCAATCGGGTTTGGGATCGGTCTCGCCCCCCTCGGCAGCCTAGCCATCTTAACCCTATACTGCGTAAGTTCAACTCTCTCCATCCGCCCCTCAGCAACGTACTCCTCATATTTCCTCTTGATCATCTCTAAAGCCTCCCTATTCTCTTCAAGCTCCCTGCTAGTGGCCATGGCGACCCCCTCAAGAGTCTTATCGTCGAAGGTTGGCCCGAGCCCACCAGTTGTTATAATGAAAGCAGGTTTACGCTGAATAGACTCTTTAAGAACTGAGGATATCTCATCCACATCATCCCCCACAACGGTTATCCTACATACAGACAAGCCTAGGCTTGTTATTCTCTTGGCGAGCCAATGGGCATTAGTGTTTAAAATTTTGCCTATGAGCAATTCATTCCCAATCGATATAATCTCCACCCTAGCATTCGTGGACATACAACCCCTAAGCTCTATGGGAGACATGGTTCTTAAAAAGCTAGCTTGCTCACAGTTAGTTAAGGTTAGCAGAAAGGGAAAATAAAAATATTACGGGGGTTAAAAATATTGTTGGAGCCGGGGTGGCCGAGCGGATAAGGCGCTGGACTCGAGATCCAGTGCCCCTTTACGGGGCGCGTGGGTTCAAATCCCACCCCCGGCGCCAAATTATAAAACCCGCGTAGCCTCAGACGGCATTTACACTATTGTAGAAGGAAGGAGGTTAGCGGTATACTTTATGTAGTTAACCAGAATCTATTAATCCATTCAATTTTATCAAAATCTTTATCTTCTGAGACAATTGTAGATATGTTTTTCTTTTTCATCGCTCCTAGGTGGAGGGCATCTGAAGGCCTAATATTGTGCTCCAGGATCACCTTTGCTGCAATATTATATTCGTCTTCTCCCAAAGAAATTATGTTTACAAATGGCTTAACGATATCCTCTATGAACTCCAGGGTTATTTTATATGTTACATTATATCTTTTTTGAGAAACGTATATGAGTTCGTCGAGTACTAGGATGTCAGTGTATGGCTCATTCTCCTCGATGATCCTCGTGTAAAA
>JAWAXF010000022.1:0-9321 GCA_038897035.1 Bathyarchaeia archaeon
TTACAATGTATTCTCTTGTAACCTGCTCCTCGATAGAATAGGTTGAGATAGAATATATGCCGGGCAGATCAATAATATCTATCGTGTAACCTTTGAAGTGCAGGGTTCCCTCAGCCCTCTCCACGGTTTTTCCAGGCCAGTTACCGATATGCTGATGTAAGCCCGTTAGATAATTGAATATCACGGATTTCCCAACGTTAGCGTTCCCAGCCAAAGCTATACGAAGCCTTTTCTCAACCATCCCTTTCAACCTCAACGAGTATTCTCTCGGCTACTCCTCTACCTAACGCGAGCCTAGAACCCCTCACAATAACCTCGATGGGACCGTGGAGCGGCGCCGACTTTACAACCGTGACCTTAGTTCCCGGAGTTAAACCCATGTCTGTAAGCCTCCTCTCGAAGCCCCATCCCCCGCGCCTTCTCCCCCTTCCGGGCCCGCCATCTATAGAGATTACTGTCGCTGTTTCACCATTCCTTAATGCTGTTAGCGGGATCACGACCTTACCCATAAAATGCACCATCCTCAACAAGCCTTCTGATGCGTATAACGGACGCTATCTTCGAGCTCAAAACATTGAGGTTCTCCCCAACCATTATTGTAAGCGAGCCATCTAAGGGGTTTTTACCTAAAACCCTCACGAAAACCCCTGGGAAAGCTCCCAGCCCACTTAGATATCGAAGTAGGTCTTCGTTCTCCTCCACTATCCTTGCGATGGTGCCCTCAGAGCCGACGTCGAGATCCGTTAAGGGGATGGCTTCCTCCTCGATTAAAGCGCCGCACTCTGTCGGAATAGGGTTTCCATGAGGGCATGTTTTCGGGTTTTTCAGAGCCTTCTCCAATGACTTAACTACCTCTTCAGTTAAGCCGTGCTCAAGCCTGCAGGCAAGATCATGGGCCTTCTCCCACTCCACGCGGAGAATATCTACGAGCAAGCGTTCCGCAAGCCTATGCTTCCTTAAAACTTGAATGGCTATCATTCGCCCTCTGCTCGTCAGCTTAACGCCTCGGTAAGGTTGATGGGTAACTAAGCCGTTTTTCTCAAGCCACTCAACAGTGTTTGTAACTGTGCCGGGGGTTACACCCATCATCTTAACGATATCCTTAGTCTTAGCCACACCGAATTTTTCCTCAAGCCTGTAGATGCACTCAAGATATTCCTCAACCGCCGGGGTAACTTCTTCCATCGTGAAGGACATTTTACGAGCACCAAAAAACATATTTACGATAACTCGTATTTAACCACTACCCCGCAATACATGCGCGCAAGCTGAGATCCAAGGTAAAATTTCTGGAAAGCCCGGGCTCTTTGGGGGAAGTTTTAAGTGCATAAAAGCTCTTAATGAGCATTGGAGACGAGTTATGGGCGAGGAGCATGTTTATCAGGAGCGGTTGAAGCGTTACTTAACCGCTATGCGGAATGAGATGCCTGATCGCATCCCGATCCGACCATTTGTCGCCGAATTCACCGCCAAGTACGCTGGTTACACGTGTCAAGAGGTTACGCACGACTATAGGAGAGCTTTTGACGCTGTAATTAAATGTGCTAGGGACTTTGATTGGGATGCTATGGTGCCTAACATGGTTTATGTTTGGACAGGGCTCACGCAGGCCCTTGGCTTAAAATATTATGCTGTGCCCGGCATAGATATCCCTCCGGATAAGCCATTCCAGTATCTTGAACCCCCGGAAAATATGGCTTTCATGAAACCCGATGAATATGACATGCTTATAGATGACCCAACATCATTCCTGTATAATGTTTGGCTTCCGCGAGTTTCAGGCGAGATAGGGCTTGGCGAGCCCCTCTCATATAGGGGTAAGCTCGCTTTAGTGAAGGGCGCCATGGCTATGAGCAACTATTTTAATGCTCTGGGATCGCAGGTGGAGAGAATGCGGAAGGAAACTGGAACAGCGTCGGCTATAGCTGGGATTCTTAAGGCCCCGCTCGATATAATTGCCGATAAGCTGCGCGGATACATCGGGTTAGTTAAGGATTTACATAGGCGGCCTGAAAAGGTGCTTGAGGCCTGTGAAGCCCTCGCTCCACATCTGGCGAAGGTTGCGCTTATGACAGCGGATCCGGAAAGGAAGGTGCCGGTAGGCTTCTGGATGCATAGGAGCTACGTGCCATTCATAAGCATGGAGCACTTTAAGAGGATTCATTGGCCCACCTTGAAACCTATAATTGAAGAGCTCTGGAAGAACGGTCATCAAACGCTCTTTTACGCTGAAGGAGACTGGACTCCCCATCTGGATAGCTTCGCTGAGCTACCGGAGGGAAGCATAATATTTCACGTAGATAGAACCGACATGTTTGAGGCGCGCAAAAAACTGAAAGCCAGATTCTGCTTAAGCGGCGGAATACCTAACTGGCTGCTTGCTCTTGGAAGCCCTGAGGAAGTACGCCATTACTGCAAGAAGGTGATCGACGTTTTAGCCCCGGATGGAGGATATATTATGGATGCTTCAGCCATAATTCAGGGCGACGCTAAGATTGAAAATGTTAAAGCTATGACGGATTTCACGCGTGCATATGGCGGATATCCCCTAAAACAGAAACTAAGCGTAGAGCGAAATGACCCCGCTGAGAAAATGTATGAAGGCGAAACAGCGGCTTCTCCGCAGAAATCGAATACCAGGCCGGGCATATGTATCCCTTGGGAAGAGAAGCGGAAGGAGCTGCCTCAGATCTCCGGTGATGAGAGGATCTTCAGGGAGATCTGGGAGGAAATTGAGTCCTTTGGCTATCTATTCATTTGGCAGATTTTACTATCCTTCTAGCTATGGTTGATCAAGCCTTTTCCAATCGAAAAAATTAATTAACCAGCTCTGCTTAAAAGTACTTTCTAGATCCTTTAGGTGGAAGAAGAATGTCTGACTCCCCCCTCCTAAAGGTTAATGATTTAAGAATGTATTATAGTGTTGAGGGGGGATGGGTTAAGGCTGTTGATGGATTGATCTTGGACGTTTATAAAAATGAGTGTGTTGGAGTTGTCGGCGAGTCCGGGTGCGGCAAATCGAGCCTCGCATTAACTATCATCAGGGTTTTACCCGCTAATTCAAGAATTTTTTCGGGAGAGATCCTTTTTGAAGGTGAAAATATACTTGGGCTATCTGAGGAGGATTTTAGAAAGCGAATAAGGTGGAAGAAGATTTCGATCGTTTTTCAGGGAGCAATGAACTCTTTGAATCCGGTAATAACGATAGGTGACCAGATAGTTGAAACTATACTTGCACATGAAAATGTGTCGAAGAAGGAGGCTTGGGAGAGGGCTGAAAACCTACTTAGATTAGTGGGCATAGACCCAAAAAGGGCGAAGAGCTATCCTTTTGAATTCAGCGGTGGAATGAAGCAGAGAGCTATGATAGCGATGGCTTTAGCCCTTAATCCCAGCCTCTTAATTGCCGACGAGATGACGACGGCTCTAGACGTGATAATTCAAGCCCAGATCATTAATCTGGTAGCCGACCTTAGGAGGAGACTGAACCTTTCATCCATAATAATATCGCATGATATACCATTAGTTTTTAGCAGCAGCGATAGGATTTTCGTGATGTATGCTGGAAAAATAGTCGAGTATGGATCTACAGAAGAAATATATTATAGTCCCATGCATCCATACACGTTTCTCCTCTTAGACAGCGTACCAGACATTAGGGGGAAGAGGCGCACCCTAGGCTTCATAGAAGGAGCCCCACCAAACCTATTAGACCCGCCCACCGGATGCCGCTTCCACCCGCGCTGCCCCTTCGCGGTCGACATATGTAGAAAAGAAGAGCCGGAAATGAGCGCCGTCTCCTCTTCCCATCATGTTGCGTGCCATAGGTTAGAGGAAATTACGTTAAAGAGGGCTCTTAAATGGGCGAGTTAGTGAAGGTGAACGATCTTAGAAAATGGTTTCCGGTAAGAACCGGTCTTTTCTCGAGGTCTAAGAGAAGATATATTTATGCGGTTGACGGGGTAAGCTTCTCCATCCGCGAAGGAGAGATTTTTTGCCTCGTGGGCGAATCGGGCAGCGGAAAAACAACAACCGGTAGGCTGCTGCTTCGTTTAGAGAAGCCTACTTCAGGAGAGATCCTCTTTGAAGGAAAGAGCATATATTCGTTAGACAAGAAAGGGCTGAAAGAGTTTAGAAGAAAAGCCCAGATGATTTTCCAAGACCCGTTCAGCTCGCTTGATCCCAGAATGAGCGTTTTTGATAATATATGTGAGGGGCTCATCATACATAAGATCGGCGGCAGCAGAGAAGAGCGAATCAACATCGTATCTAAGGCTCTAGAGAGCGTAGGCCTATACCCGCCGGAAAACTTTCTCTCCAAATATCCGCATGAGCTCAGCGGAGGTCAGCTCCAGAGAATAGCTATTGTTTCAGCGCTGGTTTTAGGACCAAAATTTATTGTTGCGGATGAACCGGTCTCAATGCTAGATATGTCGACCCGCGGCTCAGTGATAAAAACTATGTTGGATTTAAGGAGAAATATGAACGTGACTTTTCTCTTAATAACCCACGACTTAGGTTTAGTGAAATATATCGGTGACAGGGTTGCCGTCATATATCTGGGCAAGATAGTTGAGAAGGGCGATGCGGAAGACCTTATAGATGCGCCATATCATCCCTACTCTCAAGCATTAATTTCAGCAGTTCCATCACCCGACCCCAGCAAAAAGATTAGAGATGTGCGGATCAGAGGCGACATAACCATGTCGCTTGAAGTGGCTAAGGGATGCAGGTTTGCCCCGAGATGCACGCTTGCCGACGAAAAATGCAGAGAGGAAGAGCCGGAACTAATAGAAGTGTCTAATGACCATTATGTCGCATGCCATAAGGCTCAGGTCGGCAACCAAAACTAGAGATTCCTTAAGGAGAAAACCCGGCATTTATTTATTCCCCGTTCTTTGGGGTTTTCCCCCTCCTTTTAAGCAATATTCTCAGTATGAAGGGTGGGAAGAGTAGTAGGGACATCATGCCCGCAAATATTAAAATGAGGCCTATCATAGCGATTCCTGACGCGCTGTCCCTGAAGAGAAAGTACAACGTTAATCCTACGGACAAGACGATTATAACAGCGAAGAAGGCGAGGAGCAATGACTTTAAATATACTTTTTCATCCATTTTTCCACAACCAATATTCTGAGGAGCAAATATAAAAAATAGGTTGGGGTTAAATGAACTTTATTTCTTCCTAAGCGACATTATTATGGCGACTAAAGCCAATATTACCGCCACGACGCTTATTCCTATGCTGGCTGTTGCAAGGGTAGATGCGGCAGCCAAACCTGAAACTGTTCCTTCGAGGCTAGATATCTTTCCCTGCAAAGATGATATTGTGTTCTCTAGGGTTGAAATCTTGTTGCTTGCTGAGGTTATCTCGCTCCTCGCCTCGTTAACCGCGTTTATTAGATCCCTGTAGATTTCCGGCAGAACGGTTAAGGTTAAAGTTGATGGCCGCTGATACGTGAATAAAGGCGTCACGTACTCCGCTATGACGCTAACCATGTAGTCTCCAACCCCTATGACGCCCGTATCGATGTTCGCCTCATAGACCCCTCCACCCATATGCCTTGCACTTACCTCTAAGACTTCTTCCCCAGCCTTCATTAAAGTCAGCTTAACCGTTCCATTAGTTACGGCTTCACCTTCTGGGCCGACAAGCTTAAACTGGAATTTCGCTCTCTCACCAGCAATCTTCACAGTATCCTTATATACGGTTGACACCGACAGAGTCCTAGCAGCCAAATGATACCGAGGATTAGCCCTAAGCGAAATATACTCTCTTGGTTTATAGTCTTCCCATATAAATGGACCGGTACCTATCGGAGGAATATTCTCGAAGGCGAACGGATCTGGCAGTCCCTCCCAAATATGTTTAGGTAAAATGTACACTGAAATTATATCGTAAAATTGGAATATACCAGTTTGGCTTGTGTAAATAATGATTGTGTGTTTGTCCGGCGTTTCAGCCTTTACATAAACGGGTATAATAGGTGCGTAGAGAGCACAAGGGGTTTTAGTTTTAGCAATAAGGTCAAATGTAAACTTCACGTCCTCTGACGTAAATGGCGTTCCATCGTGCCAAGTAATATTATTGTAAAGGTGGAAGGTATATTTCAGCCCAACCTTGCCCGGCGCCACTTCCCACGTCTCTACTTTCCAGTCATAAGCTAGTAGCGGTATAACTACATCCTTGCCTTCTGCATCAATGCAACGACGCGCAAGAGATGAGTAAATGAACCTATAGATCTGTTGCTCTGGGGCTTCCATCCAATTAAGCGGATTATAAGAGCTTGGCCAATAAGCTCTGTTTACTATATAAGTTCCGCCAAATTCCCTATTAACAGGTTTTACATTCATCATGAATATGTAGCCAGTTGCCTCTTCTACAAACTCCGGCTGAGAAACAGAGATTTCAGGCGCAGATTTTATTCCATAGAAGTTTCGGAACTGATCCTTTCTCAGACCAGTTCTATAGGCGTAAGCCTCAGGCAAAGGTAAAACATAACATTTATCCTCTATAATCTCTTGAACTTTCCATACGAGCCTTTTTGCTTCTTCTACGTTCATTGTTGTCTGAAGGTTCTCAAGAACTTTATCTAGCTCCGGATCCTGAATACCGAAATGGTTTATCGAAGAGACGCCAGGAGGCTGATAGCTTGAGCTGTGGAAAGCCCAGAAATACCATCTTGCAGGGTTCATAACATCGGCAGTCGCGTAGTTAGCAAATATGTTGAAGTCTCTTTCAATATACGTCATACGCTCAGTGCTAGGCCAATCAGGTGGATGTACAACTTCTACCTCTATGCCGATCTTAGCAGCATCCTCCTTAAGCTTTAAACCAAGCTCTATTCTCTCCGGGCTATAGCCTGGACACACGTACTTTATTATACCCATTTCTTTTCTACCAGGACTATACCATTTTCCGTCCTTGAAGACCCATCCAGCGTCTTCAAGCTCTTTCTTTGCTAATTCAAGACTATAGGAATACCTTACACGTACATCCACACGAGGGTTGATCCACTCTTGAAAAAGTGGCGGAATAAATCCCCATGTTGGTCCAACAGCGCCTGGCTTCCATATTACTGATACGGCATAGTCGTAATCAATTAGATGGGCAATAGCCCTTCTAACTTCTAATTCGCTGGTCGGCCACTTCTTAATATTGAAGCCTAAATAACCGTTGTATGTTGGTTTTCTGTATAACACCAGTTGAATGTTAGGATTTTCTCCTGCGGCAAGCCAATCTTCTTCAGGGATTGTACCCATATATTGTCCAGCACATGAAAGTTCTCCTCTCTTAAATAGCTCCCATACCGTTATTGTCTCTGTAATGAACCTAAACACTATTCTGTCAATGTAGGGGCCATAAATATAGGGTGCATATGTAGGCTTCGGATATACTATTTCTTGTTGCTGGGCTGAAGCGATGTTTGCGGGTGGAGCTATGTGTAGTGTGGCTCCGAGAATTACTAGCAGAATTAAGGCGGTGCTCTTTCCCATATAAGTCACCTAAACCTAACTTATTACCATGTTGATTTATAAGATTTTTCATTTGTTCATGATGACAGTCAATCCTTCAACTAGTGCTTTTGCCTTTTCCCTTAATCCAGCGCCTACCCCCTTGACGCAAACAAACTAAGGGCTTAAACGTAAAAATTTTTATTAGCAATTTAATTTTTATAATTGATTTAAGCTTACTGTTTGGGTAAAGGAAGAAACTTAGATGGGGTTTAAAGCATACGTCTTAAAAAAAGCTTTTTACAGTATATTGCTAGTTTTTCTAGTTTCTACATTAAATTTCATAATTTTTAGGCTTATGCCCGGCGATCCCTACGCAGTTATGATTAGAGAGTATATAATGACCCCTGAGATGATCGATGAGGTTTTGAATAGGTGGGGGCTTAAGAAACCTTTATGGGAGCAATACCTCCTCTACATGGTGAATTTGTTTCAGGGTAACTTTGGTATATCTTTCCGCACATTTAGGCCCGTTCAAGTCGAGATTATGGAGCGCTTGCCCAACACCATCGCTTTAGTAAGCTGCTCAGTTATAGCTTCAACGATACTCCAAGTCCTGATAGGCTTTTATATCGCCTCAAGACGCGGCAAACTTTCAGACTCCATAATACTTTCAATCGGCATAGTCCTTAATAGCACACCGGTCTTCTGGCTGGGGATGACGCTCTTATATTTCCTATCCTTTAATTACCATATTTTTCCAGCCGCGGGTACAACTACCCCTCCACCTAACAATCCAAAGGATCCGATATCGTTCATAATCGATTACTTATGGCATATGACTCTGCCCTTCACGGCTCTAACGGCGATAATTTTGGGTGGAGGAATAATTTCCGTGAGAAACTTGGTTTTAGATGCCTTATCGCAAGATTTCGTTGTTGTTGCGAGGGCTAAGGGGCTTAAAGAAAGAGATGTGCTCTATAGGCATGTGTTCAAAAATGTTCAACTTCCTATAGTTACCAGCGCTGCGATAAGCATAGCGCGCTCGGTGGGTGGCGCCATGACCACTGAAACCGTTTTCACATGGTATGGGATGGGAAGATACACCTTTGACTCGATCTCAAACCTCGATTATCCATCCCTACAGGGAATATTCTTTGTAATCTGCGTCCTCGTCATAGCTGCTAACTTCATAGTTGATGTAATTTATGGAATACTTGATCCTAGAGTGAAGTATGGTGAGGGCGCCGGATGATCATAGATAAGTATCAGAGGGAGAGAATAGCCTACTTCTGGAAACAGTATAAGCGGAGTAAGAAGGGGATTATAGGCCTAATAATACTAATATCCTTCGTTTTAATGGCGATATTCGCACCATTCTTAACTCCATATGACCCTATTCGCGATAGAGAACTCGCCGAGTGGCTGGCTTATCCAGAATGGATTGGAGTAATTAACCGCGAGATGGCGGATCTGCCAAGTAACATAAAGGTATCGGTTTTAGAGAGATCCCTTAGGGGTGAAGGTAAGATAACACTATCGAACAGTTCAGTTATCCTCGCAACCGTTGAGGGCAATTCCCTCATCGTGAAGTCAGCCGGCTCCGCCTTCAACGCTGAAAAGCTAGAATTAGCTACCGAGTTTGAGTATACCTTCAGCCCACCTAAATCATTTGGCATAATTCTGCTCGGAAAACTGGTCGATAGCTCGGATAATTTTGCCATTAAAGCGTCTTTCGAAGTAGTTAGACCTGATGGCGAGGTCGTTTGGGTTTGGGATAGCGGCTTCACGCATGGCTTCACAAGAAGGCTTATGGTGGGCGAGAGGATCTACATAAAATCATCCCAGCCGGATCTACTCGTATAT
>JAWAXF010000023.1:0-6650 GCA_038897035.1 Bathyarchaeia archaeon
GAGCTTTCAAGGGTTGGGGTGACTGGGAACTTAATTGAGAATATTGTTAGGAGCCCTGATGAAATTCTCTACGATACGGCTACCAACCGGTACATCGCTGTAAGGTTTGATCAGAAGATAGCTGTAATATATGAGAGGAGAGATCAACAAATATTTATTGTAACCGCAATATATAGTAGTGGGATTGAGAATGTTGTTCGTAGGAGGAAGAGGTCTGGGAGATGGATCTAGCCATAAAATATGATCCCGATGTAGATGTCCTGGTGCTTAAGATTAGGGAGGGGGTCTTGGCCAATGAGGAGCTTCTCGACAATGATATTATTCTAGGCTATGATAAAGATGGGAAACTCCTCTATGTCGAGGTAATGGATGCGTCTAAAAAAGGATTAATAAACACCCTACTCGACCTAGCAAAAAACAGAAAAGAGGCAGCAAAACTAATCCTCTCCAAAGTAACCTGAAAATTACTACAATTCTATCACTGTTTCCGAAACTTAAACAAGCATTTTGCCCTTAAACTCTTATTTCACGTCATCTGAATATTTAATCTCTTACTTAAATTGTGCTTCAACAACTTTTTAAGTAATTTTTAAGCAATCTTTTTTAGGCTCATAAATTTTTCCTTCCTTGAGTAAATGTTCAATAAGTTTCTCCGCCTCATCCTTATGAATACTTTTTGTTTCGAGTCTCTTTATTAGATCTGCCTTAGAGACAAATACTGATTTTTGCTCCATTTCTTTTAAGGTATTTAACACGATCCGAAGTTTTTCCTGAATTGTTAGGGTTGGGGTTAGGATTGGAGATTCCCTGTAATATTTACATTCAGTTACCTCCAACTTAATGTCTTCTCTAATTAACTTACTTATCTTGTCATAATATGAACATATTTGACTGTTCAAACATCTCTCGCATAACATCCTATCCCCTCCAATATTAGGTAGATACGTAGCTAAAGGAAAATATTATCTCTTTTTCATCCTACTGAGATGAAAATAGTTTATAGAATGAATGAAAATTTTTACTGGTAAATTTATGTTTAAACCCCACCCCCCGCAACCTCACTCTAACATTTTAGGCTTATTTCGTTTTCCTAAAAAGTTTCAGGTTTAGCACGGGTAATAAACTTGCTGAAGGTTAAAGGGTCTGGCGCTTTATCTCCATACTCGCATATTTGGTGCCTTTCAAGTCCTCTACAAAGTTTCTTGGCAAATTGTATGGTCCCCAAAACGGTAAATATCAGACGCCAAAAAGCCAAGAAAAACCGAAAAACAACATTTTATACGCTAATCTATATATAATTCTTGTGCAGTATTATTTATGGTGATTTTAAAGTATGAATGCATATCTCTTTTTATGCGCCTTGCTTGTGATGCTGTTCTTTGCGTTGTATGCAGCTCCTTTGGCTGTTGGCAGTATAGAGGTTACTTCTACACTCTCACATGAATTTCCTCCAGGGTTCTTTCCTATAGTCTATGTATCCGGTTCAGAGTACGAAATGGGCTACCAATATGGTAAACAAGCTGCGAAGTATATTACTTTGGTTAAGGATGGCTTATGGTCCGCTCTGCTGGAAAGGTATGATAAGAGCCTTATACTTGAGAAGCTCGCGGCTTACGACCAGTGCTTAAGGCGTTGTCTCACCAAGGTCAAGTATTGGGAAATGTTGGAGGGCATATCTGATGGTGCTCAAGACTCCGGATACAACGTCACCTACTGGGATGTACTTCTCATAAACTACCAAGTGGAGTTCGAGTGGCTTCCTTTACCTGTTTCGTGCTCTAATATAGCTGTGTGGGGCTCCGCTACAAGCGATGGGAAAACCATAGCTGGCTCAAACTTTGACTATCCATTCGGGAGGGGCTACTCGTATATAATTATGGTAATAGCGTACCCAGAAAGCGGCAACGCTTTCGTCTCCTTTGGTATAGCAGGTAGACTCGGAGACAACTTCCAGATGAACGATAAGGGACTGGTCCACGAGTCCAATAAAGGGCCTAACGCCAGAAGAGAGGATATAGGTTACGGCATCACCGACTTCATAGTTGGGCCATACGTGGCGATGACCTGCTCAACCGCCGATGAAGCTAAAGATGTTATTCTAAGTGTTCCAGCAACTAACGGCATCAACCACTTAATAGTAGACGTGTGGGGAAACGCTTACGTAATAGAGGCTACAGCCGCGCTTAAAGCCGTGAGGAAACCAGGTGCCTTTGGAGAAAAGGACTATATAATAGCGATAAACCACTTCATAAATTCAACAATGATGCCTTCACAGGTGCCGTGGGATCCTAAGCTCTATTATCCGTCAAGCTGGTTCCGTTATCTAACAGCTGAGAAGTACATAAAGGACTCTCATGGGAAGATTGATGTCCAAACGGTGATGGATATCATGAGCAGTACAAATTACTGGAATGGGTCTACCTGGATTAGAAACGCTGGGTGGACAGGCAATACCATAAACCGCTTCGGTTCAACCTCAGCAACGCTCCACTCCAAGGTTGCGGTGCCAGTTGATAAAGTCCTCTACGTGTGCGCAGGAAACCCGAAGTACCCCGAATGGGGGCGTTTATCTCCTGACCAGACAGGCCAGTACGTGAAGGTATACCTCAAGGACAGTCCATTAACCACGACGAAGGCCCTCTGTGATGAGGCCCTTCGAGAGCTGTTCTCAGCAGCCCAAGCCGTGGAGAAGCTGAGTCCAAGCAATGACTGGAGCAGGGTTTTGCTGAATGACGTGCTTGACGAAGCTAAGGCACTTTACTGGGAGGGCATGCGTAAAATGGCTCTGGCCGAGCTCGAGGATGAGAAGGTTGAAGCTTTAAAGCTTTACGGTGAGGCCAGCACGAGCTTTGCAAGAGCGCAGGAGCTCTGCAAATACTTGAAGAGTCTCATGGCGTTCTCGGCTACCGAGCTTACGTTGAAGTCTATGCTGGAAACGCTCAATGCTAAGATAATATCAATTGAAGGTGACGTAGCTACCATAAAAACTGATGCTGGAATAATCAAAGTGGATGTTGCAGCCGTTAAACCAGTTGTGACGGAAATCAAGGACGGAGTAGCCACCATCCAAACAAATGTTGGAGTAATCAGGGGCAAGGTTGAAACAGTGGACGGAAACGTGGCCACCATAAGAACAGATGTGGGTGCGATAAGGGCTGACATTTCAAGCGTAAAGGGCACCGCTGAAGCCGCCCAATTAGCCGCAAACGCCATGACCCTTCCACTCTACGCAGCTATGATCCTAGCGCTGATAGCAGCCGTAGCCTCCATCTGCTCCATGATCATGATGTGCAGAAAAATGGCAGGCTAAAACCCTGTAACATGTAAACCAGCCTCATTTTTTCTTTTTTTGAATGGATTTATCTTCATTTATCGCCAAATATATTTTTAAGGCTCAAGTTATGGGTCTTCTTAATAGAAGAGATCATGGACAAGTTAATTCCACATGCACTCAACGTGGATAAAAATTAAAGAAATCTTTTTTAAATAAATACTAGGAAAATTGGGCGGGGGAGGGTCCTCTGAAAGACTCGGTCAGAAGCGTAATTGAAGCCGCATTAGCTGAGGGAAGAGAAGTCTTAATGGAGCATGAGAGTAAGGTCATCTTAGAAAATTTTGGTTTTGAGGTGATTCACGCGTATTTTGCATCAAGCGCCGATGAGGCTGCTAGAATCGCTGAGAAAATCGGCTACCCGGTAGTGCTCAAGGTTTTATCAAAAGAAATAATTCATAAGTCAGATGCTGGTGGGGTAAAACTTAATCTTCGAGATGAGAAATCTCTGAGGTTAGCATTTCAAGAATTAGAATTAGCTTTTCGTGATAGGGGCATGATTGGGGTCTCGGTTCAGCAGATGGCCGAGCCAGGAATAGAAGCTATAATGGGAATCATAGAAGACGATACTTTTGGTAAGGTTATAATGTTCGGTTTAGGCGGGGTGTTCGTCGAAGTTCTTAGGGATGTAACCTTTAGAGTTATCCCAATATCAAAAGAGGATGCTGAGGCAATGATTAAAGAGATAAAGGGTTATCGTCTCTTAAGCGGCTATAGAGGGTTATCAGCGAATATAGAAGTACTTAAAAACCTGCTTATTAAAGTGTCTAATTTTGCTTTAAGTATGCCAGTTATAAGAGAAATAGATTTAAACCCAGTTTTCCTATATCCCTGGGGTTATAGAATCGCTGATGCTAGGATAATACTTCATAAAGATTTTAAAGAACCCTTTATAAAAGAAAAAGGGAAAAGAGAACACCAACACGATGCGTCTTATTTAAGGAATCTACTTTATCCGCAGAGCGTAGCGGTTATTGGTGCTTCTAATGTCAAGGGGAAGTTCGGATACAATGTGATTTGGAACTTGATAAATAATGGGTTTAGGGGAAAGATTTATCCTATAAATCCGAATGAAAATGAGGTTCAGGGCATTAAAGCTTATCCAAGCATAAGAGATGTTCCGGGTAGCATTGAAGTAGCCATAGTATTAGTGCCTGCAGAGATTACACCAAAAGTCATAGATGAGTGCTGTAATTCTGGCGTAAAGTATATTATTATTGAGTCAGCCGGATACTCGGAAAAAGGGGAAGAAGGAAGAGTCCTGGAATACGCAATTAAAGACATTCTTGAGAAGTATAGATTCAAAACTAGGCTAGTAGGACCAAACTGCGCAGGTATCATAAATACTTTAAATGGATTTGTGGGAACATTTGATCCTATTGATCTAGACGATAAACCAATTAAGGGAGGAAAAATTGGTCTTATAGCGCAAGCTGGTGTTTATGCAGCTGGTTACTTTAAGCATCTCAAGGAGATCTTGGATTTTAAGATTATTGCTACAATCGGGAATAAACTCGATGTGGATGAAGTTGATCTCCTATATGCCCTAGGCGAGGACGATGATATAAAGGTGATATGTCTATATTTAGAGAGCGTTAAACGAGGAAAGGAGTTTATTGATGTTGCAAGAAGAGTCACTAGACGTAAGCCTGTCATAGTTTTAAAGACTGGACGTACAGAGGAGGGCGCAAGGGCGATGCTTTCCCATACAGCCTCATTAGCCGGCAATGACTTAATTTATGATGCTATTTTTAAGCAGACAGGCATTATAAGAGCTAGAGACAATGAGCATATGTTTGCTCTCGCCAACGCCTTTTCTAAGCAACCGCTTCCTACGAGTAATGAGATCTTTGTAATAACGTACGCTGGTTCTTTTGGGGTTGCCGCAGCAGATAGTCTCTCACTCAACGGAATGAGGTTAGCTAGATTATCATCTGATTTACTGAAGGAGCTCATAAAGATACTGCCAAAACATGCTGGCGGAATTAATCCATTAGATTTCACGTTTAGTCAGAGACCGGAACAAGTGAAGAAAGCTATAGAGATTGTCCTTCAAAGCGAAAATGTCGGCGGGTTAGTAGTTGCAATTCAAACGAGCGCTATACGCTCCTATGTGGACGCATTAACCACTATAGATTTTAAGGGAAAACCAATTTTAGTGGTTGTAGCGGCAAAGGATTTAGTTGCCAATGATGTTATTAACTTGGAGAAAAACGGTATACCGGTATACTCTACCCCTGAGCAAGCCGTAGAAGTGCTGGCAATGATGCGTCAATACTACTTATATAGGCAAGCGCTAAAGAGTCACTCTTAATGTGCTGAGACGTTTCATTATCTTTTATATAAGTTGAATTACTTCTAGGCAGGATTTTAACCAGCTTGGAGGAGATAATGAACAATCTTAACCAGGCGAAGATCACGTCGCCACTAATGGCTTCTATAATTATTTGAGAAAAATCATAAAAGGATCCTGTTAACCGGGCACCAGAACCATAGCTAGCCTTTGAGCCCATGAAAAATCTTCCTTAAGTATCTCAGCCGCCCTCTTATTATCCGAGTTAGGGATAACCGCAGGCGCATTGGCAATGAACGCCGGGTCTGTGCCGAAGTTCGTATTCCACATAAGCACGTTCACAGCTTCACTTAAATAGGCAGCTCCACGCTATGCTCTACGATGAGCCCGCGCATGCGGCATACGGTTTTCGCCACTTGCCGGTCGTGGAAAACCGGGTCCTCAGGCTCCAGAACATTCAGCCTAGCAAACTTAACCTTCCCCATACTCCGTTGCCAGCTTCCCAAAGATCAGAGCAAATCTCTGGCAACATGGGCCCCCTCATGCCAGAAATAGACCAGGAGTCAGAATTTGGGGGTAGGAACCTCCTCATCCCAGTTCTCTCTGTACAATCCCATAAGAGCCACAATATCCCAACTATAATGGTAAAATTACGCTATAAAATGATTATCCTCCTCTTGATTTCTTCAGGATTGTTCACCACCTCAGTTAGATTCTCTACCATTTCCAGAGTACCGAGATAATTTCCACCTTTATCCTTAACCGCGGTTACAGTAACCCTATATTCTGTCACCGAGCCTAGTCCAGTACTACCTGAAATAAGCCTTACCAGACTTTAACTCATTGACGGCGTTCCTGATGAAGTTCTCTAGTCTGGGTGGGTGACAGTACCCGAACCTCCTGCCTATAATGGTCTTTGTTCTGGCAAAGCCCCTTCTAAGGACGCTTTTTGAGAAGAACACTACTCTATCATTAGCATTAGCATATGTAAGCTCTATTGGCAGGTGCCTGAATATGGCTTCAACC
>JAWAXF010000024.1:0-5932 GCA_038897035.1 Bathyarchaeia archaeon
CCATGGCAGGGCTCGAGACTTATAGAGGTCTTCAGAGAGGCTGAGGAGGCTCTTCTAGAGAAAGAGGAAGATGAGTGTATGCTTACCATAAAGGGGCAGAGCACGCAGATGCGTAGTCTGAATCCATTTTACATTACATAGCTGGAGGTGAAGTGGTTATGGTGGATTTTGATCAGGAAGTGTTGCATCTTAGGGATGAGCTGCTGAGGCTGGCGGATGGAATAGCAGCTAAATATAGTAGCAGATCTAGCGGGAAGAGAGTGATTAGTCTCCTTATGGATTATGTCTGCGAACGCTGCATAATTGGGAAGATTAAGTCTCCAGGTGATGGGGATGATGATGTCGATAGGATTTGGAGGAATATGCATGGTTATGCAGTCACGTTGCTGATTGAGCGCCTGAAAAATGAGCTTGCGGCCGCTGGCCTGCCGATAAGCATAATCAGCGAGGCCGAGAACCCGGCGGGTAGATACGATATACTTCTAATGGTTGATGGAAAAAGCATACATATACTCAATAGTGGGGAAAACATCTCCGTGGAAGTTAAGACCGGGCTGAATGTGCCATTAGGCCAGATCGAGAAGTATATGTGGAATGGCACAACAGTTATCTTGGTCAGGTTCGCCACCGGCGACGCCATAACGCTTAGGGCCGGGGACTGGGCTGACCTACTTAAGATGGCGCTTAGAGACCGCATAAAGAAGGCCAGCCGCATCCTAGATGGAAAGGTGATCCTCATCCCCGGCAGAGATTGCCACGAGTGTCCACTAAAGGAATGCAGGTTCAATAAAAACAGCGGGAATAATGAATTAACTAGGCCGCATGACATAAACGAGCTCTTTAATGGCTTTAGGAGAAACGCCTACGCCGCGATCGAGAACGCAGTTAAGGCGGTCATAACGGAGCTCACGAGGGTGCTGAGCGGCGAGAAGCCAGATAAGCGGTAAGATTCTCGGGGGAACGTGTCTCTATGGGATTCAGCAAGAGGGAGCTTAAAGGGCTAATGCTTATGATTAATGGGCATGTGAAGCCAGCTGGAGGCGCTAAGTTTCTAGTCAAATCGGAGAGAACAGACGATTATTATGAAGTCTCTTGGGTAGGGAAGAAGTGGACGTGTACATGCGAGGACTACAAGCGCGCCAACAAAAAGTGTAAGCATATCTTCGCAGCCATCTACTACATGGTAATACGCGAGATAGTTATTGGGATGAGAGAGCCAGAAGATGAAGCCAAATGTCCGGAGTGCGGGTTAAATGATCAAGTGATAAAGCGTGGCTTTGCCTATGAAAAAAGCGGAAGAGTACAGAGGTACTACTGTAAGCGCTGCAAGAGGAGATTCAATTATAGGAGCGGCTTGGAGGGCGTGAGGGGTGAGGCGATGGCAATAGTCTTAGCGCTAGACCTGTTCTTTAGGGGATTGAGCTTACGCCAGATTTCACAGCACTTAGAGAGCGTCTATGGCATACAGGTCTCTCATACCACCATCCACGGCTGGATAAGGCGTTACGTAGAGATCGTCAATCAATTCGTTGAGAAGATAAGAGTTAGCACAGGGGTAAGGTGGCATTGCGATGAGACGAAGGTGAGCGTGCGGGGCAGGCACATAATACTCTGGTCTGTGCTAGATAGCGAAACAAAGATACTAATAGCCCAGCATATAAGCGAGCGACGCGATGCTGAAAATGCTCGCGTGGTGCTTGAGAAGGCGCTTGAGAGGGCTGGCAGCAAGCCCTTGGAGATAATCACTGATGGCCTGCAAGCGTACTCAGATGCAATAAAAGAGGTGCTCGGTGATGAGGTACTCCACATTCAAGGCCCGATTACTGGCAAATTAAGCAATAACGTTCTTGAGAGGTTTTATAGAACTTTAAAGCAAAGGTTTAAGAGTATTCACAACTTCGGTAGCTTAGATGGAGCTGAAACATTTGCCAAGGGTTTCGAGATATTTTACAATATAGTTAGGCAGCATCAGGCTCTTGGCGATAAAACTCCATTGGAATCTGTTGGATTAAAGGGTGCTGGGTGCTGGTTGGATCTAGTAAGAGGAGCAAAGTCAGTAAAAGGATATCGTCTAGCGGATTCTTTGGATGAAGCAGCCTTGCGCATAAACTCTTAAAGGTTTTAGGCATATACGTCTCCACCATCTTTACATGTTCCTCTATTTCTTTAAATTCAATCCCAAAACTTTTAAGAACCTTAGCATACTCGCTTGGCCTTACGCCAATAATTCTCTCTAGTACCTTATAGAGGGTTGCAAGTAGCAATTTTCTTGCTTCTTCTATAAAGAGATAACCACCAATAACTCGGTCGGGCCGACGCTTCCTTGAGACCTCATTAGCAAACCAAAACGCGAGACTCACCAAGTGAGTTGCATTAAAGCACTTCGCAACATCATTCATCAACTTAATCTCATTAAATATTCTAGAGATGTAGAAATTTTCGCTGCAGATATCTGACACTTTAATCTCTTTTGGGCAAGATATTTCTTCCTCAACGATTCTGCATCTTTTGGCAAAATACACGCTACGTAGCACCTTCTTCTCTGTTTTTTCTCCTCGAAGAAGATCGTCAATTAAACGTCTATTTATCGCCTTTTGGCGCCTCATTTCTTCTCCAGTTAAGCTAAAAACATAATGATTGACTTTTCCAGCATCGACCCAGATTTTAAACGCAAGAAGCCCCCTCTCATGGTCGTCTAATAGTGGTATCAAAATTTGGTACGGTCCAGCGAGGAGATCTCCGACAAAGTGTATGCGGCGGCGCTCATTATCATAGATGACATTTACAAGAAAGAGATTATATGTTAGCTCCGGGGGTATAAGCACCATAATTTTTGGCCACGCCGAGCTGTCTTCATTACGAGCAATTATCCCTCTGCTCAGCAGACGCTTAACTATACTTGATCGCTCATTATAGGGGATCCAAGAATTTAAGCCAATAATTATCCATGTTGATGAAGTCTTCTTTTTGATTTTAGGATAAGATTCCTGGTCAAGGTTTATTGTGAAGACGCATCTACCAACTATTGGGTTCTCAAATACCTCAAGCTCATCCCCAAGAACATCTTTAGCATTTTTCTGCACGAACTTTGCGAAGAGAATTAGCTCCGAAATTCTAGTGATGTTTGGCCAGGGAATTCCTAGAGCCTCCACAACTCTTTTGTTAGTAGAGCAGTAACAGATGCTGAGCCTGCACAATTCTGCTTTATTCAAAGCTACCATTCTGCTACCCACCTTCTTACGTTTTGGAAGAGCCTTCCTATACTGCCGGTTTAGTCTTTCAACGTGAGCAGTCTTTTCCATCATCATCTTTCCGGCACCCTTACGTTTAGTTGTATCAAGTTCGCTTGCTGGAAACCTTAACTCCGATGAGCTCATCAGCGGCTTGAGTTCATCACAACTAGTTATTATAGGATCATCGCCCAGATACGGCCCAATCTTAAGGAAAAAGGAGATGAAGGCATTTTTGTTGCGCGCTTCAGCAACATCGGGCGGCAGCGGATAACGATTTTCAGGAGATATCGCATTAATTATGTAAAAGAACCTTGGAACCTTGGCACTACCTTCCTCTGACTCTAAATACTCCTCGAGGATGTGCAAGTATGCTCTCCGCTGGAATATTTCGTCATACTCCAGCCTATAGCATAGAATCCCTTCCAGCAGGCCGACACTTATAAATCTATCAAGCCACTTTATAGGCTCGACTACCTCCCTTATTATACCATATATTGTCGACCGCTTCACCTCATAGTTGAATCCAAAGTCGTTTGCCGTCTCTGAGACCACGGAAGCTATATCCTGTACTGGGATGCCAAGAACAACTAGTCTTACGATATGATTTACGATCCGCGCCGGGGCCTCCACACCTATGGGCAGCTCCTCTCTCCTGAATTTATGCCCACAGTCCTTACATTCTAACCTTCCGAGGTCACCTCTCTCGGGCCTCGGGCTGTCTTTCTTTATGACCTTTTCACTAAAACACCTAGGACAGAGCCAAGTACCCTTAGCCCTAACGACATCAAGCTTCCTATTAAACTCCTCAACCAGCTTAGACCACGCCTCCAACTTCCTCTTAATCCTATCCTCTCTACCAACCACAAACCCAAAAACCATAAAGAGAGGACAAAAGTCCCAATTCCTTACAACGTACATAAAAATAATGAAAATAATGGAAAGGGCAAATATGAGGATAAAAGTCCATAGCAGTTTACAGAGGAAACGAGTCAAGCTAAGAGTCCCTCTACACGACAAATACCTCCGAGGGTATTTGTCGGCTGGAAGGACTTCTTCTATGCGTTCGAAAGAGGGACTTCTATCTAGTGATTTAAGCGCTGGTACGGGAGTTTTATTCGTTGTAAAGTTTTTGGGATTCATTTCCATTTGTCTAGTTGTCTACATTCAATATAACAGAACAACGATATTTAAATATTATCCTTGGCTTTATATGTGGATGTCAAGCAAAAAGGGGAGGTTTTGGATGGATGGTTTCTTTCGTCTTGATGAGGCTGATCGTCGGATTATTCTGGCCATTGGTGGAGATGAGATTAGTGTTTCTGAGATGATTAGGAGAGCTAATTTAAGCAGGCAGTCGGCTTACACTCACTTGGAGCGGCTTGTCGGGCTTGGCTTAATTCTGGATAAAAGGGGCGGTTTTCCGAAAACTCGATTGCTTAGGCTATCTGAGGAGGGCTTAAGGGTTTATGAGGAGCTCAGCAGAGCAGAGGCGGTAGCCGGAGCCGTGCCAGTTGGGCTTGAAACTCTTAGAGAAAATATTTTAAAGTTGTGTCAGGAAGCTGCTTCTATCGCTTCTATAGATCGCCTCTTAAAGGGGCGTGAGCGCCCTTCAACGATTGGCTTTATTACTTTAGAGCCTCGGGGGATTGATGAGAAACTTAAAAGATACGCCGAAGCACTAGCCGAGGGGGCGAAGATCGCCGTATGGCCTAAACCACAATCACCCTCCGAAGAAGAGACTGTAAGTGTGGCGGCATTACTGTTGCTAAGCAGCCTATTGAGCAATGAGGAATTTAGAAGACGTGTGTCTGAGGGCGGCAAACTAACATTCCTACTCACGCTCGACCTTAACAAGATTAATGAACCGCCCAATGTTAGGGACCAGATATTATTCTGGTCATTAGCCCGTCAAGCTGATAAGAGGAAGACTTAATATAATTACTTTTAATTCGCTTTTAACCACGGTATTGAATCCTCTTTAGCTCATACCCGTTTGTCTTAATATGGATAGGCGGCATGCATTTGCGTGTCTCCTAAAAACCTCACTTTCATGCTTTCCCATCCCATGGGGTTTCATCTCCTTCTCCTTTCTTGTAATTAACACGACATGGGCTAGGGATCTATATGGCGGATTTAAAAGTGTTTGAAACGCTATTCTGTCGGGTGGATGTCGTGGCTAAGAAGAGAAGAAAAGGTGAGGTTATTGAGGTTGACAGGGAAATCCTCCTGGATATGCTTCAGAGGGTGGAGGAGCTTGAGAAGAAGCTCGGCGAGATAGAGACTAGGTTCGCCAAAAAAGAGCGATGAACTCACAGTTATCGCTTTTTACTCTTTCTTTTACCAGATAGGAGCTCTAGGAGCTGCGCTTTCAGATCGGCTATCTCCTTCTTCATGCTCTCCATGGCTTCGGCCGCCTCAACAACCTCCTTAGCTGATAGCTCAGCCTTGTACGCGGCTGCCATGCTCAGCGGCAGGCCGCATTGGCTGCAGAACCTATGGGTTTCGGGGTTGTGGCTCCCGCAGCGTGGGCACTTCACGATCTTGATCGGCGTTCCATCCCGCTCGTCTCTCCCTATGCCGTATAGGGCTAGGATCGCATCCTCAACGTCCCTAGCCGAGAAGTGCACGTATCTGGCAGCCATCTTCGACCCATGAACCCACCCAGCGAACTTCTCGAGCTGAGCCTCAGTTAAAACCTT